>CAZPHN010000027.1:0-28544 GCA_964586765.1 uncultured Bacteroides sp.
CTCGCATGCCTGTAACAGTCCTATTTACCAATCAGTTACCGGCACGCGAGGACGCATGCCGCTCCCAAGCAATGTCACTCCCAAAAGTTACTTTTCGCGCCAACGGTTCTTGACAGGATATTTATCGGGACGGATAAGGATGCGCAGACTCGACTGATAGCTGAAATATGCCCATATCCAGTTGATAAGCACCGAAATCTTGTTGCGCATTCCGAGAATGGAAATAAGGTGAATGAACATCCATATAAACCATGCCGGAAAACCGCTCAGATGCAGCTTGCCAAGGTCTGCAACGGCACGATTTCTACCGACGGTTGCCATCGTACCCTTGTCGTTATATACAAACGTCTTATCCTCATCCTTGTTGAGGTTCTTAGCCAAGAGGCGTGACTGCTGGATAGCAACCTGTGCAAGCTGAGGATGACCGCCGGGGAACGCAGGGTCAACATCAGGCATAATGGCAATATCGCCTATGGCATAGACATCATCGAGCCCTTCAACCCGGTTGCAGCCGTCAACCACAAAGCGGTTACCGCGCCCGCGCTGAATGTCCGCGCCTACAATGTCAAGCTTCACGCCCGTGACACCGGCAGTCCAGATAACCATGTCGGACTGGATGGTTTCGCCATTGTTCAGCGTGATAACACCATCTTTATATGAGGTCATGCCGACACCGGTCTTGACATCAACTAAAAGATGATTAAGATACTTTTCAACCTCCGAGCCTGAACGCGGGTCCATAGTGCCAAGCAACTTCGGAGCCGCCTCAAGCAGCACAATGCGCATATCCTTTTGAGGGATAGAGGGATATTCGCGCGGAACGACATAGCGTTTCATCTCGCCCAGCGCACCGGCAATCTCCACGCCCGTAGGACCACCGCCTACAACGACAAAGCTCAACAGTCGGCGTCGTGTCTCAGCGTCTTCGGTATTCGCAGCCTTCTCCAGATTATAAAGAATCTGATTGCGGCAACGGATTGCCTGCGGAGCTGATTTCAGGGTAAAGACCTCCTCTATAAGCTCAGGCATATTAAAGAAGTTATTCGTAGTACCGATGGCTACGAC
Source organism: uncultured Bacteroides sp. (assembly GCA_964586765.1). Taxonomy (GTDB): domain Bacteria; phylum Bacteroidota; class Bacteroidia; order Bacteroidales; family Muribaculaceae; genus UBA3263. The sequence continues at coordinate 1,066 of CAZPHN010000027.1, forward strand.
GAGCTTATCGTAAGGCACATCGCGGTCATCGACGCGGACAACCTTCCGCGTGACGTCGACCGAGGTCGCATTGCCCATAATCAACGACATATCCTTTCCGTCAAGCCGGCGATACATTTCGCGGCGCAGCGGGAAGCAGATGCTGCCCGGGTCAAGACCGCTCGACGCAATCTGATAAAAAAGCGGCGGAAAACTATGGTAGTTGTGACGATTAATCAGAACGACTTCAAACTTATTGCGGTCCAGCGACTTAACAAGATTGAGTCCGGCAAAACCGCCACCTATGATTACTATTCTCTGTTTTGGCTTAGAGGGAGTTTGTTCCATATTTATACAAATTATGGGTCAAATTTCGGAATTTTTTCTTAATTTTGCAAATATCATTTAAATATGAACTACCGACAAGCCAAAATAGTTTTACGCGCAAGTATATTTTTAATCATCCTGCTCTGTTGTGTGGGAATTTACAGGTGCACACGTCTGCCGCAGGAAAATTTACCTGAGGAAACCGTAAAGCCTGTAGCGCAGCAGCCCCAACTGCCAGCCATTAAAGCTGAAAAGACCGACTCTACCTCCCTCAAGCGACTCAACATCAGCGCGAAAGTCCGCAATCACTCCGCCCAGTTCAATGACCTCAACGACGCCCACTTGGTCTATGCCGATAGCATCGGCATAAATCCGATAAGCAGTTTGCATGACATAATGGCGATTGACAAACCGATTGTCAGGATTAACACTTGCGATGAATATACCGTCGACAAGCTCTATCACTCATATCCTTACCTTGTCGAACCCGCCGCGTTGCTGCTCCACGACATAGGCGCGGAATTCAACCGTAAGCTCCAGCTTCAGGGCGGCGGTAAGTACAAACTAAAGGTGACTTCGGTTCTGCGCACTGCCGAGAGTGTCAACCGCCTTAAGCGCAACAACATAAACTCAACCCGAAATTCCGCCCACCTCTACGGAACCACGTTTGACATAAGCTATGTTGACTTTCCGGAAGGAATGGGAAACATCCATAAACATACCGACGGCGACCTGAAGAATCTCCTTGCCGAAGTACTCCTTGAATTTAAGGAACAAGGTCGATGTCTTGTTAAATTCGAAAGAAAACAAGGTTGTTTTCACATTACAAGTACCGGAAAATAGAAAAATTTTTGTAAATTTGCGCAAAACATAAATATGCTTCTATCAATGACCGGCTTCGGGAAAGCCTCTGTTCAGATTCCCGGAAAAAAAATTACGGTTGAGCTTAAATCGCTCAATAGCAAACAGTTCGATATGCAGACCCGAATTCCGTCTGCCTATCGCGAACTGGAACTTGAAATGCGTCGCAAAGTGGCGCAACACCTCGAACGCGGTAAAATTGACCTCACAATCAGTGTCGAAACGCTTGGCGTTGCCGAAACTACAATGAAAATCGATACTGATACGGCGGCATCATATATGAACCAGATTCGACGGATGCAGCAGGAGCTTGGCTTGCCTGAGCCTAACGACTGGTATGCCCTGCTGTTGCGCATGCCTGAGGTCCTCCATTCCGAGTCTAACAACGAACCCGGAGGCGATGAGACCAACGCCGTATTCAAGGCTCTCGACGGTGCAATTGAAGGTCTCATGAACCATCGCCGCGAAGAGGGCAAGAAACTTGAAGAATTTTTTGCCACACGTCTCCGCAACATCACAGACCTGCTCAAGGAGATTCCCAGATGGGAAAAAGAGCGCATCGACCGTATCTATTCGCGCATGGAGGACGCCCTTAGTTCCCTCTCCAACGAACAGATTGACCGCGGGCGTCTCGAACAGGAAATGATTTTCTATATCGAGAAACTCGATGTCAACGAAGAGCGTCAGCGTCTTGGTCAACACCTTGTCTATTTCGCTGAAACCATGGCAAATCCCGCTCCCGGTCAGGGCAAAAAACTCGGATTTATCAGTCAGGAAATGGGGCGCGAAATCAATACTCTCGGCTCGAAAAGCAACCATGCCGAAATGCAGAAGCAGGTTGTCAAGATGAAAGATGAACTTGAGCAAATCAAGGAACAGGTTCTTAACGTAATGTAAAAAAACAGTATGTCAGCAGGCAAGGTAATAATCATTTCCGCGCCGAGCGGCTCCGGAAAGTCAACCATCATCAACGCTTTGATGGAAAAAGGAGAACTCAACCTCCGCTTTTCCGTATCGGCTACCAACCGCCCTTCGCGAGGCAGCGAGCAGAACGGCGTCGACTATCACTTCCTTTCTACGGAAGAATTTCAGCAAGCCATTGCTCATGACGCCTTCCTCGAATATGAAGAAGTTTATCCCGGACGTTACTACGGCACTCTTAAATCGGAAATCAAACGCATTGCCGACGCCGGCGGAAACGTGGTGCTCGACATTGACGTCAACGGCGGAATAAGGGTCAAGAAGCAACTGGGCAGTCAGGCAATCGCTCTTTTTATCGAGCCGCCGAGCATTGAAGAACTGCGCCGCCGCCTGACCTCACGCGCCACTGACTCGCCTGAAAGCATCGAGCAGCGTGTCGAGCGTGCCGGCTACGAACTTGAACAGGGCAAACAATACGACGTCAGAATTATCAACGATGACCTCGCCACTGCAATCACCGCCACCGGCGACGCCATTCGCGAATTTATCAACTCCTGACCATAATGAAAACCGGATTCTTCGGAGGAACATTCAACCCCGTGCATATCGGACATATACGTTTGGCTGAATATCTGCGAAACGAATATGGACTTACCGAGGTTTTAATGAGCCTGTCGCCCCAGAATCCGCTTAAAGACGCCCGCCATCCCGGAGGTGCTACCGATGCTGACCGCCTTGAAATGCTCCATCTGGCGTGTGAAACTGCCGAGGGTCTCCGCCCGTGGGACGGCGAACTGACCATGCCGCGTCCGTCCTACACCTACAACGTGCTCCGCCGCCTTTCCTCCGATGGAATTGACCCCGTTCTGATTATCGGCGCAGATAATTGGCTAAACTTCAACCGATGGTATAAAAGTGAAGAAATAATCGCTGACTACCAAATCATTGTCTACCCGCGGCCCGGCTACACCCTTCCGCCTCAACCCGCTCACGGTAACGTTAGTTTTGCCCTCGACGCACCTCAGACCGACGTTTCATCAACCGAAATACGCAATAATATCCATCACGAAATCAACCGGCTACCACAAGCGGTAGCTGACTATATAAAATCACATTATTTATATGGCTACTAACAGATTATCGAACAATCAGCTGTCAGTAATCGCGCTTGCTAACGAATACTGTCAGGCTATAGAACTCGCCGCCTCCGTTGAGCCCAAACAATTTATCGACCGGATGGTGCGTCTGCTTCCCCGTTTATACATTTCCGTAACAGACCTCCAGTCAGATACATATTCCGAGCCTGAATACGCGCTCGATGCCGTCCATCTCGATGAGGCTTACTACAATCAGATTCGCAACAACATTGCCGCGCTTTTGGGCGAGGATGATACATATCTGGAAACATTCCATGAGGACATGAAATATTCCGATACCCCGATTGCCGCAAGCATCAGCGAGGGGCTTGCCGACCTGTTTCAGGTAATGTTTGATTTTGTAGAAGATGTCAAGAACTCCGAAATCGAGCAGCAACAGGAATACCTGAGCCAGCTTCGCGATGATTTCACCACCTACTGGGGTCAGACCCTCTGCAATGTGATGCGTCCGCTTAATGAACTTTCCAATAAGGATTATAGCGATGAAGATGAATTCTAATATGCTTACGCGCGCCATTTTCGGCGCAATTTATGTTGCGGTTATAGTTTGTGGCATTCTTTGCGGTCCTTTTGTGTTCCTGATTCTGTTGCTGCTGCTATCTACCCTTGCGGTCAATGAATTCCTGACCATGACTACCCCGCCATCGGAAAGCCCCGAACTCGCGGCAACGGATTTGCTCCTCCGCTCGCTTGACTGCGTCGGAGCCGCGCTGATGGTTGTTACTGCATGGACCGGTCAACTTTTCCTGCCGGGCATAGTAACATATCTGCTCTATCTGGTTCTCCGACTTACCGCCCAGCTCTATATCAAGGAAGCTAACGCGCTCCGGTCGCTTTCTCTCTCGTTCATGAGCCAGCTTTACGTTGCCCTCCCTGTAGCTCTGATGTCCGTGGTCTACAAGATCAGTCCCCATCTGCTTTTGCTGCTGTTTATCCTCGTCTGGGTCAACGATACGTTTGCCTATCTGAGCGGAATGACGCTGGGACGCCATAAACTTTGGGAACGCATCTCGCCTAAAAAGACATGGGAAGGCTTCTGGGGCGGTGCCCTCTTTACCGTAATCATAAGCACTCTGTGTGGCGTCTGGTTCAGCGGATACTTTGCCGGCTTCGGTCCGGTTGCCCTTGCCGTGACCGGTTTGATTGTCAGCGTTTCAGGCACATTCGGCGACCTTATTGAATCGCTCATCAAGCGCACATGCGGCGTCAAGGACTCCGGTCATCTTATTCCCGGTCATGGGGGTATTCTTGACCGCATTGACTCTATTCTCCTCGTAATTCCCGTTGCCGTAATCCTTTTCTTCATTATTTATTCTTATGGCTTTTGATTTCTTTTTTAAACGCGAAAAAGCGTCGTTGCCATTTGAAACCGATATGCACTGCCATCTGGTGCCGGGAGTGGACGATGGTTCTCCCGACCTCGAGACCTCAATCTCGCTCTTGGAGCAGATGATTGATATGGGATTTAAACGCATTTTCATATCGCCCCACGTTACTCAGGACACATTTGAAAATACTCCCGCAACTCTTGAAGCCCCCATGGCTCAACTTCAGGCAGAGGCTCAGCGGCGAGGACTCCCGGTTGAGCTACACCGCCACGCCGAGTACCGTATCGACGACTTTTTTCTTCAGCAGAAAAAAAACGGCGAGTTGACCGTACTGCCAAACAATTATATTTTGGTGGAAAATCCGTTCTCGCAGGAGCCTTATGAGCTCGACAACATGCTTTTTGATATCAAAATGAGCGGATATGTTCCTATAATGGCTCATCCGGAACGATATCAGTATTATGCCGTCACATATCCTGAACGATATGCCCAGCTCCATGACTTCGGTATCCTTTTCCAGATAAATATGCTCTCGCTTGCCGGACGTTACGGGCGCGGCGAACGCAATACCGCGCTGGAACTGCTCAAAAGCGGAATGGTTGAATTTGTCGGAACCGACATTCACAGCTTTACCCATACTAAACTGCTCAAAGAGTATCTTGGCTCTCGCACATTCCGCCGTGATGTCAAACTAATGACCAACTTACGCAATGATGAGATTTAAACTAACCTCGGTTATCACACTGATTGCGTCGCTCACTGCTGCCGCTGAGCCCTTTACCCTCAACTATTCGGCATCCGTGGAACTCAATGGCGGACCTGATGAGTTCGCGCCTTATTATATAAGCGCGCTCCGCAACGGCAAAATCAATTCCGGAAAGGGAGCAAACCTTGACCTGAGCGTATGGCATCCTATCGACCTCAGCAGACGTTTCAGCTACGACTTCGGGCTCGAGGGTCTGGGGCGTGTCGGTAACCGGATCGACTATCAACGATATAATGTCGCAGATGGTCAGTGGTTCCAAAACCGTACATCCACCTCCGGAGTATGGCTCCATCAGCTTTATGCCTCGGTCAAATATCGCGGAGTGTTCCTCACCGCCGGACTGAAAGAATTTAAATCTAAACTCCTCAACGAGCGTCTCAGCTCCGGCGACCTCTCGGAGAGTGCCAATACCCGCCCTATTCCCGGCGCGCGCGTCGGCTTTATCGATTTCCAGAATATCCCCCTGACCAGAGGCTGGCTACAGATTCAGGGCGAAATAGGCTACTATAAGAGCACTGACAATCAGTGGCAGCGTGACCGCTTCAATTACTGGAACTACCATATCACTGAGGACTGGTGGTATAACTACAAAAACATCTACTTCCGTACCAAACCCTCGGAAAACTTCTGCGTCACACTCGGAATGCAGGCTTGCACTCAGTTTAGCGGTTATTGCCATTACTACCACAAGGGTGTTTCCGAAAGGGTTGACGGTCACAAACTCGGTTTTCAGGACTTTTTCGATATGCTTGTGCCGCGCGAGGGCGAGGGATACGTCGTTGGCAACCATGTAGGGAGCTGGGACCTCCGGTTGCGTTATCGGCTACGCGACAACTCGGAAATCAAAGCCTACTTGCAGTCACCATGGGAGGACGGCTCCGGAATCGGCAAGCTCAACGGATGGGACGGACTCTGGGGTGTGGAATGGAAACCTGCCAAGCCCGGTGCGGTAAGCGGCGCGGTGCTTGAGTTCATCACCTTCATGAACCATAGCGGACCTATTCACTATGACTTTGACGACCATCCGAACACTACTTTGTCCGGCAACCGTGCCACCGGTGCCGATAACTATTATAATAATGCGTGGTACAATGGCTATGCCATCTACGGAATGTGTATCGGCTCCCCAATGGCTATTCAGCCCGTCAGGAATACCGACGGCGCAACCACCTGCTTCCTCCACAACCGTTTCTGGGGCATCCATGCCGCGCTGGAGGGCGATATAGTCCCTACGGTCTCTTATCGCGCCATGGCTAACTATCGTCGCTACTACGGAAGCATCTTCGTTCCTGCCCTTAAGGTTACATCATCGGTAAGTGCCATGGTTGAAGCATCATGGAAACCGGAAAGGACTCCCGGGCTGAAGATTGCCGCACAGTTGGCTTTCGATGCCGGTAATTCAGCCTATGGAAATAACTTCGGCGCACTGGTTTCCGCCACCTATTCCGGTATTTTCAACTGTAAAACAAAAAAATTCACCCCATGCGTAGACTAAGTTTGATAATATTCGGTATTGTGGCTCTGATTTCGACCTCCTGCAGTCAAAATGACGGGAATATAGGGTTCTGGTTCGGTACATGGCAGTGTTCCGAAATCAGCATCGACGGCGAGGGTCAGAGCGGATATACCGGAAATATGTTCTTCAAATTCCAGACCGGTATCTGCGACATTGTGGTTGTCTCCTCCCATAATGATTTTACCCAGTATTTCTGTGAATTCAAACCTCAGGATAACGGGACTGTCATACTGGACTGCGGACATACTGCCGGAACCGACTCTTTCCATGACTACGACTTCGACCTCCCCGACGGTCTTCCTTTCGTTAAAGGAGACAATATCTTCAAATATGACCGAATAAATAGCCGTAAAGTCAGACTGACGTTTGATAACGACGGCAAAACATACATTTTCACACTGAAAAAACAATGAAAGCACTCGTAACCGGTGCCGACGGATTTATCGGCTCCCACCTTACCGAACTTCTTCTTAACGAGGGTTATGAGGTACGTGCATTAAGCCAATATAATTCATTCAATAACTGGGGTTGGCTTGAAGGTCTGTCCCATCCAAATCTTGAAATTGTAAGCGGCGACGTGCGCGACTCCTCTTTCTGTCGTGAAATTGCCCAAGGGTGTGACCTCATATTCCATCTGGCGGCTCTTATTGCCATTCCTTATAGCTATGTGGCTCCTGAAAGCTACGTTGACACAAATGTCAAAGGCACGCTCAATATCTGTCAGGCTGCCCGTGCTGCCGGAGTCAGACGCCTGATAGTAACCTCAACAAGCGAGGTCTACGGCACCGCAATTGAAGTACCTATCAGCGAGAAGCACCCCAAACAGCCCCAAAGCCCCTACTCTGCCACTAAAATTGGTGCTGACGCTCTTGCGCTGAGTTTCCATAATGCGTTTGAGCTACCCGTCGTTGTTGCGCGACCGTTCAATACCTACGGACCGCGTCAGAGCGCGCGCGCCATCATTCCTACTATTATATCGCAGATTGCCTCCGGCATGAAAGAAATTAAAGTGGGAGATTTGCGTCCTACCCGCGATTTCAACTTTGTCGAGGACACTTGCCGCGGATTTCTTGCCCTCGCTACTGCTCCGGACATTGAAGGTCGCGAAATAAATATTGCCACCGGTACCGAGATTTCTATGGGCGATACTCTGCGTACCATTGCCGACATTATGGGAGCTGACGTCAAATATGTTACCGACCCGGCGCGTCTGCGTCCGTCCGGCAGCGAGGTCATGCGTCTTTGTGGCGATAACAGCGTTATTACGTCGCTTACTCCGTGGCGTCCGCAAGTCAGTCTCCGCGAAGGTCTGACTCGTACTGTCGAGTGGTTTACCAACCCCGATAACCTCAAACGCTACAAACCTGAAATCTACAACCGGTAATGGAGGTTACGTTCATAGGCGGAGGCGGACATTGCCGCTCGCTGCTTCAAATGCTACCGCGATATATTGTAGCCAACGGCTATACGGATTTACATCCCGCTGAAAATATGCCGCTCCGGTACCTTGGCGATGACTCAGTCATAGCCGACGGCGATTGGCTGCACATAGCCGTAGCCCTCGGACCTGATGACTCTTTGACCGTACGCCGCCGTCTGATTGACAGTTTGAAGGACGGTCACAGATTTCTCTCGCTGATTGCCGAAACATCCATCTGTGCTGCAAACACGGAAATAGGCAATGGCTCCGCAGTCATGCACGGCGTGATTATCAACGGCGCAAAGATTGGTCAGCACTGTATCATCAACTCCGGAGCGATAATCGAACATGAAGTCACGCTTGGCGAAAACTGCTTTATCGGACCGGGCGCAATAATCTGCGGCGGTGCTGAAATAGGCTCCGACGTGATAATCGGTGCGGGAGCCTCGGTGCGTAACGGTGTGAAAATATGCTCCGGAGCCACTGTCGGCATGGGTGCGGTAGTGGTGTGTGACATAACACAACCGGGAAAATACATAGGCGTACCCGCCGTGAAACTATGAACGGAACAATTATTATAGCCGAAGCGGGAGTCAATCATTGCGGCTCCTTAGGGCGCGCCGTCGAAATGGTGCGTGCGGCAGCTGAGGCTGGAGCGGATTACGTCAAGTTTCAGACCTTCAAGGCTGAAAATCTTGTCAGCAAATCGGCTCCTAAAGCCGAATATCAGGCGGAAAATGACCCCACATCGGGCAATACGCAACTTGAAATGCTCCGTCGCCTTGAACTTAGCGATGAAGATTTCAGCCGCCTTGCAGATGAATGTAAAAAGTACGGTATCGGTTTCCTGTCTACTCCGTTTGACTTTGAAAGTATCCGCAAACTCGCCGTGCTCGACATGGATTTCTGGAAAATACCTTCTGGCGAGGTTACTGATATGCCATATCTGCGGGCTATTGCAGCCTATGGCAAGCCCGTGGTCATGTCCACGGGTATGTGTACCCTTCCCGAGGTCGAGGCTGCTGTCAACGTATTGTGTGAGGCAGGATTGAGCCGGGACAAGATTGCCCTCCTCCACTGTAATACCCAGTACCCCACTCCTCCCTCCGACGTTAATCTGCGAGCCATGTCTGCCCTTAAAACCCTTGGCTGCAAAACCATCGGTTACAGCGACCATACGCTCGGTATCGCGGTTCCCGTTGCGGCGGTGGCTCTCGGAGCGGCGATTATCGAAAAGCACTTCACTCTTGACCGCTCGCTCCCCGGTCCTGACCATAAAGCATCGCTTACCCCTGCGGAACTAAAGGAAATGGTCAGCTCAATCCGTTGTGTAGAGCAGGCTCTCGGCTCTGCTGAAAAGAACCGTACAAAGTCGGAAAGTGGTAACGTCAGCGTCGCACGGCGTTCTATCGTTGCCGCCCGGCGCATTGAAAAAGGTGAACTGTTTACTCCGGATAATCTTACCGTCAAACGTCCCGGTGACGGTCTTTCTCCTATGCTTTGGGACTCCGTAATAGGTACTCCCGCAGCTAAAACTTTCCTTCCTGACGAAAAAATCACACTTTCCTGACTTTTTTTGCGGTCACCCGCAGGTTTCGTGACGTAACTTTGCACTGTTCTTGATTGCACACGCTTCCGCCGGAAGATATGCGATGGAATCTCGAGTTACGCATTGTTCGTCACAAACACCCGGGTTTTATCTCTGTTTTTCCACGACTTTAACGTCCGGTAGCATAAAAATCAAGGATACGGGCGCGCAGAAGCAATTCAAACTTTGCTTGAGTGCGCTCAGAGAGAGCCTTGACATATTGGTTTTTAGCATTGTCGAAGTCTACGGGTGTCGCCCTGCCTAAACCGTATTTTTCCTGTACGGCGGCAAACGCGGACTCCGACGATGCAACGGCAGCGTCTGCGGCATAGTACCGCTCACGCGCACCGACAGCCTGATAATATGACTGCTGGATAGCCTTATACAGATTATCGCTCGCTGTTTCAAAATTCAACTGCGTGCTGAGCTGATTTACCTTTGCCCGGCGCACTGAATTGCGGGTCTGGAAAGCATCGAAAATCGGGATGCTCAGATTCAGACCTACATATTGAGCGAAGTTATGTTTGAACTGTTCGCGGAACTTATCGTTAGGCATTCCGGTAATCTTGTAATAGTTACTGCCTAATCCTGCCGTAAAGCTCAGTCGGGGAATCCAGCCCGTCTCGGCAACCTTAATCTGCTTTCCTGCGGCTTCAACCTGAAGTCTTCCTGCCTGTACCGAATGGTTTATGTTCATGGCGTAGTCATAAACCTGACGCGGGTCGCGAAGCTCCGGCAGCGGCTCCTCAGGGCGAACCACCGAAAAATCCTCACAACTCTCAAGGCGCAGCAGTTGCGAGAGGTCAAGCAGAGCCAAGCGGCTGTCATTCTGCGCTGTAACATACTGCATCCGCGCCTGTGCGTCCTGTGACTTGGCGTCAAGCATATCTGCTTCGGGTATTCTCCCTACCTCAAGCAGAGCTTCCCGCCGCTTCAGTTCCTCGGCTGTCAGCTCAGACTGTGAGAACGCAATTTCTTCCATCTCCTGCGAATAGAGTACCTGAAGATACTGCGCCATAATCTGGAGTGTGACATCATCCTTTACAGACTCCAAGTTTTCAAGCATCGCGCTTAGATATGTGCGCTGGTAGCTTACTTGTCTTACAGTCTGAAGCCCCTGAAAGAGCGGAAGGTTCAGACCTACATTGACTCCGAAATTCATCGTGTTGCGGTCTGCGTATGTATTGCTGGCAGTCAGCCCGCGACCAAAGTTCCATGATTGCTGACCCTGCGCGCTTAAGGTAGGTAGAACCGCATCGCGCGCTGACGTAAGCTCGTTTTCAGCCTGAGTCACTTCGTTGACCCGCTGTAGAACCGTCAGATTGTTAGCCAACGCATAGTCGATACACTCCTGAAGGGTCCATTCTTTAGCATTCAGACTAACCCACAGGCTTAGAAAAGCTATAAAGATTATCGGTTTTTTCATTGCTTCATCATTCCGCGGAGACGATCATTGACCGTCAGTCCTGATTTAACTTCAATAGTGATTCCATCGCTCAGTCCGGTCTCAATCTTTCGACGCTCGAACTGCTGCTCCTTCCCGGTTCCGGTCAGCACATAGACGTAAGCGTCATCACCTTCAAACTCGATTGTCGATTCGGGTATGGTCATTATATCCTCAGCCGATGCGAGTGTCACTGCGGCGTTGGCACTGTAACCGGCACGAAGCGCGCTTACGTCAGGAATAGTTACGGCAGCCTTGATTTCAAACGTATTGGTGCCGTTTTCGCTCACAGCCTTAGGCGCGATATATTCGATTGTGGCGTCTGAGGTCATGTCCTGAAGCGCACCGATGGTAATTTTCATTGGCTGACCTTCGTGAAGCTGTCCCACTTCGGTTTCATCCACTTTGCCTTTGAAAATAAGGTCGTTCATGTCGGCTACCTTTGCTATGGTTGTGCCGTCGTTGAAGGTGTTGCTCTGGATTACGGAGGTACCTACCTTGACTGGGACGTCAAGTACCAATCCCGTGATTGTGGAGCGGACTAAAGTGTTTGAACCCTGTGCGTTGCTCGAGCTTACACCGTCGCGGATAATCGAAAGCGCGTCCTGAGCGGATTCGAGGTTGATTTTCGCATTGATAAATGACGTTGCTGACTCCTCATACTCCTCGCGGCTCACGTATTTCCTGTTGTAGAGTTCCACCGTGCGCTCATGCTTGCTCCGCGCTAAATCTAACTGACGCTCAGCCTCCTGAACCCGGAACTGCGCGCTTGAAAGCTGACTCTCATCCGGTATAACCTTGATTTTGGCTATTACGTCACCTACGTGAACCTGATTGCCCGCCTCTACCAGAATTTCAGATATAATTCCTGAAATCTGAGGCTTGATTTCAATTTCGTCGCGCGGCTCAATTGCACCGGTCAGCAACGTACTCTTGGTCAGCGTCGCGCCCGTTTGAGGTTCAACAAGTTCATACTCGGCTTTCTTTCCTTTCGAATTCATGTAAAGGAACACGAATGTGCCGATAAATAGTGCGGCTATCAGCACCCAAAGCAGACTTTTAAATACTTTTTTCATATCTTGATTGAGGTTTTATTTATCGTTTATTGCTTCAATTGGTTTGATTTTCATTGCTTTCAGCGAAGGTATGATACTTGCCCCCATACCGAGAATCATAAAAATAGCCATTATCCCTACGGCTTGACTGAATCGAATGAGGAACGGCGCATCCGCAAGTTTCTGAACGGCGGCAAGCGCACATACCGCAAAGATAATTCCTGCCATGCCGGCAACGAATGTCAGGGCTATACCTTCTGACAGAATCTGGGTCACGATATCTCGCGGTTTCGCGCCGATTGCACGCCTGATACCTATTTCCTGCGTGCGCTCCTTCACGATTACCCACATAATGTTGCCCACACCTATGATACCGGCTATGAGTGTGCCTATTCCTACAAAGAGCGCAAGCAGGTTGACGCCGGCAAATAGCTTGTCTACCATCGCGAACTGCTCGCTGACATCGAAAAAGAACAGAGCTTGGTCATCATCGGGCGCGATGGGATGGTTTGCACGAATTACTCGGAAAATCCTCGGCTTGAGCTGAGTGGGCGAAAAACCCTCCTTTGCGGTCATCATCGTTCCGCCTACTACGTCACCGAGGTTAAACGCGCGCGAAAGCGTGGCAATCGGAATGTTTACCTGATTATCGAGCTTGTCGCCGCCTACGTTGATTTCCGATTCCTGACCAGCTACGCCGATTACCTTATAGTATATTCCGGCAATGTTTATAAACTCACCTACGGGGTCAAGTCCGGGAAAAATCTTGTCGGCTATATTCTTGCCGACAACGGCAACCTTGCGCGCATTGACCTGATCACTCTCGTTGATGAAACGACCGGTATACATTTTAGGGAGGAAAACACGTACATAATCCTCATCCACACCCTGAATGGGTGCCGTTGTTCCATGTTTTCCCGCGCTCACGGTCACGGAGCCTACGGAGTTGGTCGTAGCCACAGCTTCAACTCCGTCTAACTGGCGTATTGCTTCAATATCCTTGAAGGTTATGCTCCAGCCCGTGCCCTTGTTAAAGCCTTCGTAAGAAATCGTGCGGCGATTGGCGAAAAAGACCGCCGAGTTGGTCGCAAAACCCTCGAAGTTCTTCATCAGCTTGCGTTCAAGTCCCTTTTCGCCGCCAAGAAGCATGGCAAGCATGGCGGTACCCCAGAAGATACCGAACGCCGTCAGAAACGTGCGCGTTTTATTGCGCGCGAGAGTGGCACCTATTTCGCGCCAGTTCTCAATATCGAAAAATGCGGTTTTCATTCGTCACGTAGAGCTTCAACGGGTTTGACTTTAAGTGCCTTCAACGCGGGGAAAAGTCCCGCCATCGCACCGGCAAGAATTAACACTATTGTTACCTGAAAAGCAACCGACAGATTTACTCCCGGATTAAGAAATCCCTGCTGCTCGCCGATAAAATGTCCCACTACGGCAGTCACGGCTGTTCCCAAAATAATTCCGAAATAGCCGAACAGGGTTGTAATTGAGACGCTTTCAAGTATAATCTGAGTCAAGATAGCGCGCGGCTTCGCACCGATTGCGCGCCGAATGCCTATTTCATGTGTCCGCTCCTTGACTGATACAAACATGATATTGCTTACGCCTATAATGCCGCTCAGCAGCGTGAAAATACCTATCACCCAGACGGTAATATTAAGTATATTCATACCTGCGCTCATCTGCAGATGCTGATTGAACTGATTCCATAGACTTACGGCTCCTTCATCCTTAGGGTTGAAATCATGAATCGATGCAAGCGTATTACGGATTGTCCGTTCTGCTTCCATACCGTCTGCCTCGGTCTTGACATTTTCAAGGTCTACAATGAGTTGGTCGACATCATTCGAGTTTCCGGCAAGCATACGTGCGGTACTGTAAGGTATATACACCTGTCGACTCCAGCGCGAGTCAAAAATTCCAACTACAAGAAAAGACAGGTTACCGAAACGAACCGCTTTGCCCACCGCTTCCGCCGGATTTGCAAACAGGCTCTCAGCCATATTCCGTGAAAGAACCACCACCTTTCTATTTTCGGAAATGTCCGCTTCATTTATGAAACGACCGAAAGCCATCGTATTGCCACGGCTTTCAAGTTCCGAAGGGAAAACACCTTCATAATAAGCGGAAGCATAGTCACGGTCTGTCGAGATGGTCATATTGCTGCCATAAATCTTTGCGGTAACATTTCCGAGTTTGCTGTCACCACGCGACCTGAGTACGTCCATATCGCCGTCCTTCAACTGGATATGACGCCCCATTTTGTAGCCATGCCACGCCTCGGTAGTAACATCGGGATAAACCACAACGGAATTGTTGCCACGTTTACCCATATTCGCCTCGAACGCGTTGACCACCCCGCGGCTCATTCCGAGCAGGACAATCAGCATGAAGATGCCCCACGCCACGGCAACGCCGGTCAGCACGGTGCGCAGCTTGTTGTTGCGCATTGTCTGCCATATTTCGTTAGCTAAGTCAATCATACCACTATCTGACCGTCTGAAATGCGGATTATACGGTTAGTCTGTTCGCCTACTCCGGGGTCATGAGTTACAATGATGACTGTCATTCCGCGGTCGGCGTTCAGGTCACGGAAAAGCTGCATGACCTCCTTCGAGGTCTTGGAATCAAGCGCGCCGGTAGGCTCATCGGCAAGTATGATACTCGGATTTGTAATTAATGCGCGGGCAAGCGCGACACGCTGCTTCTGTCCGCCACTCAGCTCGCCGGGCAGATGGTGCGCGCGGTCGGCTAACCCGACGCGTTCAAGTTGTTCCAGAGCGAGCATACGCCTTTTTTTGCGGCTCACTCCCTGATAAAACAGAGGCAAAGCAACATTCTCGACTGCATCCTTGTAACTGATAAGGTTGAACGACTGGAAAACGAAACCAATCATGCGGTTACGCAGTTCGGCAGCACGGTTCTCGCTCAGATTGCGAATCAGCACACCGTCAAGCCAGTATTCTCCCGAGTCGTAGTTGTCCAGAATACCGAGAATATTCAGCAGTGTTGACTTTCCGGAACCTGACGCACCCATGATGGAAACGAGCTCTCCCTTGTCAATATGAAGATTTATATCACGCAGCACATGGAGCGGCACCACTCCCGGATAAGTCTTATTTACGTCTTTCAGTGTAATCATTTCTGCAGGTAGGTACTGTAAAGCTCGGCGAGACCGTCGGGTGTGAGTCCGACTGCTTTAAGCCGACTGAAGATAAAATCCATTTCTCCACCGTCAAAAAAGAGCCGACGGCGTTTTTCGGCGATACGTTCTACGGCATCGGCACACACAAAGTAACCCAAACCGCGCCGGTTGAAAATAATTCCGTCCCGCTCGAGCAGTTCATAAGTCCGGACAACGGTATTCACATTGACCTGCGACTCTGCGGCGAGCTCGCGCACGGATGGCACGCGCTCCTCTGCCGCGAGCCGTCCCGACAGAATATCGTTTGATATTCTGTCGGCTATCTGTAAGTATATGGGTCTGTTATCCTGCATATCAGTCCATCATGAATTTCTGAATAAGCTGGGTTGAGCGATAGCGTCGCCAAGCAAGCCAGTAGATGAAAGCAGCAAAAGCATAGATCAAAGCAATTCCGCTCCAAGCCCAGATATGGATATTGATGTTATCGAAATCAGCATCACGCAAAAAACGGATAAAGCTTGCCGACAGGTCTACAGGGATAAAGAACGGCACAAAAACCTGAACCGCAAAAAGAACGCAGAATGTCTTGATAAATGACTTCTTAGGCCATAAGGCACTGCCGAGCGTATACGTAGCCATACTGCAGGTAAGCGAACCTCCAATGGCAATTATGATACCGGAAATGATTTCAAAACCGTAATCATCACGCAAAGGAGCTATCAGATTTACAAAGTTTGAAAGATATGTGATAAAGAACGGTTTATGCATAAACATCAGCGATGTAAGCGTATCGACAAGCAAAGCACTGATGACAATTGCAAGCGGACCTAATAAATTATATATGATTAGGAGGGAAATAAACTTTTCTGATTTAGATGCCGGTACCATCATTGCCACGATACGCTTTGGTTTGGTCGACATTGATGAAAAAGTCAGCGAACCGACCACTGTCAGCGAAAAACTGATAATGCAGAATAAAATAATCCACAAAACCACTCCGGCACCGTCAAACTTGTCAAAATCGCCAATGCTCTTATTAATCGTTATGCCGAAAAATAACATTATGCCGAACACCACACCAATGGTCATGGTGAGCTGGCGCAGGTTTTCATTGAAATAGCGGCGAATCAGGAACATAACCCGCGACCACGAAAATTTATCAATCATAAAGCGTTTGTTAATTGAGGGTTAGCAAATGAAAGTTCAAATAAGGATTCAAGGTTGACTTCGGTCTCCTCGACACCATCTCCGCGGAAACGGACTATGTTATATCCGCCGGGAACGGGCATGGACCAGAGCGCGCCATTCACTTCCTCCGGATCAGTTGTAAAGCGGAAAACGAGACGCTCCTGAATAGCGGCAATAGATGAGTTTAGAACCACTCCGTTTTTGTCAATAATGGCAACATGGTCAAGCACACGCTCGAGGTCACGCACCTGATGGGTAGATATGATTATCGTACGGTCATCGCGCATCGCGCTGACAATAGCGCGGCGAAACTCCGCCTTGCCGGGAATGTCAAGTCCGTTTGTAGGCTCATCCATGAGCAGAAGCGAAGTGTTGCAGGCAAGCGCGAAAGCCACAAACGCCTTTTTACGCTGCCCCATGCTCAGACGTCCAAGATGGATAGAGGGATCAAGGCGGAAATGCTCGAGGTAGCTGTTCATTTCATCGCGATTGAACTTCTCATAGAAAGGCGCGTTGAGGGCAACATACTTGTCAAGAGTTATGGACGGGAGGTCAATTTCCTCCGGAACGAGGAAAATATCGGTCATAGTAGACGGCAGACGCTTAAAAGTCTCCTGCCCCTTGAACTTTACCGAACCGACACACGGTCGCAACAGTCCGGACATAAGATATAATAACGTAGACTTGCCGGAACCATTCGCACCCAGAAGTCCATATATTCCCCCGGAATGGATATCCATGGAGAAGTCACTGACCACCGGTCTGAAATTGCCGGGGTAGGAATAGGAAACATGATCGAGATACAGCATATTAGTGTTATAGTTTAATAGAACACCGCAAAGGTACGACATTATTTTTAATATCTCCAAATTTTTTTGAAAAAAAATAAATTTGTAACTTTGCAACTGCACATTTCATGTTTTCAATGGAAACCAAACGTAAAAGAATAGCGGTTCTGGGGTCTACCGGTTCAATAGGCACTCAGACATTAGATATAATTGAACGTAATCCTGACTTATATGAGGTCAGCACGCTGATTGCGGGGCGGAGAGTTGAACAGCTCGTTGAACAGGCTGTAAAGTTTCATCCCCGTCGTGCCATCATAGCTGATAAATCATTATATACACGGTTGCGCGACGCCCTTTCGCCGCTCGGAATTGAAACGGCAGCGGGAGCGGATGCGATTGCCGACGCGATGGAAGCGGACGACACCGACCTTATAGTAACCGCCACGGTAGGTTATTCGGGACTGCTCCCTACCCTGCGCGCCATCCGTGCCAACAAGGATATAGCCCTTGCCAACAAAGAGACACTCGTGGTGGCGGGCGAACTGGTAAATAACCTTGCCGCCGAATCTAAATCGCGTATCATTCCCGTCGATTCGGAACACTCAGCCATTTTCCAGTGTCTGCAAGGCGAGGACCGCAACTCGGTCACACGCCTGATTATCACAGCCTCCGGCGGTCCATTCCGTCAGATGGATAAAGCCAAACTCGCTACTGTGACTGCAGCCGACGCCCTTAAACACCCCAACTGGGACATGGGAGCGAAAATAACAATCGATTCCGCCACAATGCTCAACAAGGCGTTTGAAATCATTGAGGCGCGTTGGCTTTTCGGTATCGAACCGGATAGAATTCAGCCGGTTGTGCATCCGCAGAGCATAGTCCACTCAATGGTCGAATTCAGCGACGGTGCGGTCAAGGCTCAGCTCGGAGTGCCGGATATGCACCTGCCTATCAGCTATGCCCTCGGAGAGGCGACACGCCGTCCGACAGGCGAACGTCCGCTTACCCTTGCTGACTATGCCAATCTGACCTTCGAGGCTCCTGATACGGATAAATTCCCCTGTCTGACACTGGCGTCATACGCGCTCAAACGCGGAGGCAACACCGCCTGTACGGTCAACGCAGCCAACGAGATAGCCAATGAAGCATTCCGCCGCGGAGAAATCCGGTTTACTGACATTTACCCTGTAATAATGGAGACAATCGGGCGCACGGAGTTCATCACTACCCCTTCGCTTGAAGATTATATTGAAACAAACCTCAGGGCGCGACAGATTGCGTCTGAAATCATTAAGAAATAACAGATGGAAACATTTTTAATGAAAGCTCTCCAGCTCGTTCTCGCGCTGTCACTTTTAGTGATAGTCCATGAGTTCGGTCACTACATATTTGCCAGAATATTCGGCATAAAAGTTGAAAAATTCTTCCTTTTCTTTAACCCGAGATTTTCGCTGCTCCGCTATATTCCGGAAGAAGGCAGATTGGAACTCTGCACATGGATGGATAAGGAAGAAAAGCCACATCCGCTTGTTAGCTGGAAAGTAGGTAAGTCATACGCTCCCGGCGAGAAAGTGCCCGGATGGAAACAGACCATTTACGGCATAGGCTGGGTTCCCCTTGGCGGTTACTGCTCGATTGCGGGCATGGTCGATGAAACAAAAGATGCCAAAGATGTTGAAACGGCAACCCCTTCCGAGACCGATTTCTACAGCAAAGCCGCGTGGAAACGCCTTTTGGTGATGGCTGGTGGCGTGATTTTCAATTTCCTTCTTGCCATTATAATTTTTATAGGTCTGACATTCAGTTATGGCGAACAGACTGTCAAGTTCCGCGACGCATATGCCGGTATGGACTATGTAGAGGCGGCACAGAAAATTGGGTTCCGTAACGGCGACATTCCGCTGATGGCTGACGGCGAGGAAGTTGAGGCTGACCAGCTGGGAGTTATGATGAAGTTGGTACAGGCAAAGGAAATAAAAGTGCTCCGAAACCATAAGGATACGGTTACGATTAAGCTGCCAAAGGACTTTGTGATGGACCTGAACGATGAAAAAGGATTCTTCGCATACAGAGTTCCGGTAGTTGTTTACGAAACCATGCGAGGCGAACCTGCAGCGAAAGCCGGACTCCAAAAAGGAGACGAAATCATAGCCGTAGGCGATAGTCTCACTCCGTCAATAACCGAACTCTTCCCTGCTCTGCAAGCCTATGGTGGTAAAAAGACTACATTGACTTACGTGCGCAACGGAAAGACAAAGCAAGTCGAAATCACTCCCACCGAGGATGGCAAACTCGGCTTCCAGCTGACACCCCTTACCGATATATTCCCCGTATTCACAAAAAAATACGGAATATTAGAGTCTTTCCCCCGAGGATGGGAAGTCGGAACCTCAACACTCGGCAACTATGCCAAGGGCATGAGTCAGGTATTCAGCAAGCGCGGAGCGGAAAGCCTTGGAGGTTTCGGCGCGTTAGGCAGCATGTTCCCCGACCGCTGGAACTGGTATTCGTTCTGGTCACTGACCGCATTCCTCTCCATAGCGTTGGCATTCATGAACATTCTGCCTATCCCGGTACTTGACGGCGGACATATCCTCTTCCTGTTTGTCGAGATGATTACGCGCCGCAAAGTTCCACTGAAAGTGATTGAGGTTGCCACCTCCATAGGTTTCTATTTTCTCTTGGCAGTGATGCTATTCGCCAATCTTAACGATATAATGCGACTGTTTAAATGACATATCCTGTAATAACCTTAAAGCGCGGCAAAGAAGAGTCGCTGCTCCGTTTCCATCCGTGGGTATTCTCAGGCGCGGTAGCCTCGATGCCTCAAAATCTTGAAGAAGGTGATGTGGTTGAAGTACATTCATCCGACGGTCGCCTTATAGGTATAGGACACTATCAGGTAGGCAGCATAGTAGTGCGAATTTTGGAGTTCGGACGCACGCGCGCCATAGACCGCGAGTTTTTTGCCGAGCGCATCAGCGCGGCTTTCAATCTGCGCAAGTCGCTCAAACTGAACCGCCCGGACAATAACGCATACCGCCTTGTACACGGCGAAGGCGATTTCCTGCCCGGGTTGGTCATTGACATATATGGCAATACAGCGGTGCTTCAGGCACACTCTCCGGGCATGCATTTCTGCCGCAATATCATTGCCGAGACCTTGGTTGAAATACCGGAGCTTCCCGTAGCCAATGTCTATTATAAATCAGAGACTACCCTGCCCTATAAAGCGCATCTTGACCCGCAGAACGCATATATAATAGGCGACTATGACGGAGCTATCGCGCTTGAAAACGGTCTGCAGTTCAATATTGACTGGCTTCGCGGACAGAAAACAGGGTTCTTTGTTGACCAGCGCGACAACCGCTCGTTGCTCCAACACTACTCTCAAGGGAAGAATGTACTGAATATGTTCTGCTACACCGGCGGATTTTCCGTTTATGCCCTTCGCGGCGGCGCAAACCTTGTTCATTCGGTCGATTCATCGGCAAAAGCCATTGAGCTGACACGCGCCAACGTCGAGATAAATTTCCCGGGTGATGCACGCCATCAGGCGTTTGCAGTAGACGCCTTCAAGTATCTTGCCGACATTAAGAAGGGTCAGTACGACCTTATAATCCTTGACCCACCCGCCTTTGCGAAACACCGGTCGGCACTTCGCAACGCGCTGATAGGTTACCGCAGGCTCAACGCGCGAGCTATAGAACAGATTGCGCCCGGCGGCATCTTGTTTACGTTCAGTTGCTCGCAGGCGGTGAGCCGCGAGCAGTTCCGCTTAGCAGTCTTTACCGCCGCCGCACAAACAGGACGTAAAGTTAGGATTTTACACCAACTGACCCAACCGGCAGACCACCCAATCAATATTTATCATCCGGAAGGGGAATATTTGAAGGGATTAATTATTCAGGTTGAATAATTAATTAAATGAAAAAATGAAGAATTAAAAATGAAAAATAAATCCGTAAATTACGAAATTTTAATAGTAAATCAATCATTATGAAGCTGAAATTAGCTATGCCAATCGCTATTTGCTGCGTTGCCGCAGTCGGCTGCCAGAAGCATGCCACACCCGACCCTGAAATCGACTATACGGTTGACCGTTTTGCCGATATCGAGGTTCTTCGCTACACCGTTCCCGGTTTTGACTCACTGAGTCTTGACCAGAAGAAAATGATATACTATCTAAATGAAGCTGCTATTGCCGGTCGCGACATAATCTGGGACCAGAACTGCAAATATAATCTTCCCATACGCGCGATGCTTGAAGCTGTTTACACCAATTATGACGGCGACAAGACAACGGATGACTATAGGGCATTCGAAACCTATCTGAAACAGGTAGAATTTGCCAACGGCATTCATCACCATTACAGCATGGATAAATTTACTCCGGCGTTCAGCCGCCAGTGGCTTACGGAAGCGGTTGCAAAACTTCCCGCTGAGGCTCAGCCGGCTGATTTCGAAGAGCTTGCCGAGGTAATTTTCAATCCGGAAATAATGTCCAAGCGTGTCAATCAAGCCGACGGTGTGGACCTGATAGCCACTTCAGCGTGCAACCTGTATGGTGGCGGCATCACTCAGGAAGAAGTCGAGGCATATTATAACAAGCTGAAAGACCCGAAGGATGAGACTCCCATCAGCTACGGACTGAATTCCAAACTCGTGAAGCTTGACGACGGTACCATAGTTGAGGAAGTCTATAAAGTAGGTGGCGTTTACGGCAAACAGATAGAAAAGATATGCGAACTGCTTGCCAAGGCAGCGGAATATGCCGAATCGACCGCACAGAAGAACTATATCGACAAGCTGATAGAGTTTTATCAGACCGGCTCACTGCAAACATTTGATGAATATTCAATCCAGTGGGTTGAAGACACTCAGGATTGTGTTGACTTTATCAACGGCTTCATAGAAAGCTATGGTGACCCCTTAGGCATGACCGGACAGTACGAGTCAATAGTCAACTTCAAAAATGAGAAAGCAAGCCACCGCACGGAAGTAATTTCAGAAAACGCACAGTGGTTTGAGGACCGCTCACCGGTAGATGAACGCTTCCGCAAACCGGAAGTCAAGGGTGTAAGCGCGAAGGTAATCACCGCCGCCATCCTTGCCGGCGACTCATATCCCGCTACCCCCATCGGTATCAATCTTCCCAACGCAAACTGGATACGGGCCGCCCACGGTTCAAAGTCAGTTACACTTGAAAACATCACCGAGGCATACGACATTGCAGCCCGTGGCAACGGATTTGCCGAAGAATTTGTAATTGATGAACCTACCCGCAAGATGATGGAAGATTACGGCTATCTGACCGATAATCTCCACACTGACCTCCACGAATGTCTCGGTCACGGTTCAGGCCGTCTGCTGCCGGGCGTTGACCCCGACGCACTCAAGGCCCACGGTTCGACCCTTGAAGAAGCCCGCGCCGACCTCTTCGCGCTGTATTATCTTGCCGACCCGAAGTTGGTTGAACTCGGACTGATTGACAATCCCGACGCCTATCAGGCAGAATATTACAAGTATATCCTTAATGGTCTGATGACCCAGCTGGTACGCATAGAACCGGGCAAGGACGTTGAGGAAGCACATATGCGTAACCGTCAGCTCATTGCAAAATGGGTGTTTGAAAAGGGCGAACCGGACAATGTTATCGAATTGGTAAAACAGGACGGCAAGACCTTTGTTAAAATCAATGACTATAAGGCTCTGCGCGGTCTGTTTGGACAGTTGCTCGCCGAAGTTCAGCGCATCAAGAGTGAAGGCGACTATGAAGCCGGACGTCAGTTGGTAGAGAACTACGCCGTTAAAGTGGACCGCAATATCCACGATGAAGTTCTGGAACGCTACAACGCACTGAATATCGCACCCTACAAGGGATTTGTCAACCCGGTTTATACCCCGGTTACTGATGAAAACGGCGAAATAACCGACATCAAGGTAACCTATACAGAAGATTTCCTGCCTCAAGTGCTCCGCTATTCAAAGGAATATTCATTCTGATGAATCAGGAAGATTTAGAAAAAGCACTTGAAACCCTTCGACGCGGAGGCATCATACTCTACCCCACAGACACGGTCTGGGGGATAGGGTGTGACGCTACGCGCGCGGATGCCGTAAGCCGCATTTTCCAACTTAAGGGGCGAGAGGACAGCAAAGCCATGATTACGCTGATAGACAGCGAAGAAAACCTTGAGCGATGGGTTGACGGAGTTCCTGAGGTAGCCTATGAGCTACTTGAGGCTGCGGTCAATCCGCTCACGGTTATATATGATTCAGCCGCAGTCCCCCCTCTTGCCTCAAATCTTGCCGCACATGACGGCTCGCTTGCCGTCAGAGTTACCCACCATGAGTTCAGCCGCGAACTTTGCCGCCGACTCAGACGCCCTCTGGTATCGACATCAGCCAACATTTCCGGACAATCCACACCGCGGACATTTAAGGAAATATCGCCTGAAATCATCAAAGGAGTGGACTATGTATGTACCTCAGAACGCAACCAGATTAACTCAAAGCCGTCAACCATAATGAAGCTGACCCAATCAGGGGTCATCACCATCATACGCCCTTAAAAATAGCAATGGCAATCCTTTCAGTAAAAATACGCAACAGGCTACGCGCCAAATATATCTGCACCGACTATTTGATGTCGAATGTGGCTATTTTCGCGTATAATATCATAAGGGCAAGCCATGTTGACTGGGTTTCGAGCATATGGACATACTACGGGATGGGCACCGTAATATTAGGACAGTTGTTATTTCCGCTAATGCTGATGGGGATATACTGGCTTACAGGATATTACTCAGATGTTGAGAACCGCTCGCGCGCACAAGAGCTGATAACGACCATCTGGTCAGCCATAATAGGCGCGATGGCGGTGTTTTTCCTTGCCCTTGTCAACGATATGCCGCAACGGCGTCTGCCGGCAATAGAGAGTATCATACTTTTAAGCTGTATAATCTTTGTATGCGTCTATACGGGACGCTACCTTATTACGCGTCTTGAAGTCCGCGCCATTCACTCACGCACCAAGTTCCAAAGCGCACTCATTCTCGGAACGGATACGGACGCCATAACGCTTGCCAACCGCATAAATTCACTGCCCAAGGGCATTGGCATGACAGTTACATCGCTCGTAAAGCTGCATCCGGATGAAATTCCGGCGGCAGGAAGCGAAAAGTATACCTTAATCGAATTTGACAAACTGACCGAGCTATGTGAGCATCAGGCAGTATCACACATCATACTTTCGCCGAGCCTTAACCGCGACCGCGAGGAGCAGACACGACTTCTGCGCACGGTTTTCCCGCTCGACGTTTCAGTTTACATCGCGCCGGACGTAGACATGATTCCGGTAGCCGCCTCACGTCGCATTTCAAACGTTATCGGCGAGCCGCTGATTTGCATTTCAAGCGCAAACATTTCGGCAAGTAGCGCAAACGTAAAGCGACTGATTGACATCTGTATATCGTCAGTTGCATTGATTGCACTCCTTCCGGTCTATGCCATTATTGCCTTAGCTATCAAAATGGATGACGGAGGTCCGGTATTCTT
The DNA here is from genome assembly GCA_964586765.1 of uncultured Bacteroides sp. Taxonomy (GTDB): domain Bacteria; phylum Bacteroidota; class Bacteroidia; order Bacteroidales; family Muribaculaceae; genus UBA3263. Next base: position 26,112 of record CAZPHN010000027.1, read on the forward strand.
CACACAGGAACGCATGGGACTGAGAAACCGCCCGTTCCATATATATAAGTTCCGCACCATGAAGGTCAATGCGGAGAAAGGAAACAAGCCTGAACTCACTTCAGATGATGACCCCCGCATTACGCGTACCGGGCACATCCTACGTAAATACAGACTTGATGAACTGCCGCAGTTCCTCAATGTGGTCCGCGGCGAAATGTCAATAGTCGGACCACGTCCCGAACGCCGTTACTTTGCCGAGCAAATTGCCGCCATAGTTCCGTTCTACCACATGATTTATCAGGTCAGACCGGGTATAACCTCATGGGGTATGGTTCGTTACGGATATGCGTCGACCATCGAGCAGATGATTGAGCGTCTGCGTTATGACCTTATTTATCTTGAAAATATCTCTCTTTCCACTGATTTGAAAATAATCCTTCATACCTTCAATACCGTCATTAGCGGTCAAGGGAAATGAAGCTTCCACCGAATATATGTCTGAAACATCAACCGAACATCCCGCCAACGAATCATCGCGCATCAATGCCGCTATGCTACGGTTTCTGCACTGGCGTCAGCACCATATCAAAGAGAAGAATTTCGTATTGGTGCTTGCGTTAGCCGTAGGCATAATCTGCGGGTTTGCCGCCCTGATACTCAAATGGCTCATCCACTTTATCTCGACTGTACTGACAGGACACCTGAGTCAGGTGGGCGGTAACTGGCTCTATATAGTTTATCCGGTTTTAGGCATACTGATTACGGGGCTTTATGTACGATACGTGGTAAGGGATAATATCAGCCACGGCGTAACACGGGTATTGGAAGCGATTTCGCAGAACAAGTCACGACTGAAGGCACATAATATGTATACATCCGTCGTTGCCAGCTCAATCACCATAGGATTCGGCGGCTCGGTCGGCGCAGAGGGTCCGATTGTACACACGGGCGCAGCCATAGGGTCGCAGTTAGGGTCTCTGTTCAGGATGTCACCGCGAATTTTAATGCTCCTCGTAGGGTGTGGAGCTGCGGCAGGCATAGCCGGCATTTTCAAGGCTCCGATTGCGGGAATGCTGTTCACGTTAGAGGTATTGATGCTCGACCTGACAACGGCATCGGTCATGCCGCTGCTGATAGCGTCAATTTCTGCCGCAACCGTGGCGTATACATTCTCAGGCACAAATTTTGAGTTCTTTTTCATACAGAGCGAGGACTTTGCAACCGCACGTATTCCGTATGCCATTCTGCTCGGTGTAGCCTGCGGATTTGTGTCGCTATACTTCACCCGCGCCATGAACATGATGGAAAATATGTTCAGCAGGCTGAAAAAACCATGGAAAAAGACCCTTGTAGGCGGAATAATTCTCGCAACGCTCGTTTTTGTGTTTCCCCCACTCTATGGCGAAGGTTACGGAGCAATAATTGACCTGTTGGGCGGCGACCCATCACAGATAGTCGAGCAATCCGTGTTTTACACTGAGAGGTACTCGACTATGGCTGTCGGCGTCTTTATTTTCGCCATCATCATGCTTAAAGCGTTTGCAACCTCGGCAACAAACGGAGGAGGCGGTGTGGGCGGCACATTCGCGCCATCGCTCTTCGTAGGCTGTATGTCGGGATTTCTTTTCGCATACATTATTAATAATGCGTTCGCGCTTGACTTGTCAACGAAGAACTTCGCGCTGATGGGTATGGCAGGAGTCATGTCGGCGGTCATGCACGCCCCGCTTATGGCTATCTTCCTGACAGCAGAGCTTACGGGCGGGTATAATCTTTTTCTGCCTCTGCTCATTGTAAGCACAATCGCGTACGGAACCATCAAGACTTTCGAGCCATACAGCATCTACACCATGCGACTTGCGCAGCGCGGCACCCTGCTTACCCATCACAAAGATAAGGCGGTATTGACGCTGCTGAAAATGGATTCTGTTGTCGAGACTGACTTCCTGAAGGTCAGACCGGATATGTGTCTGAAAGAGATGTGTGACGTCATAGCACAATCATCGCGCAACCTGTTTCCGGTAATCGACAACGACGGCAGACTGCTGGGCATTGTGCTTCTTGACGATATCCGCAACATTATGTTCCGTCCGGATCTTTACCGGCGGATGTTTGTCAATAAGTTTATGACTGCTCCTATTGCAAAAGTAACAATCGGCGACAATATGGAGAGCGTAATGAAGACTTTTGACGATACAGGAGCATGGAATCTGCCCGTAGTTGATGAAAATGACCGATATGTAGGCTTTGTATCCAAGTCAAAGATATTCAACAGCTACCGACGCGTATTGAGGCATTACAGCGATGACTGAGCCGAATGGTTAACAAATTTTAACGCGTCAAAATTTGGTCAAACCAAATAAAAAGGCTAACTTTGCACCCGTAAAACAAAGGACATCGCGGAGTAGAGCAGTGGTAGCTCGTCGGGCTCATAACCCGGAGGTCGTAGGT
>CAZPHN010000028.1:0-28499 GCA_964586765.1 uncultured Bacteroides sp.
TAAATGATACGATAAATGATACGATAAATGATACGATAAATGATACGATAAATGGAAATGAAAAATTAATATACAATCATATCGTTTCATCACCGGGTATTAGCGCGGTTGCTTTGGCAGACGAATTAGAAAAGAGCATAATAACAATAAAAAGGGCATTGAAGAACTTGGTTGACCAACATAAGATCGAATACCGTGGCTCTAAAAAGACCGGAGGCTATTTCAGTCTGTGATATTCTCCAAATAATGATTGGAAATTTTAACACATGGACTATCCGAAAACAGAATATTATTGCTATCTTTGCGTCTTGGATACACGAAAAACATTGGAAACCATGCGTAAATTATTTCTCCTCATAGCTTTGCTGCCGCTTATGGCGTGCGCGAAGTTGCTTCCGGCTGACTTATGTCAGGGAAGCAGGCGACCCTATCCGGTGCCTGACTCTATAGTGCAGGCTCCGGATTCGCTTGTTGCCATCATGATAAACCACGTAGGGCGTCACGGCGCACGCTATGCTACCTCGCCAAAACGATTTTCTGCCGTCACCGACGTAATGACCGGAGCAGACCTTACTCCATATGGCGAAAAAGTGCTTGCCTCGGTCAATAACGCGGTCAACGTAACCGACGGACTATGGGGCGACCTCGACTCCTTAGGGCAGGCAGAACAGCGTGGTATAGCCTACCGCCTCTGTATGGCATATCCTCAGCTGGTGGTTGGTCAGGAAGTTACCGCCATCAGCAGCTACGTTGGGCGTTGTATTGCGTCAATGGACGCATTTACGTCAACTTTGAAACGCTTTCAGAGCGGAATTGGCTCCGTAAATACCCAATCAGGCGAAGAATTCAACAATCTTGTACGCTTTTTCCAGACCGACGCTGAATACGTTCAGTGGGCAAAGGAAAAACCATATCAGCAGGTGCTCGATGAATTTACCGCGCGCACCTCGCCCGGCGAAAAACTGATAGCGCGCCTGTTCAAGACCATCCCTGACGGACTTGACCCCGTCAAGTTTGCGTCCGATGTTTATTATTGCCTGTCATCACAGGCAGCGATGGGACTGACCGACGGAGCAATGGAGCTGTTCACCCCCGAAGAAATGAACAGGCTCTGGGAAATTGACAATCTGCGTCAGTATCTCAGCCGCACAGCCACCACCGTGTCTACCCTTCCCGCCGACATAGCCTCCCCGCTGCTCATGGACCTCATCCGGACCACGGATGACTTCCTTGACGGACGCTCGAACGCTACCGTGCGCCTCCGGTTCGGTCATGCTGAGACCCTTATGCCGCTTCTTTCGCTGATGCGTCTGCCCGGTTGCTATTATCTTACACACTATTTTGACACGGTCGACACCCACTGGCAGACGTGGAATGTAGTCCCGATGGCATCAAACCTGCAGCTTATTCTGTTCCGCAGCCACAATACCGGACGTATTTACGTACGTATTGACCTCAATGAGCGTCCGCTGACCATCGAGGGCATGACCTACATCCCGTGGACACGCCTGCGCTCACACCTTCTCTCGCTCCTTCCCGCCTGATGAACCGCCGAACCGCACTCTTGGCGACACTCAGCGTCGGGGTCGCCGCGCTCGCGTGTACCTCCGCCATTGTCGGTCCGGGGGCATCGCTCAACGGAAAGACTCTCCTTTGGAAACATCGCGACACGTCCCATCTCCAAAACTTCGTGGCGCGGGTTGACCGTCCCGGCGAGCTCCCTTTCATAGCCCTTTTCAACGCCGGTGACTCCGCCCTTGCCGAAGCATGGGTTGGCGTAAACTCCGCCGGATTTGCAGTCATGAACACGGCGTCCTATAATCTTGCGCCCGATACCGCAAAATTTGTAGACCAAGAGGGTTTTATTATGGCGCAGGCTCTCGGACGCTGCCGGACGCTTGCTGATTTTGAGTCGCTGCTTGACTCGCTGCCGCGTCCGCTCGGGGTGCAGGCTAATTTCGGTGTGATTGACTCGACCGGCGCAGGTGCTTATTACGAAACCGATGATTTCAGCTACAAAAAGTATGATTTACGCGCGGATTCGATGCTAATTCGCACAAATTTCAGCATCGGAGGCACATGTGGTGACGGATTAGGGCGCGAACGCTACGCAGCGGCATGTCATTTACTCGCTGACCGACGCGACATTTCTCCGATTACGCTCACCGATACAGTCAGCCTTTCCTACTGGCCCAGACATGCCGCGCCCGCGCCGGCTGATGACCGCGGGCAATACATTCCGCGCCGGTCTACCTCCGCCTCCGTGGTAATCGAGGGTACGACCATGACCGTCCGCCCCCGACCTCAAATCAAAGGCACGCATACCTATCGCGTAACTCTTGACTCAATTCCCGCCGACTTGCTGCCTGATTCTACATTTCACGCACCGGCTTGGTCACTAAACTGAACATTTCTGACACTGCAAACGTTGAAATTTCCAGAATAACACACATATTTTTCTGATTTTTCAAACTGTTCATGCAATGTTAGATTGGTTTACCGAAATTTGCCGTAATAATCCCGCCATTCCGCTTTTCCTTACCCTCGGAATAGGTTTTTATATAGGCAAACTGAAATTTAAGGGATTCTCCTTAGGCACGGTCACGTCTGTCCTGCTTGTCGGCGTTCTTGTCGGTCAGATGGACATTCAGATTGCCGGACCTATCAAGAATGTATTTTTCCTCCTGTTCCTCTTTGCCATAGGCTACAGCGTAGGTCCGCAGTTTTTCCGCTCGCTCCGAGGCGACGGTCTGAAGCAGGTTGGCTTCGCTGTGGTAGAGTGCGTGCTGGTACTTGTCTGCACATGGGGCATATGCCGTCTCATGGGCTATAACGTAGGCGAGACGCTGGGTGTATTTGCCGGCGCGCAGACCATCTCGGCGGCAATCGGAGCCGGAATTGACTCCTTGGGCTCGCGTGGCGCATCGCCCGAACAGGTCAAGCAGTGGTCCGACCTTATTCCCGTGACCTACGCCGTGACTTACGTATTCGGTACCATCGGCTCAGCATGGATTTTAAGCTGGCTCGGTCCGAAACTCCTTGGCGGCATTGATAAGGTGAAAGCCGACACCAAGGCTCTGGAAAAAGAAATGAACGCAGGCAGCGTCACCACAGACCCCGGCTTTGTCAACGCCAACCGCCCCGTGGCATTCCGTGCCTACAAAGCAACAGCCGACTATTTTTCTCAGCCCCGTTCCATTAAGGAAGTTGAAAGCTATCTGCTCGAGCAGGGAAAACGCCTTTTCGTAGAGCGTGTGCGTCATGACGGTGATATCATTGAAATAGGACCGGACGTAAGAATTGAAAATGGCGATGAAATAGTCCTTTCCGGTAGGCGTGAGTATATCATTGGCGATGAGCAGTGGATTGGACCGGAGGTCAATGACGCCGAACTGCTCAACTTCCCCGCCGAACAGATTGACGTGATGGCAAAGAAGAAACTCATTGGCGGCATGACTGTCAACGAGCTGCGCAGCCAGAAATATATGTATGGCATAACCATCAAGTCAATAAGCCGCAGCGGAGTGAATATCCCGGTATTTGCCAAGACAGTAATTGAAGGCGGCGATACGCTGACCATAGTCGGACTTGAGCGCGAAGTCAACGAGGCAATCCCCCATATAGGTTATGCCGACCGTCCGTCGACAGCAACCGATATGATTCTCGTAGGACTCGGCATAGTAATTGGCTGTCTTGTCGGTCTCATCACCATTCATGCGGGCAATGTGCCCATCAGCCTCTCCACGAGCGGCGGCGCGCTCATTTCAGGTCTGATTTGCGGCTGGCTGCGCTCCAAGCATCCCACATTCGGACGCATACCGAAACCCGCCCTCTGGGTATTCAATAATCTCGGACTGAATATGTTTATCGCCGTCATAGGCATCACCTCGGGTCCGACATTCGTAACCGGACTCCAGCAGGTAGGCTGGATGGTATTCGTGGTCGGAGCGGTCGCAACCACCCTTCCGCTGCTCATCAGCCTTATTCTCGGAGCCAAGGTGTTCAAATTCCGCCCAGCCATCAACTTGGGCTGCTGCGCAGGTTCGCGAACCACAACCGCCGCCCTCGGCGCAATTCAGGATGCCTTGGGCAGCACCGTTCCCGCCATGGGCTATACGGTAACATACGCTATCGGAAATACGCTGCTGATTCTAATGGGCGTAGCCTTGATTCTCGTTAGCTGAAACACACGATAAAACTTGACAAAACTTTATAAAGCATGAAAGACACTTCTAAAGAATTCGAAAAAGAACTCTCTGCCATGAGCCCCTTTGAAATCAAAGGCACCCTCATTGATATGGCACAGAAAGACGCCCGCAACTCAGCCAACACTTTTTTAAATGCCGGACGCGGTAATCCTAATTGGATTCTGACCTTCCCGCGACGCGCCTTCTTCCTGCTTGGCGAATTTGCCATGGAAGAGGCGGAACGCAACCCCTACGTAGCAGAATGGGGTATAGCAGCCTCACCTGCGTCTGACGGCATTGCCGCGCGCTTCCGCGACTTCCTTAACCGCCACCGCGACGAAATAGGCTCGAAAGTGTTGCGCCACTTCTATACCCATGTGACCACAGACCTTAACGCGGACCCCGATGATTTCGTTTTTGAGTTAGTTGATGGCATTACAGGCGACCACTACCCCACTCCGCCCCGAATACTGAAATACACCGAGCAGATTACTCGCGAATACCTCCGCTGGGCTATGGGAGGCGGCAAGGACACTACCGAATATGACATATTCGCAACCGAAGGTAGCACCGCCGGCATGGTCTATATGTTTAACTCCATGAAGGAGAACTTCCTGATGGAGCCGGGCGACAAAATCGCGCTCCTGACCCCATGCTTTACCCCATATCTGGAAATTCCTACACTGAAGGAGTATGGCTATGAGATTGTCTACGTCAGTGCCAACAAGGTTGAGAAAAACGGATATCATGACTGGCAGTATCCAAAGGAAGAAATAGACAAGCTGCGTGACCCCGCGGTGAAGTGTGTCTGCATCACAAATCCTTCAAATCCGCCCTCGGTAGCTTTGTCGAAGGAGGTTATGGACCAGTTGGTTGACGTGGTAAAAAAGGATAATCCTAACCTTATGATTATTACCGATGATGTCTACGGCACTTTCATTGAAGGCTTCAAGTCACTGATGTACGTCCTGCCTTACAACACCATCTGTCTGTACTCCTACTCTAAATACTTCGGCGCGACTGGCTGGCGTGTCGCCGCCATGGCTCTGCGCCCCGACAATGTTTTCGACTACCGCCTGTCTCAGCTTCCCGCCGACAAGAAAAAGCTGCTCAACGAGCGTTATTCTTCGCTCACGCTCGAGCCTGAGAAGCTCAAGTTTATTGACCGTCTGGTAGCCGACAGCCGCGCAGTGGCTCTGAACCATACCGCCGGTCTTTCCACGCCACAGCAGATTCAGATGGCACTCTTCTCGGCGTTTGCCTATCTCCATCATGATGACATTCAGCCGCGACTTATCAAGATGATTCAACACCGCCTTGAAAATCTCTGGAGCACCACTGGATTTACCCTACTTCCCGACCCAAATCGCGCCGGTTATTACAGCGAAATCGACATGATGGTATGGGCGCGTAAATTCTACGGCGATGACTTTGCCCGCTATCTCGAGGAAAACTATGAGCCTCTCGACTTTGTAATCCGCTTAGCAAAGGAAACCGCCATTGTGCTGCTCAACGGCGACGGCTTCGACGGTCCCGCATGGAGTGTGCGCGTATCCTTAGCCAACCTGAACGATGCTGATTATCTAAAGATAGGCGCAGCCATACGCGGGATACTCGACGAATATCACGCCGCTTGGCTAAACCGATAAAAGAATAAGAGGCTGTCTAACAAGTTTAGACGGCTTCTCTTTTCTTGGGGGCGACACGCGTCCTCGCGTGTCTGTAATCATTTGGGCGACAGATATTTTGAGCGATATTTCCGGCATGCGAGGACGCATGCCGCCCCCAAGCAACCATGCCCACCTCCATAAATAAGGAACTGTCTAAACTTGTTAGACAGTTCCTTATTGTATCAGTCCCAAGTCAGCAGACGGGAGCCGTCGGGCTCGACGGTGAGGGAGACCTCAACAACGTCCGTAGGCAGAATCGGGTCGATTATGTCGGGCCATTCTATCAGGCAGAGGGCTCCGCAGTCAAGATAGTCCTCGATACCCATATCCAAGGCTTCCTCAAAGTCTTCGAGACGATAGAGGTCAAAATGATAGATTAGTTCAGCCGTAGTGTCTGACCGATACTCGTTGACCAAGGCAAAAGTAGGCGACGAGGTGGCGTCGGTTTCCACTCCGAGCTGGCGGCAAACCTCATTGATAAAGGTAGTCTTGCCGGCTCCCATCTCTCCCTTGAACGTAACCACGGTACGGTCACCGAGACTATTGATAAACTCGCGCGCCGCCTCAGGCAGCGCGTCGAGTGTCTTTATTTCAATTTTGTTCACAATTTGGTTGTTTTACCGTTGACAATCAGTATATTTCCCTTTGCAGGACGCTCAACTTTGCGACCAAGCAGGTCATAAACCTCACTTTCGGTCTCGATGGCGTTGATTTCATCAATCTCATCAGCCTCATCTTCAACCACATTCAGCATAAAATCAAGAACGGCACCGCCATTTTCATCAATCTTATTGCCGTCACTTTCATAGTTCACGCGACCACCGGGATTGATATTGTTCCAGTCAATTTTCAAACGGGCACGATATTTGCCGGGGGCAAGAGTTGACGGAATGGTAAAATCAGGCATCTTCGAAACGAATTCGCCACCACCGTTGAGCGATTCGCCGGCAGAGTTCTTACCTTCATAGTGAGTAAAGCTTACAATTTCGCTGCCTTTTGCCGGAACACCCTCACCGCTGAGGGTAAAATCGAAAAAACCGTTGTCATCATAGTCAATATAGAGATATGAATGCATGGCGCGACCGGTATAGTCAACAGTAGTGCTTACCGGTTTGCCTACATAAACATCAACGGGATTTTCAAGTTTTTCAACATAAACGTAGCGGGGATTATTGTTATCAGCCAAACTGATTTGCTTGGCATTGCCGCCTTGGGGCTGCAGGGTGATAGAATTAAGGTGGCGGTCAGTGCGCGAGATGGTCAGCCCCTTGTCAAAGTTGACACTATAATAATCCTCACGGGTACCAACCTGCGCCATACGTCCCTGCAGGAGGACGTTGCCGAACATATACTTTCCGGGGATGGTGTAGAGGTCACTTCCCTTTTCAAAGGCTCCGAAGGGAATGTTCTCGACAAACCAGTTGGGGTTGCCGTACTTGTCATAGCGGTTTTCCTCACCTTCGGTGTCAATGGTTCCGTAACCGTACTTGATGGTAAAGCCATCGTTTTCAAAGCCGTTTTCAGGAGCGATAAGTACTTCGAAGGGTTCAAAGGCGGGCACCTGATAGTTAGAAAGTTTGCTGCCGTCGGCGGCGAGGATTTCGCCATTGAGCTGGAAGTCATTGACCGTAGCCATGGAGCCGGGAGCAACCACATTGAGCATCACGTCGGCAATCACGCCTCCGTTGGCAACCAGAGCATTGTCAGGGGTGGCATTACCTTCAGGTTCAGTGCAGTCCCAGTCAATCTTGAAGCGCATACGGTAGAGACCGGGCTCAAGGTCAGCGGGAACGGTAAAGGCGGGAAGGGTTGAATTATTGCCTGAGGGCGACTTGGCAACCAGCTCACTGTCGCTGCCGTCAGTAACGGTGAAGTGACCGTCACGCACAAGGTCGATGTAACAGTAAGCGTTCATCCATCCTCCGGAATAGCCGATGGAGGGAGTTACTTTCTCGCCGGCTTCAACGGTCATCGGATGAGCAGTGGTAAAGTCCTGATAAGCCTTTTTGTCGCTCTGCTGCTTGAGAGCTATGCGCTGGGTGCCATATTTCGAGCCTTTGAGTTCTACATAACTCGAATAGCGGTCAGAGCGATCGATGGTTGCATCCTTGTCAAAGGATGTGCTGTAATACTCATAAACGAGCTCAGACGAGGGGACGTCATTAACCTTAATATCGTCAATATAGAAAAGGAAATCAGAGGTAAGGTTATGGGGTGACTCCAAATCAGGTACAAGAACGAACGAGCGCATCGTAATACCTCCGGCTCCCTTGATGGCAAACACCATGTCGTTCCATTTTCCTGCTTCGGCTCGGTTAGTGCTGACGGTCCAGAACTGCTCTACATAGGGGTCCTGATCGGCAACGTCATCGCGCGAGCCGAGACCAACGAGCATAACTCGACCTTCAATCGGTTTATGAAGCTTGACATGAACATATTTTACCGACGGGGTCAGCTCAAAGCAGTTATCATCGGCAAAGTCAACGCGCAAGCCGAAACGGTTCGAGCCGAAACGCGAACGCTGTGCACCCGCTACAGAAGCAGAAGGATTAGGAATGGCTTGGATTATTTCATTTTCCGTCAGATCGGGGTTTGCCACAATCTGCGGAGTAAGCGAAAGGACTCCGGTACGGAACGGAGAGGTCTCCCAGCAGTCATAAACGGAAATAGCCTTATAGCCTTCTCCGGTTTCAAAATCAATATCTTTGGTCCATTCGGCACTCGCGGGCATCACAGCCGCAGCCATACCGAGGATTAATGCAAATCTTTTCATTGTTTCAGTCACGGTAAAAGATTAATATATGCTAACGGTATGGAGCGTCGGACAAGCCTTGGCATCCTTGATATGGATGCGCACAGCCTTGAGGTCTTTGCCATTGCCGTAATTAGAGGTGCTGCCGTTAAGGGCAAGAATACGTTTGTAACCGATAGTGGTGGTCTGCATTCCCGAGAATGGTTCCCAAGTATAGCCGTCGGCAGAGGTTTCAACTTCGAACTCCTTGACACGCTGACCCAGACGCATGTACTCCTGAAGTGCAATCAGGTGGACATTCTTAGGTTCATCGAAGGTAAGGGTGAGGGTTACGTCGGTAACGCCGTCGGGAGCAGCCCAGTAGGTCTCCTTGTCACCGTCAATGACATTAGCGGCATCATAAGTGCGTGATACGCCGTTGGCACGCGTGGCTGTAGCCTCAACCGTAGCGTCGAGGGCAAGGTCTGTGCCGAGACGCTTCTGGAGCATTTCGCCAAAACTCTTTAGCACCTTAACGTCAGCATCAGGCAGCAAGCCATGGTTGTTAGGAGGATAGTTGAGAATAAGAGTGGCGTTTCTGCCCACGGTCTCCATATAGAACTGCCAGATGCGGTCAGCATTATGAGGGGTCTCACCTGCATGCCAGAACCAGCCTTTGTTAGTAGCCTTGGCATCAGATTCGCCATGTTTCCAATACCAAGCATCGGGATTACCATTGACGCCGTCGCCGTAGCTCCAGCAGGTTTCACCTGCCCACCCGGCTTCGTTACCAATCCAGCGTGCTTCATCGCCAACGCCCCACATTACGCAGTCAGGCATCTTTTTGTGAACCCAGTCACGAAGGTTGGGAACATCATAGTAAGTAGAAGCATCAATACTGCGGTTCTCGTTCGCACCGCCATAGTATCCGGTGCCGCCATTAGCTCCGTCAAACCACATTTCAAACTGGTCGGCGCCGTAAGCGGTCAACTCTTCACACTGTTTTTTGAAAACCTTCTCGACATACTGGTTGGTACCGTCGCCATAGTAAGCGGAATTGCGGTCCCAAGGGCTCACGTAGAAACCATATTTCATGTCGAGTTCGCGCGCTGCCTTGCCAAATTCTTCGGCAATGTTGGTCTTACCGTTTTCATTGCCGGCATTGACTATTGAGTGGTCAGTGGTTTCGGTAGGCCATAAACAGAAGCCGTCATGATGCTTTACAACGGCGATACCGCCCTTCATGCCGGCAGCTTTCACTGATTCGAGCCACTGGCGAGGATTGGGTTTGCTCAGAGGCGCATACTTTTTCGTGTCTTCATCACCATTACCCCACTCCGCATTGGTAAAGGTATTCATGCCATAGTGGAAAAACGCATAAAATTCGGTTTCCATCCACTTGACCTGACGATCATGCGGTATGGGATGAACCGGAGCCGGTTCATTGTCAGGATTTGGTAAAGTCTGGTCAACCAAAACGAGTTCACCCTCCGGAGCCGCAATAGCGGAACCGGCGGCAATGGCAGCCAGACACAGGGAATAAAAGAATCTCATTGATAATAGATTTGGTTTTATTATTGATATTTACCGCAAAAATAACACTTTTCCTGCGAATTTCAAAAAATTTCGCACGTAATGATGTACTACGCGACTTTACCGGTCTCAATTTCAGATTTGAGAAACTGGTAGATGTAGACAGCTCCCTGATAGTAGAGACCACACTGAGGATCGTTTAGCTTTGCAAAAGTGACTGATGAATAAAGTTCATCAAGAGCGCGCCGTATGTCCCACCCATATTCTGCCATGAGCATCTCGGCAAGTTCCGCCGCAAGGCATTCAATTTGAAACTGTATGTCTTGGGTCATGGTTCGATATGTTTTAAAAGCGAGATAGCGCGAGGTGTGCCGAAGAAATACTGTACAGCATGGTCTCCTTTGAATTTCAATTCCTCCACAAGCGCGGACGCTGACAGATACCCCATCATGTAACGCCGAATCTGGACTCCGACCGTGTCATCAGCAATCGGACCAATCACAATATCGTAGGAATGTGCCGGAATGTCAGTATTGTTTTTGCGGTTCATTATTACAAACTCAGACCATTCCTCAGAATAATCAGGAAAAACCTTTATAGATAGCCCCAATCTCTTTGCCTCCTCTTCATCAAACTCAAAGCATGACAATGTAGGCTGACCCTCATTAAGAAATCTTGTGGTCCGTAATGCCATTGTCATGGCTTGGTCAGGATTTGCATTAAGATAGAATCCCTGCCCGAAATCCTTACCCCGCTTACTGCGTGAAAGGTCAATCTGCTCAATGCGTACATTAGAGCCATGATACAGATGAATCATATCTTACCTCCTTCCCGGTGGCAAATTACTTGAAGATCAGAAACGGCATCATCAATAGAGAGCGTGTGTTCAGCGGCATAGCAATCAAGAAGGAAATCTATACCCGTAAAACGGCGCAGATAGGCGTAAGCCTGCTGGTTAGAGAGCCCATATTTCTGTGCGAATGCCCCTATACAAGCCACGACATATTCTATTCTATCGAATATTTCTTTCTTGTCCATTAATTGGTTATTTGCGGCGGGAGAGGATGTGGGTAAGTAGGTCGAGGAGCATCCCGCGGGCGGGAGTGTCGGGGAAGGCAGCTGTAAGGGCTTCGGTAGCGCGGGCGGCGAGCTGACGATTGACTGAACGTGCATATTCAATGCCACCATTGGCTACGGCAAAGTCAATCAAACGCGTAATCTCGTCCGCAGTAAGGTTATCACGGCTCACCAATGCAAGCATTTCATCGCGGCCGGGAGTGCTTTCGTTGAGCAGGACGCTAAGCAGGGGAAGCGTAATCTTTCCCTCACGGAGGTCATTGCCCGTAGGTTTGCCTATCTCGCCGTCGGCAGCGGCATAATAGTCGAAAATATCATCCGTTATCTGGAAACAGAGACCAAGAAGCCGCGCAAACTCACAGAGAGCCGTCAGGCGTGGGTCGGTCGAGTCACATCCGGCGGCATATGCGCCCATCTCGGCGCATGCAATGAACAACGAGGCGGTCTTGCGTTCGATGGTCTGCATATAAGCCTGCTCGTTGAGACGGTGGAAACGGGCGTTGTAAATCTGGTCAAGCTCACCCATGGCAAGCTGACGTCCAAGCGAAGCAAGCGCACCGATGATACGGATATCGCCTGTCTCGTTGGCAAGCTGGAGCGATGTTGAGGTGAAAAAGTCGCCTACAAGGACGGCAATGTGGTTATCCCAGATACCATTGACCGTGGGCTCATTGCGCCTAATATCCGATTCATCGACCACATCATCATGAATAAGCGAGGCATTATGGAGCATCTCGACGGCAGCGGCAGTAGATATGACCTTATGGTCGGTTTGCTGACGGAAAAGCTGAGCCGAGAGGATTACGGTTATAGGGCGGATTTGCTTGCCCTTACGCCGCAAATATTCCTGAATAATGCTGTTCATCATATCGTTAGACGACGATAATGAAAGCATTATACGCTGATTTAGCTGGGTCAGCTCCGGCGCGATAGCAGCGGAAATGGAATCGAGGGCGGCTGTATGGTCAGGCATTTAAAGGGTATTGAGTTTTTTTAGTCAAGAATGGTTGAAAGTCCGGCAATGGCATCATTGGCTGTCTGGTCCGGGCGAATGGGAGTCACGGTGACGTAGTTGCGGCTAAGCCAGTAGCTATCGGCAGCAGGGTCATTAGCGGCAAGGTCTACGTACTGACCCGTCAGCCAGTAAAATTTACGACCGAAGGGGTCAACATAGTCCGCATATTCCTCGGTCCAGCGACCTATGCCGCAGGTAGTAACCTTGATACCTTCAGGCTCACATCCCGCGGGCATATTGACGTTAAGACACACCCCGGCGGGAAGTCCGTTTTCAAGTACCGTGCGGATAATACGCTCCATGGCGGGACCGGCAAGGGAGAAATCGGCATCAGGCCGATAGTCTAAAAGCGAGAAACCGATGGCGGGAATGCCAATCATACAGGCTTCCATAGCCGCGCCCATAGTACCGGAATAGATATTCGAGTTGCCGGAATTGGAGCCATGGTTAATGCCGCTGAGCATCAGGTCAGGCGTGCGCGGCACGATGGCATGCATGGCGAGTTTCACGCAATCGACGGGAGTGCCGGTTACGGAAAACATCTTCGCGCCGTTATAGTCCGGATGTTTAATTATGGACAGCGGATGATTGACGGTAATGGCTGAACTCTGACCCGACTGCGGACCATCAGGAGCGACAGCATATACTTCGGCATCGGGCGCAACAGCCTTCATCCTGTCTATGAGGGCATGAATGCCTTTTGCGCCGATACCGTCGTCGTTAGAAATAAGTACAATCATACAAGATGTGAAATCAAGGTTTCGCGCTCACCGGGCAGGAGGTCAATCACGGGAATCTCGACCATGGTGTAGGCTCCGGGAGCCTGACGCATGGATGCGCGTGCCGCGCCAACAAGAATCTGGGCGGTAAGGGCAGGATTGTTGATAGCCATGTTGAACTCGAGACGCTGGGAGGGAGTGCGACCGGAAGTACCCTTGCGGGTCATGTTTACGCCATGCCCCATGTCACGTACGGCGTCAACCGAGGGGACTTCAAAGACGTGGGTCTCATCAGAGGCGAAATAGGGGTCAGCCTTGACAGCGGCAGCCACATCCTCGAGTTTCGCGCCGGGCAGGAGCTCAACGTAGACCATACGGCGGTGAATGCCGGTTCCGAGGGGAATGGTCATGGAGATTGCATCCTTGACACCCTCCTTGGAGCGTACGCAGACGCTATGCCCCATGCTCATGCCGGGTCCGAAGTTGGTATATGTCACACCCTTGGGAGCGGCAGCCTCCATCAAGGTGCGCACCACGGAGTCACTGCCCGGGTCCCATCCGGCGGCGATAACAGCAACCGTGCCGTTGGCACGCGCCACTTCGCCCAGATGCTGACGCAGGCTGACAATACTGCCATGGATATCGAAGGAGTCAACCGTGTTGATGCCGGCAGCGAGATATTTCGCCGCATTTTCCTCGACATGGCGTGTAGGAGTGGCAAGGATAGCCACGTCAACCTTACCGAGTTCGGCAATATCGGTAACTACCTTATATTGTTGCAGTTCAACAGGGATATCGGCAACTGAACGGCGCACGATGCCGGCAAGCTCCATGTCCGGAGCTTCGAGAACCGACTCAAGGACGTAGCGACCTATGTTGCCGTAGCCTACAATAGCGACTCTAATCATAACTTGGAAACGATTTCTTTGGTGTCGCGGGCAATCATCAGTTCCTCATCGGTAGGAACTACAACCACTTTAACGCGCGATTCGGGAGTAGAAATCACGGTTTCAGTACCGCGAACGGTATTGTTAACCTCCTTGTCAATTTCAACGCCGATGAATTTCAGCGGAGCGCATACGTCCTCGCGCACGTCAACTTGGTTCTCACCTACGCCGCCGGTAAATACGATAATGTCAACTCCGCCCATTTCTGCGGCATAAGCTCCGATATATTTGATAATTCGGTTCTTATACATTTCGAGGGCGAGGGCTGCACGCTCGTTGCCTGCATGATAAGCAGCCTCGACATCGCGCATGTCGCTACCGACACCTGAGATGGCGGCAACACCGCTCTGCTTGTTGATGACCTTCTGGAAATCAGCAACGGTCCAGTTATATTTCTCAAGCAGATAAGCCAGCGCACCGGGGTCGACATCGCCCACACGGGTGCCCATCATCAGACCCTCGGTGGGGGTGAGACCCATGGAGGTATCGATGCTCTTACCGCCGTCGACGGCTGTGATAGAGCCGCCGTTGCCAATGTGGCAGGTAATGATTTTCTGGTCCTTGATATCTACGCCGAGAATTTCGCATACGCGCTGGGATACGTAGCGGTGGCTGGTGCCGTGGAAGCCGTAGCGGCGGACGCCGTCCTTTTCGTAGAACTCATAAGGCAGGGCATACATATAAGCCTTGGCGGGCATGGTCTGATGGAAAGCCGTGTCGAACACACCTACCTGAGGAACGCTGGGGAGCAGAGCCTCGATTGCCTCCACGCCGACCATATTGGCGGGATTGTGAAGCGGAGCGAGGGGGGTACATTCGCGAACCTTGTCCTTAACCTCGTCGGTAATCAGCACGGATGAAGCGAACTTGGTGCCGCCATGAACCATACGATGACCTACCGCACCGATTTCGTTGAAGTCCTTGATTACGCCAACCTCAGGGTCGGTCAGCACGTCGAGAACACCCTTGATGGCACCGTCATGACCAACGAGACCGAGCTCGCGGATTGCCTTGGAGCCATCGGCAAGTTTGAACTTCAGGAAACCGTCGGGGAGACCGATTTTTTCAACGCCGCCTTCGGCAAGCACTTTCTCGGTCACTGAATCGATGAGTTTATATTTAACGGAGCTGCTTCCGCAGTTGAGAACGAGGATTTTCATTGTTTTTCCGATGATATTTTATTTCTGATTACAGGTCATTATGATGGTCTTGTAGATATCGTCAACCGACGCGCCGCGGCTCAGGTCATTGACAGGAGCTCCGAGACCCTGCAGAACGGGACCGATAGCCTCAACGCCGCCCAGACGCTGAACGAGCTTATAGGCGATATTGCCTACCTCGAGCGACGGGAACACCAGTACGTCGGCACGTCCGGCAACGGTTGAGCCGGGAGCCTTCTTCGAACCTACGGAGGGAACCAAAGCGGCATCAGCCTGAAGCTCGCCGTCAACACAGAGGTCGGGATTGGCTTCATGGACAAGACGGGTAGCCTCGATGACCTTGTCAACGCGCTCATGTTTTGCAGAGCCCTTGGTCGAGAAGCTCAGCATGGCGATACGCGGTTCGATACCGGCGATATTGCGGGCGGTTTCGGCTGATTCGAGCGCAATCTGAGCCAGCTGATGTGCATCGGGGTCAGGCACAACGGCACAGTCGGCAAACACCAGCAGACCGTCCTCGCCGTAGGGCGAACCCTCGGGAAGAACCATCAGGAACGCGCCTGAAACGGTATCGATGCCGGGAGCGGTCTTGATGACTTGGAAGGCAGCGCGGAGCACATTTCCGGTTGTATTTTCAGCTCCGGCGACCATGCAGTCACAGTCGCCTCCCTTAATCATAAGGCAGCCCAGATAGAGCGGGTCGGCAGCAGTCTTGCGGCTCTGCTCCTCAGTCATGCCCTTGCTGCGGCGCAGTTCAAGCAAAATCGGAGCATATCGGTCAATGACGGCCTCATCGCGGGGGTCGACAATAGTTGCGCCGGCGGCGATGGAGTTCAGACCGTTTTCAGCAGCAAGAGCCTTGATTTCGTCGGGATTACCGATAAGAGTTACTTTGGCAAGTCCGTCGGCTATGATGCGGTCGGCAGCCGACAGAGTACGGATTTCAGTGCCCTCAGGCAGAACAACGCGACGCTGCAGCTGGCGCGCCTTGGTTGTCATTCTTTCAAACAGATTCATACTTGAATTATATTTTAACTATGCTGCAAATTTACGATAAAATTTTTGATTTTCCACCGCTCCCCGCTCTAAAACGCGAAAACGGACACAAAAATTTAATATATTTAATTGTAATGTCGTGCCGGAGGCACACTATCGTCCCTCCGGGACTGTTTTGGCATATCACTATAAACCCCGGGCTAAAGACCCGGGGTTATTAACGATAGCGTGCCTCCGGCACTGTTTATTTACTGGAAAATATGTTTGAGCTTTGAGAAGATGCGGCGGGTGGTGGCAGGGTCAGGCTTGATGTTGGGGTCCTGCTTCATTGCCTCGAACTGCGCCTTCTGCGTCTCCGTAAGGGTTTCGGGGATGTAGACCATCACGTTAATCAGCTCGTCGCCCCTTGCGCCACCGTTGGGGTCAGGCAGACCCTTGCCGCGCATTCGGAGCACCTTGCCGGGCTGAGTGCCGGCGGGAATATTCAGGCGGGCGCGTCCGGTAATGGTCGGCACCTCTACGGCTCCGCCTAATGTGGCGGTGGGAAGGTCAAGCATCAGGTTGTAGATAATGTCGTTGCCGTCGCGGATAAGCTCGGCGTCCTTCACTTCGTTGACCACAACGAGCAGGTCGCCGTTTATGCCGCCGTGGGCGGGAGCGTTACCTTTCCCCTTGACCGTAAGCACCATACCGTCCGATACGCCTGCGGGAATGGTGAAGGATACGGTGTTTTCCTTGCGCTGCACGCCGGTTCCCGAACAGTGGGAACAGGGGGTGGTGATAATCTTGCCGTCGCCGTTACACTGCGGGCAGATTGCCTCTGACTGCATCGGGCCGAAAATGGACTGCTGCATCTGGGTGACTACGCCCGAGCCGTGACACGTAGGACACGTCTGGAAGGCGGTGCCGTCCTTTGCGCCCGTGCCGTTACAGTAGGTACACTTGTCGTTGGTGGGGATTTTGAGTGTCTTGGTGACTCCTGAGGCTATGTCGGCAAGCGAGAGCTTGACATTGATACGGAGGTCCGAGCCCTTACGCACGGGCTTACGTCCGCGCGACGAGCCGCGACCCGACGCGCGACCAAAGCCGCCGCCGTCAAAGTGTCCGCCGAAAATGTCGCCGAACTGCGAGAAGATATCCTCCATCGTAAAGCCTCTGCCGCCGCCGAATCCGCTGAATCCGCCGCCGCCAAATCCCTGCGGTCCCATGTTATGACCGAACTGGTCATACTTCTGTCGCTTTTCAGGGTCGGAAAGCACATCGTAAGCCTCGGCGGCTTCCTTGAACTTTTCTTCCGCTTCCTTGTCGCCCGGGTTCTTGTCCGGGTGATATTTGATGGCTGCCTTTCGGTATGCCTTTTTTATTTCATCTGCCGAAGCACTCTTCTCAACTCCGAGTACTTCATAATAATCTCGTTTCGTTTCTGCCATGGCTGTAAGTTGTGTTTGTTTACTGACCTACTGCCACCTTGGCGTGACGCAGGACTTTGTCGTTAAGCATATACCCCTTCTGGAGGGTGTCGATAACCTTGTTTTTCTGCTCGGGAGCTCCGGGAACCAGAGCGACAGCCTCGTGAAGCTCGTCGTTAAAGTCCGCGCCGGTGCTTTCCATCGGCTTTACTCCGTTCTGCTCGAGATATTTCAGGAATTTATTGTAGATAAGAACCATACCTTCCTTTACAGCCTCGGCGTTGTCCGTGTCCTTGATTGCGTCAAGTCCGCGCTCAAAGTCATCAACGATGGGGAGCAGCCCTTTCATCGCCGACTCCGCGCCATTGCGCAATATTTCCGACTTTTCGCGCAGCGTACGCTTA
Source organism: uncultured Bacteroides sp. (assembly GCA_964586765.1). GTDB lineage: Bacteria > Bacteroidota > Bacteroidia > Bacteroidales > Muribaculaceae > UBA3263. Next base: position 17,849 of record CAZPHN010000028.1, read on the forward strand.
CGGAAGTTGTCAAAATCCGCCATCAGGAAAAGATATTCCTTCTTTTCCTTCTCTAATGCCGCCTGAGTCTCCTCAAGCTGCTTCTTGAAGGCGTCCAGTTCGTTGGTTTCTTCAGGCTGTTCTGCCTTATCGGCTACCTGTGACTCGTCGGCGGCTTCCTCCGGGTTGAGGTTCTCGTCAACGGGTTCATCTTCATATGATTTCTTATTTTGGTCCATATTTCTGTAATATTTGAATCTGTTTCGTTTTCCCATAGTTGTTTAATATATCAAAAAGTGTGCCAATGTTACTTAGTAACAACTGAAAGGGCGAAAGCGTTCACCGTCCTACGTGAACGTCACAATCAGCAAACTCTTTTCTCAGCAGGTCTGCCAAAATGACAGAATCAGCCTTTGGGAAATACGCAAAAACCGCCGACCCGCTCCCCGACATCTGGCTGTAGACAGCCCCGAGTCCGAGCAGACGCGCCTTTATCTCGCCAATCCGTGGCTTGGCGGCAATCACTGAGGGCTCGAAATCATTCCCCACGGCGTGCTGCCAGCGGTCAACGGGCAGCTCTATACGCTCCATCAGCGACTTGCGGTGACCTTTATATGGCGTCACTCCCGCATAAGCCTCGGCGGTCGATACCCCTACCGGCGGCTTGACTATGGCAAGGGTCAACCCCGTCGACAGCAGCCCCGGAAGCTCCACGGGGCGCATATCCGTACCCGTTCCGGTACAGAGCATCGGCTGGTCATATATAAAAAACGGACAGTCCGAACCGAGTCTGCCGGCGGCTTCTGCCAGACGCTCCGGCGCAAACCCCAGATTATACAGCTCATTCAGCCCCCGCAGCGTATAGGCGGCATCGGCTGACCCGCCGCCCAACCCCGCCCCGTCGGGTATATTCTTATGGAGCTGGATGCGCGTGGGCGGAAGTCCACCCGTCTCTGCCTCCATCAGCCGGAAAGCCTTCATGACGAGATTCGTCTCCGGCGGACAGTCAACGGCGCGACCCGTGCATACCAGCTCGGTCTCCGCGGCGGGAGTCAGTTCTAGAACATCCTCCCAGTCCGTATGAATCATGACGGTTTCGAGCGTATGATAACCATTGGGGAGCTTCCCCGTGATATCAAGCCCCAGATTAATCTTAGCGTGCGGAAATAGTATCATTCTTAATTTTTCATTTTTAATTTTTCACTGATGGCGTCGGCGGTATATCCGCCGGCGGCAATGATTTCTTCGGGAGTGCCCGTGGCTACTATGTTGCCGCCCGCGTCGCCTCCCTCCGGACCGATGTCTATAACATGGTCGGCACACTTGATTACGTCCGGATTATGCTCGATAATCACAACCGTATGTCCCGCCTCTATGAGCCGGTTAAAGGCGTGGAGAAGCGTCGAAATGTCGTGGAAATGAAGTCCCGTGGTAGGCTCGTCGAAAATGAACATCGTGGGGCGCGGCGACTCCTGACCTAAATAATAAGCCAGCTTGACGCGCTGGTTTTCGCCCCCCGAAAGGGTCGACGACGACTGTCCCAACTTGACATAACCCAGACCTACCTCCCTCAGCGGCATCAGGCGGCTCACTATGCGCTTCTCAGCCGCCGACGTCCCCTGTCCGAAAAACTCTATGGCGTCGTCAACGGTCATGTCAAGCACATCCGTTATGGTCTTTCCGTTATGTGTAACCTCAAGCACCTCAGGCTTGAAACGCAGTCCGTGACACGCCTCGCAGGTTATGGTTATGTCTGCCATAAACTGCATCTCTATCGTTATCGTGCCCTCGCCCTTACATTCCTCACACCGTCCTCCCGGCGCGTTGAAGCTGAAATATGCCGGCGTGAATCCCAGCTGCTTCGACGCCTGTTTCGACGCGAAAAGGGCGCGGATTTCATCATATGCCTTCAGATATGTTGCCGGATTGGAGCGCGATGACCGCCCTATGGGATTCTGGTCTACAAAGTCTATCGCCTCGATGCGATTCAGGTCGCCCTTAAGCCCGCCGAACGCCCCCGGAGCGTCACAGGGGTCACCGAGCTGACGTACCATCGCCCTGTACAGGATATCCCTGACAAGGGTCGACTTACCGCTGCCGCTCACTCCCGTAACCACCGTCATCACCCCCAAGGGAAACTTAACGCTGATACCCTTGAGATTATGCTCCCGGGCGTCACATACCTCTATGTAGCCCGACGGCGCGCGCCTTGACGTCGGCACGGGGATTGAACGCCGTCCCGTCAGATAGTCTGCCGTATAGCTCCCCTTCGCGGCAGGAAGCTCCGATGCCGGACCCTGATAGACAATCTTGCCGCCGTTGGCTCCCGCCTCCGGACCCACGTCTATTATATAGTCCGCAGCCTCCATGATTTCCTCCTCATGCTCCACTACTACCACGGTGTTGCCCAAGTCGCGCAGCTTTTCGAGCACACCGATAAGGCGAGCCGTGTCGCGCGGATGCAGCCCTATGCTCGGCTCATCGAGAATATACAGCGACCCTACGAGCGACGACCCTAACGACGTCGCAAGGTTGATTCGCTGGCTCTCGCCGCCCGAAAGGCTGTTGCTCAGGCGGTCAAGCGTCAGATACCCTAAACCTACGTCGTTCAGAAACGTCAGGCGGTTGGTTATCTCCTTTATCAGCCGCTCGGCTATCTTCGTGTCCGTCTCGTTGAGCTTCAGCCCGTTGAACCACGCCAGCAGGTCCTTGACCGACATCCTTACGAGGTCAGCTATGGTCTTGCCCCCTACCTTGACGTAAAGAGCCTCCTGCCTCAGGCGCGAACCGCCACAGTCCGGACACGTAGTCTTTCCCCTGTAGCGCGCCAGCATGACGCGATATTGTATCTTATACAGATTTTCCTCAACCATCCGGAAGAAATTGTCAATTGACGCTACATTGCGGTTCCGACCCCGCCGCCCCTCCGGACCGTGCCAGAGCAACTCCTTCTCCTCCTTGGTCAGCTCCACATAGGGCCGATGAATCGGAAAACCCGGATTTTCCTTAATGAAATAGCGTTTCCACTCGCTCATCTTCTCCCCCTTCCAGCAGACCACGGCGTCATCATAGACCGACCGCGACGGGTCCGGTATGACCAATGCCTCATCGATGCCCATAACCCTGCCGAAACCCTCACACCGCGGACAGGCTCCAACCGGATTATTGAAATTAAACATCATATCCGTAGGCTCCATAAACGTTATCCCGTCTGCCTCAAAGCGTGTCGAAAACTCAAGTCTTCGCGGCTCCGGAGCGTCGAAAACCAACAGAGCCATCGTCTCCCGTCCCTCGAAAAGGGCATTCTCCGCGCTCTCCGCCAGTCGGCTCAGAGTGTCCCCCTCGCCGTTGACGCTCAGACGGTCAATCAGCAAGTCCGCGCCCTCGAGCCCCGGCTCAGCCTCCGTGCTGATTATCTGCTCGATATCCTCAAACTTACCCTTACGCACCAATCGCGTATAGCCCCCCTTCAGCAATACCTCCAGATGTTGGCGTGCCGTACGCCCCTCCGGGACCCTCAGCGGTGCCACTACGGCTATCCTCGTGCCCTCCGGAAGCTCCGACGCCGCCCTGACAATGTCGGCTACCGAATGTTTCTTCACCTCCTCGCCGCTAACCGGCGAAATCGTGTGTCCTGCCCTTGCGAACAGCATGCGCAGATAGTCATAAATCTCCGTCGAAGTCCCCACGGTTGACCGCGGATTGCGTGTATTGACCTTCTGCTCTATCGCTATGGCGGGCGGCAGACCCTTGATTGACTCAGCCTCCGGCTTGTGCATTTTTCCTAAAAACTGACGCGCATATGCCGACAGACTCTCAACGTAACGTCGCTGACCCTCAGCATAAAGCGTATCGAACGCCAGCGACGACTTGCCGCTGCCGCTCAGACCCGTAATCACTACGAGCTCATTTCGGGGAATGACCACATCAACACCCTTCAGGTTATTGACCCTCACCCCGCGTGCTTCAATATTAGATGCCATAATCGGTTTCCTTTCTTCATAAATAACCAACAAAGATACAAAATTTCCCCGAAATAAACAACCCTTGGGAGAGGCACGCGTCCCCGCGTGCCTGCTTGAGATGACATTGCCTGGGAGAGGCACGCGTCCCCGCGTGCCTGTAACTAACTGAGAACAAATAAAGTATCAAGCACGCGAGGACGCGTGCCACTCCCATGCCTCCCCTCTCATACCTCAAACGCCCGGTTGACGAAGATAGTGAAGTCGCTCGGGGGCAACCCCTTAGGATTCCTGACAATATACGCCACACAATTCTCAAAATGCGCCTCACTCCTTACTATGCGGTCATGATACTCCGCCTGCCATAGCGGACCTCTGCGGTTCAGCAACTTATTAATCCTGTGGGCAGTAAAACTCTTCAAATCCCCTATAGCCTTCTGCAGACTCTCAGCTTGATTCATCCTTATGAGCATATGCACATGGTTTGGCATAATGACATACGCCGCAACCTCATACCTCGCGGGCGACTGAAAAGCTATTGCCTCCTCAACAATCCTCCGGACTTCTGCACTCCGCAACTCACACCTCCCATAGCCTTGCGCCAGAATCCTATCCCCATAAACCCTATCTATTGAATGATACCTCAAAGCCGTCGCCTCATCCCAAGGCTTAGGATGATTCAGCTCAAACGACTTCTTCCTCACAAGCATATCATTCACAACTGATTGCGGCATACTATCATTAAGCCTGAACGTCACAAACTGCAACTTACCGAACTGCTCCCAATGCGGCAACCGCCCGGCTCTATCAACCTCAATCTCCTCCCTTCTATTCAAAAACGGCGATTCCATAAAGCAAAAATACCCAATCCTCCCCACCCCACCAAATTTTCCACAAAAAAAATTACCCCCCTTGGGAGAGGCACGCGTCGATACTTGGGAGAGGCACGCGTCGATACTCGGGAGAGGCACGCGTCCCCGCGTGCCTGTAACCGACTGAGAGCAAAGGATATTACAGGCATGCGAGGACGCATGCCTCTCCCATGAAAAAAAGACCTTGGGGTTAAATGCCCCAAGGTCTTTTTTATGCGGATGTCAAAAAAGCTTACTTTACAAGTACCTTCTTGCCGTTGATGATGTTGATACCGCGAACGGGGGCTGACAGCTTGCGACCGCTCAGGTCATAAACGCCCTTGACAGCCTCAGCCTTTTCAACCTCTACAATCTCAGTGGTTACATCACCCTTATCAGTGATTACGAACACAGAACCATCATCGCTAAGATACCACTGGTGCAATCCTCTGGCGTTTGTATTGAGGCACTCATTACCGCCATTGGTCAATGCAAAACCGAGACCGTAATTTGCTCCATTATGATTCAATACAGGATATACCTCAATTGCCTCTGAATAGTCTGCAACCAATGTCACAAAAGTCTCATTATTACCAGCTTGGTTTACTCGGGTAACGATGGGACCGAAGAATTCCTTCACAGCATGATTGTAAATCTTATAGCCACCATCTGCAACCTTAATAAACTCAAATACAGAATTTTCGCTCTCCTGATTGCTTACAGCATCTACTATGTCGGTTTCGGCTCCTACTACAACATAGCCATTACGCAGGCTTCTAAGAGCCCAGTTCTTACCGCCAAGATCATTCTTCAGATAATTGTTGGCATCAGCAATTGCGTTAGTGCGCAGTGCATTTGCATTCGCCGCCAAATCAGCATTATATTCGAGCTTGTCAGCCTCCAGAACTGCAGCCTGAAGAATTTCGGCAACAGCCTCAGGCACATTCGGGATATAGGGGCTCAGAGCGTCTATTACGCTATTTTTCGCCTCTTCAACAATTCTCTTTTCTTCTTCAAGAACTGAATCATCGGTATACTCTACAATACCCCAGATTGAGCCGTCGGAGTCACTACCACTCGCCCTCCAATATGACAATGCAGGCGGATTTGCGTTATTAAGATTGAATGCATTATTACCGGAAACGCCATTTGCAAGGATATTAAAACCTACAACGGGATTAGCTCCGTTGCTATCACGACCGGTCTGGAGAACGAAGTGAACCGAGCATGCCTCATCCTTTGTAGCTACAGGGGTACGATCAGGACCGAAATAAGTATTGGTAGCAGCGTTATAGAGGTAGTATGAAGGAGTAGTTTCATTATAGGTTGTGCTTTCGAGTGTGAAAACTGCATTCTTATTGTCGACATAAGACTGCATACCTACATAGCTTGATTCAGCCAAGCCAAGGTAAGAGGCATTACCGCCGTTAAACTTACGGATATTATTCAATACAACCTCCTTGCCACCGAACATTGTACTCAAAGCCACATTTGCCTTGTTGGTATACTGCGTCCATATACTTGTAATTTGAGTTGAATAATCAGCGGAACCTTCGAGATTATTGAGGGCGTCAATACCTTCTTGGAGTTCAGTTGCCACATAAGGCACGGCGTTTATATAGTCCTGAAAATAACCGGTATACTCGGTAACCATCGGCTTCATTTCATCCTTATACACAGCCTTCTGCGCTGCAGCAAGGCTGGCATCAAGATTGTCAGTATCAACAGCGTAAAACCACCACTGATTACCACCATCATTACCGCACCACCAGTTACCCATGAACTCTGAACCACCGGTAGCATCAAGACCATAGAAAAGTGAGCCGCCTTCAACATTTACAAAGCCATTCACATTGATAATAGAGATACCAAAGCTACCGTCGCCATATTTCTTCGTATAAATGTCTACCTCATTACCGGTAGTTGCAACAGCTCCGGATACGCCGGCAAACTCAGCTCCATCCTTGGTAACATATGTCAACATATAAGCCTTATCCTCGCTATCCTGAGTGGTATAGCTGTAGATATTGACGGTGCCGTCAGCAGTACCGGGAACAACAGCCCAAACGGCAGCATCGCTCAGTTCATTGGCGCGATAGAGATGGGTTTCAGCACCGCCATTGTCCTTAGCCTCAGCAGTGTAGGTTACCCAAGGCAGCCCGCGGTTTGCCTTGATTACATAATACTTAGGCGATTCGGCAGTACCTGCCTCCAGCGCATCATAGGCAAAGGCATTTCCAGCCAGTGCCATCATTGAAAGAATCAGTAAAGATTTCTTCATAACTAAATTATGGGGCACAAAACGAAGCGATAAAAGTTGAGGTCGGCGGTTTTTGATGAAAAGCTTTGAAAATACGCGAGTTAAGGTGGGGTAGGGGAGCAGCGCGAAAAAAACGAAGCGTTTAATTTGGTTTAATTTTGGCTTACATTCTGGCTTCGGAAGTTTACACGAGGGTTTACATGTGGTGCGTCATCGGCTTGCTTTGGTTTGCATCGCCGGTTAGGGAGGTTGGATAGGGGAGGGGAGTCGGCTTCACGCCGTTTTTTTGTGGCTGCTCTCTAAATTATTATATTCAAAAGGTTTCAAATAGCGGTTATTTGTGTATATTTGCGGAAAATTTCAGAGTATGAGACAGACTAAATGCATCATTGTACACTTGATTGGGAAGCGGAAATCACTCGCTTTCGGCTCGATAGCGGCCATATTCCATCATCTGACACCGGAAGACGTGGGTTGTGGGTATAATTACCTGCGTCGAGCCGGTCTAAGCGGAGGTGGTACGGTGGTTACCAAACGCGCAATAATACAGCAAACTACACTACTTACAGCCCCTCGTGGCGGTTCTGATGAAGAGGTTGGTACAATGGGCTAAGAACAGCGTTAGAACGGCCACAGAACGGAATTCTTTTAATCCTTGATAGGGAGAGTCAATTGGCTCTCTTTTTTTGTGTCGGAATGGCAGATTTTTGTGGGTGGGTATTCAGGTGGATATTCAAAGTGGATATTCACTTGACAAAAAGTGGATATTCACATTTGGGGTATTGGGGGGGGGTAGATAGAAAGGGTGGAAAGTCTCGATTTTTTGAGATAGCCCCCCCGATTTTGGCATTTCACTATGAAGAAAAAACCGCCACTTTACAAATTTACTCCTTATTAAAAAGGCTTGAGACAGGCATTTAGTCAAATTTTTGACCCATTTTGAGGGGGTAACACCCCTGAAATGGGCGATTCGGGGGTGCTTTGGGGTGCTATTTCGTATCCGTTTCGTTCAGTTGGGACAGAATCCGAGAGTCTCCCATAACTCTATGAACGCTACAGGGAGTCCACAGTCTCTCTTTGGGGGACGGACTGATAGGTAACCCCGGAGTCGTTTTTTTCTCGCTCAAGTTGCGCGATGCGCTCCTTGAGTCTCCCAATTTCCTCTGCTTGTTCAGTAATCTTCCCCATGAATTTGTCAATTATGGGATCGGCACTATTGTCAAATTCTTTTGGTGTAGCTTTACTCTTGTCCGGCTCTGTAATTGTCTTTATCGGAATGTAGTTACGTTCCCGAAGCATATCTCCCTCTCCGCGCATAAGCCATTCGGCGGATAGTTGTGGGTACAGGGTTAATATTTTAACTAACATATCTCCGCCGGGCGCAGATTTTACATTTGCGCCCTTAAAATTACTCGACTGAATGCCAGTGGACTCAAAGAAATCCACCTTGCGGATGCCCATCTCGGCGAGAAAGGCAAGAATTTTTTCCTTTAAGGTTGAAAAATTTGCCATTTTACTTGTATGGTTAAAATTTTATCCCTAACTTTGCAGCGTGTTCCAAATGGAACGAGCGGTCAAAGATACGAAAAAACCGCGAGATTAACAAAATTTAGAATATGAGCAACAACGAAAAAAGAGAACAGAAGACGCGACAGATGGCACGGATCATCTCGATGGCGACAAGTTTACACTATGCCATTGAGGATTTGATGAACCTTATGATTGCTGAAGATGCAAACGAGGAATTCTCGCTGATTGATAAGAATGATGAAGACCTCTACCTCGCTCTCGGATCAAAGGCCTCCGAGATTGACAACTTAGCCGATATGATTTCAGCACGATATAAAGCAGCCAAAAACGAAAAATAAGCAAATATGAGTGAGACAGTAAATATAATCAAAGTTAATTGCGACAATCGCAAAGCTATATTTTCCGAAGCCTATGGTGGCAGCTATTATACCATCGTAGGGTGTGGAGGAGATTTGAACGAGTGGACTGCCGGTTATCGGGAGCTACTCGCGAACAGAGGAATAGGAACGCCGGAGAAATTCATAACCTTTAAAGGCAAGGATATGAATGAAGTTTATGGGCTAACAGGCGACAATACCTATCCTGATACGCTGACCTTCTTGATGTTCCCCTTGAGTGGTCTCGAAGTATCTAAGTTGGCAATTCTCAGACTTCAGGGACAGGATAGATGGTTCGATGACATAGTAGATAATAATCAACGTCGAGAAGAGATGAAGAATAAAGAAGAATAAAGCAATGAGAACAATAATTGAAATCGAAGAAGATATCTGCGTTGCAAAGCGCAAGGTTGATAAGGCACGCTCTTCATCCGAACTCACGGCTGCTATCAATGAACTCAGTCATCTGAATTTTGAGCTTAGCCAAGCCGAGAGATTCAAGGCAAGCGGTAAGGAGAATGCAGAACAGATGGCACTTGCGGAAATCCGTAGGTGGGCAAATGGAAGTCATGCTCATCTTTCACAGGCACCCGGCTACGCACGAGGATATAAAGATGGAATCGGGCAAGCAAAAGAAATCATTTGTGCCATACTTGAGAGATATTTCACAGAGGACGTATAGGGTTAGACCCAAGAGAGGGCAATCCTCCGGCAAGAAAGCCGGTTAAAGCCGAAAGGCACAACATTTGAACCTCCGGCGTTGCCAAATGCGCCGGAGAATTAGGGAGGGCAGGATGCTGAGCGTTCGCGACTCGTAGCCGGGGAAGACCGGCAAGGGGGTTCAATTCCCCCTCCTCCCACTAATTAAAGAAAAGATGAAACAACATTCAGAGAAAAGAACAACCACTGCGGTCAGGATACTCCTAAAGACCTTGTCCCGGAATGTCATTGACACTGGAATCATTCTTGATGAGTTCGAGGCCACTCATGATGACTATGAGTGTGATCAGTCGAGGCATTATGCAGCTCTTGTAGCCGGACACTTCGCTCTGAAAGATGCGATTGAAGTAATTAACAAACGACTAAATAAGTGAGAAAATGAGAAAATTTATTCATGCAGACAAAGCGATGACGGAGAAGCTGAAAGCTATCTTCAAGTGCTCCGAGCGTACCATCCGCAATGCCCTGAACTATGATGAGAACAAGGGCAACTCAACCCTGTGCAAGAAAATCCGCTTTACGGCCATTCAGCACGGATGTCATACATACACAGTGAATAAAGAGGGCGAATGCTTCCATGATGAAGCGGATAACACCATGTGGTGCCTTTATCCCAATGGCGCGAAATTGAGTCTGAATAAAACCACAGGCGTTGGAGAGATTTTATTCAAGGGAGAGGTAGTAGCACAATATCGTAATGTACAACTGACTGAAATTCCCGAAATCCAAGCAAGAGCAGCTGCTTTCTAAAAGAGGATAAGTCATGGAATATTGCAACGGCAGACTTTGTATATCGACCCGCGAATTGATCGACGGCGGCATCGTTACGGAGTCCAATTACAGGAATTGGACAAACCGTAACCTTGTAGATGTCGTTCGTCGTGGTGGCGGAGCAAGGGGGAGCTATGCGCTCATTGCCGTTGATAGCATCCCCGATACCCACAAAGAAAAGATTGATGAAGTTTATCCCGG
>CAZPHN010000029.1:0-28149 GCA_964586765.1 uncultured Bacteroides sp.
TCGCCAAGATGCGTGCCGCACGTATGCTCTGGGCTAAGATTGTGAAGCAGTTCAACCCGAAAAACCCCAAGTCACTGGCACTGCGCACTCACTCTCAGACCTCCGGCTGGAGCCTCACCGAGCAGGACCCCTTCAACAACGTCGGTCGTACCTGTATCGAGGCTATGGGCGCAGCTCTCGGTCACACCCAGTCGCTCCATACCAACGCCCTCGACGAAGCTATCGCGCTGCCTACCGACTTCTCAGCCCGTATTGCCCGCAATACCCAGATTTACATTCAGGAGGAGACCTACATCACTAAGGAAATCGACCCGTGGGGCGGTTCCTACTATGTAGAGGCTCTGACCGACATGATTGCTCGCCGCGCATGGGAACATATTCAGGAAATCGAGAAGCTCGGCGGTATGGCAAAGGCTATCGAAACCGGACTGCCCAAACTGCGCATCGAAGAAGCCGCAGCCCGCACTCAGGCCCGCATCGACTCCGGCCGTCAGACCATCGTCGGCATCAATAAATATCGCCTCGACCATGAAGATCCTATCGATATCCTCGAGATTGACAACACTCAGGTCCGCAAGGAACAGATTGAGCGTCTCAACGAAGTCAAGGCCCACCGCGACGAGGCTCAGGTCAAGGCTGACCTCGAAGCCATCACCGAATGCGTGCGCACCAAGAAGGGCAACCTCCTTGACCTTGCCGTCAAGGCAGCCGGCCACCGCGCAACCCTTGGCGAGATATCCGATGCCTGCGAAGCTGTCGTAGGTCGTTATAAAGCAGTAATCAGAACTATTTCAGGCGTGTACTCAGCAGAAACTAAAAATGATCCTGAATTCCTCCGTGCCCGCAAGCTCACCGAGGAATTCGCCAAGCGCGAAGGCCGTCAGCCTCGCATCATGATTGCAAAAATGGGTCAGGACGGCCACGACCGTGGCGCGAAAGTTGTAGCTACCGGCTATGCCGACTGCGGCTTTGACGTCGACATGGGCCCGCTCTTCCAGACTCCCGCCGAAGCTGCCCGTCAGGCAGTGGAAAACGACGTCCACATCCTTGGCGTAAGCTCTCTGGCTGCCGGTCATAAGACCCTCGTTCCTCAGGTAATCGAAGAACTCAAGAAACTTGGTCGCGAAGACATCATGGTTACCGCCGGCGGTGTAATTCCCGCTCAGGACTATGACTTCCTCTATCGCGCAGGCGTTGCCGCCATCTTCGGTCCCGGCACCCGCATCCCCGTCAGTGCCATCAAGATGCTTGAAATCCTCGACCCCTCCCTCGCGGAAATTGAATAAGTGTTTATGGTTTATAAAAAGAGATTGCGCTTCCCGCCGCGGGAGCGCAATCTTTTTTTGCCGTTAAGCAAAGATTCGCTCTCTCTCCGCAGGTCGCTAACCGGGCAAGACCGAGTGAAATCCACGTCATGGAGTTTTCATTCCCATAAGCCTGAGACGACGTCTACGCTCACGTCGCTTCAATGATGACGTCACAGGTTTCGAAGCGGGACTTGCCTCATCGTCCGAAGGGGCTGCAAACGGCATCTCGGAGTTCTCAGAGTACTCAGAGTTCTCAGGAAGCTCCGATTTTTCCGCCACGGGAGCCGGAACTTTGCGCTCAGGTACTTTATGGGTGATTACCCCATCAATTATCTCAAAAAGGTTGAAATCGGTTATCACGGCGCGTAAGGTTTCAGCGTCGGCGTGAAGCTCATAGGCAATGCGCTCAATGTCATCAACCGAACGGAACGCCTTGCGCTCCTTCAGGTATTCTACCAAAAGGGCATAAATGCCATAGCCTAACGGACCGAAAGCAATCATCAGGTCAATGACGCGTGTATCCTTACGTGAAGCGAGTTTTTTCATAGTCAAAGATTAAAAGCGATTGTTAAAACATTTGCAAAGATACAACATTTTTCGCCCCTTGTCAAGTCTTTTTGCAAATTTTTAAAAAATTTCTTATATTTGCAAAGTCCAACCCCCAAACAAATCCCCAGTAAGTCACAATCTATCACGCAGTAATACTCCCCGACCCATGAACAAAAAATCTATACGTTTTTTCAACAATCGCGAGGTTAGAGCCGTATGGGATGACGAAAATAATCGTTGGTGGTTTTCGGCTATTGATATTGTGCGCGCCATTAACGATGAACCCGACTATACAAAAGCCGGCAATTATTGGCGTTGGCTCAAACGCAAACTCAAACAAGATGGCGTTCAGTTCGTGAGTGGGACTCACAAACTGAAAATCACAGCTGCTGACGGGAAAAGGTATAATAGCGATGCTTTGTCAGCAGAAGACATTATTATTCTCGCCAAACACTTTCCCAACAATAAAGCGAGTGAATTTCTTGACTGGTTCACATATAGCGACAACACTATTGACGGACAAAGTCTTAAAAAGGCAGAACGGCAGAAGCACACGTATATGGCTTGACCTCATGCTGCGTCGGTCACTGAAACGCTGCGTAGACTGGAGTTTGATTGACAAAAACGAATATTTAACCGCGATGCGCGAAAGCGTTGTCGATTCCTCTCATATCAAAGCCCTTTTGAAAGACTCGTTGACCGACAAAATCAACGACCGCGAACTCTTCATGAAAGGCATCGACTACTCCTACTACTACGAACAGGAATAACCAACTGAACTACAATCCAACACCCCTATTAAAATTGATAAGACCAATAAAGGACAAAAAAGTTGCACCATGCAAATATGTTAGAAATCAGCGATAACTCCAACAATGCTTTGGTGCAACTTTATATAGAGTTCAGAAATTTATCGGAGAGAAGTATGCATTCTGCAATACGGTCTATATTTAGAATTCACGTTTTTCTGCATTACGTCTAATATCCTCTAATGATGATAATTTCCATTCATCCTCGCCATATTTTGTATATGTCGCAACCGATTGAAAACCCGGCTCATGAGGAATATTTCCAAATAACACTTCTCCAAAGGGAGTAAGATTAAGATAATATTGTAGGTAAAAAACTGCCTCTGTATCTGTTTCCTTAACTTTTTTAGCTCCGGTATACACACGTTCCATCAGCTTTACAGCTACAGCATCTCCTGTATTTGAGTTAAGCAAATTGCAGACCATCATATTACCATCATTTTCATCTTCCCATTTTATTACATATTTCTTTCCTTCATCAGTTAATGTGACATTTACCTGTCGGAAACCATAATAATCAGGAACATCATTCAGGACTTCCATCTTCAGTAGACCTTTATCCTGAAACGCATTATAACAATATTCACATCCGGCACATGAACCGCCAAAAGTATTTCTCCAGCCTGCTAAAATCCTGTTTCCTACAATATTCACCTTTTTGCCATCAGCGTCTTTGAAATCAAGCGGAATAAAACCATCATTATCCCACGACAACGAGTGGATTGCTTCATCAGACTCATCGCGTGATACCACACGAACACCATCAACAACATATCGAGATGTACTTGTAGCTGCATTGACCGCATTTATACGGAGTAAAGCGTATTCCACAGTTTGAAACTCGGGAGTATTGTTGGCTATTTTAAGAGCTTCGGAATCTGAAAGTCCAGAAGAGCAAGATGTAACCAATAAAAGCAATGAGGCTATTCCAATATATTTTGTCATAACAATTTCAGTTTATTTTTTTGTGATTATTTGAGTGTCTTTATCAATGCAATACTTATAGTCAGGAGCAATATTAAGTCCCTTTATTTTTTGTTCTGGCGAAACAATAACTTTTCTTACACCCTTACATCTAACTTTTTTCAAATTTGGAAGCATCGACAAATCCAACTCGTCTATGCCAGTATCCGAGCAAAACAATTCCTCAAGACGTGGATATAAAGACAAGTCAATATTCTTCAAGTAAGTCCTATCTATTGTAAGCCATGTCAAAGATGGACATTCACCCGTAATAAGTTCATCTACCGGAGATTCTGTTATAACAATAGACTGTACAAACGGTAAAGAACCAAGATTCACTTTTTTAAGCTTTTTCGCACGAGCTATCCTCAACTTTTGGATATTAGGATTTACTTTAATCTCATGCAAATCCTCTAAGTTCATTATATCAACTTCCTCTAATTTAGCATTATCATGCAAATCAAGGCTCTGACAATTAAGACAATTCCCATGGAATTCCTCCAAATCTGTCAGATACTTAATTCCCGTCAATTCACCATCAACTTTTCGAGAAAATTTCTTAATCAACTTGACTTCATCCGGCGTAAGCTTATTATCACCATTTGCATCATACTCATCAATTAGCGTCTTTCTCAACTCAAGATTGTCAATCAAAGGCACAATATCGTCCGGTTGCGAAGAGCAACTCGGCAAAATCAGCACTACAAGGGTTACTAACCCCAGAATCATTTTCCTTTTTTGTTTCATTGGTTTAAAATTTTGCCGCCGGACTCACTCATTGGCTGTAAAAAATTATAAATCAAGACGTAAGAGTCGTACATATCAGCCTTACTGCCATCAACAGATAACTAGTATTGCTTCGTGTATACGCTTGCTATTATATCGTAGTAGTAGCTACCCCAGCATACACCCTATTAAAAAGTCTAAACATACGGCAGCAAATATACACATATTTTCACAAATTACCCCCCCCAATTGTTAAATTACGTTAATAAGCATTTATTATTTCCCCAAAAGGTTGACACCACCTATTACGCCCGGGCATGGCGGCGCAGCGGAGTGCGCCTCTCCGTTGGAACGATATTGGCGGGGCAGTTCTCTCCCTCATTCTTTTCGGGAGACATTACTTGGGGGCGGCACGCGTCCTCGCGTGCCTGTAACTGATTGAGGAATAGAGATGTTACCGGCATGCGAGGACGCATGCCGCCCCCAAGCAAAAAGAGGTCGCCTAGGAAGTTTAGGCGACCTCTTTTGGGTGTATTATGCGGTAATTAGTCGGCGAGGATGGTGAATTCTGCGCCGCCGGCGTAGTCGGCTCCGTTCTGGCTGCTGAGACCTACGAAGCGGAGGTAACGAGCCTTAACGGGTTCGGCGAAATCAACGCGCTTGAGGTCTTTGTTGCGTACGAAGGTGCCGTGGGCTACCTCTGTCCAGTTTTCGTTGTCGTTGCTGACTTCTACACGCCAGTCCTTGATGTCGCCATTCTGACTCCTATCCTGACGGGGCAGATAGGTGAAGCCTTTGATTTCCTTTTCCATGGCACAATCAAAGTCTACCCAGTGGGGATATTGGGCAACGGTAACGCCATAGGTTGTATGCCAGTAGGATGACGTATCGCCGTCAACGAGCTTGGCTGCGGAATTACCCTCACCCTCAGCTGAAGATGCATTGATTACGGTAACGGGGATTGACTCAATCGCGGGGAAGTTGAAGACAAAGACCTGTTCGGGATTGTTGGCATCCCATGCCACAACCTTACCACCCTTAATCAGGTTGAAGGATTCGGTGTATTCAATGTTGCGGTTGTTGCCGTTCTTGCCTCGCTGAACTTTCATGCCAAGGGGAGTAACGTTATAGACAATCTTGGCGTCGGGGTCATCGGAGGTGATGAATACGTTACCGATGCGGTCGCGGTAGATTGAGAGCGGGCGTTCGCCGTTGGCGGCAACCTGAGCCTGCTTCTGGAGGTCGGCACCGGCAGCCACGGGACGAATAAGGAAGCTGAATGTCTGCGGACTGCTCAGGGTGCGGTCCTGAGGCAGAGCCTTGTCCTGACCACATGATGCACCGCCAAGTCCGGTCACTTTCTTGTCGATATGGAGGTAGGTGCCCTTCGACTCGGGGAGCTGGTAAGGATGGGCGGCAGCGGTCATTTCATTGTCGGTCCAAGGGAGAGCCGATGCACTCATCGTGCCGTTGAGAGCTACGAACTGAATGCCGTTTCCGGCAGCGTCGGTCAGGGCGTTCCAGCGAAGTTCCTCGCGGTTACCCATTTCCTGAGGTTTGGGGAAGGGTATGAACTGGTCAGCAACGGTAGACTTGTAGAGACCGATGTTCTGCGAGGTCTTGCGGTCATTATAGTTGTTGACGGGTCCGCGACCATAGTAGGTATAGTTGCCAAGGGCGGAGGGAAGAGTCATTGCGTAGCCCAAGCGAGGCAGGAGCAGAGTGGGATTATTCGAAGTGATGGCAGATTCGAGTTCGATAGAACCATCAGGATAAACGGTCCAGATCTGGTTGGTAGTGAATTTGAAGTCATCCTGTTCGAGTTGACGTCCCTTAGTGACGGTATAGACGCCGCTTTCGCCACCTCCGGCAATTCTATAAGAATTGGGAGCCTGAGATTCTACGGTATAGGAAATAATTACCGCACCATCTTCGCGAACGCGGGCTTTATGGTCGAGAACCTTGTGGCGAAGGTCGTTAAGACCGTTTGCCCACCAGCTCTCACGATCCCATGTGTCATTATCGACGGGAGCGCGCAGGGCGTTAAGAACGGGACCGTTGCCCGGGGTGATGATTTCCTGATTGCCATAGGCAAGATACTGGATTGTACCGGTTTCATTGTCGAAAGCAACTTCAAAGCCGTCGCCGGTAACATTATCGGTTTCCTCGCCTACGGTAAGTTTGGGAGCATTGCCCTTGACGGCGATGGGAGCGAACGGTGCGGGCGACTTGACGGGGAGCTGAACCTCAGCCTGAACATAGCCCTTCTTTGCCCACGGCTTGTCCTCGTTGAGGAGGAACTGGAGGGTCACGAAATATTCGCCTTCATCGTCAAGGCTTGCAAAGTCATAAGGAATGGTCCAAACCTGACTTTCGCGAGGACCAACCGACATGCGGGGACGGTTAACGTCCTTGCCGGAAGCAACTTCAACGCCGTTGCGGGTCAGTGACCATACGGGCTGCAGGTCATCGAGAGTAGTGAAGTAGTTCTTGTTGAATACCTCAACGGTTCCGGCAGCGGGGTCGAGCGACTTAACGCCTACATACTGGTGGACGCGCTTAACTTCGTTATACTGAGGTTTGGGAGTAAGGTCAGGGAACATGATACCGTTCATACAGAACATGCCGTCGTTGGGCTTATCGCCGAAGTCACCGCCATAAGCCATGAACTTGGTGCCGTCAGGGGTGTAGTACCAGATAGCCTGATCGACCCAGTCCCAGATTGCACCGCCCATGAAGAAGTTGGTCGACTCCATAGCGTCCCAGTAGTCAATGAAGTTACCGAGTGCGTTACCCATAGAGTGGGCATATTCGCTGATGTGGAACGGATATTTAATATCAAATTTGCCGGTGACAGCACCACGCACCCAAGGAATAGAGGGATACTGGTTTGAACCCATATCGACAATATTGTTGTTGCGTTCATACTGAACGGGGCGAGAAGTATCGAATGCCTTGATAGCATTATAGGCGGTAACGAAGTTCTGACCGGGACCGGCTTCATTGCCAAGGCTCCAGATTACGATTGAAGGATGGTTTACATGGGCGCGAACCATTTCCATATTGCGGGCAACATGGGCGTTCTCCCATTCCTTCGGGTGGCTGAGCGAAGCCTCATAGTATGAGTATTCGTGGCTTTCGAGGTTAGCCTCATCTTCAAGGTAGATACCATATTTATCGCAGACAATGTACCAGTACGGGTCATCGTTATAGTGCGAGTTTCGTACATGGTTGATATTGCCCTGCTTCATCAGCATCGCTTCCTTCTCCATCTGCTCGTGGGTAAGGGTGTGACCTGTATTGAGGTTGTTTTCGTGGCGGTTAACACCTTTGAGCTTGACGGGGCGATTGTTAATATAGAAGTAGCGACCGGCGAGACCGAATTCATCATCTTCAGCCTTGGTGTCACGAATCTCGACATGGCGCACGCCGAAGTAGGTGCTGACGGTCTCGATTACCTTGCCCTTCTTGTCCTTGAGCTGAGCCACGAGGACATAGCGGTTAGGAGTTTCGGCACTCCAGAGGTTAGCGTTTTCAAGAGAGAAAGTGGTGTTTGCCTCGGTAATGGCTCCTGAAGCCACATTGATAACTTCCGGAACATTAACATTCTTGACCATCGCGCCGGTAGCGTCGGAATAGAGCTCGACGGGATAAACCTGATAGTCAATCTGAGCGTTTTTCACCTCTTTCTTCGCAAAATTGCGAACCAGAGCGTCAACCTTGACCTCGGCGGTCACGGGAGCAGTCGGGTTTGCATCGGCGGGGATGGTAGTATGGACAACCAAGTCGTTGATTTCGAGGGTGGGCACCGAAGTAAGATAGGTAGAGCGGATAATGCCCGGGAGGCGGAACATATCCTGTGCCTCGAGCATGCCGGCGTCGCTATATCGGTAAACCTCAACGGCGACGGTGTTCTCGCCCTTCGGGTTGAGATACTTGGTGATGTTAAATGAGGCGGTATTGCGCGAGTTTTTGCTGAAACCTACATACTTACCGTTAATCCAGAGGTAGAAGAACGAGTCAACGCCATCGAAGTTAATGAATACTTCGCGACCCTTCCAGTCAGCGGGCACCGTAAAAGTGCGGCGATAAGAGCCTACTTCGTTACGGTCAATGTAAGTGGTATAATGCTCCGGAGGAGTGCGCATCACACCGCCGCGCCAGTCGTCAGGCACACGCTTGGTAATGAACGGCACAAACTGGTTAGTATAGATGGGTTTGCCATACTTTAGCGAGCCGTCCTTCTGTATTCCCTGAACATTCCAGCATCCGGGCACGGCTATATCGTCCCATCCGGCAACGTCGAAGTCAGTCTTGTAGAAATCAGCGGGACGCTTGTCGGGGTGGTTGACCCAGTTGAACTTCCACGTTCCGTCAAGACTCATATAGTACGGAGAATTTTCGGGAAGAACTTTCTTTGCCTGTTCAACTGTAGCAAAGTTGAAGAACCATGCACGCGGTTGCTCCTTGTTGAGCGAAAGATTCTGGCAATCTTCCCACTCGGTTCCGGCAGGAGCCTCAACGTCACCATAGTTAAAGCCACCCAAGGGAGCCGGAACGGCAGCGACAGCCGCCATTGAGGCACAGAGAGCAGCACTCAAAAAGATTTTACGCATTGATGTGATAAAAATTTGATATTGATTTAAGAAATTTGAATTACATGTATCTAATATGGTGCAAATATACGCAAAAAATCACGACTGAAGAAAAAATAAGCGAAAAATTTGGATATGTTATACAGATGCCCTACATTTGCAACACTAACAATTAAAAATGAGAAAGAAGAAGGAATTGCCCGTATTGGAGGGCGTCAGGATAGAATCGGTTGCAGCTGAGGGCAATGCGATTGCGCGAATTGACAACATGGTGGTTTTCATCCCCTATGGCGCGCCGGGCGACATTGCAACCGTACGCCTGACACGCAAGAAACATTCATATGCCGAAGGGCGCATTGAAAAGCTCGAAACACCCTCGCCAATCCGCCTTGAGCCGCGCTGTGCCCACTTCGGGCTGTGTGGCGGTTGCCGATGGCAGCATCTGCCCTATGAAAGTCAGCTTGAATACAAAAGGCAGCAGGTAGTGGACTGTCTTGACCGCATAGCCAAAGTACCCCATCCGGAAGTGGCACCCGCACTCGGTTCGGAAAAGATTTGGGACTACCGTAACAAAATGGAATATACCTTCTCCAACAAGCTATGGCTCACTCCCGAGCAGATGCAGTCAGGCGAAGTATATGATGACCGCCGCGCCGCCGGATTTCACATCCCCGGGGCGTTTGACAAGGTACTGCCCATTGAATACTGCCACCTGCAGGACGCCGGCATAGGCAACGAACTGCGTAACTTCATCAAAGACTTCGGCAAGGAGAACGACCTGACCTTCTACGACCTGCGCAACAACGAGGGACTGCTCCGCACCCTGATGATTCGCACGGCTTCGACCGGCGAGGTGATGGTGCTGATGAGCTTCGGCGAAGATGACCCCGAAAAAATCCGTATGGTAATGCAGGCTATCGCCGACAAGTTCGGCGACCGCATCACGTCGTTGCTCTACGTAATCAACCTTAAAGCCAACGATACCTTCGGTGACTTGAAGGTTCATACTTTCCGCGGCGCGCCTTATATTATCGAAGAGATGGAGGGGTTGAAATTCCGCGTCGGACCCAAGTCATTTTATCAGACTAACTCGGCTCAAGCCCTAAGGCTCTACTCAGTGGCGCGCGAGCTTGCCGACCTCAATGGCGACGAGCTTGTCTATGACCTCTATACCGGCACCGGCACGATTGCTAACTTTGTGGCTCGTCGCGCCAAAAAGGTTATAGGCATTGAGTATGTTCCCGAGGCAATCGAGGATGCCAAGGTCAACTCAGAGGTCAACGGCATAACGAACACACTTTTCTATGCCGGCGATATGAAAGATGTGCTCAACGATGAATTCATTGAACGCCATGGCAAACCAGACGTGATGATTGTCGACCCGCCGCGCGCCGGCATGCATCAGGACGTTGTCGACGTTATACTCCGCGCCGAACCCGCCCGGATTGTCTACGTAAGCTGCAATCCCGCCACTCAGGCGCGCGACCTCCAGCTCCTTGACTCCAAATATGAAATAACCGCCGTGCAGCCGGTTGATATGTTCCCCCACACCGCCCATATCGAGAATGTTGTCGCGCTGCGTTTGCGTTAAAGTCTGTTAACGAATTAAACCTTGCCTGAAAACGGTTGTCATAGTATCGTAAACAATAAAAAAACGACTAAACTCGAAAAAGAATTATTATGAAGAAACTTATGATTGCTATGGCAGCCGTTGCCATGACCGCCTCAATGGCTTTCGCCCAGACCGATAAAAAGTGCTGTGACAAGAAAGACTGCACCAAGACAGAGCAGTGTGCCAAGGATGGCAAGAAATGCGACAAACCCTGCGACAAGCAGCGCGCCTGTGAGTTCGAAGGTCTCAACCTGACCGACGCCCAGAAGGAGCAGATTAAGGCTATCAAGGCTGAACAGAAATCAAAATTTCAGGCTGACCGTCAGGCAAAGCAAGCCCAGAAGGCTGAAAAGAAAGAGGCACGCCAGAACGCACGTAAAGAGTATCTTGCCAAACTCAAGGCAGTGCTTACTCCCGACCAGTACGTTCAGTACCTCGAAAATGTGGCAACCCGCACCGACAATGGCATGAAACGCGACATGCGCAAAATGGAGGGCCGCTTTGAAAAAGGCAAAGGCCGTCCGGTAGGCGACAAAGCTCCCCGCGCAGCAAAAGCCGCAAAACTTCAGCCCGCCCAGAAAGCAGAAAAATAATCCTCTCTCAATTATCTATAATAACAACCAATTAATCGGCAGCGTCACGTAACACGGTGACGCTGTTTTTTTTGCATAAACCGGGATTTTTCTGTACTTTTGCCAAAATAAAATTTATCTAAGATGTCACATTTAAAACCTTTACTGCCCGCCTTGCTGATGCTTTTGGCGGCAGGCTGCTCCAACAATAAAAAAAGCACCGAAATTACCGAAAGCTACCCGCTGCCGTCAGTACCGTCGGAGGTTACCGACCCACATCAACGCGCATCGATTATCTGCGCCCGCTTCTGGAACGATGCCATATTTCCCTCCCAACCGGGTGACTCCGTGAGTCCCGCGCTCGAACAGGCCATGGCTAATTTCGCCGCCATAGCGACCATGGCATCCGAACCTGACTCAGTGCGTCTCGGTGTCGGCGAAATGCTCCGCAAAGGTGGTGAGGACTATATCATGCCACTTGCCGAGCGTTACCTTTTCAGCCCTGACTCGCCACTGAGAAACGAGGAAACGTTCCTTATGTTTCTTGAGGCGGCACCTGAATGGGAACGCACCGGGCTACTGAAACCTCAGGTGCTGAAAAACCGGGTAGGCACAACCGCCGCCGACTTTAAATTTATCGACTCGAAAGGTCGCCATGGGTCTCTTTCCGAATTTGTCAAGACCAACGGCACCACTATGGTCTACTTTTTTGACTCAGAATGTAACGTCTGCAAAGACTTACTCCCCAACGCCCGCGCCATTGCCGAAGCCGAAGGGCTCACGGTGCTTGCCGTCTGCCCGGAGTCAAACGCCGATAGCTTTGACACTGTCATCTCCCTGTTCCCCGACGACTGGACCATAGCCCGCGACCTCGGCGAAATTGACGCCAACGACCTTTACAACCTCCCCAACCTCCCCTCCGCCTACATCATCGACCCCATCCTCACCGTCCTCGCCAAAGACCGCCCCCTCTAACACCCCGGAAAGGCGGACTCCGTTCCGCCGTGCTCCAAACCCCGGAAAGGCGGACTCCGTTCCGCCGTAACGCGCGAGAACACAGCGACCCGCAGACGGCGCAACGGAGTGCGCCTTTCCCTTAACTTACAGACACATGACGGAAGACATTGACGACTATTATTTTAGGAGAGACCAAGATATCCTTGTGACATTCAGGGATAATCTTCCTCACATGCATCAAGATGGCAAATTCCAATTTGTCACTTTTAGGTTGCATGATTCATTACCCCAATCCAAAATCATTGAATTACAAGAGGCGAAAGATATCTTTGAAAAACGCTATCCTAAGCCTTGGGACGCTGAAACACGCATAAAACTCAGAAATATCATTGGACCAATGGAAAGCAGATTACTTGACAATGGATATGGAGAATGTATACTGAGGCGACCTGACGTCCGAAAAATAGTAGAAGATGCAATTCAATTCTTTGACGGCGAAAAGTATGAGTTAGAAGCTTATGTCATTATGCCGAATCATGTGCATCTATTAGTCAGAATGATAGGCACCCACCAAATATCAGACGTAATTTATTCTATCAAAAAATTTTCCGCTGTAAAAGTAAACAAGCTTTTGAACAGAACCGGAGCATTTTGGATGAAACGCTACTTTGACCGTATGCCACGTAATGAAGAAGAAATGACTCATTACAAAAAATACATTGCAAGCAACCCTTCACACTTACCGGCTGGAACATATTCTCTATTCATCAAACAATAGGAGAGACGGAAAGGGAAAGGCGGACTCCGTTCCGCCGTGCTCCAAACCCCGGAAAGGCGGACTCCGTTCCGCCGTAACGCACGAGAACAAAGCGACCCGCAGACGGCGCAACGGAGTGCGCCTTTCCCTCTCGCGCCACAAAAACGGCGCAGCGGAGTGCGCCTTTCCCTTTCGCACCACAAAAACGGCGCAACGGAGTGCGCCTTTCCATCTCGCACCACAAAAACGGCGCAACGGAGTGCGCCTTTCCTTGTGTATGTCTTCTGTTGGGATTATTCTAAAAGGCGGTTTTGGTGGTCAAAATGACTTATTTGGGGGTAATTTTGGTTAAAAAGTCTTATTTTGACTTTTCTACATGCGTTTATTTGTTTAAATTTGCAGTGATTTTTATTCACGTCTAACAACATTTAAGGGAAAAAGATACATAAAAACAACTTATGAAGAGAAATTTCCAGTTTTTCGCAGCTTCCGCAGTTATGCTTTCGGCTTTGTCCTCGTTATGCAGCTGCAGTAAGAATGATCAGGCAGCCCAGATGGCAGCCATGATGAATCAGGCTCCCGCATTAGCAGTCATGACCGTAGAGCCGTCAAACATTGACATCGACAACCAGTATCCCGCCACTATCAAGGGAAAAACCGATATTGACGTGCGCCCCATGGTCAGCGGCAACATTGTCGCCGTACACGTTGACGAAGGTGCCCACGTAAGTAAAGGTCAAATTCTTTTCACAATTGATCAGGTTCCCTATCAGGCAGCAGTAGAGCAGGCTCAGGCTGCAGTCAACGTAGCTGAAACCGCCGTCCACACCGCAGAAATCTCCGTTGAAAGCAACCGCACCCTCCGCGCCAAAAACATTATCAGCGAACACGCCATGCAAATCAGCGAAAACCAGCTCGCTCAGGCAAAGGCTCAGCTGGCTCAGGCAAAGGCAGGACTTGTCAACGCCCAGAAAAACCTCAGCTACACTCAGGTAGTGGCACCCTCAGCCGGCGTTGTCGGTTCAATTCCGTTGCGCGTCGGTGCGCTCGCCTCTCCTTCCGGTCAGGCTCTGACCACCGTCAGCGACAACTCTGAGGTCTATGCATATTTCTCGCTTACCGAGCGTCAGATTCTTGACATGACCGAAGGGGGCGCAAAGAGCCTCAACGCAGCTATCGCCGCCATGCCTCCGGTTGAGCTCAAGCTTGCCAACGGCGCAATCTATCCCCAGAAAGGCAAGGTAGCCACCGTAAGCGGCGTGATTGACGCATCGACCGGCGCATCGACCGTTCGCGCTCTGTTTGACAATGCCAACGGAGTTCTTCGTTCCGGTTCTACCGGCTCGGTAATCATTCCCGAGCAGTTTACCGACGTAATCGTTATTCCGCAGACAGCAACAGGCGAAATCCAAGGCAACAAATACGTGATGCTTGTTGACGCTGACAATGTTCTCCACCAGCAGACCATCAAGATTGCACCCGTTCAGGATGGCAAACATTACGTAGTTACCGAGGGTCTGAAAGCCGGTGACCGCATCGTGACCGAAGGTATCGGCACAAAAGCCCGTAACGGAATCACCATCACCGTGGCTGACCAGCAGCCTGCTGCCGCTCAGGAGAATAAATAATTCAAGCCAATCGTTTCTTATCGAATAGATAAATGAAGTTAGATAGATTTATTAACCGCCCGGTTCTCTCGACGGTTATCTCGATTTTCATTGTGCTTTTAGGTCTGATTGGACTTGTTTCGCTGCCTATCACACAATTCCCCGACATTGCACCGCCTACCATCTCGGTATCCACCCAGTATCCGGGTGCGAACGCACAGGCTGTGCTAAACTCCGTCATTGCCCCGCTTGAAGAGTCAATCAACGGTGCGGAAGGCATGACCTACATGGAATCAAGTGCCTCATCCAACGGTTCGGCAACCATCACCGTCAGCTTCGAACAGGGTTTTGACCCCAACATGGCAGCCGTCGACGTTCAGAACCGTGTAGCCAAAGCCACTAACCTGCTTCCCTCAGAAGTTGTTCAGGTTGGCGTGACCACCCAGAAGCGTCAGAGCTCAATGCTTGTAGGTATCGCTCTTTATGACACTACAGGCGTTTACTCTGCGGAGTTTCTTGACAACTACATGAAAATCAACGTCGTTCCGCAGCTCCAGCGCGTATCCGGCGTGGGCGACGTAATGTGTATGGCAGCCGACTACTCCATGCGTATCTGGCTCAAACCGGACGTAATGGCTCAGTACGGCTTGGTGCCCACTGACATTTCCGCCGCTATAGCCGAGCAGAACGTCGAAGCCGCTCCCGGTGCATTCGGCGAGCAGGGCAATCAGGCGTTCGAGTACACAATGCGCTACAAGGGACGCCTTGTAACCCCCGAAGAATTCGAAAACATCGTAGTGCGCGCATCATCAAACGGCGATGTACTCTACCTGAAAGACGTAGCCGACGTAGAACTGGGTCGCGTAACCTACGGTTTCCGCAATATGCTTAACGGCTATCCGTCATCGTTCGCCATGGTGTTCCAGACCGCCGGCTCGAACGCAACCCAGATTATCAACGACTGTCTTGCCGAGGTTGACAAGATGAAGGCAGACCTCCCCGTAGGTCTTGACTTCGCTGTCCCCATGAACAACAACGACTTCCTTTACGCGTCAATCGCCCACGTTGTCCAGACCCTTATCGAGGCGTTCATCCTCGTGTTCCTCGTAACTTACCTCTTCCTTCAGGATATCCGCTCCACGCTTATCCCCGCTATCGCTATTCCCGTGGCTCTTATCGGTACATTCTTCCTGATGTACGTCATAGGCTTCTCTATCAACCTCATTACGCTTTCTGCTCTTGTGCTGGCAATCGCGATTGTGGTCGATGACGCCATAGTCGTGGTCGAGGCTGTCCATGCGAAACTTGACGTCGGCTATAAGTCGGCGCGCAAGGCAGCCATTGACGCTATGGCGGAAATAGGCGGAGCTATCATATCGATTACACTCGTAATGATGCTCGTGTTCATCCCCGTATCGTTCATGAGCGGTACCGCCGGTGTGTTCTACCGTCAATTCGGTCTGACCATGGCGATATCCATCGGTTTCTCCGCGATTAACGCGCTGACCCTCTCGCCCGCCCTCTGTGCGGTATTCCTCAAACCCCACAAGGGCGAGGAAGATGAGACTAACGCCACCTTAGGCGCGCGTATTAAAGAAAACATTGCCGACTCAGCCAAGAAAACCGGCAGCCGCTTCGTATTCCCCGCTTGGGTAACCACCCTGCTGCTTATCGCCACCATTACATTCATGGTACTCGGCTGGTTCGACTTCGATAATGTAGCTGAGAGCCTGATTGCCTGCGTTGTAGCAGTATTCGCGCTTATCGGTCTGTTCTCACGTAAGTTTAAAGATGCCTTCGAGCGCACATTCGACCGCCTCAACAAAGGCTACCGTTCCGCATCCCACTTCTGGATGCGCCATAAGGTAACATCATTCGGAGCCGTGATTGTCAGCGTCGGTCTGCTTGTATGGCTTATGTCAACGACGCCTACCGAACTGGTGCCTGCCGAAGATACCGGCACACTGTTCTGTATGGTCGATATGCCTCCGGGCACGTCGCAGGAGCGCACCATCGAGACCATGAACAAGGTTCAGGGCATTCTCTCATCCATTCCCGCCATTGAATACGCCCAGCAGATTGTAGGTTACTCCTTCATTGCCGGACAGGGTTCAACTTACGGTACTTTCATTGTCAAGTTGAAAAACTGGAGTCAGCGCGGCAAGAACGAGAGTGCTCAGGCTATTCTCGGTCAGATTTACGCCATGACCGCTCAGGTGGTTAAAGACGGACGTGTAATTGCCTTCGCTCCGCCCATGATTCCCGGTTTCGGTACAACCAACGGCTTCGAGCTTAAGATGCAGGACCGCACCGGCGGCGATATCAACGAGTTCTATGCCATTGTCCAGAACTTCCTTGCCGAACTCAACCAACGTCCCGAAATCGCTCAGGCAATCACCACGTTTAACCCCACCTTCCCGCAATATAAGGTAGACATCGACGCTGCCAAGGTTAAACAGGCAGGTCTCAGCCCGTCGCAGATTCTTTCCGCCCTGCAGGGTTACTACGGCGGTATGTACGTATCTAACTTCAACCGCTTCGGTAAGATTTACCGCGTAATGATGCAGGCAAACCCTGAATCACGCGTAAGTCCGGAAACCCTTGAGAGCATCAAGGTACGCAACGCCATAACCGGCGAGATGGCATCCGTAAGCAACTTCGTTACCCTCGAGCGTATCTACGCGCCGAGCGTACTGAACCGCTTCAATATGTTTACGTCAATCGCCGTGACCGGTCAGCCCGCCGCCGGCTTCTCCTCCGGTCAGGCACTCGAGGCTATCGCGCAGGTTGCGCAGCAGACTCTCCCGCAGGGTTACGGCTATGACTACTCCGGTATTACCCGCCAAGAGGCAAAACAGGGTTCAAACTCCACGGCAATCATCTTCGGACTCTGCCTGTTGTTCGTTTACCTCCTTCTGTCGGCCCAGTATGAGAGTTACATCGTACCCTTCGCCGTTATCCTCTCTATTCCGTTCGGTCTAATGGGTTCATTCGTGTTTGCCAAGATTTTCGGCGTAACAAACAGTATCTACTTCCAGATTGCGCTGATTATGCTTATCGGTCTGCTTGCGAAGAACGCAATCCTTATTGTAGAGTTCGCGCTTGAACGCCGCCGAACCGGCATGAGCATCATCAACGCCGCAATTCAGGGCGCATGCGCACGTCTCCGCGCTATCCTCATGACCTCAATCGCCTTGATTGTCGGTCTGCTCCCGCTGATGTTCTCCCACGGCGTAGGTGCAATCGGTAACCGCGCGCTCGGCACCGGCTCTATCGGCGGTATGCTTATCGGTATGATTCTGCAGCTCATGTTCGTTCCTGCCCTCTTCGTAATCTTCCAGAAGATTCAGGAGAAGGTATCGCCCCTGAAGTGGGAAGACACCAATAATGCCGGCATCGGTGCGGAAATCGAGCAGTATTCACGTTAAAACTACGTTATTTATAACAAAAGATGACAATTTCAAATAAAATAGCTTCCGGAATAATTGCAGTGGCATTTGCCGCCACTGCAACCGGCTGCCACATATATCAAAAATTCGAGATGCCCGACGACACCGCCGTTACCCGCGAGTATGTCGAGGCAAAATCGGCAGCGGTCGACTCAACCTCACTCGGCACTCTGCCTTGGCAGGAGGTCTTTACCGAGCCTATGCTGCAGGAACTGATTGCTCAGGCTCTTGAAAACAATACCGACCTTAAGAACGCCAAGCTCAACATTGACGTTGCCCACGCAAATATGCTCGGCGCGCGCCTGAGCTATCTTCCCTCCGTGGCTCTCGCGCCTCAGGGAAGCAATGCCGCCACCTCGCTCCCCGGCGGCGGATGGAGCAACAAGAACTGGACCTATTCCATTCCGCTCTCCGTAAGCTGGGAAATTGACGTTTTCGGAAAAATCCTCAACTCGAAACGCTCGGCAGAGACCGCTTATCAGATGAGCAAGGACTACGAACAGGCAGTACGCTCGCAGATAATAGGCGGTGTGGCAAACTGCTTCTACGCCATCTCTACCCTCTCCGCTCAGCTCGAACTTCAGCGCGAAACAGCCAAGTCATGGGCTGAAAGCGTTGATATGATGAAAGCCATCAAGGAGGCAGGAAACACCACCGAGGCAGCCGTAGTACAGTCAACCGCTCAGTATTACAGCATACTTGGCTCCATCCATGATTTGGAGACAAGCCTTGAGGAAGCCAACACTACCCTCTCGCTCCTTGTCGGCGTGATGCCTCAGAAATGGGCAATTACCCCGGGTCTCGCCGTGGCACTTCCCGCCGATTTCAACGCCGGAGTACCGATGGTAGCACTTGCCAACCGTCCTGACGTACGCGCTCAGGAACGCCAGCTTGCCATAGCATATTACACAACCAATTCCGCCAGAGCCGCTTTCTATCCGTCGCTCTCAATCTCAGCCAACGGCGGTTTCACCAACTCGCTCGGCAATATGATTTTCAATCCCGGAAAATGGTTTGTAAATCTTGCCGGACAACTTGCCGCGCCGCTCTTTGCCCGCGGACAGAACATTGCCCGTCTCAAAGCGACCAAGGCTCAGCAGGAGCAGGCAATGAACACCTTCGAATATACCGTCATGAAGGCATCCGGCGAAGTTGGCAGCGCGCTGACCGCCTATGCCAACACCTCAGCCAAGGAAGAACTGCTTGCAAAGCAGGTTGACTGCATGGCTCAGGCGGTTGACATCACCGAGACTTTGTTTACAAACAGTGCGACGAACTATAATACCACATATCTCGAAGTGCTGACCGCGCAACAGAACCTTCTGAGCGTGCGCATGGGTCTCCTGAATTGTGGTCTTGCCCGTTCACAAGCCGTCATCAACCTCTATCAGAGCCTCGGCGGCGGCACAAAGTAAATACAAAATTAAAAATACTGAATACAAAATTAAGCATTACCCATTCTAAGCAATGATAAGTCCCCTCGCTCACGTCGACCCATCCGCTAAAATCGGACAGAATGTAACTATTCATCCGTTTGCATATATTGATGCCGATACCGTTATCGGCGACAATACAGAAATCAAGCCCTATGCAAGCATCATTGCCGGCACAACAATAGGCAAGAACTGCAAGATATATCAGGGAGCTATTGTCGGTGCCGACCCGCAGGATTTCCGCTGGAAAGGCGATAAAACCACCTGTACAGTAGGCGATGATACCGTAATCCGCGAGCACGTCATCATTAACCGCGGCATAGACCCCACGCGCGGCACCAAAATAGGCAACGCATGCTTCATCATGGCTAAATCCCACATAGGTCATGACACTGTGATTGAGGACAAGGTTGTAATAGGTAACGGCGCGACTCTTGCCGGCGACGTGAAAGTCGGAACCTGCTCTATACTTTCCTCCAACGTGATTCTCCACGAGCGCAGTCAGGTAGGTAACTGGGTAGTGGTCAAAGGTGGCTGCCGCATAGGCAACAATGTGCCTCCGTTCGTCATCATTGCCCACAATCCCGCAACCTTCTTCGGCGTTAACGCTTGGATTATGAAGAAACACGGTTACAGCGATGAAGAAATCGATGACATTGCCAAGGCATACCGCCATCTTTACCAGAGCGGCACATCCGTGTTTAACGCCCTGAAGCGCATCGAGGCCGACGTCACTCCGTCAGAGAACAGAGACCTAATCACCGACTTTATCCGCTCCAACAACCTCCGCGTTGTCGGCACTATGGTCAATGACGCTGAAGATTAACGCCAGAACAATACTGCAATACATTGTCCCGCCCATTATCACGGTGGGACTTTGCATTTTTCTCTACCGCGACATAGAGTGGAGCGAGGTCATTGACGGACTTCGCTCCACGAATTTCCTGTTTATCAGCGCGTTTCTGCTCTGCAACGTACTTGCGATGTTTGCGCGCGCACGCCGATGGCAGATTCAGCTGCACACCATGGAGGTCAATCCGTCATTCGGCGAGATGACGCGTTCCATTTTCGGCACATATGCCGTCAACCTGATTTTTCCCCGCTTGGGCGAAATATGGCGATGCACCTACATAGCCAAGGTATCCAACTCAGGTTTCAGCCGTATATTCGGCTCGATGGTGGCAGACCGTCTTATCGACACGCTCTGTATATTCCTGCTTTCGGTGGTCAGCTTTATCCTTGCCGCACCGGCAATGTCACGCTTCATAGCGGAATCAAACCTGATAGAGCGTCTTGCACTGATAGCCTCATCGCCATGGGTCATTTTCGCCCTCTTTATGCTGTTCATACTCTGCATTCTGTGTGTCTACGCTCCGTGGGAACCGTTTGCCGCCATCCGTCGCTTTGTCGGTAACATGTGGAACGGGTTCATGGCTCTGTTCTCCATGCGTCAGGGACGCGGACAGTGGGCGTTTCTTACCGTCGCCATATGGGTCTGCTACGGTTTGGGAATGTATCTGTCAATGATGGCATATCCGCCGACGGCACTGGCGGTGGAACAACATGGACCGATATGCGTGCTGATAACCTTCGTGTTCGGCTCGCTTGCCATGGCAATTCCCTCAAACGGAGGCATCGGTCCTTGGCAGGCATCGGTCCTGCTGAGCCTTTCAGGCATCTACGGCATGGATTCGACTCAGGTGCTTACCTTCGCTACCATTAACCTTGCCTTCTCAACCCTTCTCTCCATAGCCCTCGGATTTTACACATTCTTAGCCATTCAGTTGAAAAAATAAAAAAATTCCCCAAAAACATCTCCTTTCCATTTTTATCTACATTTTACACGGAAAATCAACACTTCGGGCACAAAAAAAGAGCGCGAGAACCTTTTCTTCTGACCGTTCTCACACCTTGGGGGACTCTGGAACTACCCATCTTGAAAGAACGGACAGTACAGAGGCCTCACGCAGAATATGAAACAAATAGCCAACCGACGTGACGTCGGCTTGCGTCTAAGTATTCCATACCCACATAAAGACATCTGTCGCTGTCTCATTTCTCATCAAGACTTTGAAGTGTTCCAGATTTCAAGGTGTCAAGAAATGAGCGTCATGACAAACGCCTGTAAAAATATGTCTGTAAAACCCCGCCGCTCGGCCCTCGACCGGACCTCTGCAAACGGTCTACCCCGCAAAGTTACAACTTTTTTCCCATTCCCGCAACCCCTCCCCGTCACATAATAAAGCATTTTAATCTTTTACGTTCAGGGGGCAATAAGCCTTAGGCGCAAAGCCATTCGATCAATCTGCGCCTGAAGTTTCTGCTGCAAGTCTTCAGGAAGGAAGGATGTCCTTATTACTTCTGTCCATTTAGGCAGAGACTTTGAGAAATTGTTGAAGATATTTGAAATAGCTTTACTGTCCATACCGCTGTCTCGCATCGCTTTTTCAAAGTCCTCACGTTTTATCTTTTTTTTCTTGCCATTCAAAGTCAGAGCCAATTCCTCATCATCATCCGGCATAACTATGGATGTTGACAACAGATCATAAGCCGGAGTCAACATATAAGATGATGGCTTAAACAGCGAAAAATTTTTCAGGTGCATATCAGCATTCCCCATTAACCAAGAAAAGACCACAATCTCCCAAAAATTTGCAACATCCAGCATCGGAGCAGAGGAGTATTGTTTAATCAACTTTGCAACACGTTCGTATGACCCTTTGTATTTATCCTCAGTCAGTCGCTCTGAAAGTTGACACATATCTTCCATCGCTATTTTATCGGCTTTCTTGTTCCGGTCAATCCTTCTGGTTATATAACACAACTCTCCGTCGGCAAAGCGAATCAAAGAATGTGGCACCGTTTTAATACCTGCCGTCTCAGCCATGTGCATTACCAAATCTTCATTCTCAGGAAGATGAGCGAATCGGTCTGTCTGGGGTTTTAGTATAAACCTTCCCCATAGTCCCACAATAGTGAACCGCTGAGGCAGCTCTTTAGTCCCGCTTGCTATATCCAGAGATAGTTTAGCCTGTACTCCCGTAACGGTAGTACTGGCACTAACGATTTCTCTCGCAAGTTCTTTTATGTTATCCCGTGTATAAGGAAGTTTCGGAGCGGATGTCGTTTCAAATATCTTTCGAGCGCATCCCTTATGGAAATCTTTTTCTCCTTCGGAGAGCGGCTTATAACAATATAGACACTTCATGGAAATTTAGAATTTAGAATCTTCATTCTCAGCTGGCACAACTGAGATGTTTCCGATGCAATCTTTACAGCAAGCAAGTAACAATGAAAACCTGTCGCGAGCAGAGATTTTCCAACTCTGTTCGGCTATATCAAGAAGCCAACCCTCAGGTATCAATCCATCGAAGAATGAAAACAACACCTTATCCCTATACGGTTCTTTAGCCAATGGTAATGTAAGACTTATGGCTTCGGCTTTATCCGACTCAAGATAATCGGCATCGTAGCGAAACTCATATCCCATATCGTCCTCCGTAAGTATTCCGGCAAAAGTGGAATTGACAAAAACTTTTGCTTGTTTCATAATTCAGTCTTTTTACCGGGTATCATTTCGTCGCCAAACAGTGCAAGCACCTGATTTACCTTGTCGAGTCGGAGTGTTTCCTTTCCTTGTTCCAATTCACGCACGAAGCGAAGACCGACTCCCGATTTTTGGGACAAGTCAATCTGCGTAAGCCCATACTCCTTACGCTTTTCCTTAATATATTTACTTAGTTGAGTCATAATATATACCCTTTAGGGTGCAAATATAATAAAATCATTTCAATTTACACCATTACGGGTATAAAATTATCACACAACGACTAAATTATACCCCATATGGTATAGCCTTTCTCTTGCTATACCATATGAATTACCTCTTTTTGCATGCGAGGATGCGTGATGCTCCCAAGAAAAAAGGTCGCCTAAATAGGCGACCTCGGATTGTTTTTTAAAGCAAAGGGGGAGTTATTTGCCGGCTTCGGCTTCAGCCTGACGAATCATTTCTTCGTTGGCGGAGATGAAGATTTCTACGCGACGGTTCTGTGCGCGACCCTCGGCAGTTGCATTGGTTGCGATATAGTCAGTCATGGGGCGACCTTCGGCGGTGATGCGGCTTGCAGCGATGCCACACTTTTCGAGGTAGGTGCGGACAGCGTCGGCACGACCGGTGCTGACCTTCTGGTTGGCAGCCATAGAGCCGGTATTGTCGGTGAAACCGTAAACCTGTACGTTGGTCTGGGGATTGTTCTCAAGAGTGAGAGCGAACTCGCTCAGGTCAGTGCGTGCGGCAGCTGAAAGGGTTGTGCCGTTGGTGGGGAAGAGAATGCCGCCGTCGAAGGTAACGCGGATTGCCTTCAGACCGTTAGCGTCAGTTGCTTCCTCAACTTTTGCATTTTCAATCTTGCGGAGCTCTTCAGCCTGCTTGTCCATCTTGCGGCCGATAAGCGCGCCTGCGCCTGCACCTACAGCGGCACCAACTGCAGCACCGATACCGGCACCTTTGCCGCCACCGATAAGCGCACCTACACCTGCACCGAGCGCACTCGCGCCGGCTCCGCCAATCAAAGCACCCTTGCCGGTATTATTCATTCCACAACCGCTAAGGAGAACGGTGCTGCTCAATACGCATACACCAAGAATTTTGGTCAGTTTCTTCATAATTATTAAGTCTTTAGTTGAAAATTTTGACGCAAAGTTAGTGCAAATATCGGATAATCCAAAAATTTTTGCTAAGTTTGCATTGTTTTAACATAGTTTTTATGTCATCAGGAAATTTCTCTGACCGCAATGTTAAAAAAACCGGTGGCTCGCTTTGGGTACACTTGGCAGCAATCCTTGCCGTGACGGCATGGGGCGTTTCGTTCATCAACACAAAAGTGCTGATGGATAGCGGTTTCACACCTGTTGAGGTTTTCCTATACCGCTGTATTATCGCTTACATTCTGCTGCTCTGTTTCAGCTATAAGAGCATCTTTTCGCGTAATTGGCGACACGAGCTGCTATTCCTGCTGTGCGGACTTTGCGGCGGTTCGGTCTATTTTGTGGCGGAAAATACCGCTTTGATTTATACTTCGACAACTAACGTGTCGCTTATCACGTCGACATCGCCGCTAATCAACGCGCTGCTTGTCGGTCTGATGTATCGCGATGAAAGACCTAACCGCGGGTTGGTAATAGGCTCGTTTATTGCCATGGCGGGTGTAGCGATGGTGGTTCTTGGAGGGTCCGGCGCGTCACATTCGACGGAGAATGAAGCCGAAACTGTAGGTAGCGGGATTTTAGGTGACACACTTTCATTTTTGGCTGCGATATGCTGGAGCGTTTACGCGCTCGTACTCCGCAAGCTGAATCCCTTCTATTCTGCCATCACAATTACGCGCAAAACCTTTTTCTACGGTCTGATTACCGCCCTGCCGTTCCTTCTGTTAGAGCCATCGACCGTTACATGGCATACATTCCTGCAGACCAAGGTATGGACCAACCTGCTGATACTCTCGGTTTTCTCCTCCTCGCTCGCTTTTGTAATATGGGCGTGGGTAATAGGGAAAATAGGAGCGGTCAAGGCGGGAAACTACCTTTATTTCCAGCCGGTTGTCACCCTTATATTCTCGGCTTTGGTGCTTAAAGAGCTGGTTGGACCGTTGGGCATTGCCGGATGTATTGTCACCATACTCGGCGTATATGCCGGCGAGAAGCTCAGCCTCCGCCACCGCCTTATTCCTTAACTTTTCTCTTACCTACCATGAACTGGGACCAACTGATTTCCGACAAGCGATTCGGGCTTGAACACTACCATAACCGTCGGGGCGAGACCCGCTCCGACTTCCAGCGCGACTATGACCGACTGGTGTTCTCATCGCCGTTTCGCCGCCTGCAGAACAAAACGCAGGTATTTCCCCTGCCGGGAAGTATATTTGTCCACAACCGCCTGACCCACAGCATGGAGGTTGCCTGCGTAGGGAGGTCAATGGCGCGCGAGGTAATCATGGCACTCCTCCCCAAGTATGCGGCAGAATCATGGGTAATGAAGCTCCACGATGTGCCGGATATCGTCGCCGCCGCCTGTCTTGCCCACGACCTTGGCAATCCGCCCTTCGGTCATAGCGGCGAAAAAGCCATATCGACCTTTTTCAGCGAGGGCGCGGGAGCGGTTCTCAAACCGGAGCTCACGGAGGAACAATGGAGCGACCTAATCAACTTTGAAGGCAATGCCAACTCCTTCCGCCAGCTGACCCATCAGTTCGAAGGACGACGCCCGGGCGGGTTCGCCATGACCTACTCCATGCTCGCCTCCATAGTAAAATATCCTTTTGAGAGCCGCGTTTCGCCAAAACCGAACAAATTCGGTTTTTTCTGTACCGAAATAGAGAGTTATGAGCGAATTGCAAGCGAATTGGGTATTCCGCGCAAACCGGGGGCAGGAATCAGCTACGCACGCCATCCGTTAGTCTACCTTGTAGAGGCTGCCGACGACATCTGTTATGAAGTAATGGACATAGAGGATGCCCACAAGCTCAAAATTCTCAGCCACGAGGAAGTTACGCGGCTGCTATTAGGATTTTTCGACGAGGACCGCCGCACGCACATGACGGAAGTGATGAAAAACATTGCTGACCCTAACGAGCGTGTCGGCTATATGCGTTCGTGTGTAATCGGACTTTTAGTGGAGTGCTGTGGCGAGGCGTTTATCAAACATGAGCAGGAGATACTCCGCGGCGAGTTTACCGGCTCACTGCTCGAGAGCATCCGTCCGGAGGCGCGCTCGGCTTATGAGGCGTGTAACAGCACATCGTGGGACAAGATTTACCGTGCGCCTGACGTTGTTGACATTGAACTGGCAGGTAACCGGATTGTGACCTTCCTGCTCGAGAAACTTATCCATGCCGTCCGCTTCCCTGAGCTTAACTACTCGCGTCTGCTGCTGAGTAAAGTTCCGCAGCAATACAACGTAGACTCGCCTGACCTTTTCACCAAGATTCAGGGTGTGGTGGACCATGTTGCCTCCATGACGGATGTTTATGCCCTTGACCTATATCGCCGATTGAACGGAATGTCACTTCCGGCTGTTTAATTTCCACCCCAAAAAGCATGAAAAGACTCCTTATATATATAATATGCGTCATCGCCACCCTTAGCTGCGGCGCGGTAACATACTCGGTCAAGGATATTCCCAATGTCCACATAGCCGACAGCACCCGTTTTGTCTCGAATCCCGACGGTATTCTATCGCCACAGGGCGAGGCTGAAGTCAACCGCGCGCTGCGTCAGGTCCACGCCGAAACATCGGCGGAATTTGTAGTCGTGACGGTTGATGACCTCGACCGCGACATTGATGAGTTTGCCACAGCCCTTTTTCGTGACTGGGGTCTCGGCAAGAAAGATACCAACAACGGGCTCCTGCTGCTCATTTCAAAAAACTCGCGTGAAATGGTGTTCCGCACGGGCGGAGGCATGGAAGGTCTGCTCCCCGACGGACTGCTCGGCTCGATAATCCGCAAGGAAATAGCCCCGCGATTTCGCGACGGAGACTTTGACGGAGGGGTGCTTGCCGGAGTCAATAAGGTTAACGAGATTTTGCTTGACCCCGAAGCGCGGGCGGAAATCATGAGCCGGTATGCCAACGACCGCAGCGACGACAATATCGGCGAAAATCTTTTCAATCTTTACCTCTACGTGTGTGCTTTCATGGCGTTGATATCGCTAATCATGCTTGCATCGGCACTTATGGGTTCGCGCAACAAGGACCGTTATGCCAAATATCAGGCTGTGAATAAAATTTACACTCCGATTCTATTCATGTCATTTCTGGGGCTCGGAATGCCATTGATAGCACTGTTGCCGCTCCTCATTATCCGTCACCGGTTACGCCGCGGACCCCATTATTGCAGGAAATGCGGCACCGCCATGCAGCTCATGGATGAGCAACATGACAATGATTTTCTCAGCCATGCTCAGGACCTTGAGGAGCAGATTGGTTCGATTGACTATGACGTATGGGTATGTCCGCGCGACGGTGAGACAGAAATTATCCCATATGTGCAGCGTTCGTCAGCCTACAGGGAGTGTCCGGTATGCCATGCGCGCACCTACCGAGTGGTCAGCGACCGAATAGTTCGCCGACCGACGACGACCACAGAAGGACTCCGCCGCATCACCTCGCGCTGTATCAACTGCGGACACGAAGGCGACGAGACGCGTACTATTCCTCGCGAGGCTCCGAATGTAATCATCATTCCCGGCGGTTCAGGAGGTTCAGGCGGTGGCGGCTCCTTTAGCGGCGGCTCTTTCGGTGGTGGATTTACTGCCGGCGGAGGTGCGCGCGGGGGGTGGTAATCATCCGTTTAAAGCGATACCGTCAATGCAAATTTTAAAGAAATTTACAAAATTTTCACTAAAGATTTGCAAGAATGAGAAAAGTTTGATAAATTTGCAAAACTTAACGGGTGGATTACACCTGAGAAGTAACCTTAAACCAACCGAAAAAAATCAACTTTTAACCAATAATTAATCACTTAAATCTCAGCATTTTACTAAGATGGAAGCTAACAACTCCACAGCACCCGTAAAGGGTCACGCCCCCGTTAAGTCTAACGTAACCGGCGTAAAGAACGCATTCTTGGTGATCATCGCATGTTTCGTTGTAGCCGTATGCGCATTCCTGTTCATCTTCGGTGGTCCGAGCCACTTTGATTTCGAAGGCGACAAACCCGCATCCATGTGGTTCTTCGAAGGCGAGTATCATCCCAATGACCTTATCGGTACTATCTTCAAGGGTGGTGTCATCGTGCCTATCCTTCAGACCC
>CAZPHN010000030.1:0-27816 GCA_964586765.1 uncultured Bacteroides sp.
CATCGGGCTTGACGTTCATCTCGCCGATGAAGAATGTTAGGAGCATAGCCTTGTCATCAGTCGACAGGTCATCTGAACCGATGGCTTCATCAAAAGCCTGAAGGGCACCGTCCATGCCGAAAATGTCATAGATGGACTGGATATAAAACTCGCGCAGGGGAAGATTGTCCGGCTCCATGGCTATGGCACGGTCTGCCAGCCGGCGGGCTTCGTCGGCACGTCCCGCCACCTCGTTGAGCGAAATGGCAAGGGTCAACGCCTCGACATCGCCGGGGAGCGCGGCGGTCAGTGCATCGACCTCGGCAAGCGCGCCCACGGTATCCTGAAGCACGTTGAACATCAGGCGGGTTATGGCGTAGGTGAGCTGAGTGCGCCGACCTTCGCGTACCTCCACGCGCTTGTAAATGTCAATGGCATCCTGAGTGCGTCCGAGCCGTTCAAGCAGCGAGGCATGGCGCAGGGCGAGCGACGGCTGGGAGGGGTTGAGCGAGTCGGCGCGCGCAATCAGCGGCAGAGCTTTTTGCAACTCTCCGGTGTTGGCATAATAACCGGCAAGGCTGACTGCGGCATAAAAATCATCAGGCTTGAGGCTTACATAGCGTTCGATTTTCGCAAGGGCGTCGGCAAACGCTATGGAGTCATTGCTCGAACGGGCAACCTGAGCAAACGCCACTGACTTGGCAATCTCGCTCGACGGGTCGGGGTTCAGTTCAAAGGCACGGTTGAGCAGCACGTCGGCGTCGGCATCATTGCCAAGGGCGCGCATACGCATAGCCTCCATAAAATAATAGTCGCTCTTGGCTTCATTGTCGGCACGCGCCGGCAGGAAACCAAGAAGCACAAAGAGGGGAATAAGAAGTCTGTAAGTCAGTCTGTTCAATTTGTTCCGGTATGACCGAATCCGCCGTCGCCGCGCTTGGTCTCGTCGAGACGCTCCACCGGTTCCCATTGAATTCGGGTGTATTGGTTAATTACCAGTTGGGCAATGCGCTCGCCGGGGACTATTTCAAACGGCTCGCGCGAAAGATTAATCAGAATTATGCCGATTTCGCCACGATAGTCAGCGTCGACGGTTCCGGGGGTGTTCAGTACGGTGATGCCTTTTTTCAGGGCGAGTCCGGAGCGCGGGCGTACCTGACATTCGTAGCCTTCGGGCAGCTGGATGCGGAGTCCCGTGGGAATCAGCGCGCGGTCGCCCGGCTGAAGGGTGAGCGGCTGTTCGAGGGCGGCGCGCACATCCATGCCCGCCGAGCCGGGAGTCTCATACGCCGGAAGGTCAAAACCGCTTCGGTTTACAATCTTTACCTTCATTTTTCAGCGGGAACGGCTATTTTGAGGAAAATCTCGGTAGGGAAGTGGTCAGAATAACCATTGAGCCAGCTTCCGGCTGCAAATGTGCGCAGCGGGTAGCCCTGACGGGTGCCGTTGGGGTCAATCAGGAAGTCATGGTTATGGACCTGCTGCTTGAAGAAGCGGAGTTCGGTCTCGGCTGAGTTCTGGGGCAGGAGGTTGCCGGAGAATACAATCTGGTCGAAAAGGTTCCATGAGCCTTTGTAGGCAAGGGTTCCGATACCCTTGTCGCGCAGGAGCCGCCACCACGGATTGTAGAAATCATGAGCTCCGACGCCTTTGGTGTCTTTCTTCGCGCCCAGCACCTGAGCCACTGATTTATTGTCGGGGTCGTCGTTGAGGTCGCCCATCACTATGACGCCGCGCGAGGGGTCGACTGCCCATATCGAGTCGGCAATCTGCTTGCTGAGGGCTGCTGCGGCTTCGCGGAGCCAGCTGCTCTGCTCCTCGCCGCCAAGGCGTGAGGGCCAGTGGTTGACAATCACGCTGATGCGCTGTCCGCCAAGGGTGCCGGTCACACACATCTGGTCGCGGGTCTTGAACGTCGGATAGGATTCAATAAAGAGGCGATGGTTCTCTACGCTCTCAAACTTGAACTGGCGGGGATTGTAGAGCAGACCTACGTCAACGCCGCGGCGGTCGGGACCGTCATGGTGGACCACTTGGAGATTCCATGCGGCAATCTGCGGGTCAGCCACAAGGTCGTCGAGCACGGATTTATTTTCAATTTCGCTTACGCCGATAATTGCCGGACCCTTCGGGGTGGTCTTGGTGGCGAGCTGCGATATGGCGTATGCCATGTTATGGATTTTGCTGTTGTACTTGCGTGAGTCCCACTGCTTGGCTCCGCCGGGGGTATACTCTAAGTCGTAGGAGCCGTTCGTGTTGATAGTGTCAAACAGGTTTTCGAGGTTGTAAAACGCTACGCCGTAGACACGATAACGGTTGTTTGACTTGGTTGACTGACCGACTACGGAGACGGTCAGTGCTAAGATTACAGAGAAAGCAACAAAAAAACGTTTCATTTCTTTTACGTTTTAGTAAATATTCCCCGCAAATATACGTACTTTCCCCGAAAAATCAAAATTTAATATCGGGTGGGTATCTGGGGCGAGGTGAGGAGGGCGGCGAAGCGGGCGGCGGCGGTGCGGGCGGCGGGGAGATCGTTGAAGGTGTAGTTGCCGCAGTCGGCGGCGGTGGCTCCGGGGATTTCGCCGTCGAAGGTGGCGATGAATTCAAACATACGGCGCAGGAGCGGGAGGATTTCTTCCGGCTCGACTTCGCCCTGAAGCAGGAGGTATGAGCCTGTGCAGCAGCCCATGGGACCCCAGTAGACCACTCGCAATGCCCATTCCGGGTCGTTGCGCAGGTACGTGGCGGCAAGGTGTTCGATGGTGTGGAGCGCGCGTGGGTCGACGGCGGGTTCGCGGTTAGGGGCGGTCAGGCGCACGTCGAAGGTGGTTATGCAGTCGCCCGCGGGGGTATAGTCGCGGCGGCTCACGTAGACTCCGGGCATCAGCCGGGTATGGTCGATGGTGAACGAGGGGATTTTTTTCATAGGTCAGAGAGGATGGAGGTGAGGAGTTCAAATGTCTCTTCAGGAGCCTTGACCCAGAAGGTTTCATACTGCGCGCCGTTGTCGGAAACGCGTCCGGGGGTGTCGGAAATCACGCGCAGACAGAAGAAGGGCACTCCGAAATGGTGGCAGGTCTGGGCGAGCGCGCCGCTTTCCATGTCACATCCGAGGGCGTCGGGATACATGGCGAGGATTTTACGGACGGTCTCGGGGGAGTCGACAAAGATGTCGCCCGACGCCATGAGTCCGAACTTGATGGCGGAATTGCCGCTGAGGGTTTCGATGACACTTGCAGCTGCGGGAAAGAGGCGGGGACAGCCGGCGGCTTCGCCCGGTTCGGTGCCGGGACCGCACCATACGTCATGGTAAGCCACGGAGGTTGCGGCTACGACGTCGAGCACCTCGGCAGAGCCTGTTCCGCCCGCCACTCCTGTGTTGATTACGAGGTCAGGGGCAAATGAGCGTATAAGAGCCGAGCAGCCTAAGGCGGCGTTTACCTTGCCGATGCCGCATTTGCCGACACATACTTCCTTGCCGGAGATATTGCCGCGGTAGAAGGTAAAGCCTTCGGTCTCGATTGTCGACGGATTTTCAATAAGGGGCAGGAGGAGGCGTAATTCCTTCTCCATGGCAACTATAATTCCGATTTTCATATGGCGGAAATCAGTCGTGGGGATGAATGGTGAATACAAAACGTGCGCCGGGACCGGGGTAGGAGGTGTCGACATGGACCGATGCGTCGAGTGTGCGACACACAAGGGTACATACGCTCAGTCCGAGACCGGCACCCTCTATTTCAGGGTTGAGTTTCTCGAAGCGGTTGAAGATTACTTCAGCCTTGTCGGCGGGAACACCTATGCCGGTGTCGGTCACGGTGAAGATTGCGTCGCCGGTTTCAGGCGAGATTTCGAGGTTTAGGTCAATTCTGCCTTTCGATGTGAACTTTGCGGCATTGCTCAGCAGATTGAGCAGTACGATTTCAACTCGGCGCGAATCTGTGTTGAAAAGGGTTTTCTTGCCGTCGTTTACAGGGTGGAAAATGAGTTTTACGTCATTTTTTACCTGAGGTTTAATCGAGTCAATCGCTTTGCGGCATATGGCGTTGAGGTCAACGGGTGTGCGATGGATGGGGAGCTGGTCGTTTTCTACAACCGCAAGTTCCTGAACGTCGCCTACCAGACCCTGCAGCAGACGTATGTTCATGTCGACGATTGACTTGAAACGCTCGAGATATTTTTTGTTCTCGCCCTGAGCGTTGTCGATAATCATCTGTGAATACTCAATGATTGAGTTGATGGGGTTAATCAGCTCGTTGGTGACGTAGTTGACCAGCTGGGTCTTTTCGGTGTCCGACCTGCGTGCATGGTCGCGAGCGGCGGTAAGTGATTCTGTTGTCTGGCGCAGTTCATCGCCTTCAGCGCGGAGGCTTGCGTTTGCCTTAGCGAGTTGCTTTTTGCCTGATGTGAGGCGAGTTGCAATGATTATGAACGAGATGATTACGATAATCAGCAGGACGGATGAAATGATGGCGAGGGTGGTGACCAAACGCTCACGGTTGCGTAGCTGTTCGGCGTTGCGTTCGCGCACCGACTCGTAATTGTAGTTCAATTCGAGTTCGCGCATACGTTCGGCTGATTTCAGGTCGGTGTACTCTTCCAGAATCTTACAGTATTCTATGGATGCCCTTGCCAGTTCTACCTTGTTGCCGGTTTCTTCGGCAGCCTTTCTTAGCTGACGGAGGTAGTATTTCTTTTCGTAGATCGTTACGGCATTGGCAACAAGGGTTTTAAGCAGTGGAAGAGCCTCGGCATATTCTTCTCGCTTCATGTGGAGAGCCATCTGGGGCAGCGGATTAACCGACATGTCGCCCGTAATGTCCGAATTTCTTGCCGCCTGCTCCATGATTTTGTCATAAAGTTCCTGCGTTTCCTCCATTGACAGCGCGGGGTAGCACTTCATCATGCGCCGATAGCTTATGTACCGGTTGATTATGGGGTCACGGAATTTGCGACCTGATTTGATGGTTTTGGCTTCGTTGCGGTCAAGTGCCGCCAGTATCTTGCGGTCAGCCTTAATTGCTTTTTCATACTGTTCGTTACGCATGTAGAGCATGGCGGCTGTGGCATAGAACTTATTGCGAATCATCGATGCCTTGTCGACAGGCAGATGCGATATTTCCGCATCAATCTGGTCCAAGAACTCCGTCAGGTATGAACCTTGGGTGAAACCTTGGAGATATTCGGCAAGGGTCAGCATCCGGGCTATGCGTTCGTAGCGGTTGCTGTCACGATCTTTGCTTTCGTCGATTTCGTTCAGAAGGCGTTGGATTTCATCAGATAGCTCTTTTTCGCTGGTAAAGTGGCGTGCGGGGGCTATGCAGGCAGCGACAAAACATTTGGCTATATCCTTTTCCTGAGAGTCAGGGATAGGTATGGAGTCGAAGCGGTTGTATATTGACTCTATTAGCGGAAGTCTGGCAAATCGCATGGCAAGGTCTGCCTGCTGGCAAATCATGTCAAGCTGTACCGGTATGTC
The DNA here is from genome assembly GCA_964586765.1 of uncultured Bacteroides sp. Taxonomy (GTDB): domain Bacteria; phylum Bacteroidota; class Bacteroidia; order Bacteroidales; family Muribaculaceae; genus UBA3263. The sequence continues at coordinate 5,462 of CAZPHN010000030.1, forward strand.
GTTGGCTCTTAGAGCGGTCCGGAAAATTTCCTCTGCCGAGCTGTAAAGCTCCAAGTATGACGCAAGGTCATACATATCGTATAGTAGGGGGATGCTGTCTGCCGGGGTATGAACCTTAGCCAATTCCATGCGTATGCTGTCTCTCAGTTCGCTGTCGCTTTTGATTGACGTAACTGAGCGTCTGTTCTGTGCGAAACCTCCGGCGGCAGCAAAAGCTACCGCTAACAAGCATAAAGTCAGTTTCTTGAAGCAGTTCATTGGAGTTTGTGATTGTACCAAATGTGATAAAAATCTGTCACAAAAGCGTGACAAAGATATAGCATATATTTTAAACCACCAAATTTTTTGCGTTAAAATTTTACGGAGGCAAGAAATAGACTGAAAATAGCCATAAACCTTGAAAAAAAGTTTGGATAATCAGCGGAAAGTACGTAAATTTGCATTTGTAAATAGGTTCTGAGCCATGCTTAATTATCTGAAACTGATGCTCCAGCTTATCCTATCGCCGTCGCAGGGCTGGGATGATGTTGCCGCCGCTGCCCCCGACCCCCGCCGGGAGCTTGCGTTCGGTCTTGTTCCCGTGTGTCTGCTGGCGGGACTGAGCGTCGGAGCTTCGGTCTATTGGCTTCACGATGTCAGCATCTCTTCGCTGATTATCCGCGGAGTGGTTTGCTTTGCGGTCTATATGCTGACGTATTTCATAGCGCAGGCACTTCTGACGGCACTGCTGCCCCGTATTACCGAGGATGGTCTCGTTGACCGTGAGCGCGTAATGCTTTTCGCTCAGCTTTGCGTAGGTCAGATGGCGGTTTTCGGTATGATTGAGAACCTTTTGCCTTCCGAGGTCGCGCCGATAGTTCAGTTTCTGCCGCTTTTGGTTGTCGTCGTGATGTATCGCGCAAGGGGGTTTCTCGATGTCGATAAGACAAAGTCGGGGTTGATGCTCGCCTTCGGAATCGTGGCTGTCATCTTGCCTGTTTACGTGATAAGCAGCATTTTCGCCCCTATGGCAGGATAAATCCGGCGGGCGCAGTCTGTAACCTAAAAATTAGATTTGTGTTATGGCACAAAAAATGAAATTCAAGGAGATTAATATAAAAAACCGGCGTGCTACGTTTGATTACGCGATTGGTGATACATTTACCGCCGGCATAGTGCTTACCGGAACCGAAATTAAGTCTATTCGCCTCGGTAAGGCGTCGCTTGTCGATACGTTCTGCTACGTAGACGGCGGCGAGGTCTGGGTTAAGAATATGTATATTGCCGAATATTTTTACGGCACATATAATAATCACACCGAGCGGCGCGAACGCAAGCTGCTTCTTTCAAAAAAGGAAATCCGTCAGCTTGAAAAGGACAGTAAGGAACCGGGCAACACCATTGTGCCGCTACGCCTGTTTATAAATGACCGCGGACTGGCAAAGCTCGTTATCGGCATAGGCAGGGGCAAAAAGGAGTTTGATAAACGTCAGTCCATTCGTGAGCGTGATGACAAACGTGCCATAGCCCGCGCTTTCCAGAAGTAAAAATTCCTCTCTACAAGCCACCATATATGAAAAGTAAGTTCTATAATCCGGATAGAAACAACGATGAAATCGATGACATGATGGACCTCGCTGTCGATGACAGCCGCGAGACATTGCCTCCTGTTAGCGAACCGGAAAAGCCCCGCCGCGCCGCATCGGCAAAACATGCAGCGTCAAAGGCGAAGCCCGCCGGTCAAAAGCCGAAGCGTACGCTCCCCACCATTGACTCCCGTTGGATTATGTTTGGCGGAGTGGTTGTGCTGCTTTTCGCAGCCTATGTGCTGATTGCGCTGCTTTCTACTCTGTTTACCGCCGGAGCGGACCAGTCGGTGGTGGTCTATAACTCTGTCGGACAGATTGTCAGCACCGGGGGCAAGGTTGCCAACTCTGCCGGTCCTTTCGGCGCGTGGTTAGGAAGCACCCTGCTGACGGGGTCGCTTGGTGTTGGCTCTTTTGTGTTGGTATTCTGGCTTGTAGAGGTCGGACTTGCCATGTTGGGCGTAATCAAAATCCGTTTTTGGTCGCTCACGCTGAAAAGTTTGATTTTGGCAATATCCATCAGTATCGTTGTCGGACTCCTGACCTACGGCTCGGCGTCCGTAATCCGTCTGGGTGGTCATCACGGCTACTATGTCAATAAGATTCTTGAGGAATATGCGTCGATTTTCGGCGCGATAGCCGTTAGTGTCGCGCTCGTTGCACTGGTTTCAGTGTTGTTCATGCGTCATATTGTGCGGGTATATAATAATGTTCGCGCGCGCGTGAGCGCATTTCAGGAAAAACAGGCGGAGCGTCGCGCTGCCCGTGAGAGCGCGCTCGCCCCGACCGGGTCTGCGCCGGAAAGTGAGCCGGCGGCGGTAACTGAACCGGTCGTAGAGGATGTTCACGATGATATCCCCGAGCCGGAAGTGGATGACGTGTTTGACAAGGAGCCGGAACCGGACCCTTTTGATTCTTTCAGTGTGCCGGAACCTGAGCCGGAGCCTGAGAAGGAATTCAAGGTGGAAACAAATGAGATTGAGGAGGCTGACCGTATTTCGACCGACGCGTATGACCCCACGGCTGATTTGTCACACTATCATTTTCCGCCTATTGACCTGCTGCGTGACCGTCAGGGCTCTTCCGTGACGGTCGATACTGTGGAGCTGGAGGCTAACAAGCAGCGTATTCTTGACGCTCTCGCCCAGTTCGATATTCAGATTTCAAGCATCCGCGCTACCGTCGGACCTACCATCACGCTCTTTGAAGTCGTGCCTGCTGTCGGGCAGCGCATTCAGGCAATCAAGCGTGTGGAGGAGGATCTCGCGCTCGCGCTCAAGGCGACCGGCATCCGCATCATCGCGCCGATTCCCGGCAAGGGAACAATCGGCATCGAGGTGCCCAACAGCGACCCTCAGGTGGTTTCGATGCGCTCGATTATCGCTTCTAAGAAGTTTCAGGAGTGTAAGATGGAGCTCCCTATGGCTCTTGGAGCTACTATCAGCAATGAGGTTTTCGTGGCTGACCTTGCCAAGATGCCCCACCTGCTCGTGGCGGGTGCCACCGGTCAGGGTAAATCCGTTGGTCTCAACGCTATTATCACATCCCTTCTTTATAAAAAGCATCCTGCAGAGCTTAAATTCGTGTTGGTTGACCCGAAAATGGTCGAATTTTCACTTTATCGAACCCTTGAACGCCATTATTTGGCAAAACTGCCCGAGGAGGAAGATGCCGTCATCACTGACCCGAATAAGGTTGTGGCAACCTTAAATTCACTCTGTGTACTGATGGACCAGCGATATTCCCTGCTGAGTCTTGCTGGCTGTCGCGGCATTAAGGAGTATAACGATAAATTCATTTCGCGTCGCCTCAATCCGGAAAAAGGGCATACGTATATGCCTTATATCGTAGTGATTGTCGACGAGTTTGCCGACCTGATCATGACCGCCGGCAAGGAGGTTGAGGCTCCTATCTGCCGCCTTGCGCAGAAGGCGCGTGCCGTCGGCATCCATGTCATCATTGCCACCCAGCGTCCGTCGACCAACGTAATCACCGGTCTTATCAAGGCTAACTTCCCCGGACGTATAGCCTTCCGCGTGTCGCAGATGGTTGACTCCAAGACTATTCTTGACCGCACGGGAGCCCATCAGCTCGTTGGTCGCGGCGACATGTTCTTCTCGACCAATGGTAACCTCGAGCGAGTCCAGTGTGCTTTTGTCGATACGCCTGAGGTGGAGGCTATATGTGAGTGTATCAGCGAACAGCAGGGTTACCCCAATGCCTATGAGCTGCCTGACTATGTCCCGGATATGGGCGAGAATGGCGCACCGCAGTTTGGCGGAGGCAATAGCGGTGACCGCGACCCGCTTTTTGAGGAAAGCGCGCGTTTTATTGTCGGCGCGGGCGATACCGCCTCGACCTCGTCGCTCCAGCGTCGTTACTCCATAGGTTATAACCGCGCCGGAAAAATCATGGACCAGCTTGAGGCTGCCGGCATTGTCGGTCCCGCCCTCGGCTCCAAGCCCCGCAAAGTCCTCGTCGACCCCATGGACCTTGATATGATATTCTCTCACTCTTAACCCCCCTCTTGGATTGAAATGAAAAAACTGATATATAGTATCATGTTCGCTTTGGTCGGACTCGTTGCTTCGGCATCGGTGCCGACGCGCATTAGTGCTGTTGCCAAGCAGATTAGCTTGTCGCCTGCCGTTCAGGTGAATTTTCTATGCAACGGGCATCAGTCAACTATGGTGCTCGGTGATGGCGGTAAGTTTGCCATTGACCTCGGTGACATGAAACTTTACTATGACGGAACGACCCAGTGGGCATACTCAGCCGCCGATAATGAGGTGACCATTCTAACCCCTACCGCCGAAGAACTTGCGTTAGGTAATCCGGCATCTATCCTCTCTTCGCTTGGCTCTGATTTCAACGGAGTCAAGGTCAAGGGTGAAACCTATCGCCTTACTCCCGTAAAACCTAACGGCGACATCCGTGAAGTGACCGTAAGCTTTCCCGGAACGGGAGTGTGGCCGCAGTCTATGTCCATAGTGGCAGCCGGGGGCACCCTCGCCGTTTCAGATATGAAGTTCACTACCTCAAAAACCAAACGCCCCCTCTCCGCGTTTCAGTTAAAGATACCCAAGGGCACAACCATAACCGACCTCAGGTAAATCTCTCAGAGTTCTCCGAGTCCTCCGATTTCACTAAACCCTAAACTATAAACCCTAAACTAATGATTAATTGCCTCATTATAGGTTCCGGTCCTGCCGGATATACAGCCGCGACATATGCCTCGCGCGCAAACCTTGCCCCTGTCCTCTATGAAGGTTTCACTCCCGGCGGACAGCTGACCACCACCTCTGAAGTTGAAAACTTTCCCGGTTTCCCCGAAGGGATTACCGGTCCCGAACTGATGGAAAAGATGCGCGCTCAGGCAGCCCGCTTCGGCGCAGATATCCGTCCCGGACGCATCAATGAAATCAACCTCGACGTCTATCCCTTTACCGCTAAGGATGATAACGGCAACTGGCTCGAAGCAAAGACCGTCATCATTGCAACCGGTGCATCGGCAATGTATCTCGGACTGCCTGATGAAGACCGCTACAAGGGGCAGGGCGTCAGCGCGTGTGCCACCTGCGACGGATTCTTCTACCGCAAGCGCGTCGTTGCCGTTGTTGGCGGTGGAGACACTGCCTGTGAGGAAGCACTCTATCTGAGCAATCTGGCATCAAAAGTTTACATGATTGTGCGCAAACCTCACCTTCGCGCCTCAAAGGTGATGCAAAAACGCGTAATGGAGAAGGAAAATATCGAAATTCTGTTTAATTGCAATACTATCGGTCTTTTTGGTGCGGATTTCCTCGAGGGCGCACACCTTGTTGAGCATAAAGGTACGCCGGAAGAGCGCGAATTCGATATTAATATCGATGGTTTCTTCCTTGGAATCGGACATAAGCCTGAAACCGAAATTTTCGCTCCCTACATTGAGCTTGACCAGCACGGCTATGTAAAGACCTTCAACGGCACTACGGCAACCTCTGTCAAGGGTGTGTTTGCTGCCGGCGACGTTGCCGACCCGCGTTACCGTCAGGCTGTATCGGCTGCCGGAATGGGCTGTCGCGCCGCGCTCGATGCCGAAGCTTTCCTTCTTGAAAACGAATAATAATGATTACGGCTATGATACTTGCAGCGGCTGCTCTTGTGGCAGAACCCGGAATTGAATATGGCGTCAGCGGCTCGTTCGGCGGAATGATGGGCGATGTGCCCGTCTATGCCGGCGGTTGCAATTTCCCGTTTGAAGACCCTATCAGTGTTCCTGCGTCGTCAAAGACCTTCTATTGTGGAATCTACAACGGGCTGACCGGCGAGCGCGTAGGCTCTCTTCCAGTCAAGACCGCTTACGGAGCGTCTGCCCAGACTCCCAAAGGGCTCGTCATGGCGGGCGGTTCCACCACTGATGCGTGGCTTCTTACCGCTGACGGCAAACTCCAAGACCTGCCTAAACTCCCCAAGACGCTTGACAATGGCTATGGTGCCGCAATAGGCAACACGGTTTACATTGTAGGCGGAAATATTGACGGCGAACCGTCGCGCGGACTTGTAAGCCTCGACCTTGACAACCTCAAGGAGGGTTGGAAGCTCGTTTCCGTCATGCCCGGACTTCCGCGAGTTCAGCCCGTAATGGCAGCTGCCGGAGGCAAGCTTTACGTTTGGGGAGGCTTCTATGGCGGCGACCCCAAGACGGTTCACACTTCCGGACTCTGCTATGACCCTGCAACCGATACTTGGACCGATATGCCTGAGCCCGCGCCGGGAGTGACTCTCAGCGGCGGCGTGGCGGCTACCTTGGATCAGAACCGTATTGTCTGCACCGGTGGAGTCAACCGCCAGATTTTCCTTGATGCCATAACCTGTCAGGCTCCTGATTATCTCGAACATCCTGTCGAGTGGTATAAGTTTAATGGTAAGACCTATATTTTCCACCCCTTGGACCATACTTGGCACTGTCTTGACAGCAAGCCGGACCGCGCGCGCGCCGGAGCCACCACAGCCGTCCTGCCTAACGGCACTATCCTGCTGATGGGCGGCGAACTCAAACCCCGCGTCCGCACCCCCAAACCCGCCGTATTATAAATATTTGTGTACACCTTTGTGTACACAAATATTGTTTTTCTCATAAAATGTTACTATCTTTGCATAAAATTAAAAGGTATGGAAGCATTATCAGTAAGAGAATACAGAAATAACTTGTCAGCATCGTTTGATCGTGCCGCAAAAGGCGAAGAGGTTCTAATCCGTCGCAGAAATCAGATTTACGCCCTTGTCAGCGTACATCCGGATGAAATAAGTTTATCTCCGGCATTACGTATGCGTAGTGAGCAGGCATATCAAGCCTATAAGCGTGGAGAAACTGTTTCATGCTCTACCCCAGAGGAAATCGGTAATCTCCTTGCTTCACTATAATGGCATATACTATCCATTTTGAAAAGGATGTACTCAAATCCATTGCAAAATGGAAAAAGTCTAATCCTTTGCTTTTGAAAAAGTTAGAGAATATCCTCGTTGATATCTCGTTACATCCTCGCATCGGCATAGGTCATCCTGAACCTTTAGTCGGCGGCGGGGATGTTACTTATTCGCGGCGAATAACTGCTAATGACAGAATTCTGTATGATATTTATGATGATGAGGTTGTAGTCATCGTGATTCAGGTTGGTGGTCATTACGCGGACAAGTAGTTGCGTGGATGGAAAATTTGAGCTAACTTTGCAGTTGCAATATTAAACAAACAATTCAATAATCACAATTCTGTTTTTTTATGAAGAAACTTTTACTTTCTGCTTTCGCTGCACTGGCTTGCGTTGCCGCTGCCGGTGCTGAAGAAATCGTTCTCGATTTCACCACAAATGACTATGGTCAGACTGTCACTGGTTCTGCCAATGATAAGTATTACATGGAAGATGGTGCTTCGTTCTCTGACGGCGCAATTACCATCACCGCCAACAAACTTGATGGCTCCGGCGTGCGTTTCTGGGCAACAGATGCCGGTGCTCAGACCTTCCGCGTGAACAACAAGAGCGGTATTACCATTTCTTGTAACGGTGGTGTTATCACCGCTATGAAGTTCACCGGTTCAAACTTCGGCTATCTTCAGGGTGAAGGCTATAATGACGGAACTTTTGAAGGTTCTGCAGAAAGCATAGCCCTCGTTAATAAGGGTAACAACGGCAAGACCGGTACCGTTCAGATCAAGACTATCACCATTACTTATGAAGGTGGTGTGGCTGATGAGCGTCAGAATGCCGGCTTGGCTTTCTCTGAGGAGAATGTAATCGCTTACATCGGCGAGGAATTCACCGCTCCTACTCTCACCAAAGAGACCACTGCCGTTGTAACTTATTCAAGCGATAAGGAAACCGTTGCTACCGTCGACGCTGAGACCGGCGCAGTTACCATTGTAGGTGAAGGTACCGCCCGCATCACCGCTAAGGCTGAGGCTAACGATGATTTCCGCGCAGGTTCAGCTTCTTATCTCCTTACCGTACGTCCCGCAAAGGTTGAGGGCGCACTCTTCTCTTCTGAAATGGGTGAAGGTTTCAGCTTTGAAAATCCTGAAGGTATCAACGTTTGGTCGCTCGACTCCAAGTATGGTCTGAAAGCTTCCGCTTTTGTTAACAGCAAGCCTAACGCTGCTGAAGCCGTTGCTTACGCTTCTGTTGACCTTACTGATGAAGCTTCTGCCACTCTTTCTTTCCAGCAGGCAATGAATCAGTTCAAGCTCAACAATGAACTTATTGACGTTGACGCAATTGTTGACTACACCAAGCTCGTTGTTCGTGAGGAAGGCGCAACCACATGGACCGAAATCGGCGAACCGACCGCTCCCGAGGCATTCTCTTGGAATTTCTATGACAATGCTCCCGTTGACCTTACCGCATACTGCGGCAAGAAGATTGAGTTCGGCTTCAAGTATATCTCAACCGATAACATAGCCGGCACATGGGAAATCAAGAACATCAACATCGTTTCAACCGGAAAGGTAGACAGCATCAGCGAAATCAACGCAGCTGCCGGTAACGGTGTGATTTATGACCTTCAGGGTCGCCGCGTAGTGGCTCCCGCCCGTGGTCTTTACATTGTAAACGGCAAGGTAGTCCGTTTCTAAAAACTGAATACTGACAGAGGAGCTTTCGCTGACTTTTGGCGAAAGCTCCTCTCTTTTTTCAAAAAAAGTCTATGAAAAAACTGATTGTGGCTGCCATGATGGCAGCAATGTGTGTGACTTCTTCATTCGCACAGTTTAATGTAGGCAGGGCTATCAGCGGAGCTGCAAAAGCAGCCAAAGCACTCACCCTTACCGACGACCAGATGGCAGCTTACGCTAAGGAATCCGTCGACTGGATGGATACCCACAACAAAGTTTCGGCTGCCGACAGCGACTACACCAAACGCCTTAATCGCCTGACTGCAGGGCTCAGCTCCGCCGACGGTATTCCCTTGAATTTTAAGGTTTATGAAGTTGTTGATATAAATGCATTTGCCTGTCCTGACGGTTCCGTTCGCGTTTTCTCATCGCTGATGGATATTATGGACGATGACGAGTTGCTTGGCATCATAGGTCACGAAATAGGTCATGTAGCCAAACACCACTCCAAGAAGAGTTTCCGTCAGACACTTCTGACCGGCGCGCTCAAGGATGCCGTAGCGTCAGCCAACGGCAAGCTTGCCGCCCTGACCGACTCTCAGCTCGGACAGCTCGGCGAGTCGCTTGCCGGTGCAAAATACTCTCAGAGCCAAGAGAAGGAAGCTGACGATTTCGGTTATGAATTCCTGAAATCCAACGGCAAGAACCCGTGGGGAATGGTCAGTGCATTTGAGAAGATGCAAGGGCTCGAAGGAAATCAGAAGTCGAGCTATGTGACTAAGATGTTCTCCTCTCATCCCGAGACAGCCGAGCGCATCAAGCGCATGACCGCCCGCTGCGAAAAAGACGGCATTACCCGCTAAAAAACACAGGAGCTTTCGCCAAAAGTCGGCGAAAGCTCCTTTTTTATCTGAGTTATCAGAGTTATCAGAGAGCCGCGAGGGCGGCGATAGTGGCAGAGGGGTTGGGGGAGTTGAAGACGTAGCTGCCGGCGACGAGGATGTCGGCTCCGGCGTCGACAAGTTGCTTGCCGGTTTCGAGGTTTACTCCTCCGTCAATCTGGATGAGGGCATTGGAGCCGGTTTCTTCTATGAGACGGCGCAGACGGCGCGTCTTATCGAGTATCTGGGGGATGAATTTCTGACCTCCGAAGCCGGGGTTGACGCTCATCAAAAGCACCATGTCGACGTCAGCGATGATGTCGCGCAGAAACTCAACTGGGGTGGCGGGGTTGAGCGTCACTGCGGGTTTCATTCCGGCAGCACGGATAGCCTGAATGGTACGGTGGAGGTGGGTACATGCTTCCCAGTGGACATTCATGGTTTCTACGCCTATCTTGGCAAGGGTGTCAACCCATTTGTCCGGCTCGAGTATCATCAGGTGGGCATCGAGCGGCTTTTTAGCAACTTTGGCTATGGCTTCGATTACGGGGAAGCCGAAGGAGATGTTTGGTACGAACTGACCGTCCATGACGTCGAGGTGAATCATGGCTGCGTCGGAGTTATTGACCATTTCAACGTCGGCGGCAAGATTGCCGAAGTCCGCGCTCAGCATCGAGGGAGCTATCTGTGTCATTATTCGCTTAGGGGTTGTTTCTTGGGTTTAACGAGTTGCCAGACAATGAAGATAACGCAAACAATGCCGATTGCGTAGCCTGCCCAGCTGAGATACTGATTATATTCTTCAATTTTCAGGAAAAGGTCATCCTTACTGACAAACTGGGCAAGGAACCATCCGAGCCAGCAGAGTACCGCGTTCCAGATTGCCGCACCGAGAGTAGTGAAAAGACAGAATTTGCCAAAATTCATACGTGCCAGTCCGGCGGGAATGGAGATGAGCTGACGGATTACGGGGATAAGACGACCGATGAAAGTCGAAACCGCACCATGGGCGTCGAAATAATCTTCCGCTTTTTTGACTTTTTCAGGTGAAATCATACAGATTGCGCCCATGCGTGAGCGGGCAAACGCATAAATGATGGGGCGGCCTATCCATACGGCAAGGAAATAGTTGATAATTGAACCGCACAGCGCGCCGAGGGTTGACGCCACACCTACGCCCCAGATATTCATCGTATGGTCAACAGTGGCGATATAAGCCGCCGGAGGCACAACGATTTCGCTCGGAAAGGGGATAAACGAGCTCTCGATGGTCATGAACAAGAATACATAAAAATAGCTCATATGGTCCCAGACCATAGCAAACAGAGCTTGAGCGTCAATTAGGGCGATTATTTCCATATAGGCGCAAAGTTACGCATTTTTTCGCTAAATTTGCACTCATGTTCAGTTTAAATCTTAACGGAAGGTTGGTTGAGTTCTCCCAACCCGCTATTATGGCGATAATTAACGCTACGCCAGACTCGTTTTATTCCGCCTCGCGCGCCGAGACCGCCGACGAGGTCAGCCGCCGCGCGGAGCGGGTGTTGGCAGAAGGCGCGGATTTTATCGACCTTGGGGCATACTCATCGCGCCCCGGAGCAGCCGAGGTGTCTGCTGCGGAGGAGTTGCGTCGGATGGTTGACGCCGTGAGGGCGGTCCGCAAGGTTAGCCGCGAGGTGCCGATAAGTGTCGATACGTTTCGCGCTCAGGTTGCGGAAGCGGCTCTTGGCGAAGGTGCGGACATTATCAACGATATAAGCGGGGGAATGCTTGACCCGGCTATGGACGGACTTATCGCCCGGCAGAACACACCTTATATAATAATGCATATGCGAGGCACTCCCGCCAATATGGCGGAGCTGACCGACTATTCAGCCGAGGGAAGTGTGACCGCCGCCGTAATGCGCTTTTTTGCGCAACGGATAAGCGAACTTGCCGCGCAGGGCGCGGACCAGATTATTATTGACCCGGGATTTGGGTTTGCCAAGACCGTGGAGCAGAACTGGGAGCTGATGCGTGAACTTCCGCTTGTACGCGAGTCGTTTCCTCAGCCTATGTTAGTAGGCATAAGCCGCAAGTCAATGCTTTTTAAACCGTTAGGCGTGACAGCCGATGATGTCTTGCCGGCAACGTGTTATGCCAACACGCTCGCGCTTCAGGCGGGCGCGGATATTCTACGCGTCCATGATGTAGCGGCTGCCCGGCAGATTGTCAGGCTGTTCAGCGGCTTTTGAGATAGTCGGCAGGAATGGTCGAGGCACTGCCGTCGCGCTGCGCAAAATAGTGGGGCGACATGATTTCGACGCCAGCCTCGTTGAAAGTGTCCTGAATTTGCTGATGTAATTCGGACGTTATCTGAGCCAGATTGTCGGCATCCCTGATATAGGCATTAATCTGATAGCAAGGGTAATAATCCTGAAGTTCCGTTTCGAGTACGAAGGGTTTAGGCTCTTCCAGCACTCCGGGGGTCTTGAGCGCGGCATCGATGAGCAGTTGGTGGACCTGACGCCACGGAGCGTCATAACCAATGGTAACGGTCGTATGGATTATGAGCCCGAACTGGCGTGCCGACGCGCTGTAGTTGACCGTATGGGAGGACATTACGAATGAGTTCGGTATGGTTACGACTTCATTCTTGGGGGTGCGCAAACGTGTTACGAACGGAGTCTTTTCAATGACCTTGCCGACGGTGTCGTTGAGTTTGATGCGGTCGCCCAGTTTGAACGGACGCATATATGTAATGACCATGCCGGCTATGATATTTCCGATGACGGCACTCGAGCCGAGGGACACAATCAGACCGACAAACACTGAAATTCCCTGGAAAACACCTGAGTCTGCCCCCGGCAGATAGGGATAAATCATCGCTATCATGAAGGCATAGAGCAGGAATCGGATAATATTGAACGTCGGTTTAGCCCAATCGGGATAAAAACCTGATATTTTCAGCTTTTCGTTGCCTATTTCATCGGCAATAAACCGGATGCCCTTGACGAGATACCGGATACAGAGCCATATGACAAGGATGATAAAGAGATTTGGGATATAAGCCACGATAGAGGTGAAAATCATCTTTACCGGCTCAATTATATAGAGGAATATGGTAAGGGCGAGTTTCTCGGTCTGGGGGAAAATGGCAAAAAGCAAGGGTACGCTGAACATAAACAATGTCAGGTAAACCAGATAGCGCAAAACATTTGAGAAGAAAATCAGCATGCGCCCGAGACGGCGTTTATTGAGCAGTTCGTAGTCATGGATAATAACCGGTTTGAGCTTCTGCTGCTTGAAGCGGATAATGTTTCGGCGCAGTTTACGGAATAGGAAATTAGTCAGTTTGACAAGCAGATACTGACCAATGATTACCATTATAAACAGAATGGTGCGCTTGATAATCTGGAAAATGCTGTGTTCGTTTCTCAGTTCGTTAATTTTGGATTCGAGCAGCGGTTTGTAGCGGTTGGCAAGCTCGGAATGCGAAATGCCATGCCACTGAGCGTCCTTATCCGTGATGCTGAGAATTACCTTTGAGCCGCACATTATGTCCGTGAAGCCGTCATTTTCGAGAATATAGACGGAGTCGGCGCGACCTATGCTTCTGTCCTCACCTATTTTCTCGATGGTTTCGCTCGCCATCTCGGCACGGTCGGCGGCGGAGTAGCCCCCGCGGCCGGCATAGAGCAGAAAGAGAGTGTCGCCGTCGGCAATGACGGGGGCTCCGACGGTAGCGGAGCGCAGCGAATCAATCGGTGCGGGTTGACCATGGACACTGTTGCCGGGTAATATGATTCCTATGACCAACAGTAAAAGGACCACAAGCTTTTTCATGGATGATTGGTCTGCTAAAAAAGGATTAGAATAGGGCGGTAAGTAGGCTGATAAGCGCAAACGCAACCAGTATGCCGCCTATGGTTCGATTTATTATGTAGAGGGAGCGCACATTGAAGTGGGCGCGCATTTTGTTGACAAGAAATGTGATGAGGAACCACCAGACAAGCGCGCCTAAGGCAATGCTAAGGTAGCCGAGGATATAATGGTAATAACGGAATTCAGGCAGCAGGAAATTAAACCGGGCGAAAAGTCCTATTATGAAAAAGAGAATGAGCGGGTTTGAGAACGTAAGCAGAAAACCGCTGACCATGTCTTTCCAGTAGTTTTTCGGCACGGTATCATCCTTCGGTTTGGACTGGCGCGACGGATTTTTGCGAAACAGATATACACCGAATACCGCCAGCACTACTGAACCGACAATCTGGAGGATAAGCTGCTTTGAACTGATAAAGTCTGTTATGAACGCAATGCCGGCACCGGTCAGGATACAATAGAACATATCGGAGACCGACGCTCCGATGCCGGTAAAGAAAGCTGGCCAGCGACCCTTGTTAAGCGTACGCTGAATCACGAGCATGCCGATAGGTCCCATAGGGGCGGAAATCAGCACGCCGATAGCAAAACCGCGCAGCAAAACGTAAATCAGACTTTCCATAATATCTTGCAAATTTACTCACAACCCGCGAAAAACGCAACAAAACCGCTGTTTTTTTCAAAAATTGCCGGAAAAATTTGCTCAGATGGAAAATTCTGCTTAACTTTGCGGTGCAAAATCGCACTATGACGGTTCCATGGCCGAGCGGTTAGGCAACGGTCTGCAAAACCGTGTACAGCGGTTCGATTCCGCTTGGGACCTCAAAGTAAATAGGCTGTGTCAACGTAAAAATTGGCGCAGCCTTTTTTTATTTAAACTAATCCTGATGCTGACAGTTACTGTACTTTCATTTTCTTACCGCAAAGGTTTGCCGACGGATGAGTCGGGCAATGGCGGCGGCTTTGTCTTTGACTGTCGCGCCATCCATAACCCCGGGCGTTATGAGCCTTACAAGCAACTTGACGGTCGCGATGCTCCGGTCAAGGTCTTTCTTGAGGATGACGGTGAGATTTTAGAGTTTCTCAACCATTGCTATGCGCTGGTCGACGCAAGCGCGGAGCGTTACATACGCCGCGGGTTTACCGACCTGCAGGTAGCATTCGGCTGCACGGGCGGTCAGCACCGTTCGGTCTACTCAGCCGAGGCTATGGCACGCCATCTCCGCGAAAAGTTCTCAATGGAGGAACTCGCTGTAAATCTTTATCATCGCGAACGCCGATGAAAGCAATGGTCTTTGCTGCCGGGAACGGCACACGTCTGCGCCCGTTCACACTATCTCACCCCAAGGCTCTTGTGGAGGTTGGCGGAAAGCCGATGCTACAGCGGGTAATCGAGAATATGAAAGCTGCCGGTGTGACGCAGATTGTGGTCAATGTCCATCATTTTGCCGAACAGATTGAACAGTTTCTTGCGTCAAACTCGAATTTCGGAGTGAAAATTGACGTTTCGGATGAAAGTACGCGGCTGCTCGATACCGGCGGAGGACTTCTTCGCGCGCGCCGTTTTCTTGACGGCACGGAGCCTATCTTGCTTCATAACGCCGATATACTGACGGATATGCCGCTTGGAGAGATGGCTCTGCGCGGCGATGCGACTCTTGCGGTCAGTGACCGCGGGTCGAGCCGCTCGCTTGTTTTCGACGGCTCGGACAGGCTGTGTGGCTGGATTAATAGTAAAACCGGCGAGACAAAGGGAGACCCGGAAGGCAAACCGCTTTCATTCAACGGAATTCACCTTGTCAGCCCGCAGGTTTTTCCTGCCCTTGCCGCTTACGGGCAAGAGGTGTTTTCAATGACGCCGTTTTATGTCGACAATGCGTCTGTTCTGGCTATTTATGGGCATGATATGGGCGGATACAAGTGGTTTGATGTCGGTAAACCTGAATCATTAGAAGCTGCACGCGCATGGGCCGATTCGTGTCTGTAATAATCTGTCTTGCCGTAACGCTTTGCGGCTTTGCCGAGGTGTTGACCGGATATTCGACGGTCGATTCCGTCGTTGCGCGGCTTGAGCAGCTGCCGCTTTGTCCGGTTGAGGGCGTATGGCAGATGGCGGGCGACGGAGCTACCTTTGTCGTAGAACGTGAAACGCCGTCGGCAACCGAAACCATGCCGCGTCAACTTCGCCTTACCATTATCCGCAGTCCGCACCGGCGCGTGCGCCCCGGCTCGGTGATGGGGACGGCGCGTCCTACGGTCAAGCCGGGAGTCTATGAGGCGTCGCTCAATACCCGCATTGCCGAATTGGGCGGTCTGGAACTGCCCCGTCGGTTCCTGCTGACACTCAATGCCGATGGTACCGCCATGACCATGGAGCCTTATAAAAGTCCGGTCAAGGTAAATCTGTTTCGCCTCATTCCGTATCTTTATAGGGTTGTGCGTATGCAGGAGTCGCGTCCTCGTGGACTTGACGGGGCGGTTAGAGTATATCCGCCGGCAGCGGTTAACCCATTGACTCCGGTTTACTTATGAGGTTAGTTCCGTTTATTTTACTGTTGCTGGCATTTTTGCCGGTTTCTGCGCGCAAGCTTCCTCAAATCAAGCGCGTTCAGGAGGTCCGGACCGAGCGGTTTGATACTATTGTCGAGCCGCGCGCAGACGCCGTCCGTTTCAGCGGATATGAAAAGACAAATCAGTCAAACCGCGAGACTTTTTTCATTACCAATAATCTTGAGGGCGATTCGACCATCATAGCCATAGAGCTGACGCTTACATATTTTGATACGGACGGCAAGCAGCTTCACGAACGCATGGAAACCATCCGCTGCATCCTTCCGCCGGGAGAGACGCGCTCAGCATCGCTGCGCTCATGGGACTCCAACCACGCGTTTCATTACCATCTGTCGACGCCACCCGCACGCCGCCGCTCCTCCCCCTTCAGCGTCCGCTCCCGCCTCAACCGGATAGTTTTGGGAGACCTCTGAGAACTCGGAGAGGATTAGTTGTCTTTATTGATAAGATTGACAATAACTTTAACCATTGTGTCTTTTTCTTCCGGGCGGCTTTCGGCAATCATCAGGGTCAATGCAACTAAAGTATTGTCGGCAATCCTCTTTGCTCCGTCAGAATTATAAAGTATTCCGTTCCCATTAAGAAACCACAGGAATAAAGTGGCTGCAATCCGTTTATTTCCGTCACTAAACGAATGATTTTTGGTTACGAGATAGAGCAGCATGGCAGCTTTCTCTTCAACCGACGGATAGAGGTCCTCACCATCAAACGTCTGATAAATCTGCCCGACAGAGCTTTTGAACGATTGGTCTTTCTCATTT
Organism: uncultured Bacteroides sp.; assembly: GCA_964586765.1. Classification (GTDB taxonomy): domain Bacteria; phylum Bacteroidota; class Bacteroidia; order Bacteroidales; family Muribaculaceae; genus UBA3263. The sequence goes on from CAZPHN010000030.1 coordinate 22,188, forward strand.
CCGAACAAGGTGCTTCCACCGAACTTTTCATGCAATTCGGCAATAACCTCCATCGCGTTTTCATATGTTACATGAAAAGTTTCTTTTCCGGTAGTGTTTTCAACTTTCAGTTCTTGATAATCATACCGGTCGAGAGTATCGAGGGCGTATGTGTAGTCGACAACTACATCAAGAAGCGACCGACTGTCTTCCGTCAGTCTCTCTTGATTTTGTATGGTTCGCCCAAGTACTTTGACCAACTGGCTCAGTTCATCATATCTTTGCAAAGCCATGCGCTCGTTAACCGCGTAACCACGCATAAGGTATTGTTTCAAAACCTTATTTGCCCAGATGCGGAACTGAGTACCTCTCTTTGATTTAACACGATAGCCAACAGAAATAATTACGTCAAGACTATATACTTGGGTCGGCTTATATTTAGATAGAGTATTATGCAATATTTGCATATTACTTTCCTTTTCAAGTTCCCCCTCCTTGAAAACATTTGAAATATGACGCGCAATAACCGACTGATCTTTTTCAAAAAGAGTAGCCATTTGGGTCTGACTAAGCCAAACGGTTTCATGTTGATATTGAACATCGATTGCTACGCTACCGTCGGGGGTCTGATAAATCAGGAGTTGAGAATTTGAGGTTTCCATAACTGCAAATTTACGGAAAATTCAATAAAAAAGAAAAAGAGGGGCGCATCACGCGTGCCTCTCTCTCCATTCATCACATTATGCTTATTGCTTTGTTGTTTGTTCTTTTTAATATTATAAAAAAACAGGGCTCTAACTAAAAATATCTGGATTCCACCACGTCCCAGTCCACTAAGTCCCAGAGTATGGTCAGGGCCTCGGCGCGGCGGTTTTGATAGTCAAGATAGTAGGCGTGTTCCCATACGTCGAATGTCAGCAGGGGAACGAGTCCCTTAGTCAGAGGATTTCCGGCATTGCTCTCCGCCGTAATGAAGAGTTTGCCGTCGGCATCAGCACTGAGCCAGACCCAGCCGGAGCCGAAAAGCGATGTGCCGGCTTTAACGAAATCCTCCTTGAATTTCTCAAACGAGCCGAAATCGCGGTCAATAGCCTTTCGGAGTTCGCCCGAGGGTTCGCCTCCGGCACCCGGATTGAGGCTGAAGAAGTAAAATATGTGGTTCCAAGCCTGAGACGCATTGTTGAACAATGGTCCGGAGCTTTCGCGGATTATCTCTTCAAGTTCCATGTCTTCAAACCGGGTGTCCTTGATGAGGGCATTCAGATTGTCGATGTACGCCTTTTCGTGCACTCCATAGTGGAAGTGGACGGTGCGTTGCGAGATAATCGGTTCAAGAGCCGATTCATCGTAAGGTAATTCAGGTTGGACGTATATCATAATTGTGTTTTTTTAGTTTTAGGTTAGTAATTCAGGTTCGTTTGTCTATAAAACGCCGAAAAGGAGACGAAAGTTTGCACGTTAGATACAAAATACGTATATTTGCGTGTTAAAAAGTTTCAAAAAAATAATAAATCACTCAAAATAACACTTTTTTGTTTCAACCATGAAAATCAATTTAAAATCATGGCTCGCCGCGGCGGCCTTGACATTTTCAGGAATTTTGGGTTTGCAGGCTGCGGATTTGCAGTTCTCTACCGAGGCAGAACCGGTATGGTATCAAATCCGGTTTACCAATCAGAATGCAGCTATTGCAGACCAGAACAGAGGCAATAACATTAAGACAGCGACCCCTGACAATAGCGACGCTCAGAAATGGCAGCTTATAGGTAACGAGGATAGCTTCATCATGAAGAGTAAGCTCGGCAACTACGTTACCTATTCAAGTAAGTTTCAGACGGGTGCGGAAGGCATTGCCCTCTACGTAGTTAAGAGCGGCAGTGCGTATGAAATAGGACGCGTTGGTTCCAATAGCCACTTCAATCAGTGGGGTGGAGCCGGAGCCGGCAGGGAAATTGGCGAATATAATGCCGGAGATGTCAATAACCCTTTGAAATTTTATGATGAAAGCGGCGAGGAGGCCACTATCCCGTTTGAATTGCCCGTTGGCGAACTCCCGGTTTTCTCTAACGGCGAGGAGTCGACATGGTATTTCCTTCAGTTCTGTCGCGGTGGTTGCGTAATGCAGGCAAAGGGTGAAGGCGAGAGCGTTGTGCGCGCTAATCCGGCACCTCTTTCATCAATGCGATGGAAACTCGTCGGCACTCAGGAGAACTTTCAGATTGTCACCGAATCGGGTCAATATATGACGGTTATTGGGTTCAGCTCCAATAACAATGGTTGCATCAAAACCTCATCAACTCCCTATGAGCCCGGCTTTACTATCGAGCCTACCGGCAACGAGAGCTACTATCGCAACTGGGAACTGAAGCCCAACGGAATGACCGGCAACGGCAACAAGGAATATGTCAACCAGTTTGGCGGTACCACCATTGGCGGTCTGTTTGGTCTCTATATTTATAGCGACCCCAACAACGCAATGAATTTCGTTCCCGCTGATGAAATGGTATACGGCGAATATACAATCCAAGGTTCAACCGACTGGACTCCCGAAAACGCCAATACCCTCTGGTATACCTCGCCCGGCTCCGACTGGATGAACTGGGCGTTGCCTATCGGTAACGGTCGTTTCGGCGCGCAGATTCTTGGCGGTGTGCATGAGGATGAAATTTCATTTACCGAGAAGACTCTCTGGAGCGGACGCAGCACTGACCACGGTCAGTCAAGCTATCTTGGCTACGGTTCTTTCCAAGGCTTCGGTAATCTGATGATTAATGCTATAGATGACAAGATGCCGTTTGGCTGGGACGAGACAAAAGCCGTCAAGAACTATCGCCGCACTCTCGACCTGACCAACGCAACCGCAGGCGTATACTTCACCAGCCCCGACGGTGAGACCGACTATGCACGCGAATTTATCGCTTCTTATCCTGACGGCGTTGTGGCTATCCACTTCACCGCTACCAAGCCCGGCTCCATCAGCCAGCGTTTCACTCTGCAGCCCGGCGTGCAGCACACCTCTAATGATCAGGTTCAGGAGGTTCCGACTTATGCCGACGGTTACGGAATGTTTAACGGCAATCTCGAAACTGTAAGCTACGCTGCCGTATTGAAGGTTATTCCCGTAGGCGGCACCATGACTTCTGACGAAAACGGAATATCAGTTGAAAACGCCGATGAAATCCTCGTGATTCTTGCCGGTAACACTGACTATGACTGCGTTTCGCCTACCTACACTTCCGGCACCGAGACCCTCGTTGCTGACGTAACCGGTATGGCAGACGCCGCAGCATCCAAGGGTTGGGATGCGCTGTATGCCGACCATGTTGCTGACTATAAGCAGTACTTTGACCGCGTTTCGCTCGAAATTGACGGTGCGAAAAACGACAAGACCACTCTCCAGCTTATCCAGCAGTACAACAACGGTAACGGTCCCGCTGCAGTGACCCGCCAGCTCGAGCAGCTCTACTTCCAGTATGGTCGCTATCTGGCACTCGGGTCAAGCCGCGGTATCGCAGTGCCCAACAATCTTCAGGGTATCTGGACCGGCTTCAATAAGGACCGCTGGTATGCCGGTAATCAGCACCAGCCATGGAATGCCGATATCCACGCCAATATCAATATCGAGATGAACTACTGGCCCACCGAACCTACCAACCTCTCGGAAACCCACATGCCTTTCCTCGATTACATTATTAATATGGCGACGGTTCAGCCCCAGTGGCGTGAAAACCCCTCGAAATATGTAAAGAACCCCGCGTCAACCAAGGGTTGGTCAATCTTTAACGAAAATAACATTTTCGGTGCCGGTTCAAGCTGGGGCAACAACTATGTGGTTGCTAACGCATGGTATTGCACTCACCTCTGGCAGCACTATGAATTCACCCTTGACGAAGAGTTCCTCAAGCGCGCACTGCCCACCATGTGGGGTGCATGTGAGTTCTGGATTGAACGCCTTAAGAAAATAAAGACCACAGACGGCTACGAATATGTCTGCCCCAACGAGCAGAGCCCCGAGCAGGGTCCCGGTAGCGAAGACGGCGTGGCCCACGCCCAGCAGATTGTTGCCGAACTCTTCAACAATACTCTCGCTGCGGTTGAGGTACTTGGCGAAGAAAACTGCGGTATCTCAGCCGACGACCTCGCTACCCTGCGCGAACGTAACGAACACCTTGACCGCGGTCTCCACACCGAGCCTTTCACTGCAGCCAGTGGCTGGGATAGCAACGGTGTTGCAAAGAATGACCCGCTCCTGCGCGAATGGAAGTACAGCCCCTATACCTCCGGCGCGAACGGACATCGCCATCTGAGCCACCTTATGTGTCTCTATCCTTTCGGTCAGGTTCCTCCCACCTCTGAGTTCTTTGTTCCGGCTGTCAACTCTCTGCGTCAGCGTGGCGACGGTGCTACCGGCTGGTCAATGGGCTGGAAGATTAACCTCTGGGCGCGCGCGCTTGACGGCGACCACTCGCTGAAGATCCTGCGCAATGCCCTTACCAACGGTATCTACAATAACCTCTACGATAAGCATGCTCCCTTCCAGATTGACGGCAACTTCGGTGCAACCTCCGGTATAACCGAGATGCTGCTCCAGAGCCATGATGGTCTTTATCTGCTTCCCGCGCTTCCTTCGCCTTGGAAGGCAGGCTCCGTAAAGGGTCTTAAGGCACGCGGCAATTTCACCGTCGACATTGCTTGGAATAATGGCAAGCTCAAGGATGCCCGCATCGTTTCAAACAAGGGTGCAGTGCTGCGTCTGCGTTCAAACGATATCGTGAATACTCGTCTTACAGTAAATGGCGAGGTAATTGAGCCGGTTATCAACGTTACACGCAATTTCACCGAAATTCCTACTAAGGAAGGCGATGTAATCGAGGCTGTTTACGACGCGGAGTATGTTGCTCCTAACACCGAGCGTGACCCTGATGAATCAATGCTTACTGCTGCGGAGACCGACACTATGTCGGTTTCCGTCAGTAATGGCAAGGTTACCGTAAAAGGCGCGGAGAGCGTTGAGCTGATTGATATGGCAGGTCGCGTTATTGCCCGTGGCAAGAACAGCGCAAAGACCTCTGTCAGCGGTCCTGTAGTGGTAAAGGCTTCAGCCAACGGCACCACGCAGGTCGCTAAGGTTATTCTCTAATTATTAGTTTCTTAGGAGGGAGCTGTCTGACCAAGTTTAGACAGCTCCCTCTTTTATTTTTTGTTGAACTTCACATAAAATGCGGGACGTCTCCCTGTTGAGAGGGGACGTCCCGCGGTGTCTATGGTAGACCTATTGGAGTCTGTGGGTTTATGCGTTCTTAACCTTGTCGCAAACAGCCTTGAAGGCTTCGGGATTGTTAAGAGCGAGGTCAGCGAGGACTTTACGGTTGATTTCGATGCCGGCCTTGTGGATGAGTCCCATGAGCTTAGAGTAGCTGAGGTCTTCCTGACGAGCGGCAGCGTTGATACGCTGAATCCAGAGTGAACGGAAGTTGTGCTTTTTGTCCTTGCGGTCACGGTAAGCGTAGGTCAGACCTTTTTCCCAAGTATTTTTGGCAACGGTCCAGACGTTTTTACGTGCGCCGTAGTAGCCACGGGTAAGTTTCAGGATTTTCTTGCGACGTTCGCGTGAAGCGACGTGGTTTACTGATCTTGGCATAGTTAATGC
>CAZPHN010000031.1:0-25513 GCA_964586765.1 uncultured Bacteroides sp.
CGGTCTCAAACACCGTTGGGGCGACCCATCCCGGTTCGAGCCCGGGTCCGGGTACAAACAGGAGGCAGCCATCTGCCTCCTGTCTTTTTATAATATGCTATGAAACAAAGAGACTGTCGAGCTCATGTTAAGTTAGAAGGGTAAATCGTTACCATACGCTGGCAGTGACTCGTTTACCATATCACAATGAGTCTTGTATGATAAATCTTTTAGTTTTCTGCAATAGAAGTAGCGTCGTTGTGCATCATCAATTTCGCACCTTCGTGCTTTTGATAGCTCAGCGAATATACGTTCTTGTTCGATGCCAAGAAATCTTCTGTCACAAAGATTTGCTGCAATCCCTGTTGTTGATGACCCCGCCAATGGGTCAAGAATCCAGTCATGTTCATTTGTACTGGCGAGGATGATGCGGGTTAGGAGAGCTAAAGGTTTTTGTGTAGGGTGTTTGCCGCATGATTTTTCCCACTGACCTATTGCCGGGAGACGCCATACGTCGGTCATCTGTTTTCCCTCATTAATAGCCTTCATCAACTCATAATTATACCTATGTGGTACTTTGGGATATTTTCGTGCCCAAAGAATGAATTCTGTTGAGTATGTAAAGAATCGGCATGAAATGTTGGGCGGAGGATTGGTCTTTGCCCATGTTATAACATTCAGAATCTTGTAGCCGAGTTCAGTCAATAGATTTGCTATGGCAAATATGTTATGATGAGTACCTGAAACCCAGATTGTGCCGTTGTCCTTTAATTTTTCACGACAAAGTGTTAACCATTTTCGGTTAAATTCAATAATAGACTCAGGAGAGCCTCCTTTGTCCCAATCTCCTTTGTCAACACAAACAACCTTACCCGCCTGATAGCTTATCCCTCCATTTGAAAGGAAATAAGGTGGGTCAGCGAAGATCATGTCGAATTTGAAATCAAACTTAGGGAGCACGTCAAAACAATCGCCATGAACGATGGTGAAGGCTCTGTCGTTTGATTTATAGAAAGGAACAATCATATTATCCGAAAGCGAGCGGAACGCACTAATCTTATTGAATTATAGTCATTAGGGTCTGAAAATTCGTATAGCCAAAGATGAAATATATTTTCACCTTCAATTACTCGTTTTTCAAAGAAGAGAGTATGAACAATTTTAGAGGTATATGTTGACCATTGTCTATAAGGATAATATAATTGTCTAATTATTGTATTTTTAGTATTTGAATTTTTTGCTTCAATTAGAACAATATTATTTATTCCTTCATAGCCAGCGTCAACTTCTGTTTGCACACTCACAGTTTCTAATGATTGATTACCAATATTAAAGCGAAATGAGGGTGTATATTTACGCCCTCTTATTGTCAAAACCAGTGTATCATCATTCATAAATGTCCTTATAAGGGAATTTGCATAAGCAAAGTCAACAAATTGCATTTCCGAATCTCCAACCGTTGAACTTTCCAAATCAAAGGCGAGTTTCTTAATGTAGTTTTCAATCGGAGTTGTTATTTCCGGTATGTCAATATAGCCCTCTCCCTTCACAATATAGTACTCCCCATTCTTCTTCGGAAGAATAAATAAATCGTTATCGACAAAAACCTTAGGACGGTCTTCTCTTGAATCTTGTTTGCAGAGAATACGAACCTCAGTATCGGATGTCTTTTTGAAATTTTCACATGCCGATTTAATATTTTGTGCAGTTATGATAAATGGACCGGTCTCAAAATCATGCTCAAGTATTTTGAAATCATCACAAATCTTTTGCCATGAAATGTCGTGAGCCATATGAGTTATAATTTATTAATGAATTCATTAATAGTTGTAAGGTTATAAACACTCGGAATGTGGGCAAATGCTTCCTCGAGTTTGTTGCGGGCAGACTCCCAACCGACTCCGTCAGTGATCCAAACAAATTCAAAACCGGGAACGGTATTAATTTTCGGGGCCAGCTCAGAGTATGAACGCGCTACTTCATTGAGTTTAGAACCACCTCCAGTATAAAAGTTTGTTTCAATAAGATAGGTTTTATCCTTGGTCTTGATGACAAAATCAAATCTCTTATTGTCTGCACCTAAAGCCTTGACAATCTCAGGAAACTCTGTATAATAGACTTCTCGCTCATATGGTATATTGTAATTGTCGAGGATATTAGCCACAAGATCCTCCATGATATGACCGCCCCTATTTTTGCGAGCATTGGAGTCAAGACCTACCTCTACTCCGAATACATAATCAACAAGATTTTTGATTTGTTTCTTTTGGAAAACTTCGGTAAGTCCGGTGTTATTAAGAAACATTGTTACTTGCTTAGGCGACTTGAAATAATCTGTGATAAGGTGGATGTTGCCATTTTCATCAATCGCCTTCTTTTTGTCTTTGGCGCGTACAGCAATGAGAATATCCAAAACGGAGAAAACTTTTGGATTCTCATTCCATAGACGTTCTACGGCTGTAGACATATCTTCTTGCCCAATAAGATAGTTGAGCTGATTAAGCTTGATGGATATTGTGTCCACATTGATAGCGACTTTCTGGAAATCCACATAATCCTTTAAAGAAAAGTGAGTCTCCTTAAGTTGTTTCATGAATTCATTAATGCGGTCTGCCATATCTTATTAGTCCAAAAAAGTTGAAGAAGAACCCTGAAAGTTCTCGTAATTTCTAATTAATAATTCGGTTAGTGTTCCACGTTTAGCTGCATTGGCGTTAATGTTTCTTTTAGCGTAGACTCGTTCAATAAAGAAATCCTGATAGAGTTCATCAAAGAAAACATTGTCAGCATTACGTCCTTTACCGTCAGAATTACTTAGTATTTCTCTACAGCCATACAATGAAAGGGCAGAATAAAATTCTTTAAGCCTAATCTGCTCTTTATCATCAAATGTCTCTTTCACATAGGAATTGAAACTCGATGTTGCATCTAATGGTCTGTAGGGAGGATCGAAATAGAAGAACGTATATCCATCTATGTGGTCTGCGGTACTTGCAAAATCTCTATTAAGAATTTCTACATTTTGTAAAAGTTCGCTATCTGCAATAATAAGAGCCTCATCACATATAGTTGGGTTAGTGTGTCTGCCAAATGGAACATTAAATTCACCCTTGGAGTTTTCTCGATAAAGCCCATTAAAGCATGTCCGATTTAAAAATATCATGTATGCAGCTTCTTCAATGTCTGTAAGCATTCTTTTATTAAAGAGCGAGCGGGCATTGAGAAAAAGTTCCTTTTGAGCTTCTACGTTATCTGCAGTCTTGAATTTTTCTTGTAATTCATTTAGTACGTCAATCAAAGAGTATGGATTATCCCGTATTATTGTATAAGCTTTAATCAAATGAGGGTTAATGTCGTTGATTACAGCCTTCTTAATATTAGGATACTTTTGTAGCATAAAGAAAAGCATAGCTCCACCTCCCACAAATGGCTCGATATAAGTTATACTCTTTTCTTTTCGGAACGATTTCGGCAGAAAAGAGTCAATGGTCGGTAATAGTTGAGTCTTACCTCCCGCCCATTTAAGAAAGGGTTTCGCTTTAACTTTTGTCACGGGTTGAATCATGTTATGCAGCATCTTCAGATTGATGTAACTTCTTTTGATATAACTGACTGAGTCGGTAGTACCAATAGTGAAGTTTACAGTTTTTGGGGATTTTGCTATATTTGGATTCCGCTTGGTATTTTAGATGATTTATGTTCAGATATGCAAAGATAGGGAAATTTTTTGAATTTTTTTGAAAAAATTGTCTGGGAGTGGTTGACAAAAAGGTGGAAAATGTTATGTCTTTGCAAAGGAGTTTGCAGTTTTTTGTCTTTGGATGTTAGGGACAAACTTGGTTTCTGTAGAGGGGGGCTTTGTGATGAGGAGGTTAGGGGAGGGGGGAGAGGATGCGGAGGTGTTTGGGGAGGAGGTTGTTGGCGCGGTTGCCGAGGTTGTTGACCCAGCCGAGCGGGCGGGCGGAGTAGGTCAGCAGCGTCATGCCGCGCGGACATTCGGGGGGCAGGGTGATGGCGTCGCGGTGGAGGAAGTGCAGCGCGGTGTCGCGGTCAACTTCTGCTGTCTGGTAGCGGGTGGGGTCGAAGTCGGCACGGAGCGCGAGGGCGTGGGTGGGAATCATTTCCCTGCCTTTAGGTTCAGAGTCGATTGAACCGAAGCGGAGCATGCGCGTGGCTTTGGCAAGGTCTTTGTCCGAGGGTCGGCGCGCGGGTCGGGAGTCACCCGATTTGCGCAGCAGGGCTATGTAGAGACCTTCGCCTCGCACAAGGTGGGGGTAGAAGTGTCCGTTGACGGTGCCGGGCATTTCGGGCAGCGGTATCTGTTCGGCACCAAGCTCGGAGCAAATCCAGCGGACGTTGTCTTCATCTTCTTCACGCGCAAAGGTGCAGGTGGAGTATATCAGGTAGCCTCCGGGGCGGAGCAGCCGCCATATGGCTTCGATGATTTCGCGCTGGAGGGCGGCACACGCGCGCACCAGTCCGGGGGTCCACTGTTCGATTGCTTTGGGGTCTTTGCGCATCATGCCCTCACCGGAGCAGGGTACGTCGGCTGCGATGATGTCGAAGCTGCCTTCAGGGAGGCGGGCAAGTTTCTGAGCCGGTCCGACGGTTACGGCGACGTCGGCATAGCCCCATTTCATCAGGTTTTCATCGAGGACGGCGGCACGTGCGGGGTCAGCCTCGTTAGCCACGATGAAGGAGCCGGCGGGGAGGGCGTCGATAGCCGCTGTGGTCTTTCCGCCGGGGGCGGCACACGCGTCAAGATATGAGACGGGGCGGTCGAGCCCAAGGGAGGCTATGACCGCCGATATTGCCATCGATGAGGGATCCTGAACATAATAGAGTCCCTGATGGAAGGCGGGGTCGAAGGTGAACTGGCGGCGTTCGGAAAGGTATTCACCGTCGGGACACCAAGGGACGCGGTCAGCATCAGGTCCGGGGCGGCAACCTTTCAGCCGGTTATGGCGAATAGCGACGGAGGGATTGCCCGACGCCAATTGGTCGAGCAATCCCTCCGGATTAGGTATGGAGTCATCGCCCAGAATGCGGGCGATGAATTCGTCGGGAAGTTTATTTGTCACAATTACAACCTTTGTCGCCGCAGTCGCAGCCTTCACCGCAGTTGCCACCGTCGCCGCAGCCGTTACAGCCGCAGCCGCCTTGCTGGCTCTGGATAGCGATTTCCTCGGCAGTTGCTTCGCGTACTTTGATGATGGTGCCGATAAGTTTAACGGTCTTGCCGGCGAGAGGATGGTTGAAGTCTACGGCAACGCGGACGGTCTTGTCATCAACCTCGATAACGGTTGCAGGGACTGCCTGACCCATGTTGGTCTGGAGCATAATCTGTGCCTGCGGATGGATTTTTTCGGTGTCGATTTTTCCGTCAACTTCAAAAATCTCTTTCGGAAGGTTCTCAATGCGAACAAAGTCGTCGTTATACTCGCCAAAGCCCTCGGCGGGAGTGATTGTGACATCAAATGTGTCGCCGTCCTGCTTGCCCTCAATTGCGTCGAGCAGCGGGGGAAGCATATTGGGAGTAACGCCGAATACGAATTTTTCCGGGTCGGTTGCGGGGACCTGATGCATCAGTTCCTCGGTGCCGTCGGCTTTTACATTATAAAGATCGTAGGCAATTTCAACAAATTTGCCTGCTTCGATTTTCTGTGGCATAATCTTTTGGGTTTTATAGTTTTTCAGTTTATAGTTTAGGATTTATGGTTTAGGGTTTATAGCTGATGGTTTATTGGTGGTGCCATGAACCATCAGCTATTTATAGAACAAACTATAAGGCTGAAAGTTTACCAGATGATTACGCGCTCGGCTTCGGGACGCCACATTTTGTCGCCTTCCTTGATTCCGAATGCAGTGAAGAAGGGTTCGAGGTTGCGGAGGCTGACGTTCACACGGTTGTTGCCGAGAGAGTGGACATCGCCGGTTGTGAGCGAGCGGATTTCCTCATCGCGTATGTTCTGAGCCCAAAGGTTGGCATAGTTGAGGTAGAATACCTGTTCGGGGGTGAAGCCTTCGATTTTGGCGTTGTCGCTATTGATGTCTACACCTTTTGCCTTCTGAGAGTTGCGGAAAGCTGTCATGGCTACACGAAGACCGCCCTGATCGGCAATATTCTCGCCGAGGGTATATGTGCCGTTGGCGTGGAGACCGGGGAGAACCTCAACCTCGTCAAACTGGGCTACAAGACCCTGAGTGAGTTTCTCGAATGCTGCGGCATCCTCTTCTGTCCACCAGTTTGCCATGTTGCCATCCTTGTCAAAGTTACGCCCCTGATCATCAAATCCGTGGGTCATTTCGTGACCGATAACCACGCCTATACCACCGTAGTTTTCAGCATCGCTTGCCTCGGGGTCGAAGAACGGAGCCTGAAGGATAGCTGCCGGGAACACGATTTCGTTCGCCATGGGGTTATAATAAGCATTGACGGTTTGAGGAGTCATGCCCCATTCGGTTTTGTCGACGGGTTTGCCCCACTTTGAGAGGATGTCGTTCTGATGCCACATTGAAGCATTGTGCATATTCTCGTAGTAGCTCAGAGCAGGATCGATATTCATTGTGGTGTAGTCTTTCCACTTGTCGGGATAGCCAATCTTGACGGTGAAGGCGGCGAGTTTCTCGCGGGCGTTAGCCTTGGTTGAGTCGCTCATCCATGTAAGGTTGTCAATGTGCTCGCCAAGGGCGGTACGGAGATTTTCAACCAGATTAATCATATATTCCTTGCTTGAGGCAGGGAAGTATTTCTCAACGTAGAGTTCGCCGATAGCTTCGCCGAGGGTTCCTTCAGTTGCGGCAAGGGCGCGCTTCCAGCGAGGCTTCTGTTCGGTCACGCCGCTCATGACCTTGGCAAACTCGAAGCTTGCGTCGGTGAAATTGTCGCTCAGGAAGGGAGAAGCCTGACTCACGTATTTCCAGAGGTAGTAATCCTTGAGTTCACGCTCGGACGAGGTGGCAAGGAGTTCCAAGCCTCGCTTGATAGGCTCAATCTGGGTTACAATAACATTCTCGGGAGCGGCAAAGCCCATGGTTGCAGGGAAGAATTCATCCCAGTTAACCTGAGGATACATCTTTTTGAGCTCAGCGAGGGTGAAGGGGTTGTTCATCTTGGTGATGTCGCGGCTCTGTTCGCGTGTCCATGCTTTTTCGGCAAGCGAAGTTTCGAGCTTAAGGACATTCTGCATTACGCGCTGAGCATCTGCTTCAGAATAGCCTGCGTTCTGCATCTGGTCGACAATCAGCTTCTTGTAAGCATTGCGGACGGCGGTGTTGCGCTCATCGTTTTCAAGATAATAGTCGCGGTCACCAAGGCTCATGCCACCTCCGTCAATATACATTGCGTACTCCGAAGAGTTGTTCATGTCCTCCATCGGACCTGCGTTGAAGAAAGGCGATGCGAAATTCTTGTGCATCCAGAGGAAAATCTGGTAGAGAGAATCGGCAGGCGCGCTCTCGATTTTAGCGAGGTCGGCAAGGATGGGTTTCGTACCTTCGGCGTTGCGGCGTGTAGAGTCCATTGCCTGAGTGTAGATTGTTGCTACCTTGAAGGCAACGGTGCCTTCCTCGGGGTTTGTGTCAGCCAATCCGGTGACGAGCTGACGCACGCGCTCCTGAGCGGTATCGCGGAGCAGGTCGAAGTTGCCGAAACGGGCATATTCGCCGGTCAGGGGATGTTCGTCCATCCACTTCTGGTTTACGTAGAGGTAAAAGTCTTCGCCGGGGGCGATTGAGTCAGTAACCTGATCGGCACTGAGGCTCTTGAGGTGTTCGGTCTTGTTACCGGAGCATCCTGCTAATGCAATTGTCATGGCAAGTGCAATTTTGGTCAGTTTCATTATTTTCAATTAAAAAATTGGTTTATCAGGGTGCAAATTTACGAAAAATCCATCAAAAAACATAAAAAAGAATGAGTAACGCAGACCGAAGCCAAACAATTACTCATTCTCCTCTCTCCTCGGCGGTATGGACGGGACTCGAACCCGCGACCCCCTGCGTGACAGGCAGGTATTCTAACCAGCTGAACTACCACACCAAGTTGGATATCATAATTTCGCAAATATTTTCCTCATAAAAAGAATGAGTAACGCAGACCGAAGTCAAACAATTACTCATTCTCCTCTCTCCTCGGCGGTATGGACGGGACTCGAACCCGCGACCCCCTGCGTGACAGGCAGGTATTCTAACCAGCTGAACTACCACACCAAGTTGGATTTTGAATCAGTCGCCACCGTTGTGGCTTGTTTGCGAGTGCAAAGTTAGGGCAAAAATCTGAGTCAGCCAAATTTTTTTGAAACAAATTTTATAAAAATTTTGCACTCTACCGTTAAAGTTTTGTATATCAATGTAAAAGTAATTGAGGACGGCGTGCGTGCTTTTTGCTGTTTGATGAAAAATAGCTAATTTTGCGTATAATTTAATTGATAAAGATATGGAAGAATTCGAAAAAGTATGGAGTACGATGCTCTCCGGCGAGATTTATGACGCTACACATCCCGGATTAGTCAGTCGTTTGGTTGAAGTGCGCGGCATGATACGCAAGTTTAATGATATGCCACCTGCCGATATCGAGGGGCAAAAGTCGATTTTGCGCTCGATTTTGGGTAGTATTGGTGAGCAATTTCATTTTAATCAGCCTTTTCACTGCGATTATGGGCGAAATATTCATATCGGCGAGAATTTTTTTGCAAATTTCAACCTGACAATTCTCGATGAGGCGGAAGTTCGTATGGGCGATAATGTTTTCATCGGACCTAACGTAAGCATCTACACGGCGTGTCATCCGCTTGACGCCGAGCGCAGAGATAAGGGCATAGAGTGGGCTGAGCCGGTGACGATAGGTGATAGTGTCTGGATTGGTGGCGGCGTTACTATCGTTCCGGGTGTCACCATTGGCAGCCGCGTTGTCATCGGTGCGGGAGCGGTTGTTACGCGCGATGTTCCGGATGGCTGTGTCGTTGCAGGAAATCCCGCCAAAGTAATCAGGAAATTAAAATGACAGAATACGTAATCAGATAATAAAAAAGTCGCGGCTGGAAGGTCGCGACTTTTTTTATAGAGAATGGATTGGAGTTATTTTATGACTTCTTTGGTTGTGGTGCCATCGGAGTTGCGGATTATATAGATGCTGCCGGACTTGGGTGATTTGATTTCAATGCCTTGGAGGTTGAAATAGCGTTTGCCCGTTTCGACGGTCACGGTGGTGAGTCCTGCCGCGGTGCTCTTGAATACGAGGGTTATCTGCTCGCTGTAGTCTCCGTTAGCCTTGAGGAAGGTTCCTTCGGGGATGGTCAGCGTGTAGTCCGTTTCGGGTTCAAAGTCGATGGTGACGGCGTTGCCTGAGAGGTCAGTCGGGAATACGCGAACCTCAGCGGTAGACTCGCCTGTGACATCCCATTTGCCTTCATGAGAGGTGAAGCTGATGGTTGACATTACCTGACGGTCGGCAACAACATCGTTGGCAAAGCGGATAGTGACTCCTTCGAACTTTTCGATTCCATCGCCATCGGCGGGTGTGGTTTCGATTGCAGCAAAGCTCTTGGCGGGAGCAATGTAGTTAGAATAGAGTCCTACAATTTCCGAGGGGTCATAACCGGCAAACATCACTACGCCGAGGGGAGTAGCCGTGCCGGTAGCGGGATTGATTTCATGGAGGCTACCGTTGAGCGCGTCGTTGGTCTGAGCCCAGAAGAGGCGTTCGGTGTTGTGGTCAAATGCCATAGACTGGAGGTAAACCGCGCTGCCGGCTCCGGTGTTGCCGATAATCGTAGCCTCGCCGGTTTCAGGGTCTACGGAGCAGAACTCGCCTTTATCGCTGATGGCGTAGAGGTTGCCCTCAAGGTCGCATGCAAGGGCGCGGCATGTCATTCCGAGCGCGCCGATGCGTTCAACAGTGCCGGTAGAGAGGTTGACTTTACCGAGGGTTACTTCGTAGCTCTCGTTCGGCGTCAGACAGTACATCGTTTCGCCGGCATAGTCATATGCCATGTCCATTACGTAGTCATCGGTATTTTCGATGGCGCGGGTAAGGGTCCATGTGAGCGGGTCGATTTCCACGAACTCGCATGATGCGCCCCACCATGTAGCCGTAAAGCCATAGAAGGTGCCATTGACAGCCTCGCCGGCAATAATCAGGGCGTCGTTGGGGGTCATTTCCTGACGGAACACTGCTGCCTCGGGGTTATTTGACTGGAAGTCCATAAAGCCGGCATTTCCGTAAGCGTCCCAGCGATAACCGCGCAGCTCGATGTTTTCGAAGTTGGGAAGTTCGAATGTAATCGAGTTGTTAGCGGCAACGCCGTCGGCTTCAAGGTCGATTGTGGCAACAAGGACGTTCAGACCTTCGGCAAGGGTGATATCGCCGAGCACGAGGGTTGCTTCCTCTCCCTTGTTGAGGCTGCCGGTATAGGTGGCAGATACGGATTCGTTGCCGTTGAGAGTCAGTTTAACGGGGACGGACTCAACGGGAAGCTCACCGAAGTTGGCAAAACGAACCTCTACGCTGACATTGGTCTGCATTTCGACGCTCTTGACGGGCGAAATGAATGAAAGGAGGGCAACGTCGGTGTCAACCGCGCGAGAAACCACTTCGGAGAATGCCTTTTGCGATTCGCCTACCTTATTATATACGGCGGTAATGGCATAGGTGTATTCTCCCGGGAGCTGTTTTGACCATGTCTCATCAGAGAAGTTCGTTACGTTGATGGGTGAGTTGGTGATTTGGGTCCAAGTCATGGAGTCATTTTCACCCTTTATGCCGCGATAGACATTGTAAGCGCATTTGGGCGCATCGGGATTGGGGACAATGTCGACGTCAGAGCCGGGAGTAGCACAAATTGCCTGTATGCACCATGAACTGTAAGCGTCAGATGACCAAGGATTGTCACCCCAGCGCACGTTATTGCCGCCATAGTTTACCGAGGCAGCCGATTCGCCGATAGGATAGGACGGCATGTCTCCGCTAACTTCGATGCCAACCATGTAGGTCGAGCCTGACTTAATTTCAGCAGGATTGTCGAAATCGACAGTTATCCATGCGCCATCGGCAGAAATCATTTCGAGGGGAATGGGCTGAGAGGCAACTTCGATATGGTCCTCACGGGTGCCGCGCCATACTTTTGCGTAGAAAGTGCCCTTATCGGCTTTGAGGTATACGCGTTCTGACTTGACAACCGAGCCAATCATGTTCTGAGCGTTCAGTTCGGCTTCAGAGAAAACGTGGGCGACGTTATAGACCGAGCTGTAATAGTCGCCGCCGGTATAGCGTTGCTCGCTGACGTCGCCTATGGACTTGACGCCTGCCTTACAGGTGCGCTCGGCGGGGTCTTTCCAACTGAGGATAGCTGCCGAACCGGTCTCGTTGATAGCGGCGGTTACATCCCATACGGGAATCAGCGCACGGTCAAGCACGATGGGTTCGAGAGTGACAGCCGCAGAGCCTTCGCGGTTGAACGGAACCGAATATGTATCATAGAGAGGATAGGTTACGGTAAGTGTGTAATCCTTGCCTGAGTAAACGCCGTCAAAGGCGAAAGTGCCGTCGACGTTGACTTTAGTGGTCTGTTCTTCAAATCCGGAAAGGGTTACGGTGGCGTTTACGGCACTGAGCCCGGTATCTTCGGTCTTGACGCTACCCGAAAGGGTGAAGTTTGCGTTGCGGATCAGTTCGATATTGGCGGTTGCGGTCTGACCTTCCGTAAGGCTTACGTTCACAGTAGCAGGCTCGTAGCCAACCTTCGATGCGGTAACTGACGCAGTGGCTACGGGGATGAACTTAAAGGTATAATTACCCTCGGAGTCGGTCACGGCGCAGATGCCGTCAAAGCCATCGGCTGAAACGGTAGCGTCGGTCACGGGGCTGTTGCCGGAAGTAACCTTGCCGGAGAGGGAGCCGATGCCCTTGGGCGAGATTATGAAGCGGGTAGAGGGAACTTCGTTGACCTTCTTGTCAGAGTAGGTGTTGTGGGGAAGGGCTGAGATGTTGATAGGGTCATAGACCGATGTGGTAAAGCTGCGGTTGGGGTACTGCTCGGTAACGGCAGAGAAGAAACGGTCACTGTAGCCGCCGTTAGGAGAAGTGCTCTTAACAAATGTCACCAAGAGATTGCCGCCGGTATAGTTAAAGGGAGTGTCGAGAGTGACCATCACGTCATTACATCCGGACTCGAAGGTAATTTCGCCCTCAAAAACCTTGTGGGCTTCAGTTACCGGTGCCCAGTCTGTCAGCTCATTAAGCTCGGTTTCGGAAATATAGATTACGAAAGGCGAAGTTAACTCATTGGACGCTCCACGGAATGCCTTGTAAACAATATTCTTGATTTCGCCGGTCATGTGGTTCAGTTCATCGGCATAATATATGGTCTGCGATACTGAATACTTGGAGTTGAGTTCAACGGGAAGACGGGCGAGCGAGTTATTGCGCACTACGGTCTGACCAATCATCAGGTCGATGTTGTCTCCGGTAGTGACGATTACGGAGGTGAGATAGTCATAAGCCGACTCTCCTCCACCGGTTACCGACGTAACGTGATAAACATTTGTGCCTTCAACGGGAGCAGCGTCAACGAAGCTGCATTCCTTTACTCCGCTTTGAAGCAGATTACCGCCGCGATAAACGTTATAGGTCATCTTGGTGGCGTCAAACATGCCGCTGTTCGCGCCCTTGGTCGGAGCGGTCCAAGTTACGGTTACCGAGCCGTCGGGATTGAGGACCGATGAGGGGTCGCCAACTGGTTTCGTAACGTCCTCGCCAACGTAAACCGAGCGGGTAGCGGTGGGGACACTCTCACCGGCATCATTTTTAGCGGTGAGGTAATAGGTGTGGGTGCCGGTGGTTACCGATGAGTCAACAAATTCAGAGACTTCTCCGGCGGGCAGGTCGTTGAGCTCGGTCAGCTTGGAGCCATCGCGATAAACAACTACGCTGAAGTCATCGATGGTCGCGCCGGTGCCGGTTGCAGTCGGGTTGGTCCACTTGAGGGTCACCTTGGTGTCGCCGGTAGCATCGGCAGTCGCCGTAAATACGGTGGGCGATTTCGGACCGGTCTGGTCATAGACATAAAAGTTGTCAATGCTGAGTCCGTAGGTGTACTTTGCCTGATGGCATACGGCAAGACGGATGGTTTTGCCTACGTAAGCGGAGAGCGCGCGGGTAACCGACTCCCATTCAATGTCGTCGTTGTAGCCTTGGTCCATGGTTGTTTTCCATATCTGGACAAAATCAGCTACGTTGGTGCCGCCGTTTTCGCTTACCAATAGCTCAATAGGCTCGGTGTGTTCAAGGTCCTGAGCAGCATAGCTGAGGGATACGACAAATCGGTCATGCTTAATCTCGATGGGGGGAGTGACCAGCCAGTTGTCCTGCGGACTGTAATAAGATGTAGGGTTCTGGGGATTGGCTGTGTAGGAGATAGCCATGATTTTGCTGCCGGAAATCTGAGAGGCATAATTATTGCCTGACTGAGCCTGCCAGCATTTGCCATCGCCATCATTGTCAATCATGACCCACCCTGAAGGAGGGAACGCTTCGCCCTCGAATTTCTCGCCGATTACAACTGCCTGACCTGCTGCCTGATGAGCAACCAAGGTCATGAGTCCAGCGGCGAGCATTGAGTAAAACTTAGAGTTCATAACGATTGATTTAATTGGTTTATATTCAATAATGAACCGCAAAAATACTCAAAAAAAT
Organism: uncultured Bacteroides sp.; assembly: GCA_964586765.1. GTDB lineage: Bacteria > Bacteroidota > Bacteroidia > Bacteroidales > Muribaculaceae > UBA3263. The sequence goes on from CAZPHN010000031.1 coordinate 13,670, forward strand.
CCGAAAAAGCAAGGAATGGTTTATGGTTTAGTGTTTATGGTTTAGTGTTTATGGTTTAGTGTTTATGGTTTAGTGTTTATGGTTTTGTGGAAGTTATTTGGATTTTTTGGGGCGACCGCCGATTACTGCGCCGATGGAGATTCCGGCTGCACTGTAACCACGGTGATTTACGAGGCAGTGAAGCTCAACGCGAAGGTGGCGGAACAGTTCGACGCCGACTCTGGGTCGGACAGCGAAATTGACGCCTTTATAATCGTATAGAACATCAGTAACCGGCTCGTTAATAGAGAGTCCGATGCCTAAACCGGCATAAGGGTTGACTTTCTTACCCTGACCGAAGTTATAATCGCCGTTAAGAATATAGCTGACAGACCGGTTGCTCTGCTCAAAAACGCTGCGATAGTCGCCTGATTCTCCGAGTGGCGTGAGCTTATAGATGGCTGTGGTTACGTCAACCATAATGCCGCAGTCAAATTTTGACTCCGGGATGTTATACCGCAATTCCAGACCGAGTTCGGGTCCAAGTTTCAGTGAACCGTCATGGAAATTTGAGGCTGGAAGTGTCATGCCGATATACACTTCTCCCTCAAAACGTTGCACATTCTGAGCAATGCCAAGACTGCATTCTGACACAACAAACAAAGCAATAAGCAATAATTTAATTTGCTTCATATATAAATATTTTAGTAAGAGGTTATTTGGATTGTTTAACGATAATCTCGCCTCGTGTCGGACCAAAATCCATGTGAGTATAGAGCCTTCTTTTCTTTTTGGTAGTATTTGGTTCAGCAATTAAAATAAGTTTGTTGCTGCCTAAGGGTTGCTTAATGGTGAGCCATTCACAGGTAACGCATAATGTATCTGTTTCTTGTGCGTCCGTATAATAATTTGAATGACCGGATACAGTTGCATTGTAGTCATTAATAACGATGTCACCGATACTTTCAGTGCCATATACGATTTTTTCTCCACCTTTTTTAGAAAATGTTACCTTTGACGGGTAGTCATGATTATCAAGTGGAATGCACGATGCGCAAGCCAACAAGAGGCAGGCAAGCAAAAGGAACGCAGACTTTTTCATAACAATGACATAATCATGTTAGGGGTTATTTAGCGAGGGTGTTGAGGGAGCCGACAAAGAGGAGCATGCCCGTGGCATTGTCGGTGATACTGAAGGCGAATGGTCGGTTGAATGTCACTTCTTTGGGGTCCGGGGTCGGCTGGTTGTTGGACGTATACCATATGTTGGAGGTTCCTGCGGCTGCTTCAACGCCAGACTCACATACGTGGATTGTTGAGCGATGGGCTATTTTTACTATATGGAAATCGAAGTTGCCCATGCGGCTGAAATCTGCCTTATTCATGGTGAAAGCATCGGTCATGCCTGTTTGGGTCAGGGCTGAGTAAAGCGCGTTTTCGTTAAGCATAGTGTCGATTTCGTAGTCTGGCAGAGCGAGTTTGATGTATGTCTGAGTTGCGTTTGAGGTCAGTTCGCGCATATTTTCCGCTGTCAGTACCGACGCGGGGTTAGCCGAGGGGTTTTTAGGCAAAATCAATGTGAACGTAAGTGGATAATCCTGACCGGACAAACTTCCAAGCGGTATGTTTACCATTTGGGCGAGGGTGTTTTCGGCATAGTCGAAATGACTGGTCTTTCCAATGAAATCAGCGTTTACGGTTGAGCCGTCAGCCTGTTTGAATTCCTGTTTTTCGGCGATGGCGGTCATGCCTTCAGTCCATTTGGCGTTGAGGTAGAGGGCATTGGTGCAAACGATTTCGGTAAATATGGGCGTATCTTCCGGAACAATGTGATTAATCAAGCCGTTGGTCTTTTCACTGAACCATTTGTTGATAGCTACGGGCGTTTCCATTTTCCCGAAATCAACGGACGCAACTTTAGCGTCAAGCCATTTCTGACATTCATCGACATATGATTTAAAAGGAGTGCCTACTTTGGCGTCATACCAGATTGAGTTAGCAAGCATCATTTTGGTCAGTTTAGATACCTCATCATTGATTTTTTGGTCAATCTCTTCCTGAGTCATGCCGGAGTCTTCGAGGTCTATGGAACCGTAAATATTATGGATGTTATTGGTGGCAATTTGATTCTCCGCGTCAATATCGGCAAACCGGTCAATCTGCCGGCGGCAAAGCGCAATCATTTCATCCGTATTTTGCGCTCCGACGGTCTCGGCTATCTGTGAGGCAGTTTTGCCGTTGGCACCGTTAGCCATCATTCCGAGGAAATTATAGAGGCTCAGGGGGGAGAACACGAAATTATCGCTTTCAGGAGCAACAAGTGACGCAACATTATATGAGAAATCAACATGATTCCCGGCAAGGATTACAGCGCGCGAATCGCTTATTTCAGCAACTGCGCCGACCGTATATTCTTCTCCTCGAGGGTCAGCTGGCTTCTTAACCGGGTCGTCATTCTGACAACTGCATAGGACCGTTGCAACTACAATTGTCGGCATCAAGTACTTAAACATAATAGCTTTCATAGGTATAGTGCGTTAATGATTGAAAAATTTTGTGGGTCAAATATAATACCAAAAGAAATATAAATCAATAAAACATGCTTAATAACATATTTATAAGAATATTATGCAGTGGGATATACCTGTGTAATCTGGGTAATCAGGTGAAAGATGAAAGACCCCGGCTCTGAAAAAACCGTTAAATCTTCCTTCATACCCCCAATTATAATGAAGATACATGACTTTCGTGTCATCTGTCTGTGTGTAGTAGTACCCATCGCATATCCATGCGTGTCCTGAGTCTTCATTATTCCCAAACATTACCGCGGGGCGTTGTTTATCCAGATGATTTTTTAGATATGATCTACTATATGGAACGTCTGGATATGCTTTAAATCCATAAATTGATGTGCTTACTTCATATATTTGAGTCCTACGTATACTCGTTCCATCTGAACCATATATAGCATTTAAGTCATAGCCTAACTGTCTAAAAAGTAACGAAATTTGTTCGTGAGACTCTTTTGTGCATTGGGTATACTGGCATTCGGGCCATAGGTCATGGTCGGGATTTTCATATATTGGGAGACCGCCACCAAAAGGACGAGTCGGTTTATAAGGAAAACGTTCTTCTTTTAGATGTTCTTTTATTGCAGTCCAGTCAAGTATTACCTTTCTGTTTGAGCCATCGTATGTAACGGTAAGTGTATCCGGTTTTTCGTAATAAGCGAGAACCATAGCTAATGCTGTCGGTCCACACCCTGCAATTTTAGTTGGGCATAATTCTCCGAAGACCCCTGATTGCCCCCAATTTGTGTGGATAAAGTGATCTTTGTAATGGTCATATGGCTCGCGAGGGGGAGTGATAAAGGTTGAATCTCGAGGTATGAATGTTGTGTCAAACGATGCTCCAAGCGGAGAGTCTATACATGGTAAACCATTCGGACTATTCAAATGCCCGTTTGCATAGTCAATGAAGTCTTGGAAACCTTCGATTTCCGAGGCTGTGGCATCATTATATGAACCTGAGTCTATAAATGCAAGTACAGGGGTGGAAATATCTTTTTTTGAGATGAGGGCAAAGCCTGCCTCGTCATCATAGTTTACAACGTAGATGAGGTTATTTTCGCTTCGGGAGTTAGCAATACGAATGTCACGTACGTTCTTTGTGCTGCTTGCATGACGATTGCCTGTTACGGAGCGACTACCTGTGTCTTCTTGGGGAGATTCTATGAGTACTGCAAAATCATTAGCAATTTCGACAGCTTTTGATGGAGATATGTAGCCGTCTGCGACACGCTCCATGGCTACTTCTATGGTCTGCTCCATGGTTTGATGTTCAGAACATGCTGTCAGTATCAGTGCGAATAGGGCACCAAATTTCAAGTATTCTTTCATTTGAGAAAAGTGTTTTAGATGGTTTATAAATAGTGGTAATTAAAGTTCGCCTTCGTATTCGTTTCCGGCAGCGGTAGTGATTTTAATGTATGCGGAGGTTAGTTCACCAACGGCAATTTCAGTGGGGAAGGCTGTGTTAAAGTTGTAAACAGAAACTTGTCCGTTCTCTTTGTTTGTGATAGCAAGAGTTGCGTCTCCTTCATCAATAAGAAAATTAATAAGGAGTTTCCCGGCGGAATAGATACAGGAAATTTTCTGACGCGATGGAGCCTTCGGTCGCTGCGTCTGTTTTCTATCCCTTAGTTCAAGTAAAATTGGTTTCTCTTTTACAGGGTCAGTCTCAGCATGTACTGTGAAAGAAATAGCGATGATGAGCGTTAGTAATATTTTTTTCATATAGCATATATTTTGTAAAAATTTTTTTTGCAAAAATAAGCATATATGAGTGATTAATGAGCGAGAAACAACGTAAAAATATTCTGCAGGATTAGGTGTAATGTGTTGATTTCCATTGATTTATTCGCCTGTGAAAATTTTGAATTTCGGCAATGTATATATGATTGAGAATGAGGTAGTTATAATAATGTTGTGTGGAATTTGAGTGTAAGTAATGGAATAATAAGGTGTTATGTGAGCTTTTTGATAAAAAGGGTTTGGCTCGGTGTATTAAGGTCGGTTATTTTGCTGATTAATCTGGACCGTTTTGAGTAAAAGGTCTTGAGATTAAGGCTCATGAAAATACATGCGGTTTTAGGCGAAAAGCCTGCCAAATGCAATACGAGCAGGGTAACATCCTGTTCGGTCAACGATGGAATTTCTAAACGTAGCTTATGAATGATATTATCCATGTATTTGTTTAATGATGCTTCAAGGCTACGAATATTCTTTGATGATGATAGTTTGTCAAGATGAGATTTGAACTCTGATAGAACCAATGTTTTATTGATAGTATTGTCCGGACCTTCAAAATACTGACTGCACAGAGTGTTCAAAGTATTCCATTGGTCTTTATATAGTATTTCTATTTCGTTTTTAAGTTCTTTATTAACTGTGTTTTCATTGGATAATTGCAACTTTACATTATGCATTTCTGCCATTTTACTTTCAAGTTCTCTATTTTGGCGTTTAATTCTGTTTGATAAGTAGCAATATGTGGCAATTATCGCAATAATTAGAAAAGATATGACAAATATAAAGTTTCGAATTGTTTTTTCTTTTTGAATTCGCTCCTGAGAAGCTTTGTTTTGAATGTATTCTCGTTGTGCTGCTACGGTGGGTTGCTTTAAAGTGTCACGGATGTAATTGTTTAGAAGCTTGATGTATGAGTTTGAGTATGCGTAATATTCCGGTTCATTTCCGGTACGAAAAGAATGGTCAATAAATGAATATAAGAGAGCAAGAGAATCAGGTGTGTTATTAGCAATGATTTTCGAGGTATGAATAGCTTCGTTTGCTTCATCAGTTCTACCTTGAAATAGCAGCATATTCGCAAGGTCAGCATAATTAGAGGCATTAGGAGAAAATTCATCGTAAGACTCTAACTCCATATAGAGAGAATATGCTTTGCCTATGTCATTATTTACTAAGTAGTGATGGTATAATCTGTCAAGACAATAAACCGTCAAACTCGTATCCGAAACTTGTTTAGAAATGGTGTAAATGCTGTCAAGAATGCATATGCTTCGTGCTCTATTACCGAGAAAGTCAAGAGCGTCGGCTTTATCAGCAAGCGAGAACAAGACATTTCTTTCTTTACCGGCACGTTGATAGTATTCAATAGCTTCATTTCTATATGGAATGGACTCGGAGAAATTTTGAGAAGCATCGAAGCAGTCGGCAATTTGTTCAGCTGTTTTCGCTCGCCAATAGTCATCATTGATTTCTTGAGACGCGTCGTAAGCAATAAGAGCATCTGGCATTACATTTGGATAGTCTCTATGGTACAGACATTGGTCGGCGCGGAGGTAGTGGGCTTGCATCCGGTGCCATAGGTCGGATGTGTTGTCATAGTAGTCAATGACTGTGGAAATCAGGGAGTCATTGGTGGGGTAGTCGTTAAGACGGTAGCAGGCGAGGGTATAAATCAGGTTGCGCAGGGCAATTTCGTCGAGACGTTTTATGCCGCTGGAGTCGACCTGTTCAATTATGGAGAGGGCAAGGGGTGCATCGTCCATGACCGTCTGTTCCGCTTGGTTGAGCAGAACGGCGGTGTCTGACTTGTGGCAGCCGCAAAGCGTCAGTGTCACAAGGAGGGATAGTATGATGATCTGGAGCGACAAGAGGGTGGGGGAGGGTTTATGGTTTATGGTTTATGGTTTATGGTTTATGGTTTATGGTTTAGGGTTTAGAGTTTATAGTTTATAGTTTATGGTTTTGTGATAGATGGTAGATTAAATTCACTAAACTCTCAACCATAAGCCATAAACTATAAACCATAAACCCTAAACTATTTAGGTCAGTTAATGGGGAATTGTTCGCGGATGGGGTCGTCGTACTGTTCCATGGCTTTTTTGAGACGCTGGAGCATGTCGGCGGTCACTTCCTCCATTCCGGGTTTGCCGTAGAGGTTGTTCATCTGGGAGGGGTCTTCCTGAAGGTCATAGAGTTCCCAGTGGTCAATGTCGTTGTAGAAGTGCATCAGTGAGTAGCGGTCAGTGCGGACGCCATAGTGACGCTTAACGGCATGTTCGGCAGGATATTCGTGGTAGTGGTAGTAGAGCTGGTCGCGCCAGTCGTCGGGGTTTTCGCCACGGAGCAGCGGCATGAGCGAGACACCCTGAATGTCTTCGGGAATCTCAACGCCTGCAATTTCAAGGAAGGTGGGAGCATAGTCGATGTTCTGGACCATCTGGGGAATATCGCCGCGAGCTTTCAGACCCTTGGGAAGGTGCATTACGAGGGGTGTGTTGAAGCTCTCTTCATACATGAATCGCTTGTCAAACCATCCGTGTTCGCCCATGTAGAAGCCTTGGTCAGAGGTGTAGACCACGAGGGTGTTGTCGAGAAGGTCATGCTCCTTGAGGTAGTCAAGTACGCGACCAACGTTGTCATCAAGGCTCTTGAGGGTCTTAAGGTAGTCACGGATGTAGCGGTTGAAACGCCACTCGGCAAGCTCCTCGCCCTGAAGGTTAGAGTTATAATATTCTTCAATGATAGGGTTATAGAAGGCATCCCACTTGGCGCGCTGGGCGGAGTCCATTCTGCCTACGAATGACTTGTAGGTGTCGGTCAGGCGGGTGTTGACGGTGTCGTTAATCATCTTGAGGTCATAGACAATGTCCATAGCCATGGGGTCGTCGATACGCATCTCGGCGGCAGCGGCAGCGGGGCGACCTTCGTAGGTATCGAAAAAGTTTTCGGGAAGGGGCCATGACTGGTCCTCATAGAGGGCAAGGTTGCAGGTGTCAGCCATCCAGTTGCGGTGTTGAGCCTTGTGGTGGATAAGCAGGCAGAAAGGCTTTTCTTTATCCTCGCGGTTTTCGAGCCAGTCGAGGCTCATGTCGGTGATAAGGTTGGTCAGATAGCCGGGGACAATCTCGCGGGTGCCATCCTGATTGATGAAGGTAGGATTATAGTAGTCGCCCTGACCGGGAACCACGCGCCATGTGTCAAAGCCGGTGGGATCGCTGATAAGGTGCCATTTGCCAAAGAGGGCGGTTTCGTAGCCTGCCTGCTGAAGATACTTGGGGAAGGTAGGCTGAGAACCATCGAAGGGACGTCCGCTCTCATTGTCGGTGAAGCCGTTTTTGTGGGAATGCTTGCCGGTCACCATGCAGGCTCGTGATGGACCCGAAAGGGAGTTTGCCACAAAAGAGTTGGTAAACTTGACACCGTCCTCGGCAATACGGTCAAGGTTAGGGGTGTGGGCATAACGGGTGTCGTAACATGACATCATCTGGGCGGTGTGGTCGTCCGTCATGATGTAGACAATGTTGTAACGCTTAGGCTCGGCGTCCTCGGCGTTGGCTTTGGCGCAACTCTGGATAGCTACCGCGCCAAGGGGAATGGCGACTGCGGCGGCCGCTGCGGAGTAAATGAGTTTCATTTGATAATGTATTGGTTTAAGAGTTAAAAAAATTGTTCTGTATTTATAAGGTAATGGAGGCGCGCGTTACCGTCCGCCCGGCTCCGGTAAGGAATGAGGCGGCAATGGCTGCCGCATATTCTGCATTTTCCGGGGAATATGAAACGGTCACGCGGGCGTAGTCAATCGAGATTTCCGTGTCGGAAAGACTGACGGTCATTTGCGCTTCGGGAGCGGGAGCCGACGGCGGATAATGGCGTGCGCCGAATTTCACTGCGGGTTCGGCTCCCACTTTGCCGCTTTCGGCGCGATAACTCACCCTGAGCCCGGTATTGGCAAGCAGCTCGATAAGTTTGCGTCCGGCGGGGAGCAAGGCTCCCTCCGAAATCCAGACCATCGCTCCGACTTCGACTTCAAGCTCCAGTGTGCCCGGACGACGACCCGACGGAGTGAGTCGGCGCGGTGCGGCAGTCTTGAGCCTGCCGGCAAGATAGTCGTCCATACGGTTTCCAATATAGTTGTCTGCCATAACTTCCTGCAAATTTAGCATAAAAGGATGAAAATTCAAATTTTCATTTGATTTTTGTCAAAATGGTTGTATATTTGCAGTAATTTTAATAAAAAACGTCATTAGTTACTCCAATTTCTTTTATTCATGAAAACAATTCTTAAAGTTTTTGGCTTGATGGCTTTGGCTTTTCCGGGAAGCCTGTCAGTCTCGGCTGAAACCGTTTCAGCTACTACCGGCGACGGGATTGTTCAGCTGAGTGAGCTTGACCTGTCGAACATTACCTGTTTCACCGGCGACAATAACATCAAAGTGCGAGCTAACCTTTCGACCGCCGGCAATCCGCTGACAATGAAAGGAACTGTCTATGAAAGCGGCGTCGGCACCCACGCTCCGTCGAAAGCAGTTGTGGAACTCAACGGCGCGACATCGTTTTATTGCGTGCTTGGCGTCGACGATGAGGCTGAGCTCAAAGCCGACCACGGTATTGTAGATTATACCGTTACCCTCTATAAGGACAAGGAACCCGAAGTGCGTATGCAAGGCACAGCAAACCGCACTGACGCCGAGGCGGTCACCGTCGATCTGACCGACCTTGCCGACTATGACTATCTTGTGATTAACTGCGCTACCGGGTCGAAGTCATGGGCTGACCATTTTGACATTGCCGACGCGCGCTTTACATACGAAGGCGAGGCTCCTGTGACGGTACTCGAAAAAGACATGTATCCCGACCCGAACAAACCCGCTATTATCAATCTGCCTGAGGCGGGAGCTAACGGCGAGGAGATTATCGCCCTCAGCTCGCTTGATATAAACCTATGCACCAACGGTTGGGGTACAATCAAGCGTGACAAGAGTATTGACGGCAATACTCTTACCATCAAGGGGCAGGAGTATGCGAGCGGCATAGGAATGCACGCAACCGGCAAGGTGGTTGTGAAGCTTAACGGAGCCGTTACGGCTTTCCATTCCGTGCTTGGCATCGACGATGAGGTTGGTACAAACAACTATGGTGCCAATCAGGCCCGCTGTTTCTATAATGTTGTGCTTCGCAAGCAGAACGGCGAAGAGTATGTCGTTTCAACCGGCGAAATTTCACATGCCGACGGCACCAGTGCCGACATTCATATCACCGAGGGGCTTTCTGACTATAAATATCTTGTGCTGGAATTCGATATGGGTGTGAACAACGGTAGCGACCATGTTGACGTTGCCAATGCCTATTTTGAATATGTCGAGCAGAACTCAACCCGCCCCGAAATTGTCAACGAAAAGGCTTTGCAGACCGGACTTGATTGTCCGACGGTGGTATTCTCTCAGCCCGGCGTGCGTTTCATGCACAAATTGCGTTCAAACAACACCGATTTGTTTATTTCGGTAAAAAATCTTCCTGCCGGTTTGACCTTTAATGAAGACCGCTGTCTTGTTGAGGGTATAATCGACGTCGAAGGTGAATATACTTACACCGTAGTTACCTCGCTCGGCGAGGATACCAAGGAGATTCCCATCAGTCTCACCGTCAGCAGCAACCTCCAGCAACCCACACCCCATATGTGCTGGCTCAGCTGGAATGTGGTGCAAGGCGACATTTCAGAAGAAGTCATGCGTCAGGCAACCGACAATATGATTTCTTCCGGACTCTTCGATGCCGGCTATAACTACGTATTGATGGATGACCTCTGGCACGGCTCGCGTGAGCCCGGCACCAACAAGCCGCGCCCCAATGCAACCCGCTTCCCCAACGGACTGAAGGCTGTTGCTGATTATGTCCATGAACATGGCATGAAGTTCGGTCTCTATTCGGATGCCGCAGCAAATACCTGTGCCGGCGCATTCGGCTCTTTAGGCTATGAGGAAATCGATGCCAAACAGTATGCTGAATGGGATGTTGACTATCTGAAGTATGACTACTGTGGAGCTCCTGCTGATGCTGAAACCGCTATCAAACGCTATACAACCATGGGTCAGGCTCTTGCCAACACCGGTCGCAACATCATATTCAACATCTGTGAATGGGGTGTGCGAAATCCGTGGGAGTGGGGTGCTCAGGCTCTTGGTTCATCATGGCGTGCTACTTATGACGTGCGCGACGGCTGGGTCGGTGTTTCCGGTGGTGTAGGTATGGTCCAGTCTGTTGATTTGATGAAAGACCTGTGGGCATATAATGGCGTCAATCGCTGGAACGATGCCGATATGCTGTGCGTAGGCATTAACGGCACCGGTAAGTCCTCGAGCGCGCTTGTCCAGTCTGCCGGCATGACCAAGACTGAATATCGCTCGCAGTTCGCAATGTGGTGTATGTGGTCGTCGCCCCTCTCGCTCTCTTTCGACATTCGTAAGCCTATTTCTGACGTTGACCTTGCCATCATGACTAATCCCGAACTCATCGCTATTAATCAGGACCGCATGGGACAGGCTGCCGAATATCTTGGCGTTGATGGAAATCAATGCTATCTCTTTGCGAAGGACCTCGAAAACGGTGATGTTGCAATCGCTGTTATCAATATGAGCGATAAAAAACATGACTTTACCTTCGATTTCAGTCGTATTCCCGCGCTTGACTCCGCTGTGACCTACACAGTCCGCGACCTCCAGAACCGTGAGGATTGCGATGACGCTACCGGCACAATGAAGAATGTCAGCGTTGCAAAACATGAAACCCGCGTATTCCGTCTTCACGATAAGTCTAAGGATGATAATGAGAGCGGTATCCGTGCGATTGCCGCCGGAGCCCTCGAGCAGATGACTGTTTCTGCCTCTGACGGCGTCGTGACTGTGTGTCTTGACGGTACGGAAGGTGCTTCGAAGCGCGTACTCGTTAGTGACCTCGAGGGGCGTGTGATTGGCTCTGCAACCACTGCCGATGCGTGTGTATCGATTCCTGTAAATGCACCTGCCGGGGTCTATGTTGTCAATGTGATTGGTTCTGGTCGCTCTCACTCCGCTAAGGTGCGTCTCTAATACCAACCGCTGAAATAAAATTACCCGCCCTCACTGATTTGTGGGGGCGGGTAATTCTTTTTCGGTTCGTTTTAAACTTAGCCGGCGATGATAGCTTCGCTGGGGCAAACTTCTGCGCAAGAACCGCAGTCAATGCAGGTGTCGGGGTTGATGTGATAGATTTCACCCTCAGAGATGCTCTCGGTGGGGCAAACGGGCTGGCAGGTGCCGCATGCCACGCATTTGTCGGTAATAACGTAAGCCATTGTTTTAAAACAAATTTTAAAATTAATAATTAGATTAGTGAATCGCAATTCATCTGCAAATATAGATAACTTTCTTATACTCTCCAAAAAATCTTGAAAAAAAATTGTAGCAAAATTTATGGCTGTCGTGAGCTGAGAAGATAGTTGCGGTCAGGTATAGTTTGAGCGTAAATGTTAAAGAAAGTTAAAGTATGAACTTTTTTGCGTAAGATACGGGCGTGACGT
>CAZPHN010000032.1:0-25482 GCA_964586765.1 uncultured Bacteroides sp.
TAAATAGGACTGTTACAGGCATGCGAGGACGCATGCCGCTCCCAAGTAAAGAATGCAAATAAAAGAGGTTGCCTAACGAGTGTTGGGCAACCTCTTGGGGTTAAGATAAGGTATTTGGGGGTGTGGTGTTTATTTTATCAGGACTTTGGCTACGGTGTCGGGGGTGATTTTGACAATGTAGATGCCTGTAGAGAGGCTGAGGTGTGTTTCTTCTCCTTCAACTATGGCTCCGTTAACAACTTTGCCGTCAATGGTATAGACTGCTATTGAAGCTCCCTGAGCGGCATTGCGGACGGTGATTCCTCCACTGACAATGTCAATCATTACGCCTGTCGATGCCATTTCGGTGAGACCGACTGTCGGGTCGTGGCTCACGGTGATGTCGCTGATGGCAGTGTGGTCGCCGCTGCGGGCAGTGATCTGTGCCGAGCCGACGCCGGTAAGCTCAACGTGACCGTCAGAGTCAACTGAGGCTACTGAGGGGTCAGATGATTCCCAAGTCACGCTCTTGTCAGTGGTGTTTTCCGGCTCATGGAGCGCGAGGAGGGAGAATTGGTGACCCACACCTCCAATGGCTTCAACCGGGAATACGTTCAGTGAGTTAGCCATGACCTCTTCAACCATGAAGGGCACTGAGAATTCATGACCCTGACATTCGGCAGTTACAATGGCACTACCGGCAGCGTTGAACCAAACTTTTCCTTCCGCATCGACAGCGGCTACCATTGGATTGCTGCTTGACCAGTTGACAGTCGGGTCAGTAACATCATCTGGAATAACGGTTGCGTGGATTTCAATGCTTTCGCCAACCTTGCCGACAATAGCTTCCATTTCAAGGGCTTCTGCCGAAATTACGGGAGGCAGTTGGCTCTCGACATTGACAATACATGAAGCAACGAGTGTGCCGCTCATGGCAATGATTGCTGTTGAGCCGATAGAATGACCGGTTACCACGCCGTTAGCATCAACAGTAGCAATCGCAGTGTTTGACGACATATATGTAATGTCACCTGAAGCATACATAGGTGTTTTCTCGATTTTGAGTTTTACCGTTCCTTTCAACGGACAAACCACAGTAGGCTCGGCAAATGCAATAGCGGATAGCTGTTCAATCGTTGAAACCTCCTTAAATTCGCTCCATGGAGATTGTAACTTATACGCCATAATTCCGGTTTCAGGTACCATTAAAGTCGCATTGCTTCGCCATGGGAATGCATCACTGGTACAAGTTGGTGGAGTTTGAGCTTTTATAACTACGTTTTTTATTTGATTGCATCCATAGAATGCATTTCCTTGGATTTCTGTTATTGAATTTGGTAAAACTATATTTTCGGTGAAACCACTGCAATTATAAAAAGCAGAGCTACCGATTGACTGTAAACCCTCTGGTAGGATAAGATTTCCGTTAAATCCAGTACATCTGCAAAAAGCGTTGTTTCCGATATATTGTAATCCCTCTGGCAGAATAAGATTTCCGGTGAAACCACTGCAATTATAAAAAGCAGAGCTACCGATTGACTGTAAACCTTCAGGAAGAATAAGATTTCCGTTAAGTCCGGTACAATTGCGAAAAGCATCGCCACTGATAGATTGTAATCCCTCTGGCACAATAAGATCTCCGGTGAAACCACTGCAATTATAGAAAGCAGAGACGCCGATAGATTGTAATCCCTCTGGCAGAATAAGATTTCCTTTAAACTTGGTACAACCACTAAAAGCACCTCCACCGATATACTGTAATCCTTCAGGGAGGATAAGATTCCCGTTAAAACTGCTACATCCATCGAAAGTTGAAGTTTCAATCGAAGTTAATCCCTTTGGGAGAATTAGATCTCCTGATAGTTTAGAACAATTTATAAATGCATAGGCTCCAATTGAAGTTAAACTTTTAGGTAAGTCAAGCTTGCCACTAAGTCCGGTACAACCCTCAAAAGCTGATGTCCCAATACTGGTCAATCCATTTGAGAATACAACTTGAGTAAATCCGGTACAACCTTTAAATGCCGAGTCTCCGATGGTAGTTACATTCTTTCCTATTGTTAAGATGCCTGTAAATCCGCTGAGATTTTCGAAAGCATAACCTAAAATACGTTTGACAGGGTAATTAATCCCTTCACGTGTGACATAATCAGGTATAGTTAGATTATTAAGATCAAAATTTCCCGATCCGATTCCTGTTATATAGGCGTCCTCACCAATTATTTGATATGAAAATTTGCCATCATTGTATCCTTTGTTGGATGATGTAAAATCATATGCGTACCATTCGGAACCACCGTCAAAAGTATATAAACATGTATACTGGTTGTGGTTATATGCGTTGAGGAAAGTACCCGTATTTGTTCTGTTGGAGGTACTGAGTCCAATAGATAAGGGATATGTGGTTCCCGGAAAAATGTATGTATTTACTGCGGTCTCGAGAGATGTGGCATGCTCATATGATTTGCCTCCAAATAGATATCCTCCGGTTTGTTCGTTCATAATAACTAATGCACCATCAGCATCGCTTTTTACAATCCAGTAACAAGAAGTTGTTATCGTTTTGCTCATCTCCAAGTCGTTTCCGGCTGAGGTATCACAGAGATAACGATAGTCTGAATTTTTATCTATCGCGCGGCAGTTTTCAAAGACATACGTTTTGCCTGCTTCAAGTTTGGTAACCGGGGTGAAGGTTGGCTCCACGGCGAGGGCTGTTCCGACGCTGAGGAAGGAGAGCCAGAGGAAAAGTAAAGCTTTTTTCATTGTTATGAAATGATTGTTACGTGCCTCGGGACCATCCTCGTTGGCGTGGATAAAAGAAAAGAAATGCGTGATGGCCGTACTTCGTTGCCCGTTCATCACTCTGAGGCTCCGGAAATTGCCCACCATGGTTGAACGGACAACGGTTGCAGAAGCCTCACGCAAAATATATGAATACAATTATATATTCACATATCCACAAAGGCATCTACCGTTGTCTCATTCTTGACCATGATTGAAATTTTCCGGATTTCAGAGTGTCAAGAAAGAGCGTCTGGTAAACGCATCTAAATTAATATGTCATTGCTGCAAACCCACCCTCAAAGCCCGTGACCGGGCTTCTGCGATGCGGTCTACAACTGCAAAGTTAAAGAATGTTTTTTAATTTTACAATATGGAGTTTGAAAAAATTTAGAGGGTGGAGAGGAGTGCGGCGATTTGGCTTCGGACGTCGGCAGGGTCGGGGGCATTGTTGACCATGACGGCGATGACATGGGTCGGGGCTTTGGTCTGCGGGTCAAGGCGATAGCCGCAGTAGCAGACCACTCCAGTCATGGAGCCGGACTTGAGGATGAAGTTTTCGCGCCCGGGACTATCTTTCATGAAAGAGCGGACGGTTCCGTCGAGACCTACGCGCGCAAAGGAGCCGACATAGTCGCCATTGGTCGACATTGAGCGGAGAATTTCGCCCAACTGACGCGGCGAGATGGCATTATGGCGGCTGAGACCGGAGCCGTCGGCAATACGGGTAAATCTTAGCGAGGCTATTTCGGAAAGACGGTCGCGCTCGGCGGTGATTGCGGCGGCACGGCTCTTTCCGGGAGCGAGGAGGCGGAGAGTAGCTTCAGCCATCTGATTGTCAGAGCGAATCATCAGCGAGCGACAGACGTCGCGCAGGGCAGGTGAGAGGTATGTGAGCAGGACTATGGTGTCACCCCGCGCCGTCAGGTTTTCGCCGCTGCAGTGGAAGGTGGAGTCGAGTCTGGCAGTCAGAACCGAGGGTGGGTTAGGCATTGAGAGTTTGAGCGATGCGCGCGTCTGTTTGCGTCCTAACTGTCCGGTGACAGTCACGAGATTGCTGCCCACGTTACGCCATGCGTTAAGTCCCTTAGCCGACTTTTGCCATTTCACTTCGAGTCCGGGGATGGAGGGGGTGGCGACCATCGACGGGACCATCAGGGAGAAGATGTTGTCGCTCCAGTTGAGGCGGTAAAAGCCTGCGCCGTCAACTCCGGGGATGTCTTCGAGTTCCCAAGAGGGCACGGGACCCTGATCGGGCCAAGATGGAGCGGCGATGACCTTGCCGGAAACGGATTTGATGCCATGGCGGGCGGCAGCTTCGGCAGCCAGTCGGATAAAGTCGGGCTGCTCTTCGCGAAACTGGGTGGAGCCGAGGGTAGGGTCGCCTGACCCTTCAACGATGATGTTGCCGTGGAGCACTCCATCTTTAATCTGACCGACCGCCAGCACCCGCGTCTCCCACCGGAAGTTGCCCCCCTTTGAGCTGAGCGCGGCGGCAACGGTAACAGATTTCATGACCGAAGCAGGAGTCATCAGCCGGTCAGCCTGATAGTTGACCACGGGCGGCTCTGAGGCGTCAATCGGGGCGATGTAGACTCCCACCGACGCTGCTTCACCTCCCTTTAACGACAGCGGGCAGTTGCCGAAAGCAACTGCCGCACTGATTAATAGAGTTAAGCTTGTAATTACTGTTCTTATCATGAGGTTTTAGAGCAGAGAGACGGAGCGTTTAACGAATTCGCTGAGGTCTTTGCCTTTCAGCAGACCGGAGCCGAGAAGGGCAAGGTCGATAAGCTGACGCACAAGGGGTTGTCCGGCAGCATAGTCGGCTGAGGTCTTGCGGATGTTTTCGCGCTCTTGTCCCATAGCCTGTTCATACTCCTTGGTCTTGGCAGTCTGTTCATCAGTAGGCTTGCCGTCTTTGATTTCATCGCGCACGGCTTTGAGGGCGGCTTCGGCTCCGCTGAGGGCGGTAAACTCTTCGTTGACCTTCGCGCCGATAGCCTTGTCGGCATCAGCCTTGATGCGTTCTACCAGCGGGTGTTTCAGGTTCACTACGAGTGTGTAGCTGTCAGGCAGTTCGCCATAGAAGTTCATGCCGGGCTGCATTGCCGCCATTTCCTTCATTCGGCGCATATATTCATGCTGAGTGATGGTCACGGGCATATCTGAACCTGCAATGTTTTCGAACTGTACCATAAATTCAGCTTTCTCAACTGCGGGAATCTGTGATTTAAACAGGGCGGTCAGCATTTCAGTCTCGGCGGGCTTAAGGTCGGTAGCCTTCTTGTCGCCCTTGCTGATAAGATTGTCAATGATGTCTGAATCGACGCGGACAAAACGGGAGCCTTCCAGTTTGCTCTCAAGCAGACCGACAAAGTGAGTATCAAGCTGTCCGTCCATCACTAAGACGTTATAGCCCTTTGCAGTGGCTGCATTAATATAGGTATACTGGGCGGTGGGGTCGGTAGTGTAGAGGTAGACAAGCTGCTTGTCGGCATCGGTCTGGGTCGGTTCGATGAGGGTCTTATATTCATCGAGAGTGAAATATTTACCTTCAGTGTCCTTCAGCAGGCAGAATTTCATAGCGGCATCGCGGAATTTATCATCGGTAAGCATACCATATTCAATAAATACCTTGATGTCATCCCATTTTTCTTCAAACTCCTTGCGGTCAGCCTTGAAAATGTCCTCCAGACGTCCTGCCACCTTCTTGGTGATATAGCCGGAAATCTTCTTGACGGCAGAGTCGCTCTGGAGGTATGAGCGGCTTACGTTAAGAGGAATATCAGGCGAATCAATTACACCCTGAAGCAGCATCATGAACTCAGGTACGACACCTTCGACCGAGTCGGTCACGAATACCTGATTGCTATAAAGCTGGATGCGGTTCTTGGTAAGTTCGAAGTTGTTTTTAATCTTGGGGAAGAAGAGGATGCCGGTCAAAGTGAAGGGGTAGTCCACATTGAGGTGAATCCAGAACAGAGGGTCATCCTGACCGGGATAAAGTTCATGGTAGAAGTCGATATAATCCTTGTCGGTAAGGTCGGCGGGCTTCTTGGTCCATGTAGGCTCGGTAGAATTGATTACCTTGCCGTCGCTCTCAACGGGAACGGGGAGGAAGCGGCAATACTTGCGCAGGAGTGAGTCAATGCGCTGCTGGTCAAGGAACTCCTTCGACTCATCATCGATATAGAGGATAATGTCTGTACCACGCTCTGACTTTTCGGTAGGCTCCATAACGTAAGCAGGCGAGCCGTCACATTCCCATTTTACAGCCTGAGCACCTTCCTGATAGCTCAATGAGCGGATTTCCACTTTCTTGGCAACCATGAAGGCAGAGTAGAAACCGAGACCGAAGTGACCGATGATGCCGTTGGCGGTGTCCTTGAATTTATTGACAAATTCTTCGGCACCGGAGAATGCAATCTGGTTGATGTATTTCTCAACATCGTCGGCGGTCATGCCGATGCCGTGGTCACTGACGGTCAAAGTGCCGGCTTCTTTGTCGACCTTGACGGTTACCTTAAGGTCGCCAAGTTCGCCCTTGAATTCGCCGAAAGAGCTGAGGGTCTTTAACTTCTGGGTTGCGTCAATAGCGTTGCTGACCAGTTCGCGGAGAAAAATTTCATGGTCAGAATAAAGAAACTTTTTGATTACGGGGAAAATATTCTCGGTGGTGACTCCGATATTTCCGGAGCGTTTTTTCATATCTTGTTCCATAAATACGTTTTGGTTACTTTTTTATGTAAATTCATACTGCAAACAAAGTGCCATCCTTAAAAGTTAGTGAAAAACTGCCAAAATGTCATAAAATTGAAAAAAGTAAAGAAAAAACTTGCAAACATCGAAAAAACTACCTAACTTTGCAGCGCAAAATCACCCGGGGTATTAGCTCATCTGGCTAGAGCGCGACACTGGCAGTGTCGAGGTGAGCGGTTCGAGTCCGCTATACTCCACTTACTTAAGACTTAACCGACAAATTAAAGGTTAAGTCTTTTTCAATTGAGTGGTTTCCTGTCAGTTAAGTTAAATTGTGGTACTGACTTTTTTAACTGGAACATAAAAAACCACACGGCGGTTACTGACAATTTCCCCTCAAAAGCCACAAATGTTAGCCAAATATGTTAGGCGAAATACTGGGGTCTATTAGTAATCGTAATCGGTATTCATTGCCAAACCGATTAAAAAACATGGCAACCATCGTTTATTCTTTTACAATCTCAGCACCGGGCAAGAAAAAAGGCATGGTGTGTTTGGTGTGCGCGTTTAAGGGCATACCGTCAAGTAGAAAACCACTTCCAGTTGAAGACATTGAAAAACTGGAAAGTTACAACCCCACAACTTGGGACAAGAAAACACAGCGTTTTCAACCAGTCACCAACAACGAAAAAGCGAATAATGAAACGATAGACGCTATCAAAGACAAGTGTGATGAACTTTTAGGGACTGGCAACATTACGACACCTCAACAACTGATTGACGCTATCAAAGAGAATAAGAGCGCAGAAGACTTAACGGAAAAACTGGGCGATTTTATTTCCGTGCTGATTGAGGAACAAAGGCAACTCCCCACGAAAAATTATCAACTTTATGTGTCGTTGCTGAACAATCTTAATGGCGAAAACCACAAGAATGTAAAGGGCAAAGTAATAAGGTTTGAAAAGCCAATGTGTCGCGGTATTGCTCTTATTGATACTGCAATAGAGAAAATATCCGATGAGCATTTAATGACCTTTGCCAGCTGGGTTAAGCGAGTAAAGAACGGCAAAAATTACAAGAACCTCAACGCAACATTGCTTCATGTAGTCAATGAGGCAAGAAAGCGCAAAAAGAACTTTAATGTAATAGAGTATCGGTTTCGTGGTGATGCTCCAGTAGTAGTAAAGGACACAGTAGAACCCTTAAAGGCTCTTACCGCTGAACAATTTGAAAAGGTGCTTACTTTCAGCGGTCAAATTATCAATCATAAAGGACACCGTAACTTGCAAATGCAACCCTTATACTTGGACTTTGCATTGCTCCAATATTACACTATGGGTCGTCCCTCTGATGTGCTTTTATGGCGGTCGGATATGATACGCACACTTTCCAACGGTACTAAAGTACTGGAATATATTCCATACAAAAAACGCACCCATGATAACCCTCAGCGTGTGCAATTACCGCTCAACCCTAATGCACTGGCAATAATAGAAAAATACAACGGTCAGTCAAAAGGCGGTTACTTGCTCCCTTTTCCTATGAATGAAACACGTTGGGATATAACCACGAAAGACGGTAACGACAAGTGGAGAATTGCCAGTAATACTATCTTGGGAAATATCAACGCGCATTTGAAAAAGATTGGTACACTTGTGGGTGTTGAGGGATTGACCCTATACCACTTTAGGCGATCGGCATTTTCACACGTTGCCAACACTGGAATAAACTTGGCACTGCTGGCAAAGCACGGCGGTACAAGTGTCAAAATGTTGGAAAAGCACTATATCAAAGACACCGAATTGCAACCACTTGTTTTTTAATCGTGCTTGTGTGGCTCTGACTATCCAGTTATCCACACAAGTTTTAAAATCAACTCAATTATGAATTTCTTTACACTTGACACCTCCGCACTGATAGGCTATGCAGTTTCCTATGATAAGGAAACTAACACCGTTTTCTATTTCCATGTAGATGAATTGCCCTCGCTTGAAGTGCTACGACTAATAAAGCAACTTTATCCAAATACGCCAATCATACTTACTGACAGCATAGATGACGCAAAACGCTATATGGGCGTTTGTGACGCTTTCCGTGATGTTCTGATGATAGCGGGCGAACCAATAGATAGAATTGGACTGAATAACGATTAATATTTCGCTCTGGACTGTGAAAGAGCCGTTAAGGGAATTCCCTTTTCGGCTCTTTTACTGTATATTAGTGTTAATATTGACGTGATTTCAAAAAATTTCGCTATCTTTGCAATGTCATTCAAGAGTGAATGATAAATATTAAATTGTAGGCGTTTAGCAAATATCTTATTTCGGAAAACTGGACACTTTCACGACTTTATGAGATTTTGTGATATGCTTACGCACTCGCTTGTATATTCTCCAATATGCAATATCGGGGCGTGGGCTGTTGCTATCCATAAAGTCAGGCAGTCCAGAGCCTCCGAAATAGATTAGCTAACAGTTTCCACGCCTTTTTGTGTATATTCAACCGCCCGATTGGAAATTGTAAGGCATTGTTTCAATATGGCTCTTATTCAGTGTGCTGAATGCCACAAGGAGATTAGCGACAAGGCTAAACGTTGTCCGCACTGTGGTTGTCCTCAACACAAACCAAAATCACGAAATTTTGTAAGATGGCTCTTGTCTGTATGCGCTATTATTGCGGTTATAGGCTATACGGCTTATTATCAATATCACCGCAAACAAATAGACAAGGCAATAAAGAGCCACAATGAATATTTGCAACAAACTGTCTCAAATCAACGATACCCCAAAAAGCCCAACAGTTACTATGACTTGGAAAAGATTTTACAGCATTATAACCCTACAAATCCCGGTTGTAGGCTGGATTTATATGACGCACTGAATGAAGATAGAGCAAAGGGCATACCGTTCAAAGAAACAAAAGTATATAGAGATTGGGATAACTACTATAAGGTCAATTTAACTCCAATATATTAGAAATACAAAAAGCCGTGAAATGCGTTATAATTGCGTTTCACGGCTTTTATGTGATGAGATGAGGATTTATTAATCTTCATTGAAAAAGTCCTCTAATTCGCTTGTATTCTCGTTGTAGTCATAATCTACATACATATCGTGTTCGGGGTTGCCGTTGTATGTGTCTAAATCTTCCATATTATTGGCTTTAATGATTATACTGCAAAGATAATCTTTTATTTTGGTTTATGAGGTGTGTAACTGGGATATTATGGGAGTGGAGGTATGTAACCAGTATTCCTATTGCGTCCGCTTGGTCGTTGTCTTTGTTGCCGTTTCGATCGGTTTTCAGTTCATACCCCAAATGTTCAACCGCTCTACACATACGTGCTTTATGCTCTTGGCGTGTTAATGCTCGGTGTTGTCGTATGCTACTGGAGTAACCCCAAATGTCATGCTTTACTTTCAAAGGGTTTATATATGAGATTGGAGGTAATTGGTTTTGTGTGTTGCTTGCAACAATTACGCCCCTACATTGTGCCAGTATATCAAACGCGCTTTGCTTCCGTTGGTCGGTATCTTTGAAAATATCCTCCGCTACTATTTGGGTAATTTTGTGCTTGCTGATGAGGTTGCACACTTTGGTATAAAGTTGCGCCAGTCTGCTTTGTGTCCGCTCCGTGTTCGTTACTCCACGGCTTGTTAATCTTATAGAGCCGTGTTCGGCTATTTTGCCGTCTTTATATATTGCGTAACCAGTTTTGCTACTGGATGTGTCTAACGCTAATATTTTCATTATTCCTAATTGGTTTTAATAGTTAATATACTCTTATTAAAGTAGTTCTACAAATAGAACTACTTATATAGATTGCTGATTTTTGAGATTTAACGATAATCGTTTGTAGCTTAGTTAATTATCTAATTATTGACATTTTCGTAGTGTAATACTGGAGTGTTATACTACGGGGGTTAGTGTAATACTGGAGTGTTATATTACGATAATTGTTTGTTGTCGTTTTTTGCCGTAGTGTAATACTCCAGTGTTATATAATGTTTCCCCCAGTATTACACTACGGCAATTTTAGAAAGTCTTTCAGCTTCTTGTGAATTAAATCTACATTAGGCAAATATTGGGATTTGGCTTTCCCTTTGCGTTCGCCCTCCACGATAATCAATTTGCAGTCAAGCAAGTTTTGAATAGCTTTATATGCGCCTCCGCGACTACATTTTACAATGCTGGCAATATCATCGTAACTTAATCTCAAAGGCTCTCTATTGCTTTCGTGGGCGTTGTCATACTGCATACAGATATAGCAAAAAATTCGTTCCTCCATTTGGGATAACGTATAATATTCCCATATCATCGGCCATATATCAAGTTGCCACGTCACAAAACGTGTTTGCCCTCCCCACTCCGATACATCAACATATAACCTCTTGTTTGAATACCTCATTACTGGATATAGTTTTGAAATGCGTAGCGGTTAAGTCTGTGGGTTACTCCGTTAATCCGCGCTCCCATTTCGCGCGTTGCATACCCCATACGTTCAAGTGCTTTCCAGTATGCAATTACTGTCATAAAGGAAATGTTAACGCCCTTGTCGTTCAATTCTTGGGAGAGTTCTACAAATCCCACTGGGATTGTATAGCCGTAGCCGTGTTTTGTCAGTAGATCAACTGCGAATTGTACTGCTCTCTTTTCTTGAATAGTTGTAGGTTGTGTGAGTCTTGGTTTCTTTACCATAATTTGTAATGAAACCGATTTTTGCAAAGAGTGGGTTATGCTCTCTTTGTTTCGGTTTACGCCTACGAATAGCCGAGTTTTTAATATGAGGTTTAATTTTATGAGAAAGAATTTTATTATATCTCGTTAGTGATCTTAGGTTTCGGCTCGTTTAATATGATACTGGCTTATAAAATTAGAGTTCAATTGAATGCTCCAGTAAAATTTTACCTCACTTTTGTAACTAAAAATAACATAGCTGCTAAACGGTTATAGAACGACAACCCCCATTGTTCATCTTACTTACCTATTTTCCTTAATATTAACATATTAGCATAAAGTGGCTAATTCAGCCATTAAACACTGGGAGCGGATTTGTCGCAAAATTGCAACTACTTTTTACAACCCTTTCCCAGTTACTTAAAAATGAGATTGGAAAAATTGGGGTGGACAATACACGCGGACACCGCACCTGACAACACCCCCTCCACCTTATTTTTTCTTTTTATTGGGTGCTACTGGGTATGTCTATTGTTTCCAGTCTTGCACCGTTCATTATTGTTTTTATTCTCCAGTTCTCAACCTTATTATAAAAATACTGAAATTCCCCTATTTGTTAGTGTTTTTGTTAGGGTTATTCATGCGCTAAAATAAATAATGGGTCGAATTTCAAAAGATTTTCAACTGATACGATTAAAAAAAGTTGGTTAGGCTTGTTGGACTTTTAATTTATTTGTGTAACTTTGCCGATGAATTAACCACGCTTTGAGTAGCGATTATTGGTTACTTTGTTAGAATAATTTGTTAGTAGTCCTTCAATTTGAGAAGACAAACAACTGATAAATAAACGGTTAAGAGTTAAGCGAGTGAATACCGCTATACTCCACCAAAAAATATAGGCTGTCTAACAAGTTTAGGCAGCTTCTTTTTTGTGGAGGAGTACCAGTAAAAAATAAGGCTTTCATGCTGAAATTCAGCGCGAAAGCCTTTGTCATGTCAAAGATTTTTAGTAAATTTGTATTATTTTTTCTTCTTTGGGAGAATGTTCAGGCGGTATTGGACGTGGAGTATTGCATAGCGAGGCAATGTGTTGGTGCGGACTTCCACTCGACCTTGTGGGTTAACAGTGTAGGAGACGTTGCGCAACTGATTCAGCAAATCATAGCCGTCAAGCGCGATAATCCATTTACCTTTGTCAAGCGCGCAGCTTACCCGGGCATTCCAAAGAATTTCCGTTCTATTGACTAATGCGGAATTGTAGCCGAAGCGGGAATTAGCTCCTAAATCGGTCGATATTTCGAAGTTGGCGGGGAGTTTGAAAAGCCCGGTGAGACCATACGAAACATCGCCGGCATTTATATTCGCAAAACCAATATTGTCCGGCGATGTGGAGTGACGCCACATTCCGGAAATATTAGCTCCAATTTTGTGTTTGGAAAATCTCCACTCGTATGAGATGTTTTCGGAAATATTCAGGTTCCTTACATTGCTCTTTGAGGCAGTAAGCCCGTTTTCGCCTATCATATCAACCGCATTATGATATGAAACGACGGTATGAAGTAACAGCCACATACATTTGCCTCGCCCAAACTCGAAGTTATCACGGACACTGCCCGATATGTTCCAATCGCCATTGACGTTATACGTCTTATAGTGTTTTACGCCGGTCCGGGCATCATAAACATAACCGTTAACAAGCGAGTTGGCTATACCTCCACCTGAAATTCCAACGCCGTGGCTCCGTTTGCGCCCGAAATTAATGCTAAATTCAACCATGTTGTGATAGGCGTTCTTCAGATTCGGATTACCTTCGAATATATTCAGCGGGTCGGTATTGTCCGTAATGTCAACCATAGATGTTAATGACGGTAGGTCGGTTGTTAAACTATACCGAAACCACGTGTGTATGGTTTTATCGCTGTTGTGCCAATTGATGAAGCTATCGTTAATGCCTAAAACCGGGGAATTTCGTTTGATATTGAAAATCTGTCCGCCGCGCTCATAATGTAATGTCTGATGTCGCAGTTCTATCGGCATATTGAATTGAATCCATAAATTGCTCGAAGTGTGATTCAAGGATGGCGTTATAACATTCCCTATTTCCTGTCGGGTGCTTCGATAGCTGTTGCTCAGGTCAGGAATCTCGGCATATAGGTCCTTTATAGCCTCATTACCCGTTCCAGCGGCAATACGCTCAACCAGATACATGTCCGACGTATTTTTATCTCGCAGATATGTAACTCCATATTTCAGTGATAAACTCACTATGTTTGGCAAACTATAATCATATTTTGCCGAAAAATTAGCGGATATGTTTCTGTTAGGACGATTTTTATATAGCTGATGCTGACTCTCGCTGCTTCCCGGAACCGCATAGTCTATTGAATATATTTTATTCCGCTCTGCCCAATCAGTCATATATGCACCGCCGGCATTCAGCTCAATAAAATCAGGCATTGACTTGAATTTGATAATAGAAGTCATGTTGAGTGATGCCCTTAGATTATGTGAACGGGAATTATTATTCCACTGCGTGCTGTTTACAATATCCTTATAAGCTTCGTCGGCAGCGGTGACAGATTGGATTCTGTCGAGAGAATTGCCCGATGAATAGCTGAACGACGGTTTGACTCTCAGGTTTACCCATTTCCATTTCGTATAGAAATTATGCCCGGTGCTTACTGACCATCTGTTTGTCCGGCTGTAATTCGCCATACGTTCATAAGTGTCGGCTTGGGGCAGAAAATTCTGCCGGTAAATGTCTTTTGTCAGAACAGAGCGTTCATCTGATCCTTCAACATTACCCGAAATATCCCATTTCTTGTCAGTGGCTTCAACCGAATAATCAAATCCGGCTTTCTCCTGACGTTTTTCGCCGGGCTGAACCGAACCTCGTTTCCACGAATCAGATTGCCCCGGTTTGCGGTTATCGTTAAGGTTATTGGCATTCGCATATAGAGTATAGCGGTCACGACTGCCAAAGTGCATCGCGAAAAGGCGTCCCATCCAGCGGCTGGAGGTACCGCCTCCGGCTTCTACGTTCATAATTGTGCCTCTGGAATATTCCTTTTTGAGTCTGACATCCATAACATATTCGGAGTCATTGCCGATTTTCCTGCCGACAAATTCGCTGTCCTTGCCCCAACGGTCATATACGTTGATATTCTTGACAGTATATGCGCCCAAGTTATCTAACAGCAACCGGCGGTCAGAATTAAAGAACTCCTTGCCGTTAAGCAATAAGTTATCGACCTTCTTACCCTTCACAAATATCTGACCGTTCGATTTCAGTTCCACACCGGGCAGCTGCTCTATCAGAGCGTCAAGCATAGAACCCTCGGCAAGAATAAACGCATCGGCATTATACACTATAGTATCGCCATTATAATAGAATTTTACTTTTGAGGCTGTGACAGTCACTTCGTCAAGCCGCTTGGCGGTGCGTCTCAATGCAATCGGGTCAATTTCTTTTTCTTTTTCTCGCTTGCCGCAATGTATGGGCAGTGAAACGTCGGTGGTATCAAATCCCGGATAAGATATCGAAAGTCTATATATATTTTCGGGCAGAGAGTCATTATACTCGAACGGAATACGAAACTCGGCTTTCTTGAATATCTCACCATTTATAAACATCTGTGAAAGAGCCTTTCTGGTAGTAATAACAGAGTCCGCCGGAGAAAGAAGCCTAACCTCTGCTCCCGGCAGCTCCTGTTGTGTTGAATAATCAATAACTCTGCCCGACAGGTACACAGTACGAGCATAGGATGAAACAACACATAAAAATGCGATTATCACACACCTTAATCTCATGAATTTACGTTTCATATTTCGGAAAAGATTTGTTTGGCGCAAAGTTAGACATTCTCAGCTTGCCGACAAAGAAAAATGGTCAAAAAAATCTATCATTTTTACTCATAATTGCCTTATAATCAATAGTGATAAATTCCCCAATCTATCACATATCATTCACTATATAATACTCATTATATATTTAGCAAAGGGAGTAGCATTTTCGTGCAATTTGGCTTTAATGCGCTTTTTGATGTTATAAACCGAAGCCGGACTTTTTCCGGAAATATAGCTGATAACCCTCGTTGAAACTCCGGAAAGAAATAGCAGCAGCATTTCTTTTTCAGAGTCAATAAGGTTGAGAGCATTGATTTCATCCCATAAATCCCGGTTTTCTTCTTTGCAGTTTTTTTCAATCGCTGAAACGAAAGAATTACGTTTGGAAGCTCGTAGTTCATCGGTTACGTTCTTGTAGAGATGCTGTCCGCTATCGTTGCATGACAGTTCGGCATCGAGATATAGATTGCCGAGTTTGTTAACCCATGAGAACCGTTGGAGAAAAGCTACAGCTGCCTGATGTTTGAAGACTTCCACGTTTTTAGCCGCGTTCTCTGCCTGCTGCGATAAATCTTCAACGCCTTGCTGTAGCTTATGAATAACGGAGGCGTTTGCTTCCAACTCCTTTTTTAATCTTTCATAGTCGCACGATAATATCTGTATGGTATTTTCGTTCTGGATGCGTTGTTTGCTCGCTTTAAGGCGCAGACCCCATAACATCAGGCACAGGGTGCCGATTACAAATAAGGCTATGATCGAGATTATTATATTCACTGCTTTACTGGACTTGATGTCAGCATTCAGCTGATCGGACTTTTCCTGATTATACATTGAAACGAACTCAGCCATGGTGCTATTGGTCATTTCGAGTATATAACGGTTCTGATCTTCAATGACTTTGTTCTGATATGCTATCAGTTCCTGCGTGTCCCGATGTTTGAAATGGTCTAAAATATCGGTGATGTAGTGAGTGGGGGTATAACCTAACGCATGGATTACGGATAATATCGAATCTCGCTCATGCGTCATCTTTAATGCATTATATGTCAGATACTGTGTCTGGAGAACGTCTGGGCTTGGAGTCCCGGATATGGCGATTGCGGAATCTGCATATTGCAGAGCCTCGTGCCCGCGCAACATAGCCGTTAGCTCTTCGGCAACATTTTCGTATCCATTCTGAATCCACACAGGATTATTGACTAACTTTGCATAATGAAGAGCCTGGAGATCCCATCTTAATGCTTCTTTATAATTGTTAGCCATGACATAGATTCTTCCAATTAGCGATGATGTTCGCGAGATATTTGGTTTATCATCCAAGGCAATTGCGTCATCGTGGGCTTTAAGTGCAGTCTTGAGAGCTATGCCATAACGCTCCGCGTTTCTATAAACTGTACCGAGATAATGATATGCCAGCATTCTGTGGCGACGGTCATCGGAGCGGGAATAGAAATCCACGGCTATAGATATCAGCGAGTCATTGGTCAGGTCAATATAATTCTTGTCATAAGCCTGCGACAACAGCAACGCATGCCGCGCCTGAGCCTCGCCCGTCAGCCTTTTCCCGTCAACCACGCTTAACATCGTCAGTGCGGAATCAGGACGCTCCTCCATCAACGCCTCAGCCACGTCAAGCGTCTCCCAAACCGGCTCGCGGCGGCAGCCACACAGCAGAGTCACCGTTAAGACTAATAAATATACTAACTGTCGCATTACGCTTATGGTCTGGTGTATCATATTATTATATTATAATGAACGCGTGCGCGAGATAAAAAGTATAACCATGGTAAAATTTTTGCAAAAATATTTTGTTGGTAAAAATATAAGTATTAACTTTGCATAGTGACAAATAACCGCTGAATTTATGCAAACGGAAGAAAGACAATATATTGCAATAGACCTAAAGTCGTTTTATGCCTCGGTGGAGTGTGTGGAGCGCGGAATGGATCCGTTGGACACTTGTCTGGTGGTGGCTGACGCGTCGCGTACCAGCAAGACTATCTGTCTGGCAGTCTCTGCCGCGCTGAAAACGTTCGGCACGGGCGGACGTCCGCGTCTTTTCGAGGTAGAGCAGAAAATACGCGATGTGAATCGCGGTCGGCGTTATGCTCGTAAGTCATTTTCGCTCAAGGAACTTACGGAAAATAAGTCATTGGCAGTGGGTTATATTGTCGCTCCGCCGCGAATGAGCCGCTATATGGAGTATAGCGACAGAATAAATGCCATATATCGTAAATATTTTGCTGCGGAAGATGTATATGCTTATTCTGTCGATGAGGTTTTTATTGATGCAACGCCTTATATGCGGCTTTATGGTATTAGTGCTCGCGAGCTTGCTGTCAAAGTGGCAACGGAGATACTGACCGCTACCGGTATCACTGCAACCGCCGGGGTAGGGACCAATATGTATCTGTGTAAAATTGCCATGGATATCTTTGCCAAGAAAATGCCACCTGATAATAATGGCGTAAGGGTTGCTGTCCTTGATGAAATGACTTATAGGCGTGAACTGTGGGACCATCAGCCGCTTACCGACTTCTGGCGTATAGGGCGCGGAACCGCCCGCAGGCTTGCCTCGTTCGGAATGTTCACGATGGGCGACATTGCCCGCTGTTCGCTCGAAAACGAAGAGCTGCTTTACCGTCAGTTTGGGGTCAATGCCGAATTCCTGATTGACCATGCTTGGGGATATGAACCAGTTACCATGGCGGAAGTAAAGAATTACCGTCCTGCCTCTCATTCCCTTTCAAGCGGTCAGGTACTGTCCGACCCTTATCCGGCAGACCGGGCGCGGGTGGTGGTTCTTGAGATGATTGACAATGTCTCGCTGAAGCTGATTGACAATCAGTTGCTGACCAATCAGATTACGCTTACCGTCAATTATGACCATCAGAACATACTTGACCATACAATCCGCGCCTCATATCGCGGCAAAATTGTGTCGGACCATTACGGACGTCCCGTTCCGCAGCCGGCACACGGCACCGCCAATCTACGCCACCCATCGTCTGCCGGCTCCGTGCTGACTGAGGCTGTCGCTGAGCTGTTTGACCGTATAGTAAATCCGTCGCTGCTCATACGGCGGCTGACGCTGGCAATCAATAATTTGACGCCTGAACGTCCCGACGAACCGTTTCAGCTGGAGCTTTTCGTGGACTATGACGAGATTAACCGCCGTGTCCGCAACGAGCGAAACCGTCAGGAAACCATTCTTAAAATTAAAAAACACTTTGGCAAGAATGCCATATTGACCGGCCTTAACTATGCCGAGGGCGCGACCCAGCGTCAGCGTAACTCACAGATAGGAGGACACAAAGCATGACCGACAAATATCTTGACATAATAAATCACTCTCCTGTCAGACCTCGTGGGCGTCAGCCGCAGCCCAACACCTCGCGTGCCGCCCAGTTCGCCCCCTTCGCCGCCCTTAAATAAATCTCACGGAAAGCATAAAGGTTGCTAATTTTTTTAAAATTTTGGAAAATTTGGGGTTTATTAGGGGTTTAGATGATGATTTGGGGTGATTTTGGCACTAATTTTGCAGTATCCATGAAGAAATGAATGTAAAACCAATCTTTTTAAAGCTATGAATTTGAAGTCCGCATTAATTATTATGCTCACGGGAATGACCGCCTGTAGCGCGGCTCCCACAACTGCTTCTTCGACCGATTTCACAGAGGCTGCCGAAAGCAGTGTCAATGGTGTCGTGTCCATTAAGAGTTATGCCACCGCCTACGAAGTTCAGCCCTCCGACCCGATGCTGGAGTTCTTTTTCGGACGCCAGCCTCAGCGCGCTATTCCACGCGAACAGCAGCTCGGTCTGGGCTCAGGCGTGATTCTCAGCCCCGACGGCTATCTCGTAACCAATAACCATGTGATTGACAAGGCTCGTCGCCTCGAAGTGACGCTTAATGATAACCGCACATTCGATGCGGAAGTTATAGGTAAGGACCCGATAACTGATTTGGCTCTGCTTAAAATCAATGCCGATGACCTGCCTGTAATCCCTATGGGCAACAGTGATGATCTGAAAGTGGGCGAGTGGGTTCTTGCCGTAGGAAATCCATTCGGTTTCACCTCTACAGTCACTGCCGGCATCGTGTCAGCCAAGGCACGCTCCATCGCTTCGGCTACCGGAGGTCGCTCCATGACCCTCGACAGCTTTATCCAGACCGATGCGGCGGTTAATCCCGGAAATTCCGGCGGCGCGCTGGTCAATACCCGCGGAGAGCTTGTCGGCATAAATACCGCCATTTATTCCCATACGGGCAGCTATGCCGGTTACTCGTTTGCCATACCGTCATCAATCGTGACCAAGGTAGTGGCAGACCTAAAGGAATATGGTGCGGTCCAGCGCGCGGTTCTTGGCGTTTCAATCCGCGAGCTTGACGCCAAGCTGATAGCTCAGATGCAGCTTAAGGATATCAGCGGCGGCATATTGATTATGGAGGTACAACCACGTTCCGCGGCTGAGAATGCCGGACTGAAAGAGGGTGACATAATTGTTGAGCTTAATCAGTCGGCGGTAGGTACCTACGCACAGCTTCAAGAGCAGATGGCACTTTTGCGTCCCGGCGACCTAATTGAGATAATCTACATCCGTCAGGGCAATCGCCACAAGACCGCCTCACGACTCTGAGAGCCCAATCTTTTATTCCCTATAATAGACGCGACGCACTCTGGGCGATACCGAGGTAAGTACCTCGTAAGGTATCGTGGCGAGGGCGTCGCTCATCGTTTCGACGGGCAGATTGTCGCCGAAGAACTCCACTGAATCGCCCACCTTGGCGTTTGCTCCGGTTATGTCAATCATGCAGGCGTCCATGCAGATATTTCCAACAATAGGGCAGAGCACGCCATTTACCCAGACCACTCCCTTGCCGTTGCTAAGGTGGCGGTCAAGTCCGTCGGCGTAACCGACGGGGACTGTGGCTATTATCGCGTCATGGTCAAGAATAGTCCGTCTGCCGTAACCGATTGAGGTTCCGGCAGTCCAGTTTTTGATGGATATAATGATTGAACGCAGCGATGATACCTGACGCAAGTTTGCGGTTTCGGGAATTCCAAGGGTGTCAATGCCGTACAGACCTATACCAAGGCGAACCATCTCGAACTGCCACTGCGGGAAACGGGCTATGCCGGCAGAGTTGAGAATATGGCGCATGAACGGATAGCCGAGCCTGCGTTTCATCTCTTCACATATTTCCGTGAAAAGATTGAGCTGCCCTAAGGTGTAGTCATCCATGTCGAGGCAGTCGGCTGTAGCCAGATGGGAGAAGACAGAGCGTACTTTAACCACGTTACTCTTGCTGAGGCTGCTGCAGAGTTCTTCTATGTTCTCTTTCAAGAAGCCGAGGCGGTGCATACCGGTGTCGAATTTTACGTGGATAGGGTAGTCTGCAATTCCTCGTTTGGCTCCTTCGCGAATAATCTCGTCGAGCATTTCGAAACTGAATACCTCCGGTTCCAAGCGATTGGCAAACAGTGAGTCATAGTCCGTAACTTTCGGATTTAGAGCCATTATGGGCATCGTAATGCCCGCGCGGCGCAGCTCCTCGCCCTCGTCGACAACTGCTACGGCTAAATAAGCCGCACCGTGGCTCTGGAGAGTGCGTGCCAGCTCGAATGCGCCCGCACCATAGCCGGAGGCTTTTACCATAGCTACCATGCCGGTTTCCGGACGTAACATGGCGCGATACTGATTGAAATTATGGACTACGGCATCGAGGTTGACCTCAAGGACCGTTTCGTGATGGCGCGCCTGAAGGGTATCGGCAAACTGCGCTACGGCACCCCCTCGTTCCCCCTTGGCGAGAATAAGCTCGCGCGAGAAGTCGCTGATGGTCAATTCGCCAAGCATTTCCTCGCCCGAGTCAAAAAATCGGCTGTCAGACGGGAAAAGATGGCGGAAAGGCTTATACTCGGAACCTATGGCAATAACTCGCGATATGCCGGCAAGATTGACCATATCGGCAACGGCTCTTAAGTCGGCACTGCCTCTCAGTCGGTCAAGAATCAGGGTCATAGAAAGACCGTCGGCACGTCGGCGACGCATAAAATCGATAGCCGATGGGAGCGAATGGGTGTCGCAACTGAAGCGGTCATCAATTATCAGACAGTTGTTTACGCCTTGGCTTACATTGAGACGCGTTTCAAGAGGGCGCACTATTTCCGGCAGCAGTGGCTGATGGAGATAGCGCAAGGCTGCCTCCGATATAAGGCGGTCACGTTCAATCCAGTCAGCACATGGAGGAATAGCGACACTGATTTTAAGGACTGAGTCAGGAACAATATGCTCAACTTCCTCATTCAGTTCGGCAGGGTAGATAACTGCGCGTGCATTTGCCGCCAAGGTCAGTTTTTCGCGACATTTTTCATCAAATGACGCGAAACCGCCGCTATGGCGCGTTCGGTCAATACCGCTGACAATGACAAGATTAGGGCGGACAATGTTTTCGAGCACAGCCATTTCGCCACGCTCCGAGACTCCACATTCAATTACGGCATAACGTGCGCCTTCAGGCACTCCAAGTACTGACAATGGCACACCGATTCGGCTGTTGAAACTGCGCGGCGACCATCCGGTCAGAGCTATCTGTGCCAATGTTTCGGCTACCCACTCCTTTATTATAGTCTTGCCTGCCGAGCCGCAAACGGCAATCACCTCCGTATCACGCAGTTTTTCGGCGCGATGGGCTGCTGCAAGCTGCTGAAGCGTTATGAGCGGCTCTCTTACAATGATGAATTCAGCGTCATCAGGGTTGACATCCGCCGGAATTCGCTCAACCACGAAGGCACGCACGCCTTTCGTTATCAGCTCGCTGATAAAATTATGACCGTCATTGGTCGGAGTCTTTAGGGCAAAGAAAATGGAATGGCGTCCGTCGGCAACGGAGCGCGAGTCGGTCAGCACGTCGGTGATGGCGTAACGGCTGATTATATCTTGGATTTTTTCGATTTCGTAGTTCATAATTTGTCTGCAAAGTTAATGAAAATGTTTTGACATTTTGCAGTTAGGCGAAAATTTCGTAACTTTGCGGCTTGAAAAGTGAAATTTATGACTAAAACCAATACCGAATCGCCCTCTCTGCTATTTGAAACCAGTTGGGAGGTATGTAATAAAGTGGGAGGTATATATGCAGTGCTTTCTACCAAAGCGCGCACCCTCCAGTCACTTTATAAAGACAAGGTTATATTTGTTGGTCCGGACGTATGGACCGATGAGACTCCGTCTCCATACTTTACAGAAGTAGCATCCGTCCTGAAAGGATGGAAAAATAATACTGGACTGCCCGAAGGCGTCAGCGTCAGGGTAGGTCGGTGGAACGTTCCCGGACGTCCTATTGCCGTTCTTGTTAAATTTAACGCTATGTTTGACACTCTGCCGCAACTTTATGGCAGAATGTGGGAAGAATATGGCGTGGATTCTCTTCATGCCTACGGCGATTATCCCGAGGCATGCGCTTTTTCTCATGCTGCCGCCCTTGTAATAGAAAGTATCGCCCGATATAAAGGGTATGAGACAGGCGAGGGAGTCTTGGCTCACTTTGATGAATGGACCACAGGAATGGGATTGCTTCATGTCAAGAGCGAGCTTCCCGCTGCCGCAACCGTATTTACGACCCATGCCACATGTATCGGTCGCTCTATTTGCGGTAACGGTAAAGAGCTTTACGCATATTTCGACGGATATAACGGAGACCAGATGGCACGTGAACTTAATATGGAGGCAAAACACTCTCTTGAAAAGACCGCTGCCCATCAGGCTGACTGTTTTACTACAGTCAGTGACGTAACTGCCCGTGAGTGTGAACAGCTGCTTGAAATCCGTCCTCATGTTACCCCTAACGGCTTTGAGAAGGATTTTGTGCCTAAAACCGCCAAGAAGATGGCTGAGGCGCGTGCCGTTGCCCGTAATGCAATGCTTAAAGTAGCAAATACGCTTACAGGAAAGAATCTTCCTGACGATACCTTCCTTGTTGCAACTTCAGGTCGCTGCGAATACCGTAATAAGGGCATAGACGTGTTCCTTGACTCATGCAATATTTTGCGTTATGAACTTACGCCGGAGGACCGTCCCGTGGTTTGTATGGTCATGGTGCCGGCATGGAGCCGCAAAGCGCGTCCCGAACTTATTGAGGCTACCGCGTCCAATGATTGTAATGGACTCCCAAATCCTGTAATTACACACGAACTTCATAATCCCGACTGTGACCCCATAATCAACTCGATTTATCGTCTTGGGTTTAAGAACCATCCTGACGATAAGTTGCTTATGATTTATGTACCCTGTTACCTTGATGGCTCAGACGAATTGTTTGGGGGCTTGACATATTATGATTTGCTTCCCGGACTGGACGCTACGGTATTCCCGAGTTATTATGAACCGTGGGGCTACACTCCGATGGAGTCAGTGGCTTTCGGCGTGCCGACCATCACTACATCACTCAGCGGTTTCGGTATGTGGGTTAACAATACATTTGGCGAAAATGCGTTTGCATTGAGCGGAGTGCACGTCAGCGAGCGTAACGATGGCAATTATTCCGAGCTTTGCCGCTCGATAGCATCGCGTCTGGAAGAAATTCTTAGAGCCGATGAGAAAGCTATGTCCGCTCTTCGTTCAGCGGCATCAGCAACCGCCGACCGTGCTGAGTGGGCACATTTTATGGAATATTATCTCGTTGCCTATGCCGATGCAATGAAATCGGCGCGTCAACGCATTAAAAATAATAAAAAATAAAACCAATATTATAATCCTTTTATGAAACTTCAAGTCAGCAACACTAACGCACCTCAGTGGCGTGATGTAACTGTCAAGACCAATCTTCCCGAGGAACTGAAACCTCTGGAATCCATGGCTCGCAACCTCTGGTGGGTGTGGAACAGTGACGGAAAGAACCTTTTCCGTGACCTCGACCCCAACTTGTGGCGTAACACCGGTGAAAACCCCGTAATGCTTCTCGGTCGTCTTACTTCCGAGCGTCTGCAGGAAATTATTGCCGATGAAAGCCTCATGGCACGCATTAAGAAGGCATATAAGCTCTTTAAGGAGTATATGGCAGTGCCGATGCGTACGGATATTCCCTCAGTTGCATATTTCTCAATGGAATATGGACTCTGTAACGCACTGAAGATTTATTCCGGTGGTCTCGGCGTGCTTGCCGGCGACTATATTAAGGAAGCAAGTGACAGCCGTGTTCCCATGACTGCTGTCGGTTTCCTCTACCGTTATGGTTATTTCACCCAGAGCCTCAGCGTTGACGGTCAGCAGATTGCCAATTATGAGCCTCAGAACTTCAACCAGCTCCCTATTGAGCAGGTAATGAACGAGGACGGCACTCCTATGATTATTGAGGTTCCGTTCCCCACCAATATAGTATATAGCCACGTTTGGCGCGTCAATGTCGGTCGTATGAACCTCTATCTGATGGATACCGACTTTGACATGAACTCTGAGTTTGACCGTCCTATCACCCATCAGCTCTATGGTGGCGACTGGGAAAACCGTATCAAGCAGGAATACCTCCTTGGTATCGGCGGTATCATCATGCTCCGCAAACTCGGAATCAACACCGACCTCTATCATGCCAACGAAGGTCATGCCGCTCTGCTCAACCTCCAGCGTCTGGTTGAATATATCACAGAAAAGAATGTTGATTTCAACGTAGCTCTTGAGCTTGTTCGCGCATCCAGCCTTTACACCGTTCATACTCCCGTGCCCGCCGGTCACGACTACTTTGACGAAGGTCTCGCCAACAAGTATCTGAGCCACTTCGCTCCCGTGCTTGGAATTTCTTGGCCCGAACTGATGAATATGGGTCGCGAAAATCCCGACAGCGGCGAGAAGTTCTCAATGAGCGTATTCGCTCTCAATACCTGTCAGGAAGCCAACGGCGTTTCATGGCTCCACGGCGAAGTTTCAAAGAAAATGTTTGCCGGTGTTTGGAAAGGCTATGACTGGCGCGAAAGCCACGTAGGCTATGTTACCAACGGTGTGCATATGCCCACATGGGCAGCTTCCGAGTGGAAGGCTTTCTATGAAAAGAACCTTGGCGAGAAGCTATTTAGCCATCAGGCAGACCCCGAAGCTTGGCATAACATCTTCGATATGCCCGAACAGGCTATCTGGGACATGCGAGTTCAGATGAAGAATAAGTTCATCAACTTCGTTAAGCGTGATTTCAAGGCAAAATGGCTCGCAAATCAGGGTGACCCCGGTGCCGTTCTCGGTATTCTTGACCGTATCAACCCCAATGCGCTGATTATCGGTTTTGCCCGCCGTTTCGCAACTTATAAGCGCGCTCACCTGCTCTTCACAGACCTTGACCGTCTTGCCAAGATTGTTAATAACGAAAAGTGTCCCGTACAGTTCGTATTCTCCGGTAAGGCTCACCCCGCCGATGGCGCAGGACAGGGTCTGATTAAGCGCATCATGGAAATCAGCCGTATGCCTCAGTTCCTCGGCAAGATTATCTTCCTTGAGGACTACAACATGAT
>CAZPHN010000033.1:0-25424 GCA_964586765.1 uncultured Bacteroides sp.
CCACTCTTGACGTATCTGTTGTTGACCTTACCGTTAACCTCGCTAAGCCCGCTACCTACGCTGAAATCTGCGCTGCCATGAAGGAAGCCAGCGAAGGCGAACTCAAGGGTATCCTCGGCTACACCGAAGACGCAGTCGTTTCAAGCGACTTCCTCGGCGACACCCGCACCTCTATCTTCGACGCCAAGGCAGGTATCGCCCTGACCGACACCTTCGTAAAGGTTGTTTCTTGGTACGACAACGAAATCGGCTACTCTAACAAGGTGCTCGACCTCATCGCTGTCATGAAGAAGTACAACGGCTAATTCCATTGCCCGTCAATTAAACTTCTGAAATAATAGAGGAGACCGTCTGACAACATGTTCAGACGGTCTCTCTTTTTGCGTCGACGCGAACCAGTCTGCGGCATTTTACGTTATATTTTTGAAAAAAATTATAAAATATGACATCAACCGACGGAAAATACTGGACAACAGACCGGATAATGAACCTGATAATAGGAATTGTCATTGCCGGGGTCGTTCTGTATCTTCTCGGGTATCTAAGCTCGGTCTTGATGCCGTTTTTCGCGGCATGTCTGCTCGCGTATATGCTTCAGCCGGTTGTGAAGCTTAATCAGCGGCTCACCCACACCAAAGGGCTTGCGATAGCGTCGATACTGACTGTGGTAGAACTGCTCGGAATAGTTACCGGCGTAGTCTATCTGTTTTTGCCTCAGGTCATCAAGGAGCTGGGGTATTTAGGCGGAATAGTCCACAGCGTGACGTCGGGCGACGGAACCACGCCTCCGTGGGTTGCCTCCGTCATCGAATTCGTTAAAAGGCAGTGTGACCCTATCCAGCTGAAAGAAAACCTCAGCGAAGACCATCTTTCGGTACTTATTGACAAGGGAACGTCGCTTCTTGACCAATCGTTTAACGTCATAGTCGAGACTTTGTCATGGGCGTTGACAATAGTATATCTGCTGTTTATACTGATAGACTATCCGCAGATTGTAAGGGGATTTAAGCTGATAGTCCCTGCAAAGTACCGTCCGTCGGCAGTCAGGATAGCGAGGCAGATTCAAAGCGGTATGAGCAGCTATTTTCGCGGACAGAGTTTTCTGGCTCTCTGTGCGGCAGTGTTTTACTGCATAGGGTTCTCAATAATCCATCTTCCGCTTGCCATACCTATGGGAATATTGGTAGGTGTGCTGTATATGATTCCGTATTTCCAGTATGTTACGCTGATTCCCGTTGCGGCAATCTGTCTTATATGCTCCCTTGGTGGCGAGGTCTCCTTCATAAGCCTTTTCGGTAAGTCGCTTCTGGTCTATGCAGTCAGCCAGAGCATATGCGACTATATCCTGACCCCTCACGTAATGGGAAAGGCAATGGGTCTGAATCCAGCAATGATTCTTCTGAGCCTGAGCGTATGGGGCTCGCTGCTTGGTATCCTCGGCATGATAATCGCCCTTCCGGCAACGGCTTTCCTGCTGACCGCTTACCAGACTCATATATCGAACCCTCATTAACTTTGTTTAACTGCGATAAGACAGAACTCCGCCTCCCGAAAAATTGTTTAGATAATAGAAACGAAACAGTAACTTTAAAAGAAATAAAATACTATGGAAGATTTTGAAAAACTGATTAATGGCGATAAGCCTACTTTGGTTGATTTTTATGCAACATGGTGTGGACCCTGTAAGATGCAGGCACCTATTCTTGAACAGGTCAAGGAGAAGGTGGGCGACACCGCAAACGTAATCAAGATTGACGTTGACCGCAACGAAGCCTTGTCACAGCGTTACAGAATACAGTCCGTGCCTACGCTTATCGTATTCCGCAACGGCGAACCTCAGTGGCGCGGTTCCGGTCTCCATCAGGCGGATGATTTGATTGAGCACATCAAGCGCAGTTGAATTCAAAATATTTTCGTAACTTTGCCATATGAAGTGGAACTTCGTATGGCTTTTTTTGTGTGTGCTGGTAATGAGCGGATGCTCATCGCGGCGCGTTGCGACTCCCGTGGACCGCGTGGAGCGCATCAGTCATACCGTACCCGTCAGTCGGGACCAGACGCAGCGTTTAGTGCGTGAGGCGCGTAAATGGATAGGCACGCCTTATCGTTACGGCGGACAGACACGCTCGGGAACAGACTGCTCCGGTCTGACCATGACGCTTTTTGATGACGTTTATGGCGTAAAACTGCCGCGCTCGTCGGCTATGCAGCGCGAGTTTGCGCTCCCGATTGGTGAGCGCGACCTTCAGCCGGGCGACTTGGTGTTTTTCGTTACATCAGGCGGCTCGCAGGTAAGCCATGTGGGAGTCTTTGTCGGCTCGGGCAAGATGATTCATGCTTCAGTTTCGAAAGGCGTAATTGAGTCTGCCCTTGATGAGAAATATTACCGACAGCATTTTCATAGCGCGGGGAGGGTTGTCACGCCTTCTTACGGAAACGATGCTGCCGCCGCGGCTGTCAGTGCCGACCGAAAAAAACTGCGTAAGACCATCAAGGAACTTGAACGCGAGAAAGAACGCCTCAAGAACCTTGATAGAAAGATAGAAACCGCCATTGATACAACCTCGGTCTATGTTACGGAACCGGACATATTCGATTGAGCTTCTGGCACCCGCCCGCGATGCCAGAGTTGCAGTCAGTGCCATCAGTCATGGCGCGGACGCAGTTTATATGGGCGCGATGAGCCATGGAGCGCGTGCCGCAGCCGGAAATTCAGTTGATGATATTGCCTCGGTCTGTGAGTATGCCCATCGGTTTGGCGCGCGCGTTTATGTGACGGTCAATACGCTGGTTTATCCCTCGGAGCTGCAGCAGGTCGAGAGGCTTATCCGTTCGCTGTATCGTGTAGGAGTTGATGCGTTGATTGTACAGGATTTAGGACTTTTGAGACTCGATTTGCCGCCAATCGCACTCCATGCGTCCACGCAATGTGACATACGGACCCCCGAAAAGGCGCGTTTCTTTGAAAATCTCGGGTTCGGTCAGATTGTCCTTCCCCGCGAAATGACCCTTGAGGAAATCCGCGCGGTCAGGGCGGCTACCACCGTACCGCTTGAAGGTTTTGTCCACGGCGCGCTTTGCGTAAGTTTTAGCGGACAGTGTTACGCGTCGCTGCAGTGTGGCGGTAGGTCGGCAAACCGTGGCGAGTGTGCCCAGATATGCCGTCTGCCTTATGACTTGATTGACGGGCGCGGACGTGTGCTCGCCAAGGGCAAGCACCTTCTGTCGCTCCATGACCTTAACCGTATCGATGACCTTCCCGCCATGATAGATGCCGGAATTTCATCGCTGAAAATCGAAGGACGCCTCAAGGATGAGCAGTATGTCAAGAATGTGGTCAGCGCATATGACCGCAAGTTGCGCGAATTAGGCGTCAAACGCTCTTCGCTTGGTAACGTGGAGCGCACGTTTACCCCTGACCTGAGCCGCTCGTTCAACCGAGGGTTTACAACTCATTTCCTTTATGACCCGAAAGCGACCGGAGTAGCGGCGATTGACTCGCCTAAAAGCTTGGGCGCGGAAATAGGAGTGGTGCAGGCAATCCGCGGAAACCGCATCGAACTTAAACATCCCGCCAGACTGACCAATGGCGACGGTTTGAACTTCCAATATGGGGATCGCACGGTCGGATTTCGTGTAAATCGCTTTGACGCACCAAAAACTATAGTCTGTGCCGGAAATTATGCTCCTGAAGGCTTGAAACCGGGCATGTCTCTTCGCCGGAATGCGGACAAACGCTTCTCGGATGCACTTTCGGCAGCAGATACTGCCCGACGTACGATTCCGTTGCGTCTGACCCTTCGCCGGAGTGGCAGTGCATTGATTCTCGAATCGGAGGGTGGGGCAGCAGTGGCTATTCAGGCTCCGGTTGCGGACCGTGCGCGCACTCCTCAGCTCGAGGCTCGTCGCAAGGTGATAGGCAAGCTTGGCGATACTCAGTTCGCCCTTGAGGAGCTGACGGATTTGCTGGACAATGAGTTCGTTCCGGCGTCGGTCCTGACGCGTCTGCGCCGCGAGCTGGCGGAGACTCTCTGCGCTGAAATCAACTGCCGGATGGAGCGATCGCTGCGTGGAGCGGAAAATCCTGATGCCGTATGGCCCGAAGGCAGCTCGCTTCCCGCCGAGGCAAACATTTCAAACGTCCGGGCTGAGCAGCTTATGCGTGACCATGGCGTAAGCGGCACAATCGCCCCGGCTCCTGAGCGCGGCGGCACGCCCCAAGCTGCCATGACCATGCGCTACTGTATCCGTCGCGAACTTGGGCGGTGTCTCTTGACTCCGCAGGGTCGTGAATGGCCCGAGCCGCTGACACTTATAGGTGCGCCCAAACCTCTTCGACTTCACTTTGACTGCGCCCGCTGCCAGATGCGCGTCCTCACCTCGGAATTAAATAAATAGACTTTATGGAACGCAAACTTTTTCTGCTTGATGCCTATGCGCTGATATATCGTGCATATTATGCACTTTTTCGCAATCCGCGGATTACTTCGAAGGGTCTTAACACTTCGGCAATCTTTGGATTTATAAATACGCTGGATGATTTAATCAAAAAAGAATCGCCCACACATCTTGCAGTCTGTTTTGACCCTCCCGGCGGTCAGACATTCCGCCATGAGATGTTTGCCGACTATAAAGCCAAGCGCGAAAAGCAACCCGAAGATATAACTATAGCAATCCCGTATATCAAACGGGTATTGAAGGCAATGTGTATTCCCGTAGTCGAGCTGCCGCAATATGAGGCAGACGACGTTATCGGCTCACTTGCACGTCAGGCGGCTGCCGAAGGATTTACCACCTATATGATGACCCCGGACAAGGATTACGGACAGTTGGTTTCCGACAATGTCTTTATGTATCGTCCGGCTTTGAAGGGACAGGGATTTGAGGTCAGAGGTCCTCAGCAGGTATGCGAGCGTTACGGAATTGAGCGTCCCGAGCAGGTAATTGACCTTTTGGCTCTTGAAGGGGATGTCAGTGATAATATTCCCGGATGTCCCGGTGTGGGCGAAAAGACTGCCGTAAAGTTGATAATGCAGTTCGGATCGGTTGAAAATATGCTCGAAAATGCCGATGAAATCAAAGGCGCGTTAAAGGAAAAGGTTAAGGAAAACCGCGAACAGATACTTTTGAGCAAGGATTTGGCAACGATTCGTACGGATTTGCAGCTGCCGGTCAAACCAGAAGAATTGCGTCGCTGCGAGCCTGACTATAAGGCGTTGCGCGAGGTCTATGAGGAACTGGAATTCAAGTCTTTTCTGCTCAAACTGCCCTCCGCTGCCGGAGAAACGGCTCAGGTCCCTGCGGCGTCAGTGGGGAGTGACGGCATGGGCTCTCTGTTTGACCTTGCCGATGCTGCGCCTGCCGTTATTGAGCCAAGTCTGAAGGAAGATTATACTGCTGACGCCGCCGAGATACTGACTGAGGCAATGTCGGCTCCTGCGGTCGGCTTAAGTGTCTATGCTATTGGACCGGAGCCAATGACTGCTCAGATTCAGGGTGCCGCTGTTGCATTGGCTCCCGGACGTGCCGCTTGGATCCCCAAGGAAAGACTTAGCGAACTGCAACCGCTGCTTTCGCGTCAGGATTTGCTTGTTGTTTCCCATGATGTCAAGCGCGACCTTATTTTATTGCGCCGACTTGGAATAAGTTGGCATGCAGGTCATTATGATACGGCTGTGGCACATTATCTGCTTCAGCCGGAGTTTCGCCATCTGCTTGCCGATGTCGCCGCCGAAATGCTCGATGGATACAGAACCCTCGATTTTGATGACCCGTCACGCGCCAAGAAGTATGCCGCCATCCCGCCCGAACGTTTAGTCAATACCGTATGTGAGGCTGCAGACATAGCCCTGAGACTTTATAAGCCGGTTCAGGAGGCTGTTGACCGCGAGAATGCCACGGTGCTTAATGAACTGGAGCAGGACCTCGTATTGGTGCTTGCAAATATGGAGTGGACCGGCGTTAGAATTGATTCCGGAATTCTTAATGATTTGAGCGCGAAGCTTACTGAACGGTGTAACGAGCTTGAACAGCAGGCATATAAGATAGTAGGACATCCGTTTAACATATCCTCGCCCGCGCAGGTCGGTCAGGTACTGTTTGGCGAGCTGAAAATTGACACCAAGGTCAAGCGGACCAAGACCGGAGGCTATTCTACCACCGAGGAAGTGCTGGAAAAATATAAGGCGACGGTTCCCCTTGTAGACATAATCCTTAAAATCCGCGGATTGCGCAAACTGCTTGCCACATATATTAATGCGCTTCCCGCATTGGTCAATCCGCAGACGGGCAAAATACATACCACCTATAATCAGACCGGAACCGCCACCGGTCGCCTCAGCTCCAATAATCCCAATCTTCAGAATATCCCCGTGCGCACCGATGACGGTCGCGAAATCCGTCGTGCTTTTGTCGCAGATAAGGGATGTCTTCTCCTGTCGGCTGACTATTCCCAGATTGAACTGCGGCTTATGGCTGACATTTCCGGTGACCCTGATATGATTGAGGCGTTTGCCCATGGCGAGGATATCCACCGAGCCACGGCTGCGAAAATTAACCATCTGTCGCTTGATGAGGTGAGCGAGGATATGCGCCGTGCGGCTAAAACCGCTAATTTCGGAATAATTTACGGAATCAGTGCGTTCGGACTATCCGAGCGTCTCGGAATAAGTCGCATGGAGGCAAAACAGATTATTGAAGGCTACTTCCGTACGTATCCCAAGGTCAAGGAATATATGACCTCCACGGTTGAGCATGCGCGCGAAAAAGGATATGTCACCACCGTCATGGGGCGCAAGCGTATGCTCCCCGACATCAACTCGCGCAATGCCGTCGTGCGCGGATATGCCGAGCGCAACGCAATCAACGCGCCGCTTCAAGGTTCCGCTGCCGACATCATCAAGGTTGCCATGGTGCGTATCTTCCGGTCAATGAAAGCTGCCGGAATGAAATCGCGGATGATAATGCAGGTCCATGACGAATTGATTTTCAACGTCGTTCCCGAGGAGCTTCCAGCACTCCAGACTCTGGTGGAAACCGAGATGCAGGCAGCGTACCACGGTCGCGTTGCCCTCACGGTCTCATCGGGCGTTGCCGACAACTGGCTCGACGCCCATTAAACCATTTCCATTAGAGGACGTCAAAGGATTATAGTTTAACCCTCAAACCTATTGACGTTATGAAACGCTTTACTCCATTTATTGCAGCCGCCGCGATTTTATTCGCCGCCGCTCCCGTTTCCGCCAAAGTAAGATATGAAGTCGTTTTGACTCCACAGGGTTTGGTGGCTCACGTTGGCAACTGCAATGGGCAGATGATGCCTCCGCCCCCGCCGCCACCTCCTCCTGCACCCTGCTGCCACCACTACGGCAAACCGACCAAACAGCAGCAGAA
Organism: uncultured Bacteroides sp.; assembly: GCA_964586765.1. Classification (GTDB taxonomy): domain Bacteria; phylum Bacteroidota; class Bacteroidia; order Bacteroidales; family Muribaculaceae; genus UBA3263. The sequence continues at coordinate 7,393 of CAZPHN010000033.1, forward strand.
AATCTACAAAAAGCAGATGAAGGAGTATAAAAAATACGTCAAAAAGCAGCAAAAGCTTGCTAAAGAGTACGCAAAACACAATCGCCGCCCCGATGACCGCCCCCGTCGTCATTAATCCCATAAAAAAGAGAGACGACCCAGAAATCGCCTCTCTTTTTTGGATATATCTGATTAAATATGTAACTTTGCAAGTGATAATATATAATCAGTATGTCAGTGCAAGTGGCAAATAGTAATAATATATTAGCAATTCTCGAAGGGTTTACATTGACCCATTGGGAGGATATCGCACGCGATATTGCGGATGAGTTTCGGCGTCGGCGTATTGAAAAAGAACTTACCCGAAAGCAGATTGCCGAGAAAGCCGGAGTAGCCCTCGCCAATGTGGCTCGTTTCGAGCAAAAGGCTCTGATTTCGCTTGAAAATCTGATAAAGCTTGCCATGGCTTTGGGCTATACATCTGAAATCAGACACATATTTTCCACCCCGAAATACCAGACAATATCCGAACTGGAGCAAATTCGCCGCAATACAAACAAGAAAAAAGCCACCGGAAATGCAACTGCAAAAAATTGAACAGCTCAACGTTACATACCGCGACCAACCGGTCGGGACGCTTGCCATAAGTGTAGATGACAAAGTATGTACGTTCCAGTATGATAGACAATGGCTTGCCGACGGGTTCTCTATTTCCCCGCTTGAGTTACCTCTCAAGAGGGAAATCTTCGTTGCCTCTCCTGCGCCTTTTGCCGGAAACTTCGGGATTTTTGAAGATAGCCTGCCCGACGGATATGGACGTTATCTGCTGCATAAAGCTTTGATGCGGATTGGCATAAACGACGGTAACCTCTCTGCGCTTGACCGGTTGAGTCTTGTAGGGCAGAACGGTATGGGGGCACTCTGTTATTCACCTGCCTCTGCAGTCTTGACAGACAATATGGCGGAGACGCATGATTTCGATTTACTGCAGCAGAAAGCACTTGAAATTTTAAAGGAAAGAAAAGACACTGATGCTGAATTGCTGCTCTATAGCAGTGGAAATAGTGGAGGAGCGCGTCCTAAAGCTATTTATTCAGATGATTCAGGTCATTGGGTGATAAAGTTCCGTCACATTTTTGATCCGGAAGACATTGGTCGGCAAGAGTTTGAATGTAATATGCTTGCTAAGGAGTGTGGAATAGACGTCCCTGACTTTAAACTTGTGAATGACAGATATTTCGCTACGCGGCGTTTCGATTTGACACCACATGGCGAGAGGATTCATACGGCTACTGCCGGTGCTTTGATGGGGTTATCGCTGAACACCCCTACGCTTGATTACGCCAACCTTCTCGCCCTTACCGGCTATATTACTCAAAGTGAAGCCGATGTGGAGGAGATGTATCGTCGGATGGTGTTTAACTATATGATTGGCAATAAGGATGACCACTGCAAAAACTTTTCATTCATTGTGAGGAAAGACGACATCGGTAACTGGTCATGGCACTTGGCTCCGGCGTATGACCTTACGGTCAACTCCGAAGGTTACAACGGCGAACACGCAACGTCAGTCAACGGAACCGGTCGCCCGACTATCTCTGACTTTATTGCCGTCGGCACCCGTATAAGGATGCGCGAATCCCGTTGTCGCGATCTCATTGCCCAAATTACCGACATAACAAACAACCGAATAAAATAACCGCAACACCTTCGAATACAAATCGAACTATATCGAGGTATTATAATCGGCTCAAAATAGAATCAATCTGGTTAATTGGAACAAAAGCTAATCCCGGATTAGAGTCTTCATCCTCAGTAATTTCAGATATTATGTAATCCGGAATATAAAATATTAACTTCTCATTCCATTCACCAATAGGCCATTGATTAAAGCTCGACTCACCAATATGCAGCTTCATACCCCATTCAGAATCTTTTGCTTGCTTGGAATATAATAGTTTGCCAGTTTTTGAATCCCAAATGGAATAATATACTTTGTTATTATACTCCAAACGAGCATAAAGCTTATCTCCCAATTTTTGAAGTTGAGTTGGATAAATCATTTCGGCATACGCATTTATGTATTGGTCATAATTTTTGTAATTTTTGAGCGAGAAATTATCAGGTACACCTTTTCCGTTATAGTCTAAATGAAGAATAGGGGTCAAAGAATAATCGGAAGATATATTAAAGAGAGTATCTCGCAATATCACAGCTGGAACGCTACCTAATTTATCAATTGATTCCCATATTTTAAAGACTTCACGTTCTGAGTAGTGTTTGTTACATTCAACAGAATCAACAATTTGAAAATCACCATTAACATAATATAGTTTTGAGTCTCCTCCAGTAAATGTAATAGTATTGGGGGCAACAAACATATTTTTTTGACGCAATCTTATCAAATCACCAATGAGAGGAATCTGGGTTCGACTAACTATCGTTTGAGCTCTATCGAATACTATTATATTGGAAAAATCATCTTGCCATCTACTTTCCAGAACAGCTATGTCAATATCATTTGATGCAAAAACTGCAGCTGCAATATTGCGATATTCCCCATTTCCTTCTCCTAATTTAGATAGTTGATGTAGAAACTTCCCTGAAGGAAGTTGGTATGCAAAAAGAGAATTCCCTGATTGCAACAATATCTTATCATATACAATATCCTGTATAGAAAACTCGCCTAACAAGGAGTTATTGCTTAGCTCAAAGCTTACTATATCCTCACTGCCAATAGGGATATTCAGCACTTTACTATCCAGATGACTAATTGCATCCTCTACCTTTATCGTAGTCGGAATATTGACTTCAAGCATATCATCTTCTTTATGCGCTGAGTTTGCGTTGCATTGCACTAGGAAAAATGGCATCGCTACCAAACTGATATATCTAAATATGAAACTAGGATTTTTCATTTTTTCCGCAAAATTAAAAAATGGGGATATTTTTATTAAATCATAAGCGCAGATTTTACCTGCAAGTGCAAAATTAAGCAATAAATCTGAAAACTTCAGCGACTGGGATTGAAAAAACAAGTTTCAACCACGGCACCGACACCATAAGCAGCAAACTGATTTTGCGGTAAAGACTTGGCTGTTTGCGGAAATAGTTGTATATTTGCAATATTATGACAGACATTATCTCAAACAATGAACCACATATGGTTAGGGTCAAAGATTTCAAGATTGACGCTGGCTATTCCGCTTGGCTTTCAGATATAAAGCAACGCTATTTATATACTCAAGTTAAAGCAGCTGTAAAGGTAAATACTGAAAAGTTGTTTTTTTACTGGAGTATAGGGCGTGATTTAGTCATTCGTAAAGCCGAAGAAAAATGGGGGAGTGGAGTTGTTGAGCAGTTAAGTCTGGACTTGCGCGATGCCTTTCCGAGTGATAAAGGATTTGGAAGCCGAAATCTTTGGAATATGAAGAAATGGTATCTGTTTTTTTCTTCAATGGAGGCTCGTGAAAAACTGCACCAACTTGGTGCAGAATTGAAAAAACAAGCAAGACAAAATGATAAAAAACTGCACCAGCACGGTGCAGTTTTGGATGAAGAGGAATGCCCGTTGGTGCTTGGTCTTGTACCATGGCGTCATCAGGTAGATATAGTGTCTAAGTGTGAGTCAATTGATGAGGCAATATTCTATTTGCGAGAATGTATTTTGGAGGGATGGAGTCGTCAGACGCTTGATAATTCCCTTAAGGCGAATCTATATAAGTCACGCGGTAAAGCGATAAGCAATTTTCCTGAATATCTGCCGGAAGCTCAATGCCGAATGGCACAGGAAATTACTAAAGATAACTATAATTTTGGATTTATCACTGTACCTGTTAACTATATAGAAGAACAGCTTGAAGCCGCACTCGAACAAAATATAACCCGCTTTCTTCTCGAACTTGGCACTGGTTTTGCTTTTGTGGGGCGACAAAAAGAGCTAGTGGTGGGTAATCGCAGTCGAAGAATTGATATGTTATTTTATCATATACGACTGAAGGCATATATTGTCGTTGAGGCGACCATGCTTGGGAGAGATACGCGTCCTCGCGTATCTGTAACTAATTGAGAATTAGAGAGATTTCCAGCATGCGAGGACGCATGCCGCTCCCAAGGCGCGTTTGTTTTGGAAATGAAAAAAGGGGAGCTTTCGCTTTGTTTTGGCGAAAGCTCCCTTTTTATGTCGATGAAATTTTAGAGTTGGTCGAGGGCGGCGGTGAGGGCGGCTTTGTCGAGGTTTTGTCCGATGAAGACGATTTTGACCATGCGGTCGCCATATTCGGGGTCCCAGTCGCGGCGAAGCTGCGGGTCGCGAGCCATGAACTGCTCCAGCTCTTCTTTCGGAGCGGTGGCGAACCAATAGCCGGCTTCCTTGAGGTTCTTCTGGGTGCCTGCCTGCTCGAAAAGGTAGCTCATGTCCGGGTTTTGGGTGAAGTAAATGACACCCTTGGCGCGGATAATGTTTGAAGGCCATGCGGTTGCTACCCAGCGGTCAAACTTGCTCAGGTCAATGCCGGGGCGGCGATAGTAAACGAAAGTCTGGATACCATATTCTTCCGCTTCGCCATGGTCATGGTCGTGGTGATGGTGGCAGTGTCCGCAATGACAGTCCTCGCCATGCTCGTGATGATGGTGATGTTCGTGTTCATCCTCATCATCGTCGTCATCATCGTCATGGTGATGACCTTCGAGTTCCTGAACCCATGCGGCGGAAGTGGCTACATCCTCAAAATCAAACAAGTCCGTATTGATTATGCGGTCAAGGGGTACATCGGCATAGTCACATTCGATGATTTCTGCCTTTGGCTGGAGCGCGCGCACCACTTTGTGCACACGGCGTGCTTCTTCAGGTGATATTTCTGAAATCTTATTGAGCAGGATGATGTTACAGAACTCAATCTGCTGGATAACGAGATTTTCAATATCTTCATCATCAATGTCGGGAGCCTGAAGGTTCTCGCCGCAACCGAATTCGGCTGCCATGCGCAGGGCGTCGACCACGGTCACGATGCAGTCAAGGCGAGGTATGCCATGTTCGGTATATTCGCCACCAAGCTGCGGCATGGTGCAGATTGACTGCGCGATAGGTGCCGGTTCGCATATGCCCGATGCTTCGATAACTATGTAGTCAAACTTGCCGGTGGCGATAATGTCGGCAAGCTGTTTCATCAGGTCCATCTTCAACGTGCAGCAGATACAGCCATTCTGGAGCGCAACGAGGTCATCGGGATTGTCTCCCTGACCTACGATACCGCCCTTCTGGATAAGCGAAGCGTCGATATTTACCTCGCCTATGTCATTTACGATTACGGCGAAGCGTATTCCCTGACGGTTGGTCAAAATATGGTTAAGCAGAGTGGTTTTACCGCTGCCTAAATATCCAGTCAGCAGCAATACGGGTGTTTCTTTCTTCATAATCTTCATTTTTCTTAAAACTACTGCAAATTTAAAGAATTGTTTGGATATGCGCAATATGATGACGCGCGCGCGCGTTATTTTAAGGTCATGACTAAACGATTTGTAAAAATTTTGCTGCTGATAGTGGCGGCTGCCGTGATGGGCTCATGCGGCGGTGCCAAACTGTCGGTAGCCAATGAACAGATGGAGCGCGGCGAGTTTTATGACGCTTCGCGTACCTACCGTAAAATCTATAATAAGCTGACCAAACGCGAGGAACGGCTTCAGCGAGGCGAGGTTGCCCTGAAAATGGCTGAATGTTACCGCCGTTTGGGGCAGGACGCGCGCGCTTCTGCCGCTTATCAGAACGCTATACGCTATGGCGCGGCTGACTCCACGGCTACGCTGCGTCTCGCCCAGAGTCTCCACGCCGAAGGTAAGTATGCTCCCGCCATCAATGCTTACAAGGAGTTTCTCAGTCTCGCTCCGGACAATCAGGAAGCCAAGACCGGGCTTAACGGTGCGGAGCAGGCGCAGAAACTGAAAGATTCGCCCACGCGCTACATTGTACGACAGCATAAACTGCTCAACTCGCGCCGGTCGGATTATGCCCCGATGTATCTGGGCGAAGATGGTGACCAGTTGTTCTATACCACCACTAACGAGAAGGTCAAGGGCGACAATCGATCGGAAATCACCGGTACGAAAAAACCGGACATCTGGGTGATGAAAAAGAACGAGCAGGGGCAGTGGCTGAAGCCGGAGGCGGTTGAGGGGGAACTCAACACCGAGGTGGAGGAGGGGATATGTTCCTTCTCGCCTGACGGTCAGACAATGTATCTGACGCGCGCGCGCCGCGAACCCAATGCGAGCACCGTAGTAGAGATTTTCACCTCGCAGCGCAGCGATGCCTCATGGAGCGCGCCTCAGAAGTTTGAAATTACCGCCGATACTCTGTCATCATACGGGCATCCTGCCGTCAGTCCTGATGGTAACTGGCTGTATTTCAGCTCGGATATGCCCGGAGGTCAGGGCGGTTATGATATATGGCGCATTAATCTCAAGGAGCGAGCCGGCTCGCTTGAAAATCTTGGCGAGTTCATCAATACGCCCGGCAACGAGCAGTTCCCCTATATGCGTACCGATTCACTCCTTTATTTCAGCACAGACGGACGCCCGGGCATGGGCGGACTCGATATTTTCCGCGCTCAGCTGAAATCTTCCGGCGGGTGGAATGTGACCAACATGGGAGTCCCGATGAATTCCGCAGGCGATGATTTCGGAATTACGTTCGACCCCACCGGCGGTGAACGTGGATTTTTCTCCTCCTCACGCGGCGATGCCCGAGGATATGACCATATTTATACCTTTGAACTTCCCGAACTTCAAATATGGATTAGCGGGTGGGTACTTGACCGCGATGAAGAGCCGGTACCTAACGCGGTAATCCGCATTGTGGGTAACGACGGCTCAAATCAGAAGGCAATAGCTAAGGATGACGGCTCGTTCCGGTTCCCACTTCAGCGCGGCGTAAGTTATACGATGCTTGCCGGAGCCAAGGGATTTCTCAATGCCAAGCAGGAATTTACGTCAGATACAGCCGAAGAGGACGCCGAGTATGGTGTTGACTTTATTCTTGCGTCAATAAATAAGCCGGTTGTGGTGGAAAATATATTCTATGACTTTGATAAAGCCACATTGAGACCTGAGTCAAAGGATGCCCTCGATGAGATGGTGAATATTTTGCGCGAGAATCCCAACGTAACTATTGAGATGGCTTCCCATACTGACCGCTGGGGTACCGAGGAGTATAACCTTAAGCTTTCCGGCAGGCGTGCCGATTCCGTTATAGAGTATCTGATTGAAGCCGGAATTGAACCGGAACGCCTTCAGCCGCAGGGTTACGGCAAATCCCGCCCCAAGGTTATCACCAAGAAACTTGCGCGCGAATATCCGCAGTTTGAGGAAGGCACCGAACTCACTCCTGAATTTATCGAGACTCTCAGCCCCGATGATCAGGATGCGGCTGACCAGATTAATCGCCGCACGGAGTTTCAGGTTCTCAGCATTGACTACAAGATGCTATGACCGAACTGAAACTGCGTCCGGACCGTAACGTAAGGATAGACAGCCGGTCATCGCTGCTGATGCTTGGCTCCTGCTTTACGACTGAGGTTGGCTCTCTGTTAGCGGCATCCGGAATAGATGTATGTATCAACCCCACTGGCAATGTATACAATCCGCTTTCGGCAGCCAAGACTCTGCTTAATCTTGACGCCGGTCGCAGGTATTCAGCTGATGAACTGATTGAGGTTCAGGGATTATGGCGTTCGCTTGACCATCATACACGCCTTGCGGCACCGACTCCCGAGGAGGCGATTGAGCGTATCAACGGGTCAATGGCGGCGGGGAGTGAGGCATTGAGGCGTGCCTCTCATATAATCATCACGTTCGGTACCGCCTATGTGTTTGAACGGCAGGGGGAAGTAGTTTGCAACTGCCATAAACTGCCTGACCGCGAGTTTGTCCGCCGGCGGCTGTCGGTCGATGAGATTGTCAACGCATGGCAGCCTATTATTGACCGATTTTCCGATAAGCATTTTATCTTTACGGTCAGTCCAATACGCCATGTGGCTGACGGACTCCACGGCAATCAGCTCAGTAAGGCGACGTTGCTTCTTGCGATTGACTCACTGAGCAACGCCACATACTTTCCTGCGTATGAAACCCTGATTGATGAACTGAGAGACTATGCGTTTTATGCGCCGGACGGCGTACATCCCGCCCCAGACGCGGTTTTACGCATCTACGACCATTTCCGCTCTGTTTTTGTAGATTAGCTCTTTGACAGAATGCGCTCTGTCAGGCAGTCGGGACACCAGTGTCCGCCAAACAGCACCGCGGTGGGCGATGCGCTGAACTTATGACCGCATGCACAACGCCATTGTAGTTTTGACCGCAGGTCTCCCTGAGTCATGGTTTCCGACAGACATTCGCCGCCTTCATGTGCGGCTTTTGAACGCATATCGTCGATATTAAGTTCGCAATGTGGCTTGGATTCATCAAATCCGTGACTTAAAGAGACTTCCGACGGCGGATTTCGACGTTCGCGAGGCTCATTGGCGGGATATTGCTCCAATTCCGCAATCTGTTCGCTCCACGGCGCGATGGAATCCCATTGCTCGCGTGAGCCGAAGTGAATACGTATTCGACGCTCATTATTATGCTTGCGCCAGTGGAGCGGACCAAGGTCGTTACGTCCGGCAACCCATTTCATACCCATGCGGACAAGTGCTGCCGGAGCTAACGGCGCAAGTTTGAAATACCAAGGCACCATCGACGCCATGCGCTTGAAATAGTCATCGCAACTTTCGCCGCCGCGGAACGGCACCAGCTCTTCCAAACGGTCAGAGTCCTGCCACCACTGTCCGTGGAAATTCTGTGTGGCGAACCATTCAGCGCGGAATGATTTGTCTGGTGGCGGACATCCCAGAGCCTTCAGCAGTAACTTTTCAAACTCATAATTGGTAAGGCGGTATGATTTACCTGACCCTATATTATAAAAGGCGTTCCAGAATTCGGCGGGAGTAGAGTCCTCACATATGTTAGCCATCAGTCTGCCGGAATCCTCATCGGTTGCCCATTCGAGTACACCACGGAGGGGAACATGGAAGGTGATAGGATCAGAGCCTTTGAGGAGCAGTCCGGGGTAGAGTATACCGGTCTGGCGGAGACACGCCCATTTTTTCAGTCCGGAGTCAACTATGGCGAGTTCGGCACGAATTTTTGACAGAGCATAGGCATCGCCTTCGGATGCTGAAAGCGGATCGCCCGTACGTCCCCAGTGAATAGGTGGACGTCGGTCACCGCTCTGTGCCACCGAACCAATGTAAACCACTCCGCATGTGTCAGCCTTGTCTCCTTCAAGCACTGCGCACGCCACGTTTTTAGCCGCAGCGACGTTGACTTTCAGAGTCTTTTCAGGGTAATAATCTGCCGCGGGCGACACCATTCCGCCTATGTGCAGAACGAAATCGGCACCTTTGACGGCGCGTTTGACGTCATCAAGGTTTGTCAGGTCACCCCATACGACGCTAAATCCACCATGAGCAAGAAATGGCGCGAGTTTCTTTTCGTTGACTTTGCCGGGGCGGGCAAGGATTACAATGTCGAACCGGTCCGTGCGGTCCTTAAACTCGCAAAGGGTAGCGAGCCCCATGGTTCCGGTTGCGCCGGTAACGCAAACTCTCTTTTTTGACATTAGAATTCCGATGAGAAGTGGAAATTGATTTCAGGGAAGTCCTGACGCGCCATGGTCAGTACATAGCCCGAGTCGGCAAGGAATACGTCGCGACCCTGACGGTCAATAGCCATGAACTGATGTTTGCGCTTCTTGAAGGCGGCGAGAGCTTCGGGGTTGTTGCTCTCAATCCAGCATGCCTTATAGAGCGAGATGGGTTCCCAACGGCATTGCGCGCCATATTCGTGAAGCAGACGATACTGTATTACTTCGAACTGAAGTTGACCTACGGTTCCGATAATTTTACGACCGTTGAACTGGTTGATGAAAAGCTGAGCCACACCTTCATCCATGAGCTGCTGAATACCTTTTTCAAGCTGCTTGGACTTCATGGGGTCTTCATTTTCGATATATTTGAACAGTTCAGGCGAGAACGAGGGCAGACCCTTGAAGTGAAGTTCCTCGCCTGAGGTCAGGGTGTCGCCAATCTTGAACGTTCCGGTATCGGGTATGCCGACAATGTCGCCGGGGAAGGCTTCATCGACCACATTTTTTTTCTGAGCCATGAAGGCGGTTGGTGCGGCAAAGCGCAGGGTCTTGCCGGAGCGGATATGCTTATAAGGCGCATTACGCTCGAACTTTCCGGAGCAAATCTTGACAAAAGCGATACAGGAACGATGGTTCGGGTCCATATTTGCGTGGATTTTGAACACGAAACCGCTGAAACCTTCTTCTTCAGGTTTGACAATGCGTTCTTCTGCCTGAGTAGGTTTGGGTGACGGGGCAATCTTGACAAAACAGTCAAGCAGCTCTTTTACGCCGAAGGTATTCAGCGCGGAACCGAAAAAAACCGGAGCGACAAGCCCTTCGCGGTATTCATCGACATTGAACTCGGGGTATACGCCCTCAATCAGCTCAAGGTCCTCGCGGAGCTTGGCTGCGTCGGCTTCGCCCACAGCCGCGTCAATCGCCGGGTCATTGACGTCGTCAATCTCCACTCGTTCGCTTACTTTCTGCTTATTCGGAGTGAAAAGGTCAAGCGAGTGCTCATAAATGTTATAAACACCTTTGAATTTCGCGCCGATATTGATTGGCCACGACAGGGGACGGACCGAAATTTTCAGCTCTGCCTCCAGTTCGTCGAGAATTTCAAAGGGGTCGCGACCCTCGCGGTCAAGTTTGTTGACAAATATGATGACGGGAGTGTTGCGCATACGGCATACTTCCATCAGTCGTCGCGTTTGCTGCTCGACGCCTTTAGCCACATCGACCACAATGATTACAGAGTCGACCGCCGTAAGGGTGCGGTAGGTATCCTCGGCAAAGTCTTGGTGACCGGGTGTGTCAAGGATGTTTATTTTGTAATCACCATAGTTGAACCCCATAACTGACGTGGCTACGGAAATGCCGCGCTGTTTTTCTATTTCCATCCAGTCAGATGTGGCGGTCTTTTTAATCTTGTTGCTCTTGACCGCACCGGCAATATGGATTGCGCCGCCGAAAAGGAGCAGTTTCTCCGTAAGGGTGGTCTTACCGGCGTCAGGGTGGGAAATGATGGCGAAAGTTCGCCGGCGTGATATTTCGTCAGTTAGAGTCGACATATGATGGGTTTATATACTTTCTTAAGATGATTTATTTTTTGAGCGATTTGGCAAGCGAGTCTATCCAGTAGGGTGTTTCCACTCCGTAGGTAAGACGGATTTTCGAGGTGTTGAGCGCGGAGAACGGCGGGCGGGATACGGCTGCCGCCTCTGAATAGATTACCGGGGTACTTACGGGAACTACCTCTACCTTGTCATCCAGACCGGAAAGATGTAAAAGCACCTTGGCGAAATCATAGCGCGAGCATACGCCTGAGTTGCAGTAATGGTAAATTCCGGGAAACCACTGCGGAGTGGTCAGTATCTTGACAATGGCGCGTGCAAGGTCATCAGCGTTGGTGGGTGACCCTATCTGGTCATCAACCACGCGCAGGCGGCTTTCCGAGCGGGCAGCGCGAAGAATTTTTGCGGGGAAACTATTCTCGCCGTCGGGAGAATAGAGCCATGAGGTACGTATGATTATGCTTTCGGGAGCCAAGGCGAGGAGAGCGGTTTCGCCGGCGCGCTTCGAGGTTCCGTAGTGGCTCATGGGATTGACCTTGTCGCTCTCGCTGTATGCGCGGCATGACTGTCCGTCAAATACGAAATCAGTGGAAATATGAATGACTTTGGCTCCATAGCTGTCGGCAGCCATAGCTAATTTTTTGACACCGTCGGAGTTGATAGCCATGCAGGCAGCCTTATCCTCTTCCGCACGGTCAACGTAGGTATAGGCGGCGCAGTTGACCACGTGAGTAATATCGTTGTCCTCGATAAAACGGCTCAGAGCTTCGCCATCGGTAATGTCAAGTTGCTCGCGAGAGGTGAAAAGTGTCTGCGACGCAAGTTGCGTTTCGGTTTCAATAACCTTGCGCAGGGCTCTGCCTAATTGACCGTTTGCGCCGGTGACCAATATCTTCATATATAAATTTCTTTCGGTTAAAGTTTTTTTCTCAAAAAGTAAAGCGGAGTGGGGGTGAAACGCGGCAATGCGATAATCTGGAGGTCGGTGAGGTTTTCCTGCGAGCCGTCGCCTATCTTGAGTCCGGGATGGGCGGTTGTGACGGCGGAGGTATGAGCCTCTATGGCTGTCTGAGGAGTGTTGTTGTCGTTGCTCAAATGGCACAGGAAGATATAGCTCAGCGCAGGGTGCCACTTGTCGGCAACGAGTTGCGCGCTGACCTGATTGTCAAGATGTCCCGTTTCTTTTTCAATTCGCGCCTTGAGGTAGTCGGGATAGCTTCCGGCGAGAAGCATCCTGTGGTCATAATTGCTTTCGAGCATCATGAAGTTGACATTGCTGAAATAATGGTCAACGCGCTCGGAGATGCAACCGAGGTCTGTGGCTATAGCCATGGTGGTCTGTCCGTGGCGTATATGGAAACCACAGTTGTCTGAGCCGTCGTGCATTACCTCGAAGGGGGTGATGACGAAGTTTCCTATGGTGAATTCAAATTCCTTGTAGATGGCGCGATGATAGTCCTTGACGCGGCGGCTCAGCGAGTGGCGGCGTAACATTCCGTTCAGCACCCGCGGAGTGCAGTAAACCAGCAGATGGCGATGGTTTCGGAGCAGGGAATAGATATAACGGACGTGGTCGCCATGGTCGTGGGTAAGAATGATGCCCTTGACCGAGGTCATAGGTATGCCTACGGCGCGCAAGGAGTTTTCAACAACTGCGCCTTCAATTCCTGCGTCAATCAGGAACCCGCTGCGTTCATCGCCAACGTAGGCACAGTTTCCGCTACTTCCGCTGCCGAAACTCATGAAACGTATGGTTTCATCGCGTCCGCTTAAAATTGGGGTAGCCATCTTTTGGGCGTCAACGGAAGGACGCTCGCCCAGTTCCTCTGGCGAGAAAAGTTCCGGATGACCCGAGTCAGGGTGTGCCAGCTGATTTTTTACACGTCCTTTCATCATGAATACAACAGGAAAATAGTTGGCACTTTGTTGAAATCGTATTGCTCGCGACGCCAACGCTCCAGCGGCAGCGTCTTGATAATCTGACGTGGACCTGTAATATCGGACGCGACGCATAGAAGCAACCTGCCGGGGAGTGATTCAGTCAGCTCCTTAATCAGACGGTTGTTTCTGTATGGGGTTTCGATAAATATCTGGGTTTGACGCTCCTGATCGATGCGGCGGGTCATTTCCTTGAGCCTGCGGCGGCGTTCTCCCTCATCAATAGGCAGATAGCCCTCAAAGGAGAACCGCTGACCGTTGAAACCGCTTCCCATCAGGGCTAACAGAATGCTTGACGGACCGACAAGCGGTATTACGGGCAGACCTTCGCGCTGGGCAGCGGCAACAAGGTCGGAACCCGGGTCGGCAACCGCCGGACAGCCTGCTTCGGAAATCACTCCGATTGCCGAGCCGCGGCGGAGCGGTTCGAGCATCGGACCGACGGCATCGGTCGACGTATGTTCGCTCAGTTCAGTGAATTCACAGTCATCAATAGGAAAGCGCGGGTCAGCTGCGCGCAGGAAACGTCGGGCTGACCGCAGATTTTCAACCACAAAATATCTAATTTCCCGCAGCAAATCGAGATTTCGCTGCGGAAGCACCTCAGAAAGGCTGACATCGCTCAGCCCAACCGGGAAAAGATATAATGCCGGCTGCAATTTTTCCATAATTACGACTACAAAATTACAAAAAAATCCCTTACCTGCAAAATCAATCCTCACGCCCTCGTTTTTTGTGATTTTTTGTGATTTTTTATGGAAAAATTTGCAAAGTTCAAAAATTCGTTCTAACTTTGCACCCGTGAAAGTCAAATAGTACCTCAAGGAGAGGTGGGTGAGTGGCTGAAACCACCGGTTTGCTAAACCGACGAAGGGAGCAATCCTTTCCACGAGTTCGAATCTCGTCCTCTCCGCAAAATCAAACCTAATAGATTGTGTTTCAGTCTGTTAGGTTTGTTTATTAAAAACAACTCGGACAAATTTCGGACACCGATTTAACGAGTAAAGCAAAATATCTACGAACCGTAACATTCTTTAACTCACAAAGAATGTTAAAAAAATGTGTTCCACCGGCAAAAAATCTGCCCCGCGTAGTGTAATACTACAATTTACCTACCCCCGCCTCCACACTAAAAAATCGTGGTACGTCGATTTCATGAGCTTCGACCCCGGAGCCGGGAAAATGCGCCGTAAAAAATTCATGCTCGACGGAATCCCAAAGATTACCGACAGGCGTAAACGAGCGGCCGAACTTATCGAGGTGCTGACAAAGCAGCTCCGCGCCGGCTGGTCGCCGTGGGTCAATGTTGACGACAATCGCGGTTATACCGCCCTTTCCGACGCTCTGGAAAAATACGAGGCATACGTTGAGCGAATGGATAAATACAAAACCCGTAAGTCGTATTCGTCGAGGCTTGCCGTGTTCCGGGAATTTCTTGCCACTCGGCTTTTGCCCCCGAAATATGTTTACCAGTACGATAGCGGGCTTGTGTCCGATTTCCTCGACTGGATATATTTCGACCGGGAGTGCGGAGCGCGTACACGAAACAATTATCGTGGCTGGTGCAGCTCCTTAGCCGTTTTTTTCATGGAACGCCGTTATATTTCGAGCAATCCGACCGAACATATCAAAACACTTACGGAGGCCCCCAAGAAGCGACAGCCGTTAACCGATTCAATGCTTCGCCGAATGTCTGCGTATCTTGCCGAACACGACCCGCACTATCTTCTCGCTTGCCGTATGGAGTATTATACGTTTATCCGACCCACCGAGTTGAGTTTCCTCCGTATCTCTGACATATCAATAAAAGAACAAACGGTATTCATATCGGCGGAGGTGTCAAAAAACAAGCGTGACGGGAAGGTCGGCCTCAATGACGATATTATCAAGTTAATGCTCGATGTAGGTATTTTCAACAGTCCCGGAGATTACTACCTGTTTGGCGAAGATATGAGGCCAAACAAAGAGAGGGCCTCGAGTGAGATTTTTCGCCGTAAATGGAAAAAACTACGCAAGGCCCTCGGTTGGGGGGATGAATACCAATTCTACAGCCTGAAGGATTCAGGGCTGCGCGATTTAGCGAATAGTGAAGGTATCGTGATAGCCCGCGACCAAGCGAGGCACACGGACGTATCTACTACAAATAAATACCTTCAGGGGCGCGACCTGCCGGTTCACCCCGAAACGAAACATTTTACCGGCTCGTTATAACTCGTATAGAGAGTAATCGACGGCGTTTTTCGCCTCGATTCCCGCAGCGCGGCACACACTGATGTGCGTCCACATGGCGGCGACCATATCGCCCAGTTCGTCGGCTGCGGCCGCGTCCGTATCTGCCTCCAGCAGTCCGATGAACGGAGCGCGGTCGATTTCTCCTGTCCTATCGAGCGTGTAAACCGCGAACAGGAAATTACGCTGTGCGGTATCGGTCAGCCTTACCTTCTTGCCTTTCCAATAGAATGTATTAACGATTCGGTCCTGTGTCTGCGCATCGTAGTATTCCGCCACTGCTTCGCGTATCGTGTCGATGTCGGGCCGGCCGTCGGTAACCATTTCCACTGCCAGCCATCCGCGCTCCT
This sequence comes from uncultured Bacteroides sp., assembly GCA_964586765.1. Taxonomy (GTDB): domain Bacteria; phylum Bacteroidota; class Bacteroidia; order Bacteroidales; family Muribaculaceae; genus UBA3263. Next base: position 23,130 of record CAZPHN010000033.1, read on the forward strand.
CGTCCTTGTGGTGATTCCAACGCACGGCCCAGCGGTCACGGCGCGGACTTATGCACTCGATAGGCGCAAGCACCTCGGAGCATGAAATTTCTCTTGATTCCATAATGATATATTGTTAAGTGAAAAGATATTCGGTAAAATTGCCCTGAGAGTTGCGCGCCATAGTAACCTTATTTTCGCCCAGCAATTCCTTTTCTTTCAGTGCGTCGCAAATGCTAAACATATCGGAATAGCCGGTAAAGAATTTCACCACGTCGCCCTTCTTCAGGGATAAGTTACAGGCCGCAAGCTGCGCCCGGTTAGGAACGATAAGACGAGCGCAAACGAGATATTTCGTTTTCTCCTTTGCCTCCGTGTCGCCATTGGCCACCGCCTCCTTATACTCTTTGCGCGACCACTTTGTTGAAACGTCCGTTTGAAAATCCAGTATGCAGAACGTCGAGCCTACGAGCGCGTTAAGCGTGACCTCGCGGTAAGTGAAATTTTTTTGACCGTTCCGGCGCAACCCCGGCGATGTGGCGATACCAAGGTCGGCCAAAGATTTAAGATTTGAGTAATCAGCCATTTTCAAGCCTGTTATTTTGTAAAATAGATGTTTAGCGTCCGCGTGTTTGCAGAGTGAGTAAAAAGAAGCAATTATTTCAGCGCGCCGGCGTTTGCTTTTGAGTTTGTGAAGGCGGCGGGCGGCCTTCTTCTTGTTGCGTTTACGAATAAATGTGTAATCAGGATAAATTTTATATCCGAGGAAATCCACGCCCTCTGAAATCGGGTAAATCCGTTCGTTCTTTTTTACCTCCAGCCCGATAAATTCGACTTGTTTATGAACGATACCGCTAAGTTTCCAAAGCTGCGGTTTATTCGCTCCGAAACCTCGCTTATCGTCGCAATAACGATAATAGAATTTGAAGCGGTGTTCGTCCTTAACATGGTGGTCGAGCCATACCGATAAAAGAAGATTCCCGAAATGTTGAGAACTACGCAAGCCGATTGACAGCCCACGGGCGAGGAAACGCACGAACCGCTCCAGCATGGTAAGGATAATCGGACCCTTGAACAGTCGGCGTAACGTGTCCATCATTATGTCCTGTAAAATGCTTTCGTAGAACTTTGTAATATCGTCCTCGTAGACATATTTTATTTCATCCGGGAACTTTTCGAGGTCGCGGCGTATGAGATTCAAAAGGTCGTGCGTTCCCCGGTTCTTCAGAGAGGCCCCGGTGGAGCGTATCAGCCTTTTGAACGTCAGTTCCTCGACGATATTCATTATCGCGTGAATACCCATTTTTTCATAATACGAGTAAAGGAATTGAATCCGGCGTTTCTTGCCTCCCTCTGTGATAATTTCCTCGCCGTATGTGGTTATGCGGAAAACGCCGGCCGATATTTCAGCGGCCAGCCATGCCTCTATTTCGTCAGTATGCGCAAGAATCTCGCGCCCCTGTTTTGACTGCTTTCGTGCAGTTCCACGGAGTACGGCTGTGATTGAATCCCGGATATTGGACGGTGCGACAATCAGCGGAATTATATCTGAATCCTTTATACGTTTCATGTTGTTTATTTTGCCTTCATTTTTCCGGGGCCTAAGTTATTCGGCTGCCATTACTGGCCCTACTAAACTCCACCCCTGCGCGTGATGTTTCGGCGTTCCGTCCTGTGGGCGGCTGTGCCGTGGCTCTCTCCCCTGCCTCGACGGTGGCGACACGTCGCCGATGTCGGAGGGCGATATTTCGATTTTGGCAAATTAACGCTTTGAGTGCAAGGCGCGACCCGATGTTCGTGTTCGTGTTCGATGAATCGTTGTTCGTGTTCGCAAACGAAACACCGGCGTTCGAGTTGGCGTTGTTGTTCGAGCGGTACACCACACGGGCCGACGACGATTGGGGAAATCTACCATTTCGGGGGCTACTTGGTTGCGGTAGGGCTTCGCCCTCGTGTATCGTTTATCTTCATACGTTCAAGGTTATTCGGTTAGGCTATTGCCTCGGCCTCCAAGAAGGCCGCGACGTTTAGCGTATATTCGATTTCTCCAATGAAGGCAAGGCGCGACCCGATGTACGTGTACGTGTTCGATGAATCGATGTTCGTGTTCGCAAACGAAACACCGGCGTCCGAGTAGGCGTTGTTGCTCGAGCGGAACACCACACGGGCCGACGAGTTGGAGCAATAGAATTTGTCCCCGTAGTGAGTTGTTTCCGTGGCGTTGAGTAATACCGGCACCACGTCCATGAAACGACCGTTATGTAATTCGGTAATCCATGAATCGCTCACGTTGCCACTCTTGACGGTTCTTTCTTC
>CAZPHN010000034.1:0-25280 GCA_964586765.1 uncultured Bacteroides sp.
GAAAGGAGTGTCTTTTCAAGAGTCTCCTTATTCATCAAGTTCTTGCTGATAGCATCCCCAATAGAAGACGCTATCCTTGATTTTTCTTTCGGTATAAGTCCCGGAGTAAACGGAATCTTAACTCCGAAGATACTTTTTGCTGTCCTCGGACGGAACAACATCCTAATCGCAATGTCATTGGTGATATACCCAATCACAGCACCAATCAATGGTCGAGCAATCAATGTGGCGATTTCAATCATTTTGCGTGCAACAGTTCTAAATCTGATGAATTGACAGATGCCTTTGCGCCACCAAGTAAATCAATCGTGATAATAATGAAGGATTGACCATCGGATGTACGTTGTACAACCCCTTCAAGACCTGCAAGATGACCGCGTACAACTTTGACCACGTCCAACACCTTGAAATTTCCCTGAACAAACACAACAGGCTCATCGGATTCATTAAGCATGAACTTGAGTTGTTCAATTTGCTTGCTTGGAATATGTGCTGGCGTTTTTTGTCCGGGTAATGTTAGAATCCTTATAACAAGTGGATGCTTTTTAATCGCCAATATATCTTCCTCGGTTGAAACCTTGGCAAAAATAATCATAGGAATAACTATCACATCAACTTTTTTCTTGCGATCACTCCACTGTTTGATGACTGTTTGAGTCGGTGCATAAGTCTCAATATTAGGATTTTTTGCCAACTCACTCGCTGCTTTCTTCTCGCTTTTGGGTCGAGTATAGACCGCAATCCAAAAGCCTGAACGCGCTTCGCGTTCGTCAGTCCCATTGACTGCCGAACCACACGAACAAGAAAAGCTGCCGTTCATTTTGTCGATATAATAGTTAGTCTAAGTACATATCTCTAAATAAGAGATAAATTCTTGGGTACAAATATACAATTTTTTTTTAATTGTTACAAATAATGTATCAAAAATTAAATTACGCATAAATTAATCTATACCAGTATTGGTCCTATTCTGTCAATTTGTTTTGTAACGCATGATAACAAAGGAATATTAAATTCTAAATATCAACGAATTAAAGTTCATCCCAATCTCTTATTTAGAGATTTGGATAGAAAACAAACAATAAAACACCAATCTCCGCAGGGAGTGGGGCGGTTACTAAAGACACCTTAGGATTATGGAATTTGCCTTGTCAACGATTGATGTGTCAAGGCTTGCAAGATAAATTTGGGTTGTTGCCTCGCTGTTATGCCCCATCCCTTCGCTGATTACAGATATTGGTATTCTTTTTGCTTTAGCTACTGATGCCCAGCTATGTCTTGCAACATAAAGTGTTAGCGGTATAGTGATTCCAACTTTTTTGGCAACCTTTTTCAAATTACGATTAATGTTATATCCCACGTTACGATAGACACTCCGCTCATTGACGCCTTTGTTTCGAATTATCGGGAGAAGATAATTACTGGAGTTTTCTGGGTACTTGTTTAAAAGTGCCTGCATCTCCTTTGTCCACTCAATGACCAACTGCTGACCTGTTTTTCGCCTACGATATATGACGTACCCGTCTGTAAGATCAGTCTTACGTAAGTATGTCATATCTATAAAGCTCATCCCCCTAAGCATGAAACTCATCATGAACATATCCCTTGCAAAATCCAGCTCGGGATTATGTGATAAGTCAAGACCTCTTATCTTCTTTATGACAGGAAGTGGCAACGCTCGCTTGACAGTCTTGTCAATCCCGGTATATACATTACGAAATGGTTTGCGGTTCTCAATGATTTCATCATCAACGGCTCGGTTATATGCCGCACGAAGAATACGTGTATAAAAAGATGTGGTATTTGGTGTGACACCTCTCTGCTGAAGCCAAGCCTCATATTCTTCCATGATCTCTGAATTAAGGCAATCAAGCATAATATCCTCGCCCTTGCGGAATTTATTAAAGCTATTGAGGGTTGCGGTATATGTTTCAGATGTTCTGGTTTTACCATTTTGTTTCAACCTGATTATTATGCGCTCCATAAAATTAAAAAGACTGTAATCGTTAGTATAGCGGTTGAATTTATCAATCACGTCATCCGCAGTATATGGCAAACCATTATTATCTAATTGACGGATAATCTTTTTAATGCGTTCAGTATCCCATCGGATATGGTCACTAATTGATAGGATAAAGGATTTACGTTCGTTTTCCTCTGTGGTAGTAACCATAGAGCATTTTTTCATCCCATTCTTGCGTGAGAATATGATAATCCGTAAAAAGTTGCCGGGTATTTCTTTCATGAATAATCTGATAGTAGATTGTTCCCTCGTGATCAACGATAGTTGAGGGTCGGAACTTAATTTTTATTGAAGCCATGTGAATTGTAAGTTTGAAATATTGTATCCACTCGTGACAGCTGTAGGGCAATGAATTACATAATTTTAGTCGGTTTCATACTGCAAATTTACTAAAATTTAGCGAGCTAAGCACTGAAATCCAAATATTTTGAGTAACTTTGCAGTATGAGAGCTTTCTCATATAAACATAAACTCTAAATTGAGCCAACAAGAGGCTGAAATATAAAATGAAAAAACTGTTATTAATCTTTTCCTTCATAGCCTGTATTATTATGACGGGGTGCAGTAATGATGATGAGCCTAAGGTGGAACTGTCGGCTGAGTATCTTGAGGCTACAACGTGGGATGCCGAGCTTACGGGTTCTGCATATCCTGACCACACTCCGATTTCGGCTCACTTTATCATGCAATTTATTTCCAAGGAGTCCGGTAAATGTATTCCGGCATATGATGACGATTCATACGACGGCTCGTTCAGATACAGTATTACAAAGGATATGATTACGTTTAACGGCGCGTTTGTCGGGAACTGGACGGTTACGGAACGCACAACAAAGAAGATGGTTCTGCAAGCCTATCTTCCAAACGAATTTAGTTTGGTGCTGACAAAAAAATAGCCAATAAGACTGATGGCATAATGAGAAAGGTCATTATTTCTTTGGTTTTACTCAGTTCTTTAGTTTTTATACCCCGGACTAAGGCTGATACTACAACTGAGGAGAGGGTTTATATTCTTTCAACGGTCTGGAGAAATGTGAGGGATAATTTCGCGTTTCCGCAACATTTTGAGAAGGTCAATCCCGACAGTCTGTTTAAGGCTTTCTTGCCTAAGGTAATGAATGCCGAAAGCGAACAGGAATTCTCGCGCTTAATGACGGAGTTTCTCGCTAAATTCGATGATGGGCATACACGCTTCTTTGCCGAATCACAGACAGCAACCGTTCCCATTAAATTTATCGGATTAGATAACAAGGTATATGTCAGGAATATAGGGAAAGAATTTGCCAAGAGAATACCTGTCGGCAGTCAGCTCGTTAAAATTGACGGTGAGCCGGTTAGGGATTTTCTTGAGGCAAATATCTTTCCATATGTTGCCGCCCCCAATGATGACTGGAAGTTTCGTAAGTCGTTGGACTCATTTTTGAGTGGAGAAGCTGACACGGAGGTAAGTCTGGAATTCCTTACGCCTGAAAATAAGGTTGAGATACTTGCTCTCAACCGCATGGAGCCCAAGAGCATGGAGTCCTATGAATGGGACACTCCAATAGACAGCAGGGCTGCGTATGTGGAAAAGATGCCCGGAAATATCGCATATATGCGGATGGCTGATTTCACTAAGCCTGATGAGGTCAATAAGGTGTTTATCGGGAATATACCATTTTTCCGTGAGGCGAAAGGCGTAATCTTTGATATCCGGGGAAATCGTGGTGGCACCGATGAAAGTTGGAATCCTTCGGTATTTGATTATATAGCTCCGGCAGATAAAGACCAAATGGCAGCCTTTGTTCTGAAGTGCCGTATCGCCCATACCGCATTTCAGGAGTATGGCACTCAAGTTCCACAGCTGAAAGATTTCGTCAATGAAACGGCAATGGAAATTGTAAGGACGGACGGCAGTTATTTCAGCCAGATACCTGACTCTTTGAAAATCAAAAGTCCGATAGTGGTTCTGACTGACGGATATACCGGTTCTGCGGCAGAAGATTTTGCCATAACAGTGAAAAATCTGCAATTAGCTACGTTGGTCGGTACTCATACTGCGGGTGGAATCTCGCATCCCCGATATTTTGACTTGCCCAATGGATATAGTTACGGATTATCGACCTGTGCTTATTTCAATCCTGACGGCACAAGCATCATAGAAACAGGCATTATTCCCGATGTGGAAGTTGAGTACACCATCAATGACTTGATAAATGGCAAGGACTCTCAACTTGACAAAGTGTTGGAGATATTACAGCGAAAATAATTCGTTCATCCTATAAGCAGTTGAGGTTGGGACGCTTGACGGCTTCTCAAGGTGTTGAGAATAAGGAAAAGATTAAGGCACCTCAAGCCGAAGCCGGGTGCCTTGACATCCTTATTAGAGTGCAGATATAGCGACATTCTCAAAAGAGAAGCCTATACGGGCACTAAATCAAGTGCAAATATAGTGCATTTAGATGATATGACAAAATTCGCGTGTTGATGATGCAAAGATACAAATTTATCCGGATGTACAGAAATCAGTTGTAATACATATAGACAATCCGATTGGAGAATATGGAGCGGCACGGCGGGCGGTAGGCTGTTGTTCAAAATAGGGGGTTGCAGAAGTGGCAAAAAATGCGTAAATTTGCGCAAAAATAGATAGACTATGTTTGAAAATTTAAGCGAAAGACTTGAACGAAGTTTCAAGATACTCAAAGGCGAAGGAAAAATAACCGAAATCAATGTAGCGGAGACTATGCGCGACGTGCGCCGCGCACTTTTAGACGCTGACGTTAACTATAAAGTAGCAAAGCAGTTTACGGACACTGTCAAGGCGAAGGCTCTCGGTCAGAATGTGCTGACCTCGGTGAAGCCGAAGGAGCAGATGGTCAAGATTGTCCATGATGAACTTGCCGAGCTGATGGGTGGCGATGCCGCCAAGTTTAATGTGACCGGGTCGCCGGCGATTGTGCTGATGAGCGGTCTGCAGGGTTCAGGTAAGACTACCTTTTCAGGAAAATTAGCCCGAAAGTATAAGAGCGAGCAGGGTAAACGTCCGTTGCTCGTAGCGTGTGACGTTTACCGTCCAGCGGCTATTGACCAGTTGAAGGTTGTTGGCGAACAGATTGACGTTCCAGTATACACCGAGCCGGGCGAGATGGATCCGGTCAAGATTGCGCTTAATGGTGTGGCACACGCCAAGGCAAATCATTATGACTTTGTGATTGTCGATACCGCCGGCAGACTGGCTGTCGATGAGAAGATGATGCAGGAGATGGAGTCGCTGAAAAAGGCTCTCAATCCTCAGGAAATCCTCTTCGTAGTCGACGCAATGACCGGTCAGGATGCCGTTAATACCGCTAAGGCGTTTAATGACCGACTTGACTTTGACGGCGTGGTGCTGACCAAACTTGACGGCGATACCCGAGGCGGTGCGGCATTGTCAATCCGCACGGTGGTCAACAAGCCGATTAAGTTTGTGGGTCGTGGCGAAAAGATGGATGCTATCGACGTTTTCCATCCGTCGCGAATGGCTGACCGTATTCTCGGCATGGGTGATATTGTTTCACTTGTAGAGAAGGCTCAGGCTGAATTCGATGAAAAGCAGGCGCGCGAATTGGAGCGCAAGATTGCCCGCAATAAGTTTGACTTCAACGACTTCCTTGACCAAATCAAGCGCATTGAGAAAATGGGCTCGCTTAAAGATATCGCCTCGATGATTCCGGGATTGGGTAAAGCCATCAAAGACGTTGAAATCAAGGATGATGCATTCAAGGGCATTAAGGCTATCATTTCATCAATGACGGAGGAGGAAAGGACAAACCCCGACATTATCAAGGGCTCCCGCCGTCAGCGTATTGCACGCGGTTCGGGCACAGACCTGACCGAAGTAAACAAGTTGCTCAAGCAGTTTGATGAGATGCGCAAGATGATGAAGGCGGCATCAGGAATGAAAAATCCCGCGCAGATGATGAAAGCCGCACGTCAGATGCAGCAGATGCGCGCCATGGGCGGAATGCGTCGCCGTTAAATATTAAAAAAATCAATCATTATGACAATTATAGACGGAAAAGCTACTGCAGCCGAGATAAAGAAAGAGATAGCCGCAGAGGTTGCCGCGAGAGTGGCTCGGGGTGAAAAACGTCCGCATCTTGCGGCAGTCCTTGTTGGTCACGACGGCGGTTCGGAAACCTATGTTGCCCACAAGGTGAAGGCTTGCGAGGAATGTGGGTTTGATTCAACCCTTATTCGCCGCGAGGATGATATTACCGAAGCGGAATTGCTTGAAATTGTTGCGGAACTGAATGAAAATCCGGAAATTGACGGCTATATAGTTCAACTGCCGTTGCCGCGCCATATCGACGAGCAGAAAATCATCATGGCTGTTGATCCGCGCAAGGATGTCGACGGTTTCCATCCGGTGAATGTCGGCAGATTGTCGTTAGGGTTGCCTTGTTTCCTCAGTGCGACGCCTTCAGGTATCATGCAGCTGCTTTCACGCTACAATATCGAGACCAAGGGGAAGCATTGCGTGGTATTGGGTCGCAGCAACATCGTGGGCAAGCCGGTCGCGCAGCTTATGATGCAGAAATCCAATCCGGGTAACGCTACCGTAACGGTATGTCATAGCGCAACCCCCGATATCAAGGAGATTTGCCGTCAGGCTGACATTATCATCGCGGCATTAGGTCAGCCGGGATTTGTTACCGCCGATATGGTCAAGCCCGGCGCAGTAATTATTGACGTTGGTACAACGCGAGTGCCTGACGCGAGCAAAAAGTCCGGTTTCCGTCTGTGCGGCGATGTAGATTTTGAAAACGTGGCTCCGCTATGTTCGGCAATCACTCCCGTCCCGGGCGGAGTGGGTCCGATGACTATCTGCTCGCTGATGCGCAATACGCTTCTTGCAGCTTCGGGCAATATCTATTAAAATATGTACTCTTTCCTGTTCGGCTTACTGAGTTTGGTGTTTCCACCCATGCCGCAGGCTTTACTGCCTGTGGAAGAAGCCGAACTGCTTTTTGCCGGTGACGCCATGCAGCACCAGAGCCAGCTCGATGCGGCGCGCAGTCGCGGCAGTTATGACTATCGCGGTTGTTTTGAGGCAGTTACTCCGTTTGTGAGCCGGGCAGATTATGCCATAGTCAATTTTGAAGCGTCGATTGGCGGCAAACCGTATACAGGCTACCCATGTTTCAGCGCGCCTGAAGAATATGCGTCAGCCCTTGTCGACGCCGGATTTGACTATTTTCTCCTTGCCAATAACCATATATTAGACCGCCGCGATAAAGGACTTCACCGTACTATCAATGCCCTCGACACACTGAGGATTCCTCACTCCGGTATATATCACGATGCCGCGGCGAGAGATTCTTTGTGTCCTGAACTGATTTATGTAAACGGTTTCAGTATTGCCATGCTGAACTACACTTACGGTACCAACGGCATCACGGCGAGCGGTCCGGCGGTAGTAAATTACATAGACACCGATAATATTGCGCGCGATTGCGCGCGCGCACGCGCGAGGGGAGCGGACCTTATATGCGTCTGCATCCACTGGGGCGATGAGTATCATCTGCTTCCCAACAAGAGTCAGCGGGAGATAGCCGACAAGCTCGTCGACATAGGTGTGGACATGGTGATAGGCGGACACCCGCACGTAATCCAGCCGATGGAAATGAGACCGCGCGAAGACGGCACCCATGCGTTGGTAGTATACTCGCTGGGTAATTTCCTGTCAGGCATGAAGACAGATGACACGCGCGGCGGCGCGATGGTGCGTGTCAAACTCAAAAGAGGAAAGGACAGACGCGCATATGTCGACTCGGCATATTACTCGTTAGTTTATGTCGACCCAGATTTCAGGCTTATGCCTGTTACCGAAGCGAAAGATGAGCGCGCGAAGAAATTCCGACATAATGCTGAAGCAATCTTTGACAGACATAACATAGGAGTGCCGTCTGATACTGAATTCATGAAATAAACCAACATTCTGTATGTTTAAAATATTAGAAAAAGAACATTTTTCGGAAAATGTGGTGAAGCTTGTAGTCGAGGCACCACGAATTGCGAAATCACGTCGCCCGGGGCATTTTGTCATAGTGATTGATAATGCCAAAGGCGAGCGTATCCCCCTGACAATAGCCGATGCCGACATAGAGCGGGGCACGATTACGTTAGTCGTGCAGGCGGTGGGGGACTCAACCCGCGCCATCTGTGCTATGGAACCCGGCGAGGAACTGCATGATGTGGTAGGTCCGTTAGGGCGCGCCACAGCTATCCGTCAGGGTGGCACCGTGGTTTGCTGCGGGGGTGGTGTAGGCGTGGCTCCATTGCTTCCCATCATAAAGGCAATGAAGGCTGCGGGGTGTAGAGTGATTTCCGTGCTTGCCGCGCGCACCAAGGACCTTATTATCTTGGAAAAGGAGGTAAGGGAACATTCCGATGAGGTTATAATCATGACCGATGACGGTTCATATGGCAATAAGGGACTGGTTACCGCCGGAGTAGAATCCGTTATCCAGCGCGAACCGGTTGATGAAGTAGTGACCATCGGACCCGCCGTAATGATGAAATTCGTTTCGTTGCTGACCGCTAAATATAATGTTCCCACCGTGGCATCGCTCAATACCATAATGGTTGACGGCACGGGAATGTGTGGTGCATGCCGAGTGACCGTAGGGGGTAAGACCCGCTTTGTCTGCATTGACGGACCGGAATTTGATGCCCACCAAGTAGATTTTGATGAAATGATAATGCGTTTACGCCAGTAAATATGGAAAAGACAACGATAGCACCCCGCGACGCCGAATGGCGCGAGAACCTTCGCAAACAGCATACAGCCAAAGAGCGCGGACTTATTCCCCGCACCAAGATGCCTGAGCTCCCGGCGGATTACCGAGTAACTACCCTGACCGAAGAGGTCAATCAGGGTCTGAGTCGGGAAATGGCGGTTTTAGAAGCCACACGCTGTCTTGACTGTCCTGACCCGCAATGTGTGACCGGATGTCCTGTGGGTATCAATATTCCCGGATTTATCAAGAACATTCAGCGCGGCGAGACAGGTATTGCCCTTCAGGTGCTTAGAGAGACGTCGGCTCTGCCGGCAGTATGCGGTCGAGTATGTCCGCAGGAAAAGCAGTGTGAGAGCAAGTGCATCTACCATAAGATGAAGAAAGAGCCCGTAGCCATAGGCTATTTAGAGCGTTTTGCGGCAGATAACGGCGAAGTGGCTCAGGAAACGCGTACGGAAAGCAACGGCAAGCGTATAGCAGTTGTCGGTTCGGGTCCGGCAGGACTTTCGTTTGCCGGTGCGATGATTTCGAAGGGTTATGACGTAACCGTGTTTGAAGCTCTTCACGAAATTGGCGGCGTGCTGAAATACGGTATTCCTGAATTCCGTCTGCCTAATGAGGTGGTGGACAAGGAAATCAACGCGCTTCGCGCACAGGGCGTAAAATTCGAGAAAGATACAGTAATCGGCAAGACTCTGACGCAAAAAGACCTCGAAGAGATGAATTTTGACGGAGTTTTCGTAGCTTCCGGAGCCGGATTGCCCCGATTTATGGGTATTCCGGGCGAAAATCTTATCAATGTGGTCAGCAGTAATGAATATCTGACACGAATCAACCTGATGCACGCGGGAACGCCGGGTTACGCCACGCCGGTGTTCAGAGGCAAGAAAGTTGCAATCATAGGCGGCGGCAATACCGCGATGGACTCCTGCCGTACCGCCCGCCGTATGGGAGCCGAGCGCGCCATAGTGGTTTATCGCCGCTCAGAAGCTGAAATGCCTGCCCGCATTGAAGAAGTAAAGCACGCAAAAGAGGAGGGCGTAGAATTCCTTACCCTGCATAACCCTATTGAGTATCTTGGCGATGAGAAGGGTAGAGTAAGGGCTATGCGTCTGCAAAAGATGGAACTTGGCGAGCCGGACGCGAGCGGTCGACGTTCGCCGATAGCCATAGAGGGTGCGATTGAAGAAGTCGAGGTCGATATGGTGATTGTAAGCGTAGGTGTGTCACCAAACCCGCTTATACCTAACAACTTCGAAGGTCTTGACGTAACTTCGCGCGGAACTATCGCCGCCAATGCCGACACACTTCAGTCATCGATAGGCAACCTGTATGCCGGCGGTGACATTGTGCGTGGCGGAGCGACTGTGATTCTTGCTATGGGCGACGGACGGCGTGCAGCCGCAGCGATGGATGACGCTATAAAGAACAAATAAGCCACAACAGACGTTTTGACTGTATCATGAGTACAATAGAAATAAAATCCGGTGGCATGAGTGCCGCAATCTCCACCCATGGAGCAGAACTTAAGAGTTTGAAGCGTAACGGAACCGAATATCTCTGGCAGGGCGACCCGGCATACTGGGACGGTCAGTCACCGTTGCTTTTCCCGAACACAGGACGTGTATGGGACAACAAGTATCGCAATGACGGAACGGAATACACGATAGATATCCACGGTTTTGCCCGCCATAAGGAGTTTACTGTGGTTGATACGCGTGAGGACCGTGTAACCATGGCATTACATAGCGATGAGGAAACAAAAAAGGTGTATCCTTTTGACTTCTTCCTGTTCGTAACATATAAACTGAGCGGCAAGTCGCTTGAAGTAGAGTGGATGGTCCGCAATCAGGGTGAAAAGGATATGTATTTCCAGATAGGCGCACATCCGGCGTTCAATCTGCCCGCATTTGACCCGGATGATGAGGTACGCGGATATTTCCAGTTCCGTACCGACAGGGAAATCGACTATCTGATACCCCTTGAAAAAGGTTGCGTGAAGCCCGACGAGCCGCATCGCCTTGAGCTTGATGAAATGGGGATGATGCCGATTACCGCAAAGACATTCGATATAGACACATATGTCATTGATTCGAAGAACATCACCGCATGCACGCTGCTGACGCCGGAACGCCTGCCTTGGCTGACGGTTCATTTCCATATGCCGATACTGTCACTCTGGGCACCGACAATCAAGCATCCCGACTGTCCGTTCGTATGTATCGAGCCGTGGTATGGCAGTTGCGATACGGTAGGTTATACCGGAGAGTTGCGCGACCGTCGCGTAATGAACACGCTGACGCCGGGACAGCACTTTATTACATCATATACAATCGATATTGACGCATAAATAATACGAAATATAACACATTATGCCTGAAAGACTGCAGATTTATTGCGAAAACAGCGATAAGTATGTCGACGTGAGCGGCGGAGAGACGCTGAGCGAGATAGCCCGCCGTTTGAACCTCGGTTTTGAACCGATATGTGCCCTTGTCAACAACAAAAATGAGGGACTGCACTATCCGGTGTATTCGCCTAAGTCGGTTCAATACATGGACCGGGAATCGTCGTACGGCAGACGCGTTTACGTCAGGTCGCTTTGCATGATGCTTTACTGCGCTATCAGGCGTATTGTGCCCGGAGTGGAGCTGAAAATAGAGCACACCCTGAGCCGCGGACTTTTCTGTCGGTTGGAGGGCACGGAAGTGACACCCGAGCTGCTTTCGCGCATCAAAGCCGAGTTGACAGCTATCCATCACGCCAATCTGCCCTTTGAGGCATATGAGAAGCGGACGGTTGACGTCATAGCTGATTTTGAGCAAGAGGGTTTGCGTGACAAAGTGCTCCTGTTGGAAACCGTCAGGGAGCTTTATACGAAGTATTATCTTCTTGACGGCGTAGCCGACAGCTATTACGGATGTCTGGCACCATCGACCGGCATCATTGACCGTTTTGACCTCCTGCCGTATCACGACGGATTTATCCTGTTGGGTCTCGAGTCTGAAATCATTCCTCAGGAGAAGATGTTTCAGGCGTTTACCGATTACGTGAAGTTCAATCATGTGGTCGGTGTGAGCAACGTAGGCGAAATGAACCGTACGGTTGAAAAAGGGGACGCGCGGATGCTTATAAATGTGGCTGAGGCGTTGCAGAACCACCGCATCGCGCGAATAGCCGATGAGATTACCCGTCGCTATGAAGAGGGTGGCGCGAGGATAGTGCTTGTTGCCGGACCTTCATCATCGGGCAAGACCACGTTTACCAAACGCTTGGGAATACAGCTGATGACAAATCTGCTGGAACCGCAAATGATATCGCTTGATGACTATTTTGTCAACCGGGAGATGACTCCGCTGGATGAAAACGGAGATTTCGATTACGAAAGTCTGTATGCGCTTGACTTGGCGGCATTTGAAAATGACCTTCAGGCATTGCTCGACGGCAAGGAGGTTGAACTTCCGTATTATAACTTTGAACGCGGATGCAGAGAGTACCGTGGAAATAAAATCAGGCTTCAGGGTCGCTCCATCCTTCTGATTGAAGGTATTCACGGACTTAATCCGGAGCTTGCCGCCAAAATTGAGGCGCGCATGAAGTTCAAGGTTTATGTAAGCGCGCTTACAACTTTAAGTATTGACAATCATAACTGGGTTCCGACTACTGACAACAGATTGTTGCGCCGAATAATTCGCGATAATGCCTATCGCGGAGTTGACGCTATGGAAACCATTCGCCGCTGGCCTTCGGTAAGACGCGGAGAGGAAAAATGGATATTCCCGTTTCAGGAAAATGCAGACGCAATGTTTAACTCCTCGCTGCTATTCGAGCTCGGAGTATTGAAAGAGCGCGGAGAAACCTTGCTTAAAAGAGTTCCTCAGGACCGTCCGGAGTATGCCGAAGCATACCGTCTGCGTAAGTTCTTGAGTTATTTCCTGCCAATTGATGAACGATACATACCATCAACTTCGCTTATCCGCGAGTTTATCGGGGGTAGCTCGTTTACATATTAAGCGATAGATTTTCCGGTTGTTTTTATGAAGGAGAGAATAGAGGAACTGAGACGTCAGCTCAACAGACACAACAGGCTGTATTATATTGAAAACGCGCCTGAAATATCAGACCGCGAGTTCGATATGATGATGAAAGAGCTGGAAAAGCTCGAAAAGGAATTTCCGGAGTATGCTGACCCGTTGAGCCCGACTCAGCGAGTAGGTTCCGACTTAAATAAGGCGTTTGAGTCGACGGAGCATGTGCGTCCGATGCTTTCATTGGCAAACACATACTCGATAGAGGAGGTTGACCAATGGGTTCAGAGCGTACGCAAATCGCTTGAAGGCGAGGACGTCACTATTTGCGGAGAAATGAAATATGACGGAACGTCGATTTCACTTATATATGAACACGGGCGATTGGTGCGCGCGGTAACCCGTGGTGACGGTACCCGTGGCGATATAGTGACGGATAATATCAAGACAATTCCGTCAGTGCCGCTTATTCTTGAACCCGGCGGCGACTGGCCTGAAGAATTTGAGATCCGCGGAGAGGTTTTATTACCGTGGGAGGCATTTGACCGACTTAACCGTGAGCGCGAGGCAAATGACGAGCCTCTTTTCGCCAATCCGCGAAATGCCGCCTCGGGTACGTTAAAGACATTGAATTCAGCCGAGGTAAGCCGCCGCGGGCTTGACGCCGTGTTTTACTATCTGCTTTCCGACTCTCTGCCATATTCAAACCACTATGATAACCTGACAGCCGCCTCGCGCTGGGGATTCAAGGTCGCACCCATATTAAAGCGACTGAACTCCATTGAGGAGGTAGATGAGTTTATCAAATACTGGGACGATGAACGCAAGCGGCTTCCGGTGGCTACGGACGGGTTGGTCTTCAAGGTTGACTCGCTCAGACAGCAGCTCAACCTCGGATATACGGCGAAGTCGCCACGTTGGGCTATTGCATATAAATTTGCGGCAGAACGCGCGCTTACACAGTTGAAATACGTTACTTTTGAAGTAGGACGTATGGGAATAGTAACGCCGGTTGCAAATCTCGAACCGGTATTGTTAAGCGGTACCATTGTCAAGCGTGCATCACTCCATAATGAAGATATAATCCGCAAACTCGACATACATAATGGCGATATGCTCTATGTGGAGAAGGGCGGCGAGATTATTCCAAAGATTACGGGAGTCGATACCGCAGCACGTCAGCCGGATGCGGAGCCAGTAGGATTTGTACATTTTTGTCCTGCCTGCAGCACTCCGCTCGAGAGGGTTGAAGGCGAAGCGGCGTGGTTCTGTCCCAACAAGTATGGATGTCCGCCGCAGATTATCGGTCGAATTGAACATTTTGCCGCCAGAAAAATGATGAATATTGACGGAATAGGAGCCGAAACCGCCACTCAGCTCTATGAGCGGGGATTGGTTCGGTCGACTGCCGATATTTATGACCTTGAGCCTCAACAGCTGCTGCCATTGGTCGGCTTTGGACCGAGAAGCGCGCAGAGGGTCATTGAGGGCGCGGAGGAATCGAAGAAAGTACCGTTTGACAGGGTGCTTTACGCGTTGAGCATACCGAATGTCGGAGCTACCATGAGTAAGAAAGTCGCGCGCGCCGTCGGTTCGATTGACAGGCTGATGGCTATGAGTCACGACGAACTATGTGCCATAGAGGACGTAGGTCCGACAATGGCGGATGGAATCATCGAGTATTTCGCCGATGAAAGAAACCGCGCGAATATAGAACGGCTGCGTGCAGCGGGTCTTCAATTTGAAATGGAGCAGAAAGAATCGGCAGGAGGGTCGGATGCGCTGGCAGGATTGTCAATAGTAATATCAGGAACGTTCAATCACCACAGCCGCGATGAATACAAAGAGCTGATTGAGCTCCATGGAGGTAAGAACGTTGGTTCTATTTCAAAAAAGACTTCAGCAATTCTGGCAGGCGAGAACATGGGACCGTCTAAGCTCGAAAAAGCGCAGAAATTAGGTATTCCGCTCTGGAGTGAAGAGGAATTTCTTAAAAAAATTGGCGAATAGTTTGCGAATGTAGTCCCGTTTGGTTAACTTTGCGGAGGTTATGGACAAAGTGAAGCAAAACGCCCGGTTGCGTTACACGTTTGCGACCTATATGGCGGAAAGCGGACTGCGGTGTACACAGGAGCGCGAGCGGATACTCGAAACCGTGCTTGGACTCCGCGGACGTTTCAACGCGACGATGCTACTCGAAGCCTGCAGCGGCGGCGAGGGTATCAGGGTCAGCCGGGCTACGGTTTTCAACACTTTGCCTTTGCTTGAAAAGTCAGGCATAGTCCGCCGAATGGCGCATGACCGCAAGGTGACATATGAGGTAATCAGGCAGAGTATGCAGCTGAAAGCGCGTCAGCAACTTGTCTGCACAGAGTGTGGGAAGGTTCAGCGACTTCAGGCTCCGCTGCTTACCGCGTGGGTCGAACACCAGAGTTATCGTGATTTCGTGCCTCAGGCAGACAGTGCGGTTCTCTATGTTTACGGCTTATGCAACAAATGTCGCCGAAAGACAAGAACGAAATAAAAAAATACAATCATTATACACAAAAAATGAAAGTTGACGTATTATTAGGGCTCCAGTGGGGCGATGAAGGAAAAGGTAAGGTAGTTGACGTGCTTACACCTCACTATGATGTCGTGGCACGTTTTCAGGGCGGACCCAATGCCGGCCATACACTTGAGTTTGAAGGCAAGAAATATGTGCTTCGCTCAATTCCTTCAGGCATATTCCAGCATGGTCAGGTTAACCTGATTGGTAACGGAGTGGTTCTTGACCCAGTGCTGTTTATGGAAGAGGCAGAGGCTCTTCGCGAAAGCGGCATAGACCTTCCCAAAGTCCTCAAGATATCAAAGAAGGCACACCTAATTCTCCCGACCCATCGACTGCTTGACGCAGCCAACGAAGCCGCTAAGGGCGCAGGCAAAATCGGAACTACCGGAAAAGGTATAGGTCCGACATATACGGACAAGATTTCGCGCAACGGACTGAGAGTAGGGGATACAATCGCGCCTAACTTCAAGGAGCGTTATGAAGCCGCAAAAGAGCGTCATCTTAAATCAATGGCTGCCCTTGGCGTTACAAGTCATCCCACTCTGGCTGAACTTGAAGAAAAATGGCTTAAGGCAGTAGAGTATCTGCAGACATATGAGCTGGTTGACTCGGAACACCTGATTAACAAGTATCTTAAAGAGGACAAGAAGGTCCTTTGTGAGGGCGCGCAGGGCACCATGCTCGACGTTGATTTCGGGTCATATCCTTTCGTCACTTCGAGCAATACGATTACAGCCGGAGCTTGTACGGGTCTCGGTGTCGCTCCCGGTAAGATTGGCGATGTTTACGGCATATTCAAGGCATATTGTACCCGCGTGGGTTCCGGTCCGTTCCCGACGGAACTTTTCGATGCCGACGGTAAGCGCATGCGTGACATAGGTCATGAATATGGTGCGGTTACGGGGCGCGAGCGTCGTTGCGGCTGGATTGATTTGGTTGCATTGCGTTATGCCGTAATGATTAATGGAGTGACCAAACTGATTATGATGAAAAGCGATGTACTTGATGACTTTGACACCATCAAGGCTTGCACAGCATATAAAATCAATGGCGAGACAGTTACCGATTTCCCCTACGATGTTGACGGACTTGAGATAGAGCCGGTATATACCGAACTGCCCGGATGGAAAACCGCAATGAGCGAAATGACCTCTGAAGCCGAGCTGCCTGAGAAATTCAAGGAGTATGTCAAGTTCATTGAGAAGGAACTCGGTGTGCCCGTTACGATTCTGAGTGTTGGTCCTGACCGTGCGCAAACCATTGTCCGCTGAATAAGAGATAAATCATAACCTTAAAATAGTAGCATAACCATGAAAGTAAGACCGTTTAAAGGAATTCGTCCGCCGCGCGAGCTGGTGGAGGAAGTTGCATCGCGTCCATATGACGTATTGAACTCAGAGGAGGCACGCGCCGAAGCTGACGGTAACGAAAAGAGTCTTTATCATATAATCAAGCCTGAGATTGATTTTCCCGTAGGTACGGATGAACATTCACCGGAGGTTTATGAGAAAGCTGTTGAAAATTTCGCCGCTTTCAAGAATAACGGCTGGCTTGTTCAGGATGAAGAGCCTCATTACTATATTTATGCCCAGACCATGGACGGGCGTACTCAATATGGTATTGTGCTCGGTGCTTCGGTTGAAGATTACATGAATAGCTCAATTAAGAAGCATGAGCTGACCAGAAAAGATAAAGAAGAGGACCGTATGAAGCATGTCCGCATAAATAATGCGAATATCGAGCCGGTATTTCTTGCTTTTCCTGACAATGAAGTGCTTGAAACCGTCATAGCCAAGGTTGCGGAAGGTAAGCCGGAGTATGATTTTGTCGCTCCAGACGGATTTGGTCATAAATTTTGGGTAATCGAGGACAAGAAGCTGATTGAAACAATATCTGCCGAGTTTGAAAAGATGCCCGCAATGTATATTGCTGACGGTCATCATCGGTCGGCAGCCGCCGCGCTTGTCGGACATGAAAAGGCTCAGCAGAATTCAGCGTCTCATACCGGACATGAGTCATACAATTATTTTCTTGCCGTAGCATTCCCTGCAAGCCATCTGCGCATTATCGACTATAACCGATTGGTGACAGACCTTAACGGCTATTCTCCCGCAGAATTCCTTGAAAAATTGGAATATGATTTTATTGTAGAGGATAAGGGCGAGGAAATCTATAAACCCGCCGCGCTCCATAATTTCTCGCTCTACCTTGAAGGTCACTGGTATTCGCTGACCGCACGCGAGGGAACCTATGATGACTCTGACCCCATAGGAGTATTGGACGTTACGGTTTCGTCTGAATTGATTTTGCAGAAACTGCTCAACATTGGCGATTTGCGTACTTCCAAGCGTATTGACTTTGTTGGCGGAATCCGCGGACTCGGCGAGCTCAAACGCCGTTGCGACTCAGGAGAGATGGCTGCCGGACTGGCTCTCTATCCGGTAAGTATGAAGCAGCTGATGGATATTGCTGATTCAGGTGCGATAATGCCGCCGAAAACCACATGGTTTGAGCCGAAGTTGCGCTCCGGATTAGTCATCCACTCACTGGCTGACTAATTAAATAATTATGATATAGAGACCCGGTGCAATAAAAAGCATCGGGTCTTCGTTTTTAATTTGCAGATTAAATAAAAATTTGCTAAATTTGCACGCTAAAAACTGACAGAATTCGGATTGCTGACATGGTAAAACATATCGTAACGTTCAAACTGAAAGGCACTGACGCAGAGCGTCATGAAACTGCTTTAAAATTTAAGGAAGCACTGGTAGCCCTTCCGGGTGTCATAGATGTGCTTGAGTCAATGGAAGTGGGCATAAATGAGAACCCTTCAGAGAGTTGGGATATTGTTTTGACTGCAGTAGTGCCGACGATGGCTGACGTGGAAAAGTATGCGAAACATCCTGCCCACGTTGCTGCCGCATCGATTATTTCGGCAAGCAAGGAGTCAAGAGCGTGTGTCGATTACGAATTTTGATGAATTAAAAGTACTTTTGAGAATTATATGCAACAACTAAAAATCAGCCAAGCACCTACCAACCGAGACCCGCTGCTTAACCGATACCTTCAGGAAATAGGCCGCGAGGAGCTTCTAACGGTTGACGAGGAGGTGGAACTGGCTCAGCGTATCCGTCAGGGAGACCAGTCGGCTGTTGATCGTCTTGTCCGTGCCAATCTCCGATTTGTGGTTTCTGTTGCCAAGCAGTATCAGAATCAGGGTCTGGATTTGATGGACCTTATTTCCGAAGGCAACGTCGGGTTGCAGAAGGCTGCACAGAAGTTTGACGAGACCAGAGGTTTCAAGTTTATCAGCTATGCCGTATGGTGGATTCGTCAGTCAATTCTTCAGGCTCTTGCAGAGCAGAGCCGTATTGTCCGCCTGCCCCTAAATCAGGTTGGCTCAATCAATAAAATACGCAAGGTGCTCAATAAGTTCGAGCAGGAAAATATGCGCGCACCGTCGGTCGAGGAGCTTGCAAAGGAGCTTGATGTGGCTCCCGAGAAGATAGCCGAGACCATGAAGGTTTCCGGCAGGCAGGTTAGCGTGGATGCGCCTTTCCAAGAGGGCGAGGACAACAGTCTGCTCGATGTGCTGACAAACAATGACCTTCCCGCTACGGACGCAGAACTTAACCGCGATTCGCTGACAACCGAGGTTGAGCGCGCTTTACTGCAACTTCATGAGCGCGAACGCCAGATTTTGAAACTCTTCTTCGGCATTGGATGTCAGGAAATGACACTTGAGGAAATCGGCGATAAATTTGACCTTACGCGCGAACGTGTCCGCCAGATTAAGGAAAAGGCAATCCGCAGACTGAAAGCATCAAAATCTGACCTTTTGAAGAGTTATCTTGCACAATAAATGAAAATAATCCGATATATGGAGAAAGAAACCGGCGTCAGTGCGTTCAGCACTCTCGCCGGTTTTAATGTTTGCGGTTATGCCGGAGCCAGTCTGCGGCAGGTAGCTGCTGATATGGCAATGCTGAGAGGAGTAAGCGGAGTAAAGGAGATTTATATTCCCCGTCAGACCCATTCGGTAAGAGTGGCGTATCCCGGCGAAGACCTTGAAGGAGCGGATGCGTTGGTTACCGACCGCCCCGGTCAGCTTTTGTGTATAAATACGGCTGACTGCCTGCCGCTGTTGCTTTACGATAGTGAAGCCGGAGTAATTGGAGCCGCACATTGCGGATGGCGGGGCACGGTAGGAGGAATTGCCGGACGGACCATGGAGGCTATGGAAAAACTCGGTGCGCGCGCCGACCGTACGGTTGCCGCCGTCGGACCTTTTATATGTCCGGACTGTTTCGAGGTAGGACCGGAGGTGGCGGAGCAGTTTCCGCCGGAGGCGGTGATTGAGCGTCCGGGAGCGCGTCCTCACGTTGATTTGCTTGCAGCCGTGAAACTACAGATTTCCGGCGTAAGGGTTATGGAGACGGCTGGATGTTCAATGACTGACAGCCGGTTTTACTCCGTGCGCCGTCAAGGAAGGGAATTACCTTACCGTACATTAACCGCAATATGTATGAATATACTCTAAAAAGGGTATTGTAAAAGGTTAAAAAAATTGCGACATTTGCGCCAATTATGAGATTAAGTGAACTGAAACAGGGTCAAGAGGCCTATGTAGTCAAGATATTAGGACATGGGGCGTTTCGTAAACGCCTTATGGAGATGGGTTTTGTGAGAGGTAAGCTGGTAAAGAATGTGCTTTCCGCTCCACTGAAGGACCCGGTTAAGTATTCGCTGATGGGATATGAGGTGTCACTGCGCGTTGCCGAGGCGGAATTGATAGAAGTGGTTCCCGAAGCACCCGAGATTCCGGTAAGGATAGGTGAGCCGGACTATTTGCGCGCAAATGATGATGAGTCAGTTCAGGTCATTGCCGATAATCAGCGGCAAACCATCACGGTTGCCTTGATTGGCAATCCAAACTGCGGTAAAACTTCGCTGTTTAATTTCGCATCGGGAGCTACGGAGCATGTAGGTAATTATTCCGGTGTGACCGTTGATGCCAAGGAGGGTTGGTTTAATTATGGCGATTACAGAATAAAGATTGTAGACCTTCCGGGAACTTATTCACTTGCCGCATATTCGCCAGAAGAATTATATGTTCGCCGCTATCTGAAGGATGAGACTCCGGACGTGATAATCAATGTGGTTGTGGCAAGTAACTTGGCGCGAAATCTGTATCTTACGACAGATCTTATCGACATGGACCGCTCGATGATTATAGCTCTCAATATGTATGATGAACTGCAGGAGAGCGGTGCGGTTTTGGATTATGAGTTGCTTGGCGCAATGCTCGGTGTGCCTATTGTTCCGACCGTGAGCAAGACCGGACAGGGTGTCAATGAGCTTTTCGATACCGTTATCAGGGTTTATGAGGGGCGCGAAGAAGCTGTCCGTCATATTCATGTTACTTTAGGCGAGGACATAGAAAAGGCAGTTAGCGAGATTAAGACAATACTGAAGGCAGACCGTTCTGCCGCCCCTCAGTTCTCTCCGCGTTACCTTGCGATAAAATTTCTTGAGAAAGACTCGGAAGTTGAGTCGATGATGAAGAATTTGCCGCAATATGATGAATTATGCGCCATACGTGAGCGGAGCCGTAACGTTATTGCCGAAATCCGTCAGGAAGATGTCGGTGCATCAATCGCGGCAGAGAAATATGGTTTTATTGACGGCGCGCTGGCAGAGACCATGAGCGGCGAGCGCGAGACCTCCTCACGCTCTACTGCTATTATCGATACTTTTGTAACAAACCGTCTGTTTGGTATTCCGCTATTTCTTGGGGTGATGCTTTTGGTCTTTTGGCTGACATTTTCCGTAGGCGAGTATCCTATGCAGTGGATTGAGACGGGAGTGGAGTGGCTCGGACATTTTGTGAGCCGCATTATGCCTGAAGGTCCCCTCGCGGATTTGCTTGTTGACGGAATTATAGGCGGAGTAGGAGCGGTAATAGTCTTTTTGCCCAATATTTTGATTTTATATGCGTGCATATCGTTTATGGAAGATTCCGGCTATATGGCGCGTGCGGCGTTCATCATGGACAAGGCTATGCATCGCATAGGTCTTCACGGCAAGAGTTTTATTCCGCTGATAATGGGTTTCGGCTGCAATGTGCCTGCAATTATGGCGACCAGAGCTATTGAGAGCCGCACCAGCAGGCTGATAACGATTCTGATAAATCCGTTTATGAGCTGTTCTGCTCGTTTGCCTATTTATGTGCTGCTTATAGGTACTTTCTTTTCCGCGCATGCCGCTCTGGTATTTTTCGCGCTTTATGCCATGGGCGTATTGGCTGCGGTAATTACGGCGCGATTATTGCGTAGGTTTGTATGGAAAAAGGATGAAACTCCGTTCGTGATGGAGCTGCCGCCTTACCGCGTGCCGACTATGAAGGCTACTTTGCTTCATACGTGGGGTAAAGGTAAGCAGTATCTGAAAAAGATGGGAGGTATTATCCTTGTGGCATGTATCATTGTCTGGGTATTGGACTATTTCCCGCGTCATGAGACTCAGCCGGAGCAAGTAGTTACGGTAAATTATGATGATTCACAGATTGACCCGTTGCGTGACTCTTATTTAGAGATGATAGGTAAGGCGGTAAATCCTGTAATGCGTCCGTTAGGAATACAATGGCGTGCAACCGTGGCGGCTATCGCCGGTATTCCTGCCAAAGAGATTGTGGTAAGTACGCTCGGTGTGTTGTATGCGGGAACGGATGATGTCGATGACAGTTCGCTGGGTGCGCGTCTGTCTGTCGGACCGCATCCTGACTTCACGCCAGCGTCGGCTTTGGCTTTTCTGGTATTTATTTTGCTTTACTGTCCGTGTATCGCTACGGTTACGGCAATAGTCAAGGAAACAGGCTCTTGGAAGTACGGAGCATTCTCGGTTATTTACAATACGTCGATTGCGTGGATATTTGCATTTGTCGTTTACAGAATAGCGTTACTTTTTTGATTCTCTCATACAATATTTAAGCCATGGGCAGCGTTTAGTTAATGTTTGATTTCTTTAACTAAATCCTCTCTGCCTATGGCTGATATTTTTACTCCAACAGGATATGTTTGTGCCGACTCCCGGCAATCTTCTTCTGAGCCGAACAAATCCACTTTGATTTTTCTGCGGCAGTATGCCCGCGCTTATTCTCCACTTTTTGGAGGTTTTATTTTAAACTGACCGAAAATCGCCGTTTTTTACCGGAAAATTTCGTAAATTTGCGGTTCAGTTTAAATAAATTTCATCCTGACTATGCTTATAGATAAGATTATATCGGAAGCAGTGAGCCGCGCCGTGAAGGAACTCTACGGTGTTGAAACTCCTGCGGATTCAATTGTGCCTCAGGCTACCCGCAAGGAGTTTGAAGGCAATATGACTATTGTGACTTTCCCTTGGGTCAAGGCTGCAAGGAAGAGCCCCGAACAGGTTGGTACGGAGATTGGTAACTGGTTGGTTGACAATGAGCCGGCTGTCAATCGTTTCAATGTAATCAAGGGCTTCCTCAATATCGTTATTGAACCTACATATTGGAACGCGGTTCTTAAACATATTTCGGAGACTCCCGATTATGGTTTGACCGCTCCGACGGCAGAGTCACCGCTCGTTATGGTAGAGTATTCATCGCCGAATACTAACAAGCCGCTTCATCTTGGACATGTCCGCAATAATCTGCTCGGATTTTCGCTTGCCCAGATTCTTCAGGCGTGTGGCAATAATGTCGTAAAGACCAATATTGTCAATGACAGAGGTATCCATATCTGTAAGTCAATGCTTGCTTGGCAGAAGTGGGGCAACGGATGTACTCCCGAGTCTACCGGAAAGAAAGGAGACCACCTTATCGGCGATTTCTATGTCCTTTTTGACAAGCATTATAAGGCAGAACTTAAGGCTTTGATGGAACAAGGTCTGACCGAAGAGGAAGCTGCCGCTAAGTCACCTCTGATGGCTGAGGCTCGTGAAATGCTCCGCAAGTGGGAAAGCGGAGACCCGGAGGTACGTAAGCTTTGGGAAACCATGAACTCATGGGTTTATGCCGGATTTGATGAAACATATAAGCGTATGGGAGTCGGATTCGATAAAATCTATTATGAAAGTCAGACTTATCTCGAAGGTAAGGAAAAAGTTCTTGAGGGACTCGAAAAGGGCATCATGTACCGCAAGGACGATGGCTCTGTGTGGGCAGACCTGACTGCCGACGGACTGGACCATAAGCTTCTGTTGCGTTCCGACGGAACTTCGGTATATATGACTCAGGATATCGGTACCGCAAAGTTACGCTATCAGGATTATCCCATCTCGAAGATGATATATGTGGTCGGTAACGAGCAGAATTATCATTTTCAAGTGCTTTCACTCTTGCTTGACAAACTCGGATTTGAATGGGGTAAGGACCTCGTTCATTTCAGCTACGGTATGGTCGAGCTTCCTAACGGCAAGATGAAGTCAAGAGAAGGAACCGTGGTCGATGCCGATGATTTGATGGACGCTATGGTTGCCGATGCGCGTAAAGTTTCCGATGAGCTTGGAAAGCTTGACGGACTCAGCAGCGAGGAGGCGGCGAATGTGGCTGAAGTCGTGGGACTCGGTGCGTTGAAGTATTTCCTGCTTAAAGTTGACCCACGAAAGAATATCACGTTTAATCCCGCCGAGAGTATTGACTTTAACGGCAATACCGGTCCGTTTATCCAGTACACTTATGCTCGTATCCGTTCCGTTTTGCGTAAGGCACAGGAAGCGGGAATAGCTATCGGCGATTATACGGCAGCCATTCCCGGAGAGCGTGAAATTGCGCTGGTGCAGCGGTTGGCTGATTTTCCGTCGGTTGTTCAGGAAGCCGGTCGCACATATTCGCCTGCTCTTATTGCCAACTACGCTTATGACCTTGTTAAAGAATATAATCAGTTCTATCATGACTGCTCTATTCTTAAAGAAGAGAACGAACAGCTGCGCTCGCTTCGTCTTGCCCTTTGCCAGACAACGGCAGACGTTGTTCGCACTGCATTGAACCTCTTGGGTATCGGAGTTGTTGAAAGAATGTAAGACTCAATATTAATAAATCACTAAAAAAGACGTATGAACAATTATCCTTACGATATGCCGCAATATGCCGGCTCTGACTTCTCGCTTTCGCAGCGTGTAAGTACAGTAATGAAGGGCGTTTATTTGCGCATGACTTTCGGTCTTCTCGTGACCGCTATTGTCGCGCTGCTTGCCAACGCCCAAGGTTTTGTATATTACATGGCAACTCATCCCTTTGTTTACTGGGGACTTTTCATTGCCGAAATTGCCATTGTAATATATCTTAGTGCCCGATTGACAAAAATGAGTTCTGCAGCAGCTGCCGGATTTTTCTATCTGTTTGCCGTAATTAACGGATTAGCTCTTAGCTCGATTTTTGTAGTATATACAGGTGCATCAATAGCTAAAACATTCTTTATTACAGCAGGAACATTCGGCGGAATGACCGTGTTTGGCTATACTACCAAACAGGATCTCTCAAAGATGGGTTCTATACTCTATATGGCTCTTTGGGGACTGATTATCTGCTTGATTGTAAACTTGTTTGCTCATAGCTCAACACTTGACTGGATAATCTCCATAGCCGGCGTGATCATCTTTGTAGGACTTACCGCATGGGATACTCAGCAAATCAAGACCATGGCAGAACAGCTTCCCGCAAGCACCTCCGGACACCTTGCAACCATCGGTGCGCTGAACCTCTATCTCGACTTCATTAACCTCTTCCTCTACCTTCTCCGTTTCTTTGGAAGTAACAGAGATTAAAAAATATTTGCAATTAACAAAAAAAATACGTAACTTTGCACCGTAACAAAAGCACTAGCAAAGTTACACGGTCCTATAGCTCAGTTGGTTAGAGCAACAGACTCATAATCTGTGGGTCCTAG
>CAZPHN010000035.1:0-24624 GCA_964586765.1 uncultured Bacteroides sp.
TCCAACTATGATAGAGGTGCGATGAATTCCCCTCTTTTCTTGTACCCATATCAAACCGCCGAATTAGGGAGTCAGGAGGCAAAAGTAATTAGTACAATGAGAAAACTAGTATCATTCCTTTGCTTGACATTATGCTTGTGGAGTTCATCAACGTCATATGCACAACAGCCTTTTTCGCTTGACGGAATTGACTATCTGCTATTTGATGATGGTACCGCAACAGTTACGAATATTAGTTGGTATTGGTATGGCAATAATGCGACGATTGCAGTACCTTCAATTATTGATGATAACTATTGTGTAACTACTTTTGGAGATGGTTCACCAGTATTCGGATTAGATTGGCATTGCGGTTATTACTGGGGTGATGATAGCCTAAAATGGTATGAAGATTCGAATTTTTTAGAGAATAGTACATCGGAATTAAAAGAAATAATACTCCCGGACATGATTACTAAAATTGGAAAGTATGCACTAGCGGGATGTAATAGCTTGACTTCAATTGAAATTCCGGGAAGTGTAAATTTTGTTGATTCTTGTGCATTTGAAGGATGCATAAACCTAAAAGAAGTTCATACACATGATGTCCGTGAATGGATGGCGATTAATTTTGTGTGTGATAGCAATTATCGCGTTACTTCCAATCCATTATATTATGCTCATCAACTATACGAAAACAATGAGAAAATCACCGAACTTAATATTGAATTTTCACCTTATAATCACAATATTGGTGATTATGCTTTTGCTAAATGGGATGGAACTAAGGTCAATTTAAATATCGGTATTAACTATATTGGTGTAGGAGCGTTTAATAATTGCTTCAATCTTGAAAGCATTAACATTAATAGTTATTATGGCGATTCAATTCGTGCATTTTGTTTTGATGGTTGCATCAATTTGAAGAGTGTAATATTACCTCGTGGACTAAAAACAATTGGAAGGCTTTCATTTCAAAACTGTAAATCACTAAAAAGTATAGAACTACCTAATACAATAACGGACATTGAAATTGGGGCATTTTGGCTATGTGAATCTCTTGAAGATATAAATATTCCTCAAAGTGTAAATCATATCGGTGAATATGCATTTGGTAGGTGTGACTCATTAAAGAGTATTAACATTCCAACTGGATTAAAGCAAATAAGTAAAGGTACTTTTGTATATTGTGGATCACTTTCTTCAATTACTATCCCGCGTTCTGTATCAGTCATTGAATGGACTGCGTTTAATTCTTGTAGCAATCTTAAATCAATCATATTCAGCGACTCAGAATCTAAACTATCTTATAAGGATAATCAAAGTATTCATCTAAATACAAGTGATACTTTGCTATTTGGTAAAGACAATATAGTTGAAGAAATGTATATAGGTCGTAATATAGATGAGACATTTAAGGAATCAATGTGCAATTTGCCGAAATTGAAAACCCTTGAGTTTGGTAACTGTGTAACTGAGATATTACCGAATATGTTTAGTCAAGATGCCGCAATAGAAGAAATCACATTTGGCGAAAATATTAAGACTATTGGTGAGAATGTTTTTGCCGGTAGTGATCTCGTAAAGACAATACGTGTAAATTCTACTACTCCGGCGGATGCACCGTTGTCTGCATTCTCAACGAACGCCTATAAAAACGCAACTTTATATGTCCCGCATGGCGCGTACGCCATTTATAAAAATCATCCAACTTGGTCTAATTTCATGAATATTGTGGAGATTCCAAGTAAACTGAATATTGAGATATTTGGTTGTGGCAAAGTATATAACAATACATTTGGAGATATTGTAAGTGGGACAGAATTTGAAGGTTCTATCTTTGAGTTCTTTGTTCTTCCCAATGACGGTAATGTAATATCTTCAATCACTCTTGAAGGAAAAGATATTATGAACGACCTTATCAATCACAGACTAACAATTACAGATTTCAGAGGCGAAGGCGACGGAATCTTGAAGATTGAATTTGCGCCGGAAACTGAAGCAACTTTGGTTGTCAAGGGTGCTGATACTCACGCAATCCGTCACACTTATAAAGAGGGTACGTCGGCAGTTGTTGAGCTACAACCTGAGGATGGATGGGAAATTCATTCGGTCACTTATAATGGCGATGATGTGACCGATAAGCTTGATAATAACGTGTTTACTACTGCACCACTCCACGGCGAAAATAACCTAAATATGGTTCTCGTTAGCAATTCAACCGTAGAAATTGAATCAGTCAATGCAGCTGACATTCAAGTGCGTATTTCAATAAACCGCAATACTGTTTCAATAACAGGACTTGATGAGGGAGAGCTTGTTAGCGTCTATGACGTTAGCGGCAAGACAATTTATACAGGCTTTGACCGCTCGGTGATCCTTAAATCCGGCGAATCATACATCCTGACCACTCCCTCCAAGACTTTTAAGGTAGCCATCTAATCAATAAAACATACACACTCCAATGGCAGCGGAACATTCATTCCACTGCCATTTTTTACGGGGAGAGGCGCACTCCGTTGCGCCGGCTATATTTGCTCACACGGCTGACGGCGGTGCGGAGACCGCCTTTCATGTGGGCGGGACAAATTTTGCGATCGGGAGGAGGGGATGGTGCGTAACTTTGCAGTCGGATTTTGAGTCTGACAGAATGAGGTAAGCAGTCCCATGTCAGGAGAAGGAATCCGGTTTTGAGCGTATTTCATTCGGTCTTGCCCGGTTAGCGACCTGCGGAGAGAGAATGATTTCCGCTCATTCCCTATAAAGTCCCGAAAAATCCAACTATTTTTCGTAACTTTGTACTCACCATGGGAAGAAAAGCCATCACATTAGATAAGCAAATCGAGCTTCTGCGTAGCAGGGGAATGATTATATCCAACGTCGATAAAGCAAAAGAGGTATTACTCGATGTCGGGTATTATCGTCTTGGGTTCTACTGGTTTCCTTTTGAAAAAACTTATCCGAACAAGGATAACAGAACTCACGAATTTGTGCCGGAGACTAAATTTGATAGTGCTATAAAGTTATATTATTTTGATTTTTACCTTAGGAGTCATTTGCTTAAGGCATTAAGTCGAATTGAAATTGCATTTAGAACAAAGGTTGTATACATTGTGTCCAACGAATACGTTGACATACCAGCTTGGTTTGCAGATAATCGTGTAATATTAAATAAGCAAGTCAAGCATTATCAAGATGGAGGATACAAGGCAATCAGGGATAAAAATGCAATTATTAGATTGCATCATTCGCATTATCCCGAAGATGAATACGCTCCAGCATGGAAGACCATTGAATACATGACTCTTGGAGAGGTTTTCCATTTGTTCAAGTCTATTCAAGATGCTAAGATTAAAGAAAAAGTAGCTGCCGAATTTGGTATTAAAACACTTGTTACACTTGAAAGTTACTTGGAGGTAATAAAAAACATAAGAAACGTATGTGCCCACAGTAACGTACTTTATGATTTTACACCAGAAAAATCAATAAGAAAGGGTCCGGCAATGATGAAAGGGATTGCTGATAATCAGAACCTGAATGGTGCTACACGAGTTATCTTATATATGTTGAAACAAATATCAACTAAAAGATATTTGGAATTATTAAAGGATATAGATGACCTTATAGCTAAATATGGTGTTAGTGAAGATGTTCGTTATATTCTTTTGAATATAAGTGGTTTTAAGGATCTTCATAGACGTTGAAAAACTTTTTTGAAAAAGTTTTGTTTAATATTGAGAAAAGTAGTACCTTTGCAGTAATAAATAGTGCCGGTATTGACTATAGGCTCAATGCCAACACTCTAAAAAGGGAAAAATGAGGTCGTGCATTTTGCTGTACGACCTCTTTTTTTGATACAAATCTATTAATGGCGACCTGCGGAGAGAGAATGATTTCCGCTCATTCCCTAAACTTTTGGAGGGGGAGGGATGTTTTAGAGGTATGGAAAAGGAAAAAATTGATGAGATGAGCGCGCTTGAGGGGATTCTCGGGCGCACAAGTGTCAGGAATTATACTGACGAACTGGTTTCCGAGGAGGAAATCGAGGAGTTGATGCGCGCAGCTATGTCCGCACCGACCGGTGTCAACAAGCAGCCATGGGAGTTTGCCGTGGTAACGGACCGCAAAATTTTGGACAGTCTGGCTGACGCTTTGCCATATGCCAAGATGGTGAAACACGCTCCGGTAGCAATAATTGTTTGCGGTAATAGGGAAAGATTTCTTGATAGAGATGACTCTACGTTGTGGGTTCAGGACCTTTCGGCAGCATCGGAGAATATCCTTGTGGCAGCGCATATCCTCGGACTTGGTGCCGTCTGGACGGCACTCTACCCCCACGCAGACCGAATGGAGTCAGTCAGTCGCATTTTAAATCTACCGCAGGAGTTTGTTCCATTCAATGTTATTCCCGTCGGACATCCCGTCGGTACCCCGACACCCCGCGACAAATTCCACGAGGACCGTATTCACCGTTACTAATCCTTGGGAGTAACAAATCGGAGCGAAAGCGGAAAGGCGGGAAACTCCAGTGTAAGGGTGCAGTTCGGAATATCGAGCGTTGCATAATGCTCCCCGGGAAGCGGTCTGCCGGTGGCGTCGGTCCAGTGGAGAAGGTAATGACCCTGATATGCCGTAGCGGTAAGATGCCCTTTTCTCATTCCGGGACGCCATGCCGCTGAATTGACCCTTGCGCCGGACAGATAGACAAGGTCATAACCATCTTCTACCGGTAGCAGTCCCAGCCGATAATGTCCGCCCAACGCAGCCTTCTTAGATTCCGTTGAGTCAAGATATTCCCAAACGTCGAGTTTATCAACATCGCAACCGGTCATTAACGCGGAGAGGTCATAATCGTCGGTCTCGACAATGAGGTCGGCAACGCTCAATTTACCTGACGTGGCAGTCACGGTCAGGCTTGCGGAACGCGGGCGACAAAGCCCGGCAACCTCGCCTACCGGCTCAAGAAGGTCATGTCCCGCCAATATGCGGGCAGACTCCCCTACCCACTCAACCGCCACGGAGTTCCATCCGCCATTAAAGTCAAGCCGCGGAGCCGGAGCGACAACATCGCAGCACACAACCGCAATGGAGGGCTCGCCGATGCCGTCAACCACATGGCGGCAGTCAAAAATCACCGTAAGTGAATCGGTTTCCCACCCAAGGGTCCATTGCGCCAACCGCCCGGTGCGGGCAGAGGAGAGCTTGACTCGCACTTCAACAGCGGAAACGGCTCCCGACGGCACAGAATCTCCATTATTGAGATAAAACACCTTTGAAAAGAGCGAAAACGGCAGAAAAAGCAGCAAAACGGATAAAAAATGTTTCATAACTACATAAAATCAGCTAATTCTCGCCCAATCCATAGAACGGTCAAAGAGTTTTGAAATAGTGGCAGCGACAGCCGGATGATTTCGCAAATCGGGGTCAGCATCAAGTAATTTGATAGCTTCCTGACGCGCTATTTCCATTATAGGAGTATCCGAGACTAAGGATGCAACTTTCAAATCAATCGGCAGTCCGCTCTGCATGGTACCCTCGATATCACCGGGACCGCGCAACTTCATGTCCTCTTCGGCAACGATGAAACCATCGGTGGTCGACGTCATGATTTCAAGCCTTTTGCGCGTATCCGCTCCGATATTCGGTTTACTCATCAGTATGCAGTAACTCTGGTCAGCTCCGCGACCTACACGCCCCCGCAACTGATGGAGCTGACTGAGACCGAACCGCTCGGCATTTTCAATCACCATTACCGATGCATTCGGTACATTCACCCCGACCTCAATTACGGTAGTCGCGACAAGAATCTGAGCCTTACCTGAAGCAAATTTCTCCATCTGGCGATCCTTTTCGGCAGGTTTCATACGCCCGTGGACCATCGCCACGGAGAAATCACTGAACAGATGGCTGATGAACTCATAACCTTCCTGAAGCGAGCGCGCCTCAAGATTTTCATTTTCTTCAATCAGCGGGTAAACGATATAAGCCTGACGCCCCTGAAGGAGCTGGGAATGAATACCGTCATATACCTTCTGACGCTGAGGGTCAAAGCGCAAAAGGGTCTGCACCGGCTTTCGCCCGGGAGGGAGTTCATCGATAATGCTGACGTCAAGGTCGCCATAGACAGTCATGGCGAGGGTTCTCGGAATGGGCGTCGCTGTCATAACGAGCACATGCGGAGCTATGGTTGCTTTCTGCCACAGGCGGGCTCGCTGAGCCACACCGAACCGGTGCTGCTCATCAATAACCACATAGCCGAGCTTGCGGAACTGCACGGCATCCTCAATTACCGCATGGGTACCTATCAATATATGGAGCGAACCGTCAAGGAGCTGCGCATGGATTTCATCGCGCTCACGCTTAGGAGTTGATCCCGTAAGCAAACGAATGTTCACCCCAATCTCGCCCGCCATACGCGACAGACTCTCGAAATGCTGGGTTGCCAAAATCTCCGTGGGAGCCATCAAACACGCCTGACAACCATTGTCAAGCGCAATAAGCATTGTGAGCAATGCAACAAGGGTCTTGCCGGAGCCTACGTCGCCCTGCAGCAGGCGGTTCATCTGACGTCCGGTATTCATATCGGCACGTATCTCCTTAATCACACGTTTTTGCGCTCCGGTAAGCTCAAAAGGCATACATTCGCGATAAAAACGGTTAAAAAAGTCGCCGACACGGTCAAATTTATGTCCTAAAAGCTGCTGCGCGCGATGGCGGCTATAACGCAGGATATTCAGTTCAAGGAAAAACAGCTCCTCAAACTTAAAGCGGTAGCGCGCACGCTCTGCCTCAATCATGTTGGCTGGCTTATGTATGGCGCGAAATGCCTCGGAAAGCGGCATCAGATGTTGCGATTCAATGACTTCAGAGGGAAGTGTTTCGCGCACACCGCTGAGACCGTCGAGCGCGGATAGCATCAACGAATGGAGCTGACGCGAGGTGAGATTGCGGCGATGGAGTGTCTCCGTCAGCGGATAAATTCCGCGCAACCCCTTGCGCGACTCAGCCGCCGCTTCGGTGTCCATCTCAGGATGGACCATCTGCCAATGGCGGTTAAACTCCGTAGGCTTGCCGAAGAGCACATAAGTGGTCATCGGGTTAATCTGCTGGCTGATTGCCTTTGCCTGACGGAACCATACCACCTCCATAGTGCCGGTGCCATCTGAGAAGATGGTTACGAGCCGCTGCTTCGCGCCCTCGCCTTGCAAAGCCATACTGACAAACCGCCCGCGAATCTGCATCATTGGCAACTCCGCGCCACGCAGGTCGGCAATCCTATATATCTGCGAGCGGTCGACATAGCCCGTGGGATAATGACGCAGCAGGTCGCCCACAGTCTTGACGCCCAACTCCTTGCGCAGAAGTTCGGCACGCTGGGGACCGACCCCCTTCAGATACATTATGTCAGCATCAGGCGTCATGTTTCAAGTATAAAGCGGCAATTTCAAGGTCAAGCGGAAGGGTAATCTTGATATTCGACGGGCTGCCCTCGGTCAGGGCAATGTCATCATAGCCGGCGGCGGTCATCACTGAGGCATCGTCGGTAAATTCCTCGCCGGCGGTAAGCTGATAAGCGCGGCGCAGATAGTCGGCACGGAAAGCCTGCGGGGTCTGCACGCAACGGAAGTCGGCACGGTTGACCGGCGCGCCGTCGGATGCGCGACGCAGTGAGTCAATCACCGGGACAACGGGTATTGCGCCCTGATGGTCGGCACAGGCGGCAATAGCCAGCTCAATCGAACGCCTCGACGGCAGCGGACGCGCACCGTCGTGAATCAAAATGACATCCGCCTCAATATTTTCAATTGAGCGCAAAGCGTTTCTTACCGACCCGCCGCGGGTCACGCCGCCATAAGCCATCCGGCACCCTTGGGGCACCTCATCTTCAAATCCGGGCGAAACAACAACCACGGTAGGGGCATCGCCCGTCGCGGCGCGCAGACGCTCCACGGCGCGAGCAAGCACCGTCTTGCCTTCAAGCATACAGAACTGCTTCGGCCGGTCCGCGCCAAAGCGTGTCCCGCTGCCCGCTGCCACGACTATATTGATAATCTTCATCTCGATAAACTGGAATTATAGTATTCGGGATTGCCGGTAACCTCCTGTCCGACCCACGGGGGAAGAATCACAACCTCGTCAGCCGTCGACATCTCAACCTCGGCAAGCCACATCTCAACAGGGCGGTGGAACTCATCGACCTCCCACGTGTGTCCCTCAAAACGAACCAGATGGCGCGTCTTGTCAATTATCCTACCGGTACATATTTCAAGCATTTCCAGCGCATCAGCAACGGGAATACCATACTCCCACTCCATGCGCTCGACGCCATGGTTAATTCCTTTTACGGTAAGAAATCCCTTGTCGCCGCGCACACGCACCCTGACGGTGCGCTGCGGGTCTGCCGAGAGGTAGCCCTGACGAATCCTTACCGACTCATATGCGGCTGAGCGCACCGCATCAACGTCGGCGACAAGAAATTTGCGTTCAATTTCCTTAGCCATACTCCGCAAAGATACGACTTTTAAATGAAAAATGAAAAATGAACAGTGAAAAATGATTGTTGGAGGAGTTAATTAAAATGAGATATCGAATAAAATAAAAGGGTATGGGAGTGCGTTTAAAGGGTATGAGATTATTGATTTTGACGCTTTTTTGTGTTATTTCGCTGTCAATTTTTGCTTCAGAATTAGAAAAAGAGCATTATGAACCCCATCATATGCTCGAAGAGTTGACGGTAAGTAACAATAAAAAGGAAAAATATACAAAGAAGGGAAATCCTGCCGTGGCTTTCATCGAGAAGGTTATGGCTAATCGTAATTTGACCGACCCGAAGGTCACTAACGATTTTTACCATTACGGCCAGTATGAGAAAATAAAAATCGGAGTTATAAACTTTCCGATTGATTCTGCAGGCGCATTGGGATTTCTGGCACAGTATGTCGATGAATCACCGCTGAGCGGAGACCCTGTTTTGAATCTTACCGTCAAGGAGAAAGTGAGCGATGTCTATTACCGACGCGAATCGGACACCGAGCGCGAGGTTGTAAGACTGCGTAACCGCCACGGACTCGACGACATGGTTGCCGACGCTCAGTCAATGCAGACGTTTGCCAACGACATTCTGCGCCCAATCGACCTATATGACGGCGACAATATTTCCATTTTACACGCGAAATATGTCAGTCCGTTAGGGAAAATAGCCACTGATTTCTACAAGTATTACCTTTCGGACACGATTGCCGACCCTGAGCGCGGCGATTCGCTCATTGTCGTTTCCTTTTTGCCACACAATCCCAGTGTACCGGGCTTTAACGGACGTCTCTACGTGGTAAAGGGGGATTCTCTGACGTTCATACGGCGCGCCAAGCTGCGACTGCCTAAAGCCGCCAATATCAACTATATCAAGGATATGCAGATTTTTCAGGAATATGACCGTGCGCCCGACGGTTCTCGCCTGAAAACACGCGATGAACTGCTGATAGAGTTCGGACTTTTAGGTCAACGCGCGTTGGCTTCGCGACTGAATGTTTACAATTCCCATAGCTTCAATATGCCTAAGGACACGACGCTGTTTGACGACCCGCGCCCGGTACTAGAGCGCGAGGATTTGAGCGCGAACATAGTGTCATACCGTCCCATAGATATGCAATACGGTGAGGCAAACATGGACAAAGCCATAGCCGATATGAACAGCAAAAAGTGGATAAGATATTCACTGAAAGTGCTGCGCACCCTTGTTGATGACCAGATAAAATTAGGAGGTCCGGACGCAAAATTCACGTATGGACCTATCTTCTCTACCGTTAGCCGCAATGACCTTGAAGGATGGCGATTCCGTGGCGGATTAAACACAACGGGCGCACTTTCTCACCACTGGTTCTCGAAAGTTTACGGAGCTTACGGACTTAAAGACCATAAGTGGAAATATGGAGGCGAAGTTGAATATTCATTCAACCGCAAGGAAAAACATCAGATGGAGTTCCCTGTGAGGTCACTGAAGGTCACTCATTCATATGACGTTGACAAACTTGGTCAAAGCTACTCGGCGAGCGACGCCTTTTTCACCTCAATCAGTTTCACCAAAAACAAGCTACTTACTTACAGGCGATTTACGGCATTAGACTTTACATGGGAGACTTATTCACATTTTTCCGTGAACCTCCAGCTCTCCCATCAGCAACAACAGGAAAGCCGTTATGTCAAGTTCATTGACGGCTACGGACGTGCGTTCAACAACACCGAGTTAGGTCTCGCCAAAATAGAATTACGCTGGGCACCGGAAGAGAAATTCTATCAGTCGTCCAAATCACGCCGCGCCATTGCGTTCTACGGACCTGTAATACGCATGACGCAAACAGTAGGTCCGAAAGGTCTTTTCGGAGCCCGCCACTGGACCAACAAGACGGAAGCGGGCATAGAGCAGCGATTCTGGCTATCGGCGTGGGGACATATTGACCTGACGCTGACCGGCGGTCACGTGTGGTCAAAATCTGATTTCTTCTCATTGGCATCGCCTGAGGCGAATATCAGTTTCTTCCTCAACAAGAAGAACTTCATGCTGATGAAGCCGCTGGAGTTTATCAATGACAGTTATGCAACCATACATATGGAATATCAGGCGCGAGGCGCGATTTTTAACTACATTCCATTACTAAAAAAGCTAAAACTCCGCGAAGTTTTCGGTTTTCACTCCGTATGGGGACATTTGAGCAAAAAGAACAATCCCGCATACAACAACGGACTGTTACGCTTCCCCGACGGAGCAGCACCTGTCTCCATGGGTAAAATGCCATATATGGAGTTCAACGTAGGCATTGAAAACATATTGACTTTCCTGCGTGTTGACTATGTAAGGCGTATAACATACATAGGCTCTCCAAACGTACAGAAAAACGGTGTGAGAATAGGCATCCACATCACTTTCTGATGGCACGGATTTTGCTATCACCATTACTATATGAACACCAACACCGAAGAATATAGACAAGCCGTGGAAGCGGCAGTCAGCGGCGGACGTCTCAAAGAGGCGTTCCGCCTGCTGCGTACCATGACTCCCGGCAGCTCTGCCCCTCAACTGAGAACCGAGATTGATAATGCGGAGGAAGATTACAACCGCATAATAAGTTATGCACTGACCGGAAATCCGGACCCGAGCCGCAATGTGCAGCTATCGGCAATTCATAGCCGCATATATTCGGCTCTTGACCTTGCAATCCGCGAAAAAGAAATAATTGACACCCCCACTCTATATTACAATACGGCGCGCACCGAGCGAATGCGCCCTGCCGACACTATTACCGCGCTAATAGCGGAAATGAGAAAAACAGCAAATGCTTCCTCGCTTTTTGCTACCGCAGGACTTCCCGGCGCGGAAATAAAGAGCCGCCGACTTGCTGCCGAACAAGCAGAAAGGCGTGTATTCGAGCGCGTATGGATTACTGTTCCGCTCAGCGCGGAGGATATGAGCTCAATACGCGAGGCAATAATGGACAGCAGCCTGCCAGAACGCGACCGGTTGCTGATTGTCAGCGCACTGACGCTTAACGCTCTTCAATTTTACAGCGAGTCGACGCTGCGCACCTTGCTTAACTGCGCGGAATCAGAGACCATTGCCGTCAGAATCAGGGCAACGGTAGGCGCGGTGCTTGTCATGGCGCGATGGCCACGCAGGTCAGACACGCCGGCAATAGGACTGATGCTTGAAACGCTCCGGGAGAATAAATTCTGGAGCAAAGACGTGGAAACCACGATGATTCAGCTCATTAGAACTGCCGATGTAGAAAAAATATCGCGTCAGATGCAGCAGGAAATCATCCCTGAAATGATGAAACTGCGTCCTGACCTCTACAACAGGATTAACAATCCGGAGGAAATGCTTGAAATGAATCCTGAATGGGCGGATTTACTCGAGAAAAGCGGTTTACAGTCAAAGCTCGAAAAACTTTCACAAATGCAGAGTGAAGGCGGCGATTTATTCTTTTCAGCGTTCTCAATGCTGAAGAGCTACCCGTTTTTCAATCATCCTTCGGCTTGGTTCATGCCTTTTGAGACCGAGCGCAGCGAAGTAGCAGAATCGCTTGGTCATGACGTGACTATGGGCGAAATGGTCCGCGTGGCACCGACAATGTGTGACAGCGACAAATATTCCTTCATTCTTTCGCTCCATCAACTGCCTGAAGCACACAAGCAAGCCATCACGCGCCAGATTGAGCAAAGTAACATTGACCTTACCGAGCTTGCAGATGCAGAACTCATGCCGGAGGAGCAGACCCGCCGCAGCATCATAGCCCGCTATATTCAGGATTTATACAGATTTTTCCGCCTTTTCCGACGTAAAGCGGAATTTGTCGACCCATTCGCGTCAATTATCAATCCCGTAGGAATTCCCGCTCTTGCTCCAGATTTCCGCGAGGAGGAAAAGCTGCGCCTTGTGGGCGAGTTCTTCTTCAAACACGAACACTGGGATGAAGCCATCGAACTTTTCCGCCTTGCCCACCCCGACGCGCAGATATGGCAGAAAATAGGACTTGCCCTTCGTAAAACCGGACATCCTGAGGATGCTGCAGCCGCTTTCGAGAAAGCAGACATGGAGCATCCGGACTCACCATGGACCCTGCGTCAGCTTGCCATGGCATATCGTGCCGCCGGTATGCCGGAGAAGGCTCTTAAAGCACTTGACCGACTCGAGTTGCTTGAGCCGGACACAGCGGCAAACGCGCTTAACATAGGCTATTGTCATCTTGAACTCGGTAACTATCAGGAAGCTCTCCATAGTTTTTATAAAGCGGAGTTCATGGATGAGACTTCGACTCGCCCATTGCGACCCATCGCATGGAGTGCGTTCATAAACGGCGACTTCGATACCGCCCGGAAGTATTATGACAGGCTTATGGGTATAGAGAAACCTACGCAAACAGATTATCTCAACATGGGGCATCTTGCCTTGGCCATGGGACAGATGCGCAAGGCTTTGAATTTCTACAGGCTGTACTCCACCGACTCCAACAAACTGCGCATTGCGCTGCGCTCAGATTCCGCCATTCTTGCGGCTGCAGGAGTCGACATTTCCATTATTCCACTGATTTCCGACTCTTATGAGTAACATATTATTAAACGACTTTTATACTCCTCCCTTTTCTAAAATACAGACTTCGGATTATATTCCCGCTATCGAATCAGCTATCGCCGATGCATTGAAGGAAATTGATGAGATTACGGATAATCCGGAAACCCCCACTTTCGGGAATACAATCGAAGCCCTTGAAAACAGCGGCAAGAAACTTGACCGCGTTCTGGGTGTGTTCTACCCGCTGCTATCGGCAGATGCTGATGATGAAATGATGGAGATTTCAGTCCGTATTTCTGCCATGACAAGTGATTTTTCAACAAAAGTTTCGCTTAATCAGAAGCTTTTCGGTCGAATTAAAGCGGTTTTTGACTCAAAACCCCAGCTTTCGGTAGAACAACAGTCAGTTTTAGAGAAAACATACCTGAGTTTTACCCGTTCAGGAGCCAATCTTCCCGAGGCAGACCGCAAAAGGTTTGCCGAAATTTCCGCACGCCTGAGCGAACTGACGACAAAATTCAGCCATAATGTAAAGAAAGAGCTCGCAACATACAGATTTCCCCTTACCGCCGACCAGATTGAGGGTTTACCGCAATGGTTAGTAGAACAGGCCGCCGAAACGGCAAAAGCCGACAACTCTGACGCTCCATATATGCTGACTCTTGACCAGCCGGTCTACATGACGTTCATGCGTATGTCACCCAACGATGATTTGCGACATAAACTTTACTTACTTTACAGTTCACGCAACCGTTCAGGAGAATACTCTAACATTGAGGTAATGAAAGAAATTACCTCCCTTCGACTTGAAATGGCGCGTATGCTCGGCTACAATACGTTTGCCGACTTCAAACTTGAGCGCACTATGGCTCAGACACCAGAGGGAGTAATGTCATTGTTGGAAAAACTGCGTCAGGCATACTGTGAACCGCTACAACGCGAACTTAAACAGCTTGGCGAGTTTGCCGGCGAAGAAATCACGCCTTGGAACTACTCTT
This sequence comes from uncultured Bacteroides sp., assembly GCA_964586765.1. Lineage (GTDB taxonomy): Bacteria > Bacteroidota > Bacteroidia > Bacteroidales > Muribaculaceae > UBA3263. The sequence continues at coordinate 14,044 of CAZPHN010000035.1, forward strand.
ATCATTTCAACAGGCTGCGCAAGCATCTGCATAGCTTTGACGAGGAAGAAATGCGTCCGTATTTCGAACTGTCGGCAGTTGTAAACGGTGTGTTCTCGCTTGCAGGAAAGCTGTATGGCATTCAACTGAAAGAGCGTGATGACATAGAGACATACCATCCTGACGTAAAAGTCTTTGAAGCCACAGATAGCGACGGCTCTAAACTTGGACTTCTCTATACCGACTTCTTTCCGCGCGCAGGCAGGAAAAGTCCGGGCGCGTGGATGACTGAATTCCGCGAGGCTGACGGCACTACACGCCCCTTGGTCAACATTGTAATGAACTTTACCAAACCGGGAGCTGACCGTCCGTCGTTGCTAACTCCGGGAGAGGTAGGTACGTTGCTCCACGAATTCGGACACGCACTCCATGCGCTGCTGACACGTGCCCATTACACGTCATTAGCGGGAACGAACGTTTTCCGTGACTTTGTGGAACTTCCATCGCAGTTTAATGAGAATTTCCTTACGGAACCGGAGTTTCTGCGTCCGTTTGCGCGCCACTACCGGACCGGAGCTCCTATTCCCGATGAAATGATATCCCGTCTGAAAGTATCGTCAACCTTCGGAGCCGCTTATGCATGTATGCGCCAGCTCAATTTCGGCTATCTTGACATGGCATGGCACTCCATAACATCGCCGGTATCCGATGCCTACACATTCGAGCGCAAGGCGATAGAGCCGGTAAGCATCTTCCCGCCGGTTGAAGGCACATTGATTTCACCGACATTCGGACACATCTTTTCCGGCGGTTATGCCGCAGGCTATTATTCTTACAAGTGGGCGGAGGTTCTTGATGCCGATGCGTTTTCACTTTTCCGCGAGCGAGGTATTTTTGACCATACCACAGCCATGAGCTTCCGCGAGGAAATTCTTGAGAAAGGTGGCACGGAACATCCCGCGGTTCTGTTCAGGCGTTTCCGCGGACGTGACCCGGAAATCGCGCCCTTGCTTACCCGCGACGGCATCGTACCGCAGTCGTAATTTTAGCGTAATATTTTTGGTAAAGTCATGAAAAAGTTGTAATTTTGCGCAAAAGTTGCAACATTTTTCATGAAAAAACTCATATTTTTATCTATTTTTGTAGCAGGAACACTTGCGTCATATGGTGCCGACCGAGTGATTCCTGCCGGATATTATAATAGCATAAACGGACTTTCCGGTGCGGAACTGAAAACCGCAGTATACAAAGTCATCTACCCGCACACGGAGGTAAGTTACAGCGGACTGCCATCAAATTTCCAGAAAACAGATGTTTATCCGAACTCAAAGCGATGGTGGGATATGTATAGCGATATCCCTCTTTATGCTCCGAGTTTCAGCGGACTCAACCGTGAGCACTCGTTTCCTAAGAGCTGGTGGGGCGGACTGACCGATATTCCTGCATACGTCGACCTAAATCATCTGTATCCGTCTGAAAGCGCGGCGAATATGGCAAAGAGCAACTACCCGTTAGGTACCGTTGACCGCTCGAAAACGCCCAAATTCGACAACGGAATCACGAAGGTAGGTGTGCCGGTTACAAATCAGGGCGGAGGTGCCACATTGGTATTCGAACCTGATGATGAATACAAGGGGGATTTTGCCCGCACATATTTTTATATGGCAACCTGCTACCAGAACCTTACATGGAAATATACATATATGGTTATGAACGGCACATACCCCACCCTCAACACATGGAGCCGCGACCTGTTGCTGAGCTGGGCTCGCGCCGACAAAGTCAGCCAAAAGGAAATTGACCGTAATGAAGCGGTTTATCGTATTCAGAATAACCGAAATCCGTTTATTGACTTTCCGGAATTATGTGAATACATATGGGGCGACCGCGTAGGCGAACCCTTCATCCTTTCGGAACATATTGACGGTGGATATATCCCCACAGCCACTCCAACGCTCATCACTCCGGTTCAGGATATGGACCTTGACTTCGGAGAGGTAGCTCTCGGTCACACATCAACGGCAAAACTCCATCTTAAAGGCGAGAACATGAAGGAAGGTCAGATGCTCACCCTGACAATATATGACCGCCCGAACGTAACCGACGATGCCAACCAGTTTTCTATTGACGGAGTTTCCTCAACAAAGGTGTCACCCCTTGCGGTGAATAGTGCGGATGGCATATGGGTTAACGTTCAGTACACTCCATCGGAGATTGGTATTCACGAGACACGCATGGTAATTTCCGGCGGAGGTATAACAGGTTCAGTTGGTATAGGTCTGAAGGGCGAATGTCTGCCCGTTCCGACCCTCTCCGCTCCGGTTGCCCTCCCCGCCACCGACATTACGGGCACAAGCTATACAGCCAACTGGGAGCCCGGCAATGACTCGGAGGTTATCGATTATTATATAGTAAACCGTACAATCTACAGTGCATCCGGAGCATCAACCTCACAGATATACGCCGAAGAAACATCGCTGGAAATTCTTGATTTCAGCGGCTCGGAAAGCTATACCGTACAGGCTGTACGCTTGGGAGTCTCATCCAAGCCCAGCAACTCGATAGTCGTTTCTCCGGGATCAATTACCGGCGTATACGAAGGAGTACGTCTAAGCGCGCGCAACATAGGCGGCGCAATCCTTATAAACACAACTGAAACGCTTGATGAAGTGCGCATAATCGAACCAAGCGGCAGAATTGTAAATACATTACATGACGTCAGCGACAACACGATTGTTGAAATGCCGGACGGCATATATCTTGTAATGACTCCGGAGCAATCATCATCCGTTGTGAAAGTAATTGTAAAACGAAACTAACACACAAAAAAATATTATGCCTCAAATTCCTCTTAATGAACAAAAAGACATTATTCAGCGCATTAAGAAACTGATGTTGCTGATGGGTCTGTCACAGGGCGCGTTCTCTCAAAAATTAGGAATCAGTCCTGCAAATATGTCGAAGCATCTCAGCGGTCGCCTCCCCATCACCGTCGGTCTTGTCAACCGTATATGTCTTGACCTTGGAGTATCGCGTGTATGGTTAACCACCGGCGAGGATATCCCATTCGGTAAAACGGAGCCACACCAGCAAATCAGCATAGGAGAGCATCGCGAGTCAACGCCTAACCGCGGGGTACCCATCTATGACCTCGACGTTACCGCAGGTTTCGGACCGCTCGAGCAGCAACTGACCACAGACCGCATAAGCGGATATATTGACCTTCCGGGCGTACTTAACTCAGCCAATGAATGTATGGTGCGCGTAAGCGGCAACAGTATGGAGCCCTCTATTCCGAACGGAAGTTACATAGCTATTCGCGAGGTGGCTGCCGATACAATAATCTGGGGCAAGACATACGTTATTGTTATGGATGAATTTCGTATGGTAAAGACCATCCGTCGGCACAAGAATCCGGAAATGGTCATTCTCCACAGCCATAACGCCGAATATGATGACCTCGAAATCAAGCGCGATGAAATTCTCAAGCTCTACATTGTTGACTCTGTAATCAACTACACAACAGCATAAAACATCTTTATATCTCTCTGAATTTATTAATGTATAATCTCAAACATCTGTTAATCATAGGCGGAACAATATGCATGCCTGCACTGGTTCACGCCATTGACATTAAAGGGCTTACGGCAGGTGGACTTGCAACCGCCGCCGAGTCTGTCAGTAAAGACGAAACCGCTCTTACCCTGAGCGGCACGATGAATGCAGCTGATTTCTCATACATTCTTGACAATTTTAATCATTTGCAGTCGCTGGACCTGTCAGGAGTTAAAATTGCGGCATATGCGGGCGCAAATCTTCCGTATATCGGTATGAGTCACTCTCCGGAGGCAAATCTCCCTCCGTATTCTCTTACGGGTATGACAACCCTTAAGTCCGTTAAACTCCCCGTAGACCTCACCGCTATTGGTAAAGGTGCTTTTTCCGGTTCGGGAATCTCTTCAGTTTCTATTCCGGCAGGAGTAAAGGAAATAGGTGACTACGCTTTTATGCGCTGTAACTCACTCGAAACAGTAGATATTCCAGCGTCGGTAAATTCCATAGGCGAGCGCGCTTTTGCCTACTGCGATAAGCTCACTACCGTAAATGTGGTAGAGCAGTCAAATCTGACCGAGCTTTCCGAAGGACTTTTCGAGGCAAGCGCAATCAAATGGCTTGACCTCAAGAATCTGGTCGATTGTGTTGAAATCGGACCGTGGGCATTGGCTGAATGTGACGGACTGGCAACCCTTACCCTACCGAATTCGATGGAATATATCGGCGACTATGCCATGTCAGGCGATACGGCATTGACGGCAATTCATGCCGAAGATATCACGTCAATTCCAAGTCTTGGAGAAAATGTCTGGCGTAATATTGACCAAAATACGGTTTCACTTGTAGTTCCTGACAATATGGTTGATGATTTCAAGTCAGAAGACCAATGGAAAGAGTTCAATGTTATCGGAGCTAATGACAACGTCAACGAAATCCGCTCAGAGGTTGTCGGTTCCGGACTGCCGGTGCTCAATGTCAGCCGCCAAGGCGATATTCTCATAGTAGAATCCGAGAATCCCCTGCATCAGATTAATGTATACAATGTAGCCGGCTCCTGTATTGCCAGAAAGAATACGGATAAGACAACGGTAGATTTTAACGTTACCGGGTGGGCTAACGGCGTATATCTGATTGTATGTGAATCAGGCATTGCGAAAATCAGCATTTAAATGATATGGGAAAGAACAAACTGCGCAAGTTTGCTGAAATGGAGGAACTGCCCAATGTAATTCAGGTTCCGTTCCGTGAGGTTGACGCCTCGGAGTTTAATCTGAAAGGTAAATGGCACTCTGATTTTTTCGGCAATCATAATCCTATAGTTCTTGAACTCGGATGCGGACGCGGCGAATATACCGTAGGGCTTGCCCGAAAATTTCCGGAACGCAATTTCATAGGAATTGATATCAAAGGAGCCAGAATGTGGGCTGGAGCAAAAGAGGCTCACCTTAGCGGATTGAGGAATGCCGGGTTTCTTCGTACAAATATTGAATTGATAAACCGTTTCTTTGCTCCCGGCGAAATTTCCGAGATTTGGATTACGTTTCCAGACCCGCAAATGAAAAAGACCCGCAAGAGACTGACCGCTACCAATTTCTTGGAAATGTACCGCCCGTTGCTTGCGCCGGACGGCGTAATCAATTTAAAGACAGACAGCCCCTTCCTATATGAGTACACGCGAAGGTTAGTTGAACTTAACAGTCTACCCGTAAAAGCCAATACAGCTGATTTATATGGGGAGATTCCTGCCGGAAGCGATGATATTCTCGAAATCAAGACCCATTATGAGAAACAATGGCTTGACCGGGGTCTGACAATCAAATATCTTGCATTCTCCCTCCCTGAAAGCATAGAACTGAAAGAACCTGAAGCCGATGATATTGAACTGGATTCATATCGCAGCTACGGGCGTAATTATAATTCTCCGCAATAATTTTACTCAGAAAAGATGGAACAGCAGCCTCTATATCCCGCCTTGATACTTGAAGCACTCAAACAGGTGCGATATCCGGGAAACGGGAAAAATATTGTCGAACTCGAAATGGTTGAGGACGATATCCGTATTGACGGAAGGAAAGTATCGTTTTCGCTGATTTTCGATAAACCGACAGACCCTTTTATGCGTTCGGTTGTAAAGAATGCCGAAACTGCCATTTTGACATTCATAGCTCACGATATTGAAATTAAAGGAAACATTTCAGTAAAAACACGCAAACCCGCAGCCGAAAAAGCCGAGCCTCAACGCCCCCTACCCGGAGTGAAGAACATTATCGGCGTAAGTTCAGGCAAAGGCGGTGTTGGGAAAAGCACGGTTGCAGCAAATCTTGCCGTAGGTCTTTCACGCCTCGGATATAGGGTTGGTGTGCTTGACGCCGACGTTTTCGGACCGTCAATGCCGAAAATGTTCGGGCTCGAGGACGCACAGCTTTACATGCATGAGGTCAACGGCAAGGATATGATTATCCCTGCTGAGGCTTATGGCGTCAAGCTTCTTTCCATCGGATTTATGGTTGACCGCAACAAACCCGTACTTTGGCGCGGCTCGATGGCGTCAAATGCGTTAAATCAGCTTATCACTCAGGCAGACTGGGGTGAACTTGACTACTTTGTAATCGACATGCCGCCGGGAACGAGCGATATCCACCTTACGTTAGTACAGACATTAGGTCTGACCGGGGTGGTAGTGGTCAGCACGCCTCAGGAAGTTGCGCTGGCTGATGCGCGTAAAGGCATAGCAATGTTTACCGACCCCAAGGTCAACGTACCCGTGCTTGGACTGATTGAAAATATGGCGTGGTTCACACCGTTGCGCCATCCGGATGAAAAATACTATCTTTTCGGAAAAGAAGGAGCCAAACGGCTGGCAGAAGAGCTTGGAGTAGAACTGCTCGGTCAGATACCGCTGGTTGAGGATATCGGCGTAAAAGCCGATGAAGGCTCGCCTATCGCGCTGAGTGACTCACCGGAAGGACATGCGTTCCTTTCCCTTGCCGCTAAAGTAAATGATGCGGTAGTTAAGAGAAATGAAACCTTACCTCCCACAGCAAAAGTCGAAGTAAAAAAATGAAACTCAGCCCGATTTTAGCTGCGACAATGCTCGCGGTTTCTCCTGTCGCTCTCCACGCAGAACTATCTTGGAGCAATAAAGACTATCATTATCCCCGCACATATAAAATTACCAATGCCATAGCTGACACAACCGTTTCGGCTTGGGGAGGTGAGCGTGTTGGCGCGCTCGCGCTCTTCACCACCGCAACTGAAGGCGTTGTCTCGGCAAAGCTGTCGGGTCCCATAGCCGGCAAGGTAGGATTTGTGGACTATGTTTTGACAGACCAATTTCGCGCGTGTGGCGTCCATCCGGATAACCTCGAGGCATATGAAGTTCCCGACGTGATTTCTGACCTGTCGACTAAGGTCAACGCTAACGAAACTCGACCTCTTTGGGTTACCGTTGAAGTTCCCAGCGGACTGCCGGCAGGAGAGTATGTCGATACGCTTTCTATTGACGGAGATAATATTCTGCTTCGACTTAATGTGTCGTCCCGGACGCTACCGACACCCGATAAATGGGCATTTTACCTCAACTTATGGCAGCAACCTTATGCTGTAAGCCGATATTATAATGTAGAGCCATGGAGTCCGGAACATTTTGAACTGCTGAAACCATATGCGCAGATGCTTGCGCGCGCCGGACAGCGCACTATCTCCACTATACTGTTTTTCGAGCCATGGGGCGAGCAGAGCAATGACCTGTTCCTCCCTATGGTCGAGACTTCAAAGAACGTCGACGGCACTTGGGATTACGATTATGCCGTTTTCGATAAGTGGGTAGAGTTTATGACTGAAAACGGCGTCGGTCCTGACATTGAATGTTTTTCAATGGTTCCTTGGGAAATGAATTTCCGCTATTTTGACCGCGCCAAGGGTGAATATCAATTCCTGAAGACCACGACTGACGCGCCTGAATATAATGAGCTTTGGAGTAATTTCCTGAGCGCATTTCAAAAGCATCTGCGCGAAAAAGGATGGGAAGACCGTGCCGTCATTGCTATGGATGAACGCTCAATGGCAGACATGAAGAACGCCATCAGCATTGTTGATTCCGCAGCTCCGGGCATGAAGATTTCTCTTGCCGGAAATTATCATCCGGAAATTGAGGACCGCCTTTACGCGCTAACCATCACTCAAGGCGACCAATTTCCTCCGGGCGTAGTTGACGCCAGACGAGCCAAAGGACAGATTTCATCATTGTATACTTGCTGCTCTTCGCCGGAGCCTAATCTGTTTTCAAACTCTTGGCCTGCCGACGCGGCATGGCTGCCTGTTCATTGTGTAGCCACCGGACACGACGGATATCTCCACTGGAGCTGGATGAACTGGACGGATTCTCCTCTGACCGACACAAGATTTAAGCTTTTTGCGCCCGGCGATACATATTTTATTTATCCTGATGCGAAATCATCGGTTCGCTTCGAACGTCTTATTGAAGGCATTGAGCTTAGCGAAAAAATTCGCGCTCTAAGAGCGGATTTTATCGAAAAGGGCAATGCAAGCGCACTTGCAGAACTTGATAATGCTTTGACTGTTTTTGGACATACACGTCCCAGAAATAACGCGTCAACGGGAAAACAGATTCAGTTTCTTAATAATCTGATTAAGAAATATGAAAAATAATACCCGATATTCGGATAAAATGCCAATTTCGCGAACACTGATTATCATTGGTGTAACGCTTATTATCATATGCTGCGCGGTTAAGGCGTGTGATGCTGTTCTTGTGCAATCTAACGATGACCAATTAATAGGGCATATGGATGGCACAGAGTTGCTTAAGGTTGAAACCGCACCCGGTGTTCCTGAACAGATTGTCGAGTATTCTGCATTTACGGTAAGTTTCAACCGAGATATGCACGTTCCAAACTGGGTCAGCTGGGAACTGCTGGGCGAAGAAGTCAGCGGCGAAAATACACGAACAAACAAGTTTTATCAAGATTCAAAAGTTGAAGGATGTCCGACCACCCTTGATTATCGAGGTTCAGGGTTCAGCCGCGGACACATGGCACCTGCCGCAGATATGAGATGGTCGGCAGAAGCTATGCGTGAAAGTTTCTCTATGGCTAACATATGTCCTCAGCTTCAGGTACTGAACGGTGGAGCATGGGGCAAACTTGAGGATAAATGCCGCAGATGGGCTCAGAAAGACAGCGCGATTATCATCATTGCCGGTCCGGTTCTGTCCAACCCGCAACCGGATGAGTTTATCGGTGATACGCAGGTTGCCGTTCCCAAGGCATTTTTTAAGGTCATACTGAGTCCGTGGGCAAATCCGCCACGTGGAATCGGCTTTATCATGCCTAACGGACGTGTTGACGGAGGAATTCAGGCTGCGGCAGTCACGATTGACTCCGTAGAGACTCTTACCGGTCATAATTTCTTTGCCTCCTTACCCGATTCAATTCAGAATATACTCGAATCGCAAGTACAATTCCATAAATGGGACAACAAATAAACCCGACTATCTGCGCCATATCCACTCCGCCCGGAACCGGCGGCATAGCAACGGCACGCATCAGCGGACCCGAAGCCATCAATATTGTCGGCAAAATATGGCAAGGTCGCAACCTTAATGATGTTGCATCACACACCGCACATTATGGCACAATATTTGACCCTGACAGCGGCGAATCGCTTGATGATGGAGTTGCAACTGTTTTCCGTGCGCCGCGTTCATATACGGGAGAAGATATAGTAGAGCTGAGCATACATGGTTCGCAATGGATTCAGCGAGAACTCATTAACCTCCTCATACGTCAGGGAGCATCGATAGCCGACAGGGGCGAATTTACCCGCCGGGCTGTCACTAACGGGAAACTCGACATTGCCGAAGCTGAAGCCGTGGCTGACATGATTGCCGCATCCTCGCGTGCGGCACAGCGTATTGCACTGTCCCATATCAGGGGCGAATACTCTGCAGGACTCAACTCGCTACGAGACAAGCTTATAGACCTTGCCGCCTTGACAGAACTTGAGCTCGATTTCAGCGAAGAAGATGTTGAATTTGCTGACCGTACCGAACTTCTCAACCTTGCCCGCGAAATCAACGCTAAAGTAACATCCCTCGCCAACTCTTTTGCCTCCGGACGTGCACTCAAAGATGGCGTCAAGGTTACCATCTCAGGAGCCACCAATGCAGGCAAATCTACCCTACTCAACCGACTCATAGGCGAAGAAAAAGCCATAGTCAGCAATATCCACGGAACCACTCGCGATACCATCGAAGATACCGCCGAAATAGGAGGCATCCTCTTCCGATTCATTGATACCGCCGGTCTTCGAGAGACTTCAGACCCTATCGAAAAAATCGGAATCGACCGTGCACGCAAAGCCATCCAGACTGCCGATATAAACATATGGCTCGTTGACTCTGAAAATCCGGTTTTGTCAACTGAACCCGTCGAAAACACCATCATCGTATACAACAAAAGCGACATTGCTTCAGTTCCGGAAGGAGCCATCGCCATTTCAGCACTTAAAGACGCAGACCTCACACCTCTCACCGACGAACTCATTCGTCGCGCTATGCCCATGCAGATTGCGCCGGCACAAACCGTAACAAACGCCCGCCATTACGAAGCCCTCATGCGCGCCGCTCAATCCTCCGCGCGCGTCATCGATGCCCTCACCACCTCACTCCCCACCGACCTCATCGCCCAAGACATCCGCGAAACCATCGACCACCTCTCAACCATCACTACCCCCATCACCACCCCCACCCTCCTCACCCAAATCTTCACCCGCTTCTGCATCGGCAAGTGATTAGTAATTACTAACGATTACAAAATCTCATATTCTATAATTAAAGCACTCACAATGAGTGCTTTTTCTTTTTGTCAGTCATTAACGAATTTATCGTTTTTGACCGTTTTTGCGTCATTTTTCGTACCGTCCTCGTACCGCGGAGAAATCTGAAGAATTCTCACTGAGCAAGGTATTATATGAATTTCAATATAGTTCAATATGGTTCACGATGATACTCTATCAGATAACTAT
>CAZPHN010000036.1:0-24095 GCA_964586765.1 uncultured Bacteroides sp.
GGATATAGTCCATAGGTCCCGGACGGTAGAGCGCGTTCATGGCTATGAGATCCTCAAAGGTAGAGGGCTGGAGCTCGCGGAGATACTTCTGCATTCCCGCTGACTCAAACTGGAAGGTGCCTACGGTTCTGCCCTCCGAGTAGAGCTGGTATGTCTTGGGGTCGTCAATCGGAATCGTGTCGATGTCTACCTCAATTCCGCGGGTCAGGCGGATGTTGTTCAGTGCCTCTTTTATTATGGAGAGGGTCTTGAGCCCGAGGAAGTCCATCTTAATAAGCCCGGTGTCCTCGATAACGGAACCTTCATACTGGGTAACGAGCATTTTCGCGCCCGATTCCTTATCGGTGGCTACGGAGAGGGGCACCCAGTCGCTGACGGCGTCGCGGCATATAATCACACCGCAGGCGTGAACGCCCGTGCTGCGGATGTTCCCTTCAAGTTCAAGGGCATATTTAAGCGTGTCGCGGATGAGCGGGTTAGAGCTGCTCAGTTCCGGCTTGAACTCGGAAACGTGCTCATAGCAGTTCTTGAGCGTGCATTTCAGCTCTTTGCCGTTGACTTCCGGCATTCGTTTGGGCACGAGGTTGGCAAGACGGTTGCTTTCGGGCAGTGGGAGCTGCTCTACACGCGCAACATCCTTGATTGCGCTCTTGGCTGCCATGGTGCCGTAAGTAATGATTCGGGCTACCTTTTCCGCTCCGTATTTCTCGGTTACATAAGCCAATACGTCGGAGCGTCCGTCATCATCGAAGTCAATATCTATATCAGGGAGCGAGATACGGTCCGGGTTAAGGAAGCGTTCAAACAGAAGGTCATACTTAATCGGGTCAATCTGCGTGATGTTCAGACAGTAAGCTACCGCCGAGCCGGCAGCCGAACCACGTCCCGGTCCGATACTCACGCCGCGCTGACGCCCGGCGGCAATGAAATCCTGCACAATCAGGAAGTAGCCGGGGAACCCCATGTTCTTGATTGTGTCAAGTTCGAAGTCAATGCGCTCCTTCTGCTCTTCGGTCAGGTCGCGACCCCAGCGGCGGTATGCGCCCTCATAGGTCAGGTGGCGCAGATAGTCATCATTGTCCGTGAAACCTTCCGGCAGCGGGAAGTTCGGCAGGATAGGCTTATGGTCAATAGAATAGGTCTCTACCTTGTCAAGGATTTCAAGCGTGTTTGACAGAGCCTCGGGAATGTCGCCGAAAAGTTCGTTCATTTCGGCAGTTGTCTTCATCCATTCCTGCTTGGAGTAGAGCATTCGGGTAGGGTCATTGAGGTCCTTGCCGGTAGAGACGCAAATCAGTCGGTCATGTGCCTCGGCGTCAGCTTCGTTGACAAAGTGGACGTCGTTTGTGCATATGAGCTTGACGTTATGTTTGCGAGCCAGTTCAATGAGAACCTTGTTTACCTCCTGCTGGATGGGATAGGTCTCATGGTTGGCGCGGGGCACCGTCGCCTTATGTCTCTGCAGCTCTATATAGTAGTCGTCGCCAAATGTTTCCTTGAACCATAAGACGGATTTTTCGGCATCGTCAAGGCGTCCGGCGCGTATTAACATAGGAATCTCGCCGCCAAGACACGCCGAGCAGACAATCAGACCCTCGCGATGGGTGGCGAGTTCCTGCTTGTCGGTTCGCGGATGACCGTAGAAACCGTCGGTCCATGCGCGGCTTACAATCTTTATAAGGTTGTGATAGCCGGTTTCATTCTTTGCCAATACTATAAGGTGGCGACCGCGGTCATTTTTGTCAGTATGAGAGGTCAATGACTCGTTTGCCACATACATCTCACATCCGAAAATAGGCTTGAACGGCTCTTTGCCCTCCTCTTTGAGCTTCTTGTTGATTTTGTTTACATAGTTCGAGAATTCCTTGATGCCGAACATGTTGCCATGGTCCGTGACGGCAATGCCCGGCATGCCGTCCGACACAGCCTTGTCAACTAACGCCTGAACGGATGCCTGACCGTCAAGCACCGAAAACTGGGTATGTACGTGAAGATGAACAAACGGTTCCATATCACCCACAAAGTTACAAAAAAATTCCGACACATTTTCAAGATTGTCGGCAAATTTCGAACATGATTCCGGCGTTTTTTGAAATTTAAGAAATTCTGCGTAACTTTACGCCAAAATTACTACGCGTTTATGTCTGAATTAAGATTTTTGATTTTAGCATTACTTGCTTTGTGTGTTCCTGCCCTCCATGCGGAAAATCCTCACGGTAAGGTCAATAAAAATATTACGTGGGAGTTACGTGATTCTGTCCTGTATATCACCGGCACGGGACCCATGCCTTCATATACTACCACTTCCCGACGCTCTATTCCGTGGAGCGACAGTAAGATAGCCGGTAAGATAGCCCGCGTGGAAATCAGCGAGGGTATAACCTCTATCGGTGACTTTTCGTTCGGCTTCATTTCTGACGACGTCGAAACTCAGGAGGAGCTGGACAAGTACAGGAAGGTTGGCGATGACCCTGCCGGAAAGAACTTCAAGCTCCGCGAAATATCGCTTCCTTCTACCCTGAAGAAAATAGGGCGGAATGCGTTTTCGAGAATAAACATAAAGGCAATCAACCTTCCCGAGGGTCTGCTGGAAATAGGTTATGGCGCGTTTTCAAATAGTGACCTTCATAGTGTTTGTCTTCCCGCCGGCTTGCGCAAACTTGGCGCGGAGGTCTTTACCGGCTGCACCAATCTCCAGTGTATCGACATCAACGGAGCTGCCGTCAAACTTGGTCAGGGTGCCTTCTTCGATTGCGAGAAACTCCGTATGATTCTTCATCCCTCCCAGATAAAGTCAATCGCCCCGTCGGCATTTAACGCCACGCTTTTTTATCAGTTCCCTGAAGAAGAACTCCTGAGCATGTTCCGCTCCGATGGACTTGAAAATTTCATCTCCTCATATCTTGACGACCCTGACGCCCCTGTCGCTGACTCGCCCGAGGTGATTGCCGCGCGCCGTCAGGCTGCCATTGATGAATTTTATGTCAAGGAGGCAAAAAACGCCACTGTAATGTTCAACCTTGATGACATCAAGCTCGGCAAGTTCAGCCCCGACGCATCGACCGTAATCCTCTCTGCCGTAAACCATGGCGATATACTCCTGACGCTTACCCCTCTGCAGTATGAAACTCTTGCTGCCGGATGGGCAACGTTGCGCGAGGCTATTCGTCCCACCTTCCGCCCCGCCAACGGGCGTGTCGAACTCGCCTACGTGACTATCCCCATTGGCGGCGAAGAGCTCATCGGCTCCCGCATGTAATTTTTTAATTAAGATGCACCATGATTGACGAAATCCTTAAACATAACCGCGAATTTGTAGCGTCAGGAGCCTATCGGGCTTTTGAAACATCAAAATATCCCGACAAGCGTATAGCCATAGTTACCTGTATGGACACCCGCCTTGTCGAACTCCTTCCAGCTGCCCTCGGAATAAAAAACGGTGACGTCAAAATGATTAAAAACGCCGGCGGCACCATTACCAACCCCTTTGACTCAACCATGCGCTCGCTCTTGGTGGCGGTTTATGAGTTAGGCGTCAACGAAATTATGGTTATCGGACATACCGGATGTGGCGTTCAGGGCATGGATGCTGAAGAAATGCTCCACCTGATGCGTGAGCGCGGTGTAGATGAAGAGCATATATCGCTGATGCGCCATTGCGGCATAGACCTTAACGGCTGGCTCCACGGATTTACTGACACTGCCGATGCCGTAGCTGAAACCGTCGACCTCATCGCCAACCATCCCCTGATGGCTCCCGACGTCAACATCCGCGGCTATATCATGGACTCCACCACCGGAGCCCTCTCCCCAATATAACATATAACAAGGAAAGGCGCACTCCGCTGCGCCGCCAACATTCGTGTCGCTGCTTGGGAGCGGCATGCGTCCCGCATGCCGGAAATAATTAGCTTATTTTGGTTAATACGTGTTCATAATACTGAGTCATTTTATCTGCTGAGTATTTGTCTTTCAGGAGCTTCAAATTTCTTTTTGCCATTTTGTTTTTGAAACTTTCCGATGATTCAAGCGCGCTATCTATTCTTTTAGCGAGTTCAACAGCGTAAGAATCCGGATTGAAAACATTGTCAATGTGTGCCACAAAGGCATTTTCTTCATTTTTAAACATATCTTTCAATCCGTTGCCATCAGAGGCTATTATTGGCAGTCCACACTCCATCATTTCCAGTGCCGCATAGCTGCATTGTTCACTATATGACGCGATTACTCCTAAGTCAGCTGCGGCGTACCAGCGTTGTAGCTCATCATGGGGAACATGACCTATACAGATTAGATTTGACGCTATTTTACCTCCGATATTCCAGAATTTTGACATACCGTTTAAATTGCCTGTAAAGACGCATTTGATTTGCGGATGTGTCGTCTTTAGCTGAGAAATGGCAATTAACAAAGGTATTATACCTTTATTCTCTGACGGTCTGCCGACAAAAAGCAGCACCTCGTCATCTTCGCGTAATCCAAGTTCTTTTCTTATCGTAGATTTTTCCGGGCGTTTATAATTACTGGATTCATATCCGTTTGGTATGAAATGTACTTTATTTTCGGGCACTCCATATATGTCTTTCAATACATTTGCAGTTGATTCTGATAGACAGATGACGGCATCAACCATCTTGTAAAGTTCCATATCTTGTGTGGCACGGGATTTTACATAGGAAATTGCGTCTTTTGAAAGTTCTTTCGGTGTCATTCCATCAATTAATATTTGACGCAACATATCTGAACTTCCGCGCAATGTATTACACCATGCTTGGTCATGTATGGTAAATGTAATCTTGGACAGAGGGAATAGCTCTTTCAGGGTTTTGGCAAATTCATTACATGGTGAATGATTGAGCATGAATACATTGTTAGGTGTGTCCTCGATATATTGTTTTAATACCGGCAGGATTAATGCGCCGTTATCCCGCCACTCACCCGAGGCAATGGATGGAACAATGATTTCATTATCCTTAATCTCCAAGTCAAGACAGTCGCTGTTTAGAGAAACGAGTGTCAGATTTATGCCACTCACTTTCTTTAGGCGCGGCAGCAGTATGTTACGATAGGTGCCAATGCCGTTCTGTTTCGAGCTGCTATGCTCATCAAACCAATATACATTAATCATGGGTATTGCTATTTAGGTAGTTTAAGGCAATATATCCGGCAATGCCGTTAAAAAGTGACAGATTCTTTTCGGGAATACTGTCTAAGGGGGTGACAAAAAGGCTGAAATCCAATGGCTCATATTCCATTTGTCCATTTCTTGCGTTGCGGAGCCAACGGTATGCTCCTTTCGGAAACTTGTCGGCATGGCGTTCCAGTATAAAAGCCCAATTATCAAGATAATCCGCGTCAAACGGTAGGTCAAGCCCCGCTTTGATGTTTCCTTGAAGTCTGGCGGAAACGTAAGCCCATTGTCCGAGCAATCCGCTTTCAAGTGAGAAATCATCTATGCGTTTGATGTTAAGTCTCATTATGCGCTTGTCGAGGTCATTGCAGATTTCATCGCCCGTACCCGGTAATATGCCGTTTTGTGTTAGATACTCAACGCCCCAGCAGATGCCGGCGAGACCGGTGGCAAAATCAAGCCCTGTTTCTTCCGTAATCTGATGTATTACACTATCGTATATAAAATCGGCTGAATCTTCAAAATAAGGTTTGGATTTCTTACGCGCATATTCTGTAATGACAAGTACCGCTCCCATTTGTCCGAATAACAATCCGGGTGCTTTGCCGTCGTTGGCGTGGAGTATCAGCCGGTTAACGAGCTTTTCTTCTGTGGTCATACCTTGTAGGGGTTAGAGTTGTGTTAAATACATATAATCTTCGACGTTATACGGATAGACAATCTCTCTGCCGTTAATCAATACGGTAGGAGTGCCGTATAGGCGGTCATCACTGCGCCATTTTGCGTGCTTTTCAATTTCCCGGTTAACGGCGTCCGAGTCAGGATTAAGACCTAATCCACTGAAGAATTCCTCGCCTTTCTCTTTTCCGCCGCTATACCATTCCGTCATCAGTTCCCATGTGCGTTCGGCTCCGAGTTGCAGATATGCGGCAATTAGATAGCGGTTCATCCTGTCGCCACGCGAGGGGAAGAATGCAAACACATATTTTACGCTTACGGCTGACCCCGGTATGTTTTTAATCCGTTCGTGCATTTGAGCGCATGGTACGCAATATGGGTTACTCAGCACTGTTATACAATTCGTGGCGTTAGGGTCGCCGAAAATCAGGCTCGTGCAATTTTCTGTGTCCGTATCAAATATTGCCGCATCAGATTCAAACGCGGTCACGACGGTATCGTCAAGTTTCAGTCTGTTAAACTCCGTGCGCCATATATCGCCAATTCGCTTTGCATCAAGCCATCCCATTATCCTGTTGATGGATAAAACGGCAACTACATAGCCGGCAATCAGGCTGATTACGAATATAGGCTGAGTTCCCGGCTGACTGAACGCGCCTCCTGCGGTGTAAACTATTGCCTGTGTCCACATTAACGCTAATGTGCATAGACATAATACACACCAACTCTTTGCCTTATATTTTTGATACCATATACTCCAGAATGAAAATGGCAAAACGCATACAGATACTACTGCAAGATAAAATAGTGTTCCCGGGGCGAAAAGCAGCGCAATGGTATTTACCAAGAAATATCCGCCGCCTACCTCGCTCAGCTTTACTAACCCGAACAGCGAACCGCCATCTGAGTCCGTAACGTTCTCACAGTGGCTTTCCTTAGCTATTCCGCAGAGCTTGTCGGCAAATTTATTCGGAATATGCAGTTGTTTCTGCAACAATAGATATGCAACCCCTACTCCAAGCAGATTTATCGCCAACGCTACCCAGAGTACCCAACGTCCCGCCAACGGATTGAATATTGCCGCTATAAGAGACATAACAACCAATGCAGAAACTAATGCGGCTGATTTCAGCCGGAATTTCTGCTGTGCCTTGTGGCGGTAGTCATAATACATCTCCCCCGATTGTTTGTCGGGCTTCACAAGCATAGCCACTCCGTTCCATTTCTTTAGAAAAACATCGCGGGAAATCTCAATCAATCCCTTTTGCTGAACGTAAAGTGTTACGCTCTCGTTTGTGATTGACTCGACAATGGCAAATCCATTTTCAAACACAATGAAACAGGGACACTCATCTTCCGTAATGTCCTCCTTATTCATGAATTCTACGCATGGATGCGAAATGTTGTATTTCGATAAAATATGGCTGACGCTAATGAGCGACGGATTATATGGAGTTTCCCTAATGGTACGTTCCAGTCCCTTTCGTGTGTACTGGATGTTTTGGGTTTCAAATAGTCGTGTTAATAGCTGAATCATAAGGCGGAAATATTATAATGCCGTGGGCGTTCTGTCTTTTCAACGCCCACGGCATTGGTTCATTTTCAAGTTAGATAAACTTGATTACGGAGAGTTTTAGTCGCGCGGCGGCCACACTGTGTCATCGTTGGTCTTGCATGCTTTTTTATGGGTAGCATTATCAAGATGAGTACAGATCCCCGAATGAGTAATACCTATCTTCGGTTCTTTCCACTCACACGATGAACCTACAACTATTCCTTTGCACGCATCGTAGCGGTTCGTGGCTCCAGAGGTGACATTGGATAAGTCGCATGCTTCGCTAACAGTTGTTTCGCCATCTGCACTTGTACATATGAGATAGTGAAGATATTTCGCACCTCCAATATCTTTAGGAACTGGTGTCATTTTTATGCCGGAGCATGAAATTCCCTTTCCATTATAACATGTTTCCTTAAATTCTTGGATTCCACTGTTGCCGGTGTTGCCGTTGTTACCACTATCGCCGCTGTCACCGCTAAATCCTTTAGCCGAGAGTGTTGTTCTCTGTTTGATTTCATCTTGCGAGAGAACTTTAATTTTAGAGTTTCTTTTCATATTATATAGATTAATAAATAAAGTATAATATAATAACGATTAATTCATTAAAAATGTTTTTGTAAGACGTTAATTATTGATATTCCGAAAAAAATGCTTATGGCATTGAAATTTACAATATAAATACATATATTTGCATGATAATTTATGGTTACGATTATGAAAAAGATTATTATATCACTGATGCTATTGTTTGGTTTCTATGTCGCTGCTGAAAGTGCAGGTGTGCATCCCGTGTCTGAATCCGAAAAGGTAGAGGTGGAATTTATGTATTCTTTTTCAGTAGTTGATTCAGTAACTCGAAGATATTTGGATAAGCCGAAAGTATTAGCATTTGTTGAGGGCGACTCGGTGGTTAAGGCGAAAGGATATAAGATTGGCTTGGTGTCTGGTCTGATTACCACTCCGGTGTGTCGAGTTCATTTGCCAGTTGTGGATAGTTGTTCATACCAGATATACGTTGACGTTGATGGATATCTACCACGTAATATATATGTAAAGCCAAAAAGAAAGGATTATGTACCATATCAGCCTATTGAGCTTGGGGAGATTGGGCTGTTGAGGGAGCCTAAACAGCTTGATGAGGTGACGGTTACCGCTACGAAAATCAAGATGTATTATGATGGCGATACGCTGGTTTATAATGCCGATGCTTTCATGTTACCCGACGGGTCAATGCTTGATGATTTGATCAGGAAGCTCGATGGAGTGACCATTGACCGCAACGGGCAGATTTTTTGCAAGGGGCGCAAGGTGGAGAGCCTGATGCTTGAAGGCAAAAAGCTTTTTGACGGAAATCCGGGTGTGCTGCTGAGAAATCTCGGGGCATATACCGTAAAAAATATTAAGGTCTATGACTATACATCGCCCGACGAGAAGTTTAAGGGTTACGGCTCCGGGACGGAAAAGCCGATGGTGATGGACGTGGTGCTCAAAAAGGAGTACTCCATAGGCAAATGGGTCAATCTTGATGCGGGTTACGGTACCTCAAACCGCTATCTGGGGCGTCTGTTCGCGCTCGGGTTCACCAAGACTACGGCAATCTCGGCGTTTGTGAACGCCAATAATCTTTCATCGGGCGATGACCCTACCCGCTACGACCAATGGAGCCCGGGAAAGGCAGGAGATAGCGACAGCCGTTACATTTCCGGCGGTCTGTCTTATCAGTATGACGCCGGGAAGCGTAGTTTCAGTGGTTCGGCGGCGGTCAATACATCAGATAAACTCGGGCTTTCAGGCAGCGAGGCTATAACCTACACCGCCGGCGGCGACAGATTTACCAGTTCTTACAGCCGCAATCATGGGAGCGACCTTGAGGTCTCGACCAATCATAAACTTTACTGGCAGTTTTCAAAGGCAACGCTGAGTCTGTCGCCGGAATTCACCTTTACGCGCAATCATTCTGACGGCACAGGCACTTCGGCAACCTTCGATGAGGATATGGGCAAGGTGACGTCAGAGGAAATCGACGCCATCTACTCCGGCGATGCCGACCGGCTGCTGCGCCACGCCATTAACCGCAACCTGACGCGCAGGGAAAACAGCGGCACGCGCTATTACGGGCGGTTAGGGGCAAGCAGCGTGGTGCGCCTGCCCGACCGCGGCTCCGTGCGCCATAATCTGACATTCAATGCCGGAGGTAATTACGGCAATTCATGGGGCGATTTCTTTAAACGCTATACCATCAATTACGGACAGGATGCCATACCGGCTTCTGACGTCTACGCCTACACCAATACCCGCCCTTCATGGAGCGTAAACGGCAAAGGTTCGGCAAAATATGAGCTCAATATCGGCAATAAGCATACCATTTCGCTGACTTACGGCTATTCCCATCATAAAGACCGCAATACCTCTGACCGATACCTGCTCAGCAATCTCGACCGGGCATCGATGGAGAGCCTGCGGTTTGCCGAGCTGCCGCCAGATCTTGACCTGACGTCGGTAATCGACCCTGACAATAGCCGCCATACCCGCTACATAACCAACTCACACCGTATCAACGGACGGATATACCTTGTGTGGGAGCGCGAGCGCGCCAAGGCTATGGACAGGATGAATATTTATGCCAATCCGTCGCTTGAGGTGCTGAACCGACGTTACGATTATGTCCGCCCCAATTATGATACTACGGTAGTGAGTCGGACCGCGATGCCGGCAGTCAGTGCCGGACTGGACCTTTTAAGGACTGTTATGGGGAAACGGAGAATTCAATATTCGGCAGACTTATCGTGGCGTTCCTCGCCGTCGCTTATTTCGCTGAGCAATCTGGTAAATACGTCGAACACCACCGACCCGCTTTACATCACTCGCGGAAATCCTAATCTGCGCAACGGATATCACCATACCGCACAGATTAAATTGCGTTTAAGTCAGTCTGAGCCTACCATATACTGGCATAATCTTACGTTTTTATATTCATTTTCGACCAATGACGTTACGAGCGGTTTCATTTATGACCCTCAGACTGGCGTCACGGTGTCGACAATGTACAACCTGAACGGAGCGCGGACTTACTCGGCGGGATATAGCGGCTCCGGTCCTGTGTTCAAGCGGGGCAGAACGCGTATGGACTATAAGCTCGGAGCTGAGGCGTCTGATGCTCGTAATCCGGTTATGGTAGGCGAGGCGTCTGAATCCGGAAGAATCGAGCCGGTGCGCCGGTTTGTTGACAATCAAGTGCTTAGCCCATCCGTAGGCTTGACTTTATATTACGGCAAGCAGTCACATTCCGTAGCCTTTAACTGGGGCGGAGGTTTCAACAGGTTCAGCAGCAACTCACCGGAGTATCAGCCCATGTCTACTTCCACGCTGCGCTATAAGCTCAGTCTGGGTTTCGGTCTGCCGAAGAATATAAGGCTATCGACCAATGCCACTCTCTATACCCGCAGTGGCTACGATGACCCGAGCCTGAATACGTCGGAGGTGGTCTGGAATGTTTCCGGCTCATGGAACTGGAAGAAACCGGGACTGACGTTCATCTTTGACGGCTATGACATTCTGGGGCAAATCAAGAATGTGTCAGCTTATGCCAACGCGCTTGGGCGCACCGAAACTTGGCGCAACACCCTGCCGCGCTATTTCCTGTTCCGTATCCGCTACCACCTCGACCTCTCCCCCCGCTAAATTTTAGTGGGATTGGGGCATTTTTTCATTTTTCACTTTTCATTTTTCATTTAAAATGCTTACCTTTGCGGAATGAAATCGCGTAAAGGCTTTTCGTCGCTGAGTGTGCAGGCCACGGCTACAGTTTCTGTTGCCCTCGTTCTGTTGCTGCTCGGCATGGTTGCGTCGCTCGGTCTCGCCGCGCGCCGTATCACTACGGAGATTAAGGAGCACCTCGGGTTTGACGTGGTTCTGACCGAACATGCCACCCTTGACCGGGTCAATGAATTCAAGCAGATGTTTGCCGATGCTCCTTACGTAGCGTCGTTCCGCTATTTCTCGCCCGAACAGGCAAACGAGACTTGGCGCGAGGAGATGGGCGAGAATCTTACCGAACTGCTTGATGTCAACCCGTTCCTGCCTGAATTTGAGGTGAATGTCAAGGCTGATTATGCGGTGGCTGACAGTCTGGATGCCATCGTGCTACCGCTGACGCAGATGGACGACGTTTATCAGGTAAATGCCCATACGGAGGTGGTTGACCGCGTAAACCGCAATCTGTCAACGCTGATGTGGGTGCTTCTGATTGCCGCTGCGGCTCTGCTGCCCATTTCTTTCGTGTTGATAAACAACACCATCCGTCTGACTATTTTTTCGCGTCGCTTTATCATACATACCATGAAGTTAGTCGGAGCTTCACGCGGATTTATCCGCCGCCCGTTCATTGTAAGCAACCTGCTGCAGGCTCTTCTTGCGGCAGTCATCGCTTCGGCACTCCTTACGGGTATGTATTTCTATATCTGGTCGCTTGACCAATCGCTGCAGGCTGTCCTTACGGAGCAGATGCTCATATGGGTTTGCTGCGGTATGCTGGTATGCGGTCTTGCAATCTGTCTGATTGCCGCGCTTTTTGCAACGCAGCGATATCTGACGCGCTCATACGATGAACTCTTCTAAACCTCTCCCTTTCACAATAAAAAAAGATGGCAAATTATAACATTAACGCAAAAAACAACACGAAAACCAACGCTAACTCGCAGCTAGACTCCGAATCATATGTCGAGTTTCCGCTTGTGCGTATTAATTTCATACTTATGGCTATTGCCGGTGCGGCAATCATTATCGGTTTTCTGCTGATGCTCGGCGGCAAGACTACCGTAGAGGGCTTCAACCCCGATATTTTTTCCACGCGCCGAATAGTTATTGGTCCGGGTCTCTCCTTCCTCGGTTTCCTTTTTATGGCTTTTGCTATCATTTATCGTCCTAAAAATCGAAAATAATTCAAAAAATGGATTGGATTGACGCCCTTATTCTCGGAATAGTTCAAGGTCTGGCAGAATACCTGCCCATCAGCTCCAGCGGTCACCTTGAAATAATGAAACAGATTCTCGGTCTTGACCTCGACCCGGAAGCATCGCTTACGTTCAGCATGATGCTCCATGTGGCTACGGTGCTGAGCACCATCGTGGTGCTTTGGCATGAGTTCAAGCCGCTGTTCCTTTCATTCATTACCTTCAAGCGCGACAATAATTTCTATTACGTATGTAAGATTCTTTTGTCGTGTATACCCGTAGGCATTGTAGGTCTCTGCTTTAAAAAGCAGATTTCCGCTCTTTTTGACGGCAATCTGACGGTTGTGGGCATCTGTCTGCTCGTTACCGCGTTACTTCTCTGCTTTGCATATTTCACCCGCACTCGCGAGGCTCTTGCCAAACCCGGCGCGCCTCAGGGTCGCGATATCACTTGGGCAGACGCTTTCATAATCGGTCTGGCTCAGGCAGTTGCCGTTCTTCCCGGACTTTCCCGCTCAGGTACCACCATCGCTACCGGTATCCTTCTGGGCGATAATCGCGCCAAAGTGGCTAATTTCTCGTTCCTTATGGTCATTATCCCTATACTTGGCGAAGGTCTGCTTGACCTCAAGGATATTCTCTTCCCTGACGTTACTGAGGTTGCCGCCGGTGCCGCTGTAGGTCTGTTGCCTGTATGCATAGGCTTTATCGCCTCATTTGTGGTTGGCTGCATGGCATGCAAATGGATGATTGACATTGTCAAGAAGGGCAAGTTGGTTTGGTTTGCCGTTTATTGTGCCGCTGCCGGTGCCCTCTGTCTCCTTTGGTAAACTGATATATAGCCTATGGATTTTATCAGCGGTCAGATTTTGAAGGTTGACAAGCCTCTGCACTGGACTTCGTTTGACGTGGTCAAGCGAATCAGGGGTGTCCTGCGTCGCCGCCACGGAATAAAACGCTTTAAGGTGGGACATGCCGGCACTCTCGACCCTCTCGCCACCGGCGTGATGCTCGTTTGCACCGGTCGCGCCACCAAGCTGATAAATGACCTTCAGGCTGGAATGAAGGAGTATGTAGCCACAATCCGCCTCGGAGCTACTACTCCCAGCCATGACCTTGAAACCGCCATCGACTCTACTGCGCCTACCGACCATCTGACCGAGGCGGACGTGCGTGCCGCCCTCGCGAAATTTGTCGGTGTGATAGAGCAGGTGCCTCCCGTCTTTTCCGCGGTCAAGATTGACGGAAAACGGGCATATAAATTTGCCCGTCGAGGTGAGGCTCCTGAACTTAAGGCAAAACCGGTTGAAATCGCCGAGATTGAGCTGCTCCGTTGCCGTCTCCCCGAGATTACCGTCAGGGTTCTCTGCGGCAAGGGCACATATATCCGCTCCTTGGCGCGCGACCTTGGCGATGCGCTCGAAGTGGGCGGACATCTGACCGCGCTGCGCCGTACCCGTGTCGGTGACGTCAGCATCTACGACTGTATCGATGCTCCGAAAATGCTCGATTTCCTTAACGACGTTGAAATCGAAATCCCCGAAACTCAATCATAGAATTAACAAATACTCCACACAGCATAAACAAAAATATGAAACTGTCGCAATTTAATTTTAACCTTCCTCAGGAACTCATTGCCCAATATCCGCGGGCAGAGCGTGATGAGGCCCGACTCATGGTGTTGAACCGCAAGACAGGTAAGATTACTCACCATCTGTTTAAGGACATTATCGACTTTTTCAATGAAGGAGACGCCATGGTATTCAACGATACCCGCGTATTTCCTGCAAAACTTTATGGCAACAAGGAGCGTACCAATGCCCGCATCGAGGTTTTTCTGTTGCGTGAACTGAATGCCGAAAATAAACTCTGGGATGTCCTTGTGGAGCCAGCCCGTAAAATCCGTATTGGTAATAAACTCTACTTTGGCGAGGATGAGAGCCTTGTGGCTGAAGTTATCGACAATACTACTTCTCGCGGTCGCACTCTCCGTTTCCTTTACGACGGTCCCCACGATGAATTCAAGCGTCAGCTATATTCTCTGGGCATGACCCCCCTGCCCGAACACATTACACGCCAGCCGGAAGAGATAGACGTTGACGCCTTCCAGACCGTGTATGCTACGAAAGAGGGTGCGGTTGTGGCTCCCGGTGCCGGTCTCCATTATTCGCGACTGCTTATGAAGCGTCTGGAGCTTAAGGGCATCGGAATCGGCTTCATGACCGTTCATTCCGGACTCGGAACTTTCCGCGAAATTGACGTCGAGGACCTTTCCAAGCATCGGATTGATGCCGAGGAGGTGATTATTGATGAAAAACTCGTTGAAATGGTCAATGCCACAAAGGATGCCGACAAGCAGGTGCTTGCCGTAGGCACCTCCGTGCTTCGCGGCATGGTTGCCGGCGAGTCTATGGGCGGACATCTTAAGGAATACTCCGGATGGATTAACAAGTTTATCGCTCCTCCGTATGATTTTACCGTTCCGACCTCATTGGTGACCAATTTCCACCTTCCGCTGTCAACCATGCTCATGATGGAGGCAGCCTTTGGCGGCTATGATGACGTAATGCGCGCTTATCAGGAGGCTATCGACGAGAAATACCTCTTTGGTGCCTATGGTGACTCACTCCTTATTATATAATTCTTATTTGCAATTTTAAATTTTTCATTAATATCATGACCAACCCCGCAACTTACCTCGACCCCGCAGAGGAAAAGATGGAGCTCGCAGTGGCCTATCTTGATGAATCGCTCAGTCACATTCGCGCCGGCAAGGCAAATCCCAAACTTCTTGACGGTATCCGTGTTGACTATTATGGGTCAGCCGCTCCCATTTCGAATGTGGCAAATGTTTCTGTGCCTGATGCGCGCACCATTGTGATTACGCCTTGGGAAAAATCCATGTTCAAGGAGATTGAAAAAGCCATTATCAACTCCGAACTCGGTATTATGCCTGAAAATAACGGCGAAGTTATCCGTCTTGCCATTCCCCCGTTGACCGAAGAGCGTCGTAAGGCTCTCGTGAAGCAGAGCAAGGCAGAGGCTGAAACCGCCAAGGTTTCCGTTCGTAATGCTCGCCGTGACGCCATCGACGGACTCAAGAAAGCAATCAAACAGGGTATGCCTGAGGATGTGGAAAAAGACGCCGAAGCATCCGCACAGAAACTTCACGACAAATTCCTCAAAAAAATCGACGACCTTTTCGCTGCCAAGGAAAAAGAAATCCTCACCGTCTGATTCCTTTATAGCACGTATAACTCATAGCGGCTGTTTGACCTCAAAAAGTCAAACAGCCGCAAACTTTATTACCGAATATACATTATTCAGTGGTGTCAGTGGGGAGGGGAGTGAGGCGGATGAGTTCGAGTTTGGTTGCGGAAGAGCGGCTGATATGGAGCGAGTAGGGCGGCAGGATGATGTCATCGCCCTGAGTCGGGATGGCTCCGGTAGCGTTGAGAATGTAGCCGGCAAGGGTTTGGTAGTCGTCGCTCTCGGGAATGTCGAGACCGAACTGCTCGCGCAGACGGTCTACTTCTATGCGTCCTGAGAACTCAAACGCGCCGTCGGGAAGTCTGCGGGCAATGACGTTGTTGCGGTCATGCTCATCCTGAATGTCGCCAAGAATCTCTTCCATGAGGTCCTCGAGTGTGACCATTCCGGCAGTGCCACCAAACTCATCCACTACGACCGCCAACGAGCGTTTCTCGGCAAGCAGCCGGCGCATCATTTTATTGGCAAGAAGTGATTCCGGCGCGAAAATTACCGGTTTCAGGTTCTCTTTCCAATCCATTCCGGAATGTAACAGCTCGGAAACGTGGATATAGCCGAGCACAGTGTCGATATCGTGGCGGTAAACAAGGATTTTAGAGCGGCCGGAGGAGGTAAAGAGCCGTGACAGCTCATCGCGCGACGTTGTGTCGATATTGACGGCAACGATTTCGTTGCGCGGAATCATGCAGTCGCGCAGGTGTATCGTAGAGAAATCTATTGCGTTATGGAAAATCTTGACTTCATTTTCAAGCAAAGTGCGCGCCGGCGCGTCAGGCGCGTCCATTGTGCGCTCAATGTATTCGTTGAGTTCCATAACGCTGAGAGGAGAATCATCGTCATCGGTGCGATGTATGCCGGCAAGACGCATAATTCCGCGCGACAGTGCGGTTGTGAACCATGAAATGGGCCACAATATTATATAAAACAGATAAACCGGCACTCCGGTGACACGCAGCGACGTATTGGGGTTGATGCGGAACAGCGTCTTTGGCAGGAACTCACCCGTAATGATGATTACAAAGGTGGTTATGAGCGTCTGGACTAACAGTACAAGCAGCTCATTTCCGTGGAACCAAAGGTTTAGCGGCGGTTCGAGCAGTTTAGCGGCAGCCATACCGTAGATTACAAGGACAATATTGTTGCCGACAAGCATCGTGGTGATGAAAAAGTCCGGACGGGAGAAATAACGGTCTATGATGCGTGCGCTGAGTCCGCCTTTCTGTGTGTCGAGTTCGGCACGCACTTTATCGGCGGAAACAAAGGCTATTTCCATCCCGGAAAAGATTGCCGAGAGAAACAGCGAACAAATTACTATGATAATCCAGTCTATAATCATTTTTGAGCGGTAGAAGAGTCGAGAGCGTCTGTCTGCGAGAATCTGAATTGTGAAGTCGGGATGATTCCGGTAGGGCGGCGCACGGTGTAGGCGGTAATCTGCTCGTTCGATATAAACCCGTAACCTTCAAGAATGCTTCCGGTGCGCTCAATGTGGATAAACGAATCGGAATAGACCTTGTGGGCGTTCTGGTCCCAGAACATCTGCTGGGTCATGAATTTATCGCCCTGAATATTCCTCATCCTGACATTGCCGTCAAGCCGCCATAGTTTCAGTCGGGTAAAATATCGCGCCGTATCTGCCTGAATTGTGGCATCGGCAACCATATTGTCGTCGAATTTCTCTAAATTGAGCCCCTCCGGAAAGAGCCAGAAAGGTTGGTCGGCTTCATCATACATCTGCCATAACGGCGTTTCGATATGGTAGCGCGTAATGCCCGAGTCAGAAACGAACGAGTTGACCGAGTCGGTCACCATTGTAGGTGTCACGTTGCCGTCAGGGGCTTCAGGTCTCGGACCGTCGTCATCATTGCAGGCAACGGTTGCCAGAAGCAGCGATGAGGCTATTATGGCGGGCAGAGGTGAGCGCATCAGCGGATTTTTGACGGGAGGAACCAGATTTCGTTAATGGCGATGCCGAGGGTCACCATATAGTAGTTTTCGGTAACCGTGGCGGCAGGGGTGGTCTCGCGGTGGCGGTATTCAAAGCCGAGGTTGATGGTGGTACGCAGCGGAGTCGGGAAGCCGAAACCGCAGGTCAGTCCCAGTTCGTTAACCTTGTTGTCGTTGACAATCATGTAGTCGCGCTGACGGTATGCGCCAATGCGGTAGCTCATGCGCTGGAAATAGTTGCCGCGCTTGGCGGGAGTGAATTCCGCGCCGATTGAATACTTAGTGCGGTCAGAAAATTTCTGAGCCTGACTGAAGCCCTCTATGCCGGGGAATTTTGACTTGCTCCACGGTTGGAAAGTGTAGTCAGCGGCAACGAGCAGACGGTCATTCCATTCGTATGCCAGACCTGCGCCGAGGCTCCAAGGCATATCGTAACCTGCCTTTGCCATGTTTATTTCCGGGGTTGATTGAGCGGTAGCCGTACCTTGCGTAACGTCATAGCGTGTGCCGTAGGCAGTGCCGTGAACCTTGCGCGGAAGGGTAAAAGTCGCGCCTATGCTCAGGCGGTTAGCCTGATTTACGAGCAGCGAATATTGTGCGCCGAACTGAATGTTATAGTCGCGAATTTTATGAACGCGCTCAAAAAGCGTTACGGAAGCGTTGGTCGCGGTAGTGTAGACATCGTTTATTACGTTGCCGAACAGATAGCCGCCGCTCAGACCGAGGGTCAACCCCTTGACGGGGCGTGCCGCCCATCCGAGGTAAACTTCGCTGATGCCGCCCTGACCCTGATAAGAGCCTAAACCGTTGGATATTTCTTTGCCGAACGAGTAGCCCACGGAGCTGAAAGGAAGCAGACCTATCGACGCGCCCATCCATTTGCCTATAGGAACCTGAATGGTAATATAGTCAAGTCCGCCCTGCGGTTTGGTGACATGATTGTCCTTGTCGTGGGCAAGAAGTCCTCCGGCATCGACGCCCATGTCGAACAGGAAAGTCATGGAGTCGATTGCCGCAAAGCTGGCAGGGTTCTTGGCATTGATTTTGCCGCGCTTGGAAACGGCATAACCGGTGCCGCCCATGGCGCGCTGAGTCGACGAGGTGTGGTCGTTGAGAACGCCGTAGCCAATCATGGAATATGGCGACGTTTCCTGAGCGGAAACGCTCAGACCTATACCTATAAGGGCTAAAACGAGAATGTGACGCAAGGAGTGTTTCATCTTCAGTTGGAGGTATTGTAACTTAAAATGCGGAAGAGTCCGCGGTTGACGAGGTGAGGGTGGATTTCATATGTTACTTCCGGCGGGAGCAGCGCGGCTATCTCCGGAGCCCATCCGCCCGAAAGTATCAGGCGGCGGTTCTTTCCGAAACCGCTGTAAAGCATCAGCTCGGCAACGACGCCCTGCATCGCTCCGGAGCGCATTGCCTCCTCTGTAGTCGTGCCGAAACGGGATATGTTGTCGAAGTGACCGCTGACAAGAGGCAGACGTGCCGTATAGTGATGGAGCGCGCGGAGTCTCATGCCGGGACCGCAGGCAATGTTGCCGCCAAGAAACTCGCCCGAGGCAGACACAAAGTCATAGGTACACGCCGTGCCGATATCGGCAACAAGCAAGTCCTCGCCCGGATTGAGTGAGGATGCGCCCACGGCGGCTGCGAGCCTGTCGGCTCCGAGGGTCTGCGGCGTACCGTAGAGGTTTTTAAGCGGCACCGGGGTTTCCGGGGTCAGGACCATCTGGACGGGCGCATCCGTAATCTCCATCAGCGCGCTCAGGTTTCCGCCGGATACGGAACAACCCACGGCAGCTGAAATGTCCAGCCCCTCCATGGTGCGCTTGAGTAGCGACATTGCCGACGCTCCGCGCAAAACCGCACAGCAGCACTCCTCGCCGCTTTCAGCGTCAAATCCCACCATCTTGGTGGAACTGTTGCCTTGGTCAAATGTGAGGATTACACTCATTTACGAGCCTGTTTTGCAGCAATGATGTTGATGGAGAGCGAACTGTAAATCTGGATGGCTGCGCCGGCAAGCGTAAATGCCAGCCAGTCTCTCAGCTGCGGTGCCGAATAGAAGGCGAAAAAGGCTGCTACGCAAAATAAAAGCGAACTCCATGACTCAAGGCGCATCAGACGCTTGATGCGTACCGGAGTGCCCTGAGGGGCTGACGGCTCAAAGAGCCGCGCAAGCAGAGTCAAAGCCGCGCCTGCGGCATAAATATATCGGAAAGTATATCCGAACGGATTATTGGTCATTATTGGAATCAGCACTCCGGCAACAATCGCCAAGAGACCGACAATAAGCATAATTGGAGCGAATTTCTTCATTTCTTTCAGTCAAAAATATAGACATCCTCGCTGGGACGTTGCATATGATAATGTTCGCGCACAATTCGCTCCAGCTCCTCCGGATTGGAGTCCAAGCGGCGGTTAAGTTGCTCATAATGGCGCAAAGTGTCCTCACATTGCGCTATCTTGTTCTGCAGCGAGCGTATTTCCGCCGCATAATCCATTGACTGCATGACGGAATTCTCGTTAAAGAACAGGACATAAGCCACAAAAGCCACCACAATAAGCAGCGGAAGCGATATATAGCGTTTCATCCATTTAATCATAGGTGCAAAGGTAAGCAAATTAAATGAAAAAATGAAAAATTGCGGCTCATGTTTTTTCGCCAACCTCTAAACTCTATTTATAACGCGGAGTTTCGCCGCCTGATTTATTCCGGACTCATCCGGGACGTTTGGAGAAAGAAAACTGATATTGGATGTGGAGCAAAGCATATTGCCCTATGGTATTGCGCCGAGTCTCCGTAATTCCCTGAGCATTCACAACGCGATTGATATTGGATAGTTGTCCGAGCATATCAAAGCCGTCAAGTCTGACTATCCACTCCTTTTTCTTGCCGAAACTGTTCTGGACAGACGCATTCCATATCAGGCTGTTTTTATTCATTGTCGGATCTGAATAGCCCGTCCGGACAAAGTAACTCAGCGCGGTTTCAATGTAGAACCCGATAGGGAGTTTTACCCACCCGTTTACTCCGAAAGTGCCATTGAATCCGTTTGTACGGATAAAGGAATCGAGATTGCCTCGCGTCATAAGCTCGCGCATGGAGACAAATCCCCTGACAGAGAATTTATTATTGGTATACTTTAGTGAAAGTGATGTGTTCAGGTTGGTGGAGCGGACTATACTTTTCACTAAGTCGGTTTCGATAGCGGAGAATGCTACACTGCGATTCAACGAAGAGCCGATACTTCCGTTAAACATCCATCTTTTGGACGCTCCGAATCCTTGGTAATAGTTTGCCGACGCAGAGAAAAAGCGGTTGCCGTCAATGTTTTGGGTCGAAACCGTCGTGACGCCGTTCAGCGGGTTATACTCAATGGCATCAACCAACGCATTTTTTGTTTCAGAATAACTTACGTTGATACGGTATTCCTGCTGTTTGGCGGTGTTGAGTTTAGAGAAACGGATATTGCCTCTGTTTGTGCTGGCATTGGCGAGCCGTGGATTACCCTTGCGTATGGTCATAAGGTTTGAATCATCCACAAAATCCAGTAATTGAGTCGCCGATGGAGTAACGGTCGTATGTAGGTATTCTGCGGTAAACCATTTCCAGCGCAGGGTTGCGCTCGGGTCAAAAGCAATTGAATTTCGGTCAATTGCGTTAGCGCGGGTGTCAGCCATCCTGTCGCCAATCCATGTTAGCGGGAGGTTTAACTCTATATTTACCTTTCCAAGTGCACCTGACGCGTAAACCTTGGCTATGTGCTGGCGAGTTATGGTGTTTGAAATGTAACTTTGCTTCAGGTCAGATATTAGCGTTATAGTATCGGTATATGCCGGAATCTGTTCCATTATGGAATCAGGCAGATAGTGGCTTAAGTCGCGCCGGTCATTGCTGTTAAGCCATCGGAATTCATATCCCGGTTTTACGGTTAGACCAATCGGGAAAACGTGTTCATATTGTGCTGAGGCATCTGCCGCCGAACGGTATTTGGGCGAATGGTTATGGTCATTGAGAATGGCTGTGACGTCACTCGAAACGCGGTTGCTTACCGACCACTGGGTGAGTCTGTCCCTGTTATGCGTTCCATCTATCTGAATATGCAGTATGTCCTTATTGTAAGGCATCCTGATTTCCATCTTTTCATATCCGCGTATGTCCCATGACGAGGACGTCCCGCTTGTTGCCGTTAAATATCTATTGATGAAGCGGCTGTCGGTCTGGTCAATTTGTTCCAAGAAATCGTCGCCATAGTTGGCGCGGGAATTGCTGCTGCCATGTGACTTTGTGCGTCCTATGCCTCCTTCAAGCCTTGTCAATGAGTAGACTTTCTTGAATCGGAATTGAGCTCCGAGGCTTAGGTTTAATCCCCCCTGTGTTAACTTTGAGTCGGATAGTGACCGTGAGTAGTAGACTACGTTTTCCGGCAGGAAATTCGTCGAGTTTGTCCGTGTCTCGTTGTGATTGGAATTGGAGAAACCCGTTAGCATCAAATCGAATACCCGGCGACGGTCATTGGTGGAATTGTATAGGTTGACGCCGGCAGTGCGATAGGTCGTCTCATCGGTCATCAGGGCATTGGAATTCCATATGTTTTCATTTTGTTGCGGAGATCTCGCTGCGCCCACATTATTGACATTACCATAGACTCCAATGGAAGTTAAATCATCAAATCGGGATAGGAAACCTCTGGCTGAATACCGCTTATGAGTGCCCGCAGCTAAGTCTGCGTTTGCCATGTACATTCCCATAAACTCCTTTTTCAGCTTGACATCCATTACCAGCGGGTCTGATTTCCTGTCAGCCTCCGTGCGCTCCCTCAGATAAGCCGAGTCTCCTTCGCGCCTATATACCTGAACCTGATTTACCGTATATGCAGGTAGATTCTGCAGGGCTACCATAGGATTTCCGGCAAAAAAGTCCTTCCCGTTGATTAACAGACTGCTTACAAATTCGCCATTGACCGTTATCTGACCTTGCGCGTTTAATTTCGCGCCGGGCAGTTGTTCAATGAGTTTATCAAGCATGGAGCCGTCGGCAAGCTGAAAAGCCGTTGCATTATATACTATGGTATCTCCCGCCATAACCATCTTGACTTTAGAAGCCACCACTTCAACCTGATCCAATGCTATTTCCTTGTCAAGATGTATCGTTCCCAAATCCAAACGGGAATTATCTTTTTCCAATGTAAACGGAACATCTTTTGCGCAGAATCCAACGGCTGATAGCCTGAGGTTATAATCTCCTGTACCATTCACTGCAAAATTGAAATCTCCAAAACTGAACATTCTACGACCATTCCATTCGGTAACACGGCTTGGCTCAAACATCGAAACGACCACCGAATCAGACGCATTCGTAACCGTCAGAGTCAACGAATCCGGCTGCTGATTTGACAGGGATTCCAAGACTTTAACGCTGACAATGGATTTTGCCGACAGAACCCAGTTTAAATTTACGATAACGGTGACCGCCAGACAGATTATGCGTAGATATGTCATATTAATACGGTTTAATAACTAAAGCAAAAGCATATTAATCAAATGAGGCTGCAAATATATAAAAAGTTTTTATAATATGCAACTGCTGACAGTGTATCTCCCGGGGAGTTCAGCCGCCGGGAGGGTTGCGATGAGTGATGATAAAGATATTTTACGTTTCATATTTCGGAAAAGATTTGTTTGGCACAAAGTTGGACATTTTCGGCTTGCCGACAAAGAAAAATGGTCAAAAAATAATCTATCATTTTCGCTCATAATCACCTGATAATCAATAGTAATAAATTCCCCAATCTATCACATGAGCCTGTTAGGTGAAAATGTCGTCCATCTCTGATAATAGTGCCGGATTGGCTTTTGCAATTTTTCGCTTGATGGATGATTTTGCGTTATAGATTGATTGCGGCTTTATGGATAAGATGAAAGTGTGCCGGAGGCACGATATCATCATTAACCCCCGGCTTCAGCCGGGGGAAGAAGGCGAGAAGGCATGAAAGTCCCGGAAGGACGTTTAATGTGTTGTCCACTAATCATTAAACGTCCCGCCGGGACTATCGATAGTTTTATGCAACAACCCCGGGCTATAGCCCTGGGTTTACTTACAAAGGTGTGCCTCCGGCACTAAAATGCTTTTTGACACAGCCTCTTTTGTATTTTGCATTTTATTTGAGCCACTTGTCGAGCCAGCGGAAGAATACACGCTGCCAGAGGATGGCGTTCTGCGGTTTGAGAATCCAGTGGTTCTCATCGGGGAAGATAAGCATTTCGGCGGGAACTCCGCGGAGTTTAGCGGCGTTGAATGCCATTTCGCCCTGTGAGGAGAGGATGCGGTAGTCAAGCTCACCGTGGGTAATCAGGATCGGTGCGGTCCACTGGTCGACGAACTTGTGGGGCGATGTGGCGAAAGTTGCCTGAGCGATGGGGTTGCTCTTGTTCCAGTATGCGCCATAGTCGGGATTATCCTTGGTGTCGGCAGGGGCGTTGACTGCGCCGCCGCCCATATCCCAGTTGGCAAACCACATTTCTTCGGTTTCGAGATACTGAGCCTCGA
>CAZPHN010000037.1:0-20019 GCA_964586765.1 uncultured Bacteroides sp.
AAAGAACTATTGTTTAATCAAAAATGTTTATTTGACATGCAACAAAGAAAATCGAACGTCTGAACGTGGTGCGCGATATATTCGTGTTCTGCGCTGACTGGATTGTCATTGCAAAGTCAAGCATAATTTTTGAAATACAACGATTTACTCGCTAAAAATTCGTAACTTTGTAGTATGGAAGTGGCAAAATTAATATCTGATCTACAACAAATGCTTGCTCTGCCTAAGGAGACTTAGTGAGTAGAGTTCAAGCATAACTTTCTTAAGGTGACTGAGACGGCGAACCTGAAGGTTCGGGCAACAATGGTCGCTTACAGGATGTTCTACCGCCTTGACTACATTATAAAAGTGATAATTGATTCAAGAATAAGATATGACGATTGAGGATATAAAGGCTTTGATTGCGGCGGATGAGTCGAGGACTCTGGAGCTGAAGAAGAGTACCGGCGAGTTGAAGGACGGTATGCACGCAGCGTGTGCGTTTCTGAATACTGACGGCGGCTGGCTGATTTTCGGCGTTACGCCTAAGTCGCTGAAGATTGTCGGGCAACAAGTTACCGACAAGACGCAGCAGGAGATTGCTCAGGCTCTCGCCGGGTTGGAACCGGCTGTGGATGTAAATGTTGAATATGTCGATGTGCCGGAGAATCCGGGGCATAAGGTCATTGCGATGCATTTTGACGGATGGGTGTGGGGTGAACGTCCGCATACTTTTCACGGTTGCCCATACTACAAAGTCGAAAGTACAACGAAGGTGATGCCGCACGATATGTATGACGAGCGAATCCGGGCACATGAACCTAAAGCATACTCGTGGGAAAACATGACCGGCGAGGGGGTGACTCTTGACGATATGGATGAGGGAAAGATTCGCAATGGCATCCGCCGAGGTATTGATGGCGGACGTATACCGGAGATTGCGCTGACCGAGCCTATCCGCGACATTCTTGCCAAGTGGAAGTTGCTGAAAAATGGTATCCCTACCAATGGAGCGGTGCTTCTGTTCTCGAAGAATATTGATGAGTACCCTAACTTCCGGTTGAGGATGGCAAGGTTTGTCGGCACGGATAAGAATATGTTCCGCGACAACCAACGTGCCGAGGGCAATTTCTTCGAACTCCTTCAGGCGGGTATTGATTTCTGCTTCAAACACCTTTCTCTCAGTGGCCGCATCACAAGCAAAAGTCTCGAACGTGAGGAGCATCTTGAGGTCCCGATTGATGCCCTGAGGGAAGCTCTTGTCAACGCACTTTGCCATCGCTGGTGGGAGCAGCATAACCTCACCATCAGTCTGGCGATATACGATGACCGCATTGAGATTGCGAGTCCCGGACAATTTCCCCGACAGATAACTCCGGAGAATATCAAGCAACCGCATGAGTCATTCCCTCACAATCTGAATATGGCGGAAGCCCTGTTCCGCATGACCTACTTGGAGAACTGGGGTAGTGGTGCCAAACGTATCATAGATGCCTGCCGTGCCCAAAATGTCGAGGAACCGACATGGAGCGACAACGGCGGCTTCATCACCGTGACCTTCAAACGACCGTACAAGGGTGCTTCTGACTCTAAGGAAGGAAGCATAGGGGGGCATGACGCCCTAAGTACCCCTCAAGTACCCCCTAAGTACCCCCTAAGTACCCCTCAAGTGGAGATGTTTTTAGAAAAAATGGGGGATTCTTATCTGACTATGAAGGAAATAGCAGAACTTTGTGGTATAAAAGATTTAAAATATTTCCGTGAGAGTTATATGTCCCCGGCTCTAGAAATGGGAGTTATCGAACGTTTGTATCCAAATCAACCCAAGCACCCACAACAGAAATATCGCTTGACCGAGAAGGCAAAGGAATGGAAATCGAATAATCAACAGAAATAATAAAACAACAAATATATGAAAGGAACCGCAATGCCATTACGAGAAGTGTGGGGTAATGGTCGCACTCAGCTTGTAATACCCGTATATCAAAGGAACTATGCATGGAAGATTGAGAATTGTAATCAACTTTTCGCAGACCTTTTGAAACTTAAAGATAGTAAGCGAAATGGACATTTCTTTGGCTCAATCGTCACCGCACCAACCGGGTCTGGACTTGACCGTCTAATTATTGACGGTCAGCAGCGGCTTACTACTACGTCTCTGCTAATGCTTGCTGCTATCAAAGCCGTTAAGGACGGCAAAATGCAATGTGACCAAGAGAGTCGTTTGGAGGAGACATATGACAATATGCTTTGGTCAAAGTATGGTTCTCATCCCACATGTAAATTTAAACTTCTACCAATCGAACAAGATCGTGCGGCATATGAACGGTTGTTTACATACAATGCCGATCAATTTATCAATACCTCGAAGGTAACGCAGAATTTTAATTATTTCTATGAGAAGCTAACGGCTTTACCTCAACCGTTTACTTTTGATGAATTATTCGACGTTGTGGACCGGTTGCAAGTAATTTGTATTGATCTTGACAACGATGATGACCCCCAGTTAATTTTTGAGAGTCTTAATTCTACGGGGCTTGCCTTGGAGGAAGCAGACAAAATCCGTAACTATCTTTTGATGTCGCTTCCGCCCGTTCAACAAGAGGAGTGTTTCAAAGAATATTGGCATAAGATTCAAATGGCAACTAACGGATCTCCTACAATGTTCTTGCGCGATTATATCACAATATCGGATAATCTTCTGCGCCCTGTCAAACTAAATGGACTATATTTCCACTGGAAAAAATACATGGCACAAGAAGGGCGAGATAGAATATCTGAACTTTCTTCAATGCTTGATTATGTGCGTTACTATCAAATGATAAACACGGCACAAATCGCATTATTGCAGGATGGACAATGGATAAAGAACGAACGTCTGAGTAAAAAGATGGCTCAGTTGCGCAATCTCGATACAGATGTTATAAACGTCTTCCTCATCTCGTTTATAAAGTACGCAATTGAAAACCAGTTCAGTGAAAATGAGATATGGAAAGTACTTGACCTTATTGAGGGATATCTTGCAAGACGTATAATCTGCTCCATGTCATCCAACTCTCTCACTCAGACTTTCTGTGCTCTTCATCGAGATGTACTGCGGTCTATCTCAGAGTATGAGAAAGCGGGTACTCCGGTATCTAAACCCTATCACGAAATATTGGCGTATCATATACTTCGCCGTGAGGGTAACTTCCGTATTCCACGCGACGAGATGTTCTCTGAGGCTATTTTGACCCGTAATGTATATCAAATGCCCAAAGCCGCACAACATTTCCTTTTTGAAAGACTCGAAAACTTCAATCACACGGAATTTATCGATGTTAAGAAGCAAATGTTGAATGGTGAAGCTACTATTGAGCACATCATGCCTCAGACCTTAACCGCCATTTGGCGTAAGGAACTTGGAGATGATGCTGAAACAATTCACGCTCAATATTTGCATACATTTGCCAACTTGACTCTGACAGGAGTGAATTCTGAATTGAGCAATAATCCCTTTACTGATAAAAAGAATGGTAAGATGGTAAATGGACAATTTATCAATGGGTATCAAGGTTCGATTTATCGTCTGACTCAAGAACTGGTTTCTTATGAAACATGGAATTTAGCCAGCCTTCAACAGAGAGCGGAGAAAATCAAAAACAAATTCCTGACGCTCTATCCACTTCCAACTACCACTTTCACTCCTCTTCCTAAACCACAGGAAGAAATATCGCTTGAACAGGAGGATTTCAACCCTACAAATCGAAATCTCATCGGCTACAGTCTGTTTGGAGAGGAACACCAGCAAACCTATTGGGTTGATATGTTGATTGATGTTGTTAAGGAGTTGTATCGAAAATATCCGGATGCCTTGGAGACCTTAGCACAAAAAGACATCTGGGTGCATCATGTCATGCTAGAAGATGAAAAGAAATACCATAAAATCAGCGAGGGATGCTATCTTTGGAAAAATGCAAACAACCGAAACAAGCTCGCCGGACTACGTTATTTATTCGATGAACTCAATATAGCTTATGGTGACCTTGTGCTTTATATTGAGCCGAATACCACAAGCATCTCTAATGATGACCAGACTGCTAATTCATAATATGTTAGTCGAATCAGATAAATTATTTTCCGGTTCGGAATGATACTAAAATCAAGATAAATTCGTTATGTTTGCAGATGTCAAGTGAGAGAACTTGTGAGCGATGACAAAGTGATTCCGATGGTTTCGGTGGAGCAGGGCAATGAAAAGCGATGCAGTGTGCCTTAGGAGTAAATGTTGGAGTTGCGGAAAGGCGTTATGATAAATATTTGATTTTTAGGATATAATAAAAGTGGAGCTTCCCAAGTGGGACCACATGAAGCGGGGAAGTCGCTGAATTTCAGTGGCTTCCCTGTTTTTTGTTATAAAGGGAGATTGTGGGGAGGTTAGGCGATGGGGAGGGTGAGGCGGAAGGTGGTGGCGACACCGGGGTCGGAGGATTTGACAAAGATTTTGCCGTGATGGTAGTTTTCGATGATTCGTTTGGCAAGGGTCAGTCCAAGTCCCCAACCACGTTTTTTTGTTGTGTATCCGGGGTTAAACACGGTCTTGAAGTTTTTGCGCTCAATGCCTTTGCCTGAGTCGGTTACCTCGACTACGGCGTTGCCGTTTTCGGCAAATGTGTCCACTCGCAGGTTGCCGTGACCCTCCATCGCGTCGACGGCATTCTTGATGAGGTTTTCCATGACCCATTCCAGCAGGGGGCGCGAAAGGCTGACAGGCAGAGGTTCGTCGGTAAGATTGCGCGTGATTTTGACTCCGGAAGATATGCGAGCCTGCATGTATTCCATTGCGTCTTTGACCGTTGCGTTTAAATCTTCAACCTGCATGGAAGGAGGGGAACCTATCTTACTGAAGCGCGAGGCGATGGTTTCAAGCCGTCGGGCATCTTTGCTCATTTCTTCGGTCACTTCTTCAGGCACACCATATTCCGGCAACAATGCAACCCATCCCATCAAGGAGGAGATAGGGGTACCGAGCTGATGGGCGGTTTCCTTGCTCAATCCTACCCATACCTTGTTTTGCTCAGCTTTTTTCGAGGAGGTGACGGCATAATATACCACAAATACAAATGCCGCCATCACAAGCAACTGAACGTAAGGATACATACTCAGTCGCCTCAGCAGCAGTGAATCTTCGTAATACAGGTGCTGATTCATGCCCGGGGCAATGATTATATGGATTACGTTCGGTCCGGTTTTAAGGTCTTCAAGACGTTTGCGCAGGTATTCTTCATTGGCGGGTGTGAGAACCCACGGGGGCAGAGTGTCTGACGCTTCCGGAAGTGAGAAGTTGAGATGGTCAAGGATATTGTCATCATCATCAACCAGTATGACCGGAATAGTATGGTTACTTTTTATGATGGAGAGGAGAAAGTCAAGGTCAGTCGAGGAGTCGGCTGATGCAATCTGGCGTGTGGCGTCAGCCCACGTTTGCATCCGTTGACGCTCCTGCTCGCTAAGGTCGCGCACAAGCGAATCGCTGACCCATAAGAAAACGCCGACCACGATTACAGTGGCAAGCATGAATGCCATTGTTCCGCGTCGGCGCATTGAATACAGATTTGTCATTTATGCTTCAGCAATAGCTTTGGCAATATCGGTCATTTCTTCAGCTGACAATGAAAGTTTCGGCGCACGGAAATCCATATCGGCTTCGCTCTGGAGCGGTACTAAATGGATATGGGCGTGAGGAACCTCCATGCCGAGAACCGCCACTCCGATACGTTTGCAAGGAACAGCTTTTTTCAGTTTCAAGGCAACTTTACGGGCAAATTCCATAAGTTCGCCATATTCCTCCGCACTGAGGTCA
This sequence comes from uncultured Bacteroides sp., assembly GCA_964586765.1. Lineage (GTDB taxonomy): Bacteria > Bacteroidota > Bacteroidia > Bacteroidales > Muribaculaceae > UBA3263. Next base: position 5,822 of record CAZPHN010000037.1, read on the forward strand.
AACAGATAGTCAGTTTCCTTACGGGGAATAACCAGTGTATGACCTGGAGCCATTGGGTTGATGTCCAAGAAAGCGAAGTGTTTCTCATCCTCGGCAACCTTATATGAGGGTATTTCGCCTGCGGCAATGCGCGAAAAGATAGAAGCCATATCAAAGACCTATTTCAATGATTTCAAATTTCATGATGCCGGCAGGTACCTTGATGTCAACAACATCGCCAATCTTGTGTCCAATCAAACCTTGCGCGATAGGGGTAGAAGTGCCAATTTTCTTCTCTTTCAGGTTCGCTTCAGAGTCAGCCACGATGGTATATTCAGCTATAGAACCGTTGTTGTGATTTTTGATTTTCACCCGGTTCATAATCTGAACTTCATCCGTGTTGAGTTTGCTCTCATCGATGATACGTGCGTTTGCCACGAGGTCCTTGAGCTGGGCAATTTTCATTTCAAGAAGACCCTGAGCCTCCTTGGCAGCATCATATTCTGCGTTTTCAGAGAGGTCGCCTTTGTCGCGCGCCTCAGCAATAGCGGCGGATATACGTGGACGTTCAACCGATTCCATATAGGCGATTTCATCCATTTTTTTCTTGTATCCGTCCTTGGTCATGTAAGTTATAGCCATGGTATGTATAGTTTTTTTATAAGTTGCAAAAAAAATTGAATCCCGCGGCTATTTTAGCCGTCGAGACCCTGAAAGGGAATTGCCTTGGGGGCATATATTCACACTGCAAAGTTACGCAAATTTTCTGAATTGACAAAAAAACTTTACTTATATATGGGATGTGACGCGAAAAAGAGTTAACTTTGCCGTGTATGAAAAGACTTTTTGTTGCATTAGGTTTGGCTTTGTCTGTTTTGACTGCGCGAGCGCAGGAGCCGTTACGTCCGGTTTCATCTACGTGGGCACTTGAAATCGGTTCATCACACCTTGCCGACACATATCTGACGCCTCTTAAATATAGCGGTATGCATCTTGGTATAGGATATCAGCGCGCGCAGGCAATGCGTTTCAATCCGGAACGCTGGATTAATTCCTTGCGCTATTCCGTTGAATTTGACCGAGCCAAGAATCCTGCAGGAAACTCCATTATGTATTCTGCAAGTATTGGTTTTGGTTGGTCAATGGTTCATAGGTGGTCTTTGCCTTATGATATCAAATTGAGTGCCGGTGGGGCTGCAGATGCTGAGATTGGCGCATTAATACTTGCTCGTAACAGCAATAATCCGGCTCAGGCGCGCGCGTCGGTAACTATTGGACCGGAGGTTGGCGCGACATGGCATTATCGCAAATTGTGGGGAGTGGGTGTGAACATGCGCACTCCGCTTATTGGGGCGTTCTTTTCGCCGGATTATGGCGAGCTTTATTACGAAATATCGCTTGGAAATCACAAAAACCTTGTTCATTGTGCATGGCCCGGCTCATTTCGTCGCCTTGTAGCGGATGTTTTTGTTGATATCCGTCCCTCGGCTACCGCGTTGCGTATCGGTTATCGTGCCGATTTGCTTTCTTTCCGCGCCAATGGTCTGACGGGACGTTCCCTGACCCATTCAGCCGTTGTCGCTATAAATTGTAATTTCTTATCCGTAAACCCGCGTTTAAGCCATGAAGCCGAGATTATTGCTACCTCTTATTAGTCTGCTTATTCTATCGGCATGTCACCCCATAGAAGACTTTGAGCGTGACAACCATGGTGATTTTGACGCACTCTGGACTGCAATTGATAAGCATTACTGCTTTTTTGCTGAAAAAGATATCGATTGGGATGAAGTTCGGATGCGCTATGAGCCCAAAATAAGCAATTCAATGACTCGCCGTCAGTTATTCAGCGTGTGTGCCGACATGGTTAATGAGCTTCATGACGGACATACAAACCTCAGCTCTGGTTTTGAAACAAGCTATTATCGGAAATGGTGGAGCGATTATCCTCAGAATTATATCGAGCGACTAATCGAAGATAATTATTTCCACTTTAATTACAAGCAGCTTGGTGCCGTAATGTATGGCATTCTACCGGAGGGGAATGTGGGCTATATCCACATTCCGTCATTTGCCTCGGCGTTAGGTGACGGAAACATTGACTGGATTTTGACCGAACTGGCAATTTGCAACGGCATAGTTATAGATATCCGCAATAACGGAGGCGGAAACATGAGTAATGCCGAAACTTGGGCGCGCCATTTTATTACAAAACGAACCGTTGCCGGATATATGATTCACAAGACAGGTCCGGGACATGATGATTTTTCCGAGCCCTATGAGTTTTGTTACGATCCGGTGGAGTCGCCTCATGTTATCTGGACCAAGCCGGTTGTATTGCTCACGAACCGTTCAACTTTTTCAGCAGCGAATTTCTTCACTGCCGTAATGCGTACCCTTCCGCAGGTAATTCATGCTGGTGCCACCACCGGCGGCGGGTCCGGGATGCCTGTAACTTACGAACTTCCCGGCGGATGGGCAATCCGTATGAGTGCGGTTTCAGTGCTTGATTCCCGCCATAATGTTACCGAACCGGGAATTGCACCTCCGCGACGCTATGAGGTTGATCTGGTGCTGGAAGAGTCGTTCTATGGTCGCGATTCTATGCTTGATTTCGCTGTAAGTTTGATCAAATGAAGAAAATATTACTTTTATTGCTCTTTATACCTGTTATAGGCTGTACCCGTTTGGTCATAAAGGAGCCGCAGCATGATGTTTCGGAATTTACAGAGACATTCTATGAACCGGTTTATTCTTCGGGTTTCCGCATAAAATCATTGCCTGATGACACTACAATGCTGATGCTTGAAGTGTTCAGCCCGGACACGGCGCGGATTGTTATCCCCCAAGACGGATTTCAGCGTGTCGTAGCCATGTCGTCAACATATGTTGCTCACCTTGAAGCTGCCGGTCGGGCAGACCGGCTTGTAGGAGCATCTTCACCGCAGTATATCAGTTCGCCTACGGTACGCGCAATGTCGCTTCCCGACGTTGGGCATGACGGTGCTATGAATTATGAGAAGTTGCTTGCCGTCAAACCGGAACTTGTGATGCTCTACGGGATAGGCGGACCGTCACCTATAGTGCCTAAACTTGAGGAATTGGGTGTACCTTATGTATATATATCCGATTTCAGCGAGCAGCTTCCGCTTGGACGTGCTGAATGGATTGTTGCTTCCGGTGCTATAGTTGGGGCTGATATGAGGACTGCGTTTGATAATGTCAGGTCAGGATATGTTCCCGTTGAAGGAGACAAAGCTGTAATGATAAATGCACCATACGGAGGCGCATGGTTCATTCCCGGAACTGATGGATACATGTCACGTCTGATATCTGATGCGGGCGCACGGATTGCGGCACCTCAGCGCAGCGGCAGTGACAGCACTCCGATAGACTCTGAGGAGGCTCTGAGTGCTCTGACCAAGGCGGATTTATGGCTCTGTCCGGGAGCGGCTTCAAATAGGGCAGAACTCGAAATGGCTGTCCCTAAGTCACGTTTCCGTGGGGATGTATGGAATCAGACTGCCGATTTCTATGAGAGCGGTGCTGTCAGACCCGATTCGGTTCTGTCAGAGCTGAAGATGATTTTCAGCGGAACCGCATCCGCTGATTCGTTACGCTATTTTTATAAGGTTAAATAATGAAGCCGCGTGTCGTTTTTTCGCTGCTGATTGTCCTCACACTTGCCTTGCAGATGGCAGAGCTGGTGTTTGGTGCGGTTCATATCCCTTTTGCCGAGCTTTTTTTACCGGAGTCAAGTCCTATTGTAATTGATATCCGATTGCTGAAAATGATTACGGCTACGCTTGCGGGTATGGCATTAAGTGTCAGTGGATTGCAGATGCAGACTCTTTTTGCCAATGCATTGGCGGGTCCCTACGTGCTCGGGCTAAGTTCGGGCGCGTCACTTGGTGTAGCTCTGCTGCTTTTGGGGGGCGTGACTGGGTCATTCGGGGTAGCGATGGCTGCGCTGGTCGGTTCCGGTGTGGTAATGCTTTTGCTCCTTGCCGTCAATTCTCGCGTGCGCGACGGTATGTCTCTTCTTATTCTCGGCATAATGTTTTCATCGGCAGTAGGAGCTATTGTGCAGATTTTGCAGTTCCTCAGCAGTGAGTCGGCATTAAAAAGTTATGTGGTCTGGACCATGGGCTCGCTCGGCGAAGTTACTTGGAGTCAGTTACCATTGTTGTTACTGATAGTCCTTTTCGGGCTTGTCTTGGCTGTTTTTACCATCAAGGCTCTTAACCTGATGCTTTTCGGTCCGGTTTTAGCGCGTTCCATGGGACTTGACCTGCGCCGCAGCCGTACTGTTATCTTGCTGTCAACAACACTCCTAGCCGGTGGAATTACAGCTTTTTGCGGTCCAATCGGATTTATAGGACTCGCGGTGCCCCATATTGCGCGTGGTATTTTCCGTACCGCCGACCATCGTATTCTTTTGCCGGCGTCAGCCCTACTTGGTGCCGACATATTGTTAGGATGCGACTTGGTTTCGCGCTTACTTGTGTTACCAATCAACTCGGTTACTGCGCTTGTCGGTATTCCGGTGGTTATTTATGTAATTCTTCGCCGATGATTGATATTCAACATATAACTATAGCCCATCGTGGTTCAGGACCGCTGCTGGAGAACCAGACATGCACCTTGCCAAAGGGAACCTTGACGGCTCTGACCGGACGTAATGGCAGCGGCAAGTCGACGCTCTTGCGTGCCATATGCGGCACTCAGCCGCTCCTTGCCGGACGCATTCTGCTGGGTGAGAAACATGTAAATGTCGCGGAGGCTACTCCTGCGCGGCTTGCAATGCTTCTGAGTCTTGTAACCACCGGACGAGTTGATGCGCGCCATATGACCGTACGTCAACTTGTGGAGATGGGACGGGCTCCGCGCACCGGCATGTTCGGTATGCTACACGATGAGGATAGGGAGGCTGTAACACGCGCAATCAATCTTGTCGGGCTTTCCCAACTGGCTAACCGTGAAATTGCGCGACTTTCCGATGGCGAGCATCAGCGACTCATGTTGGCGCGCGCACTGGCTCAGGACACTCCTATAATATTGCTCGATGAGCCTACGGGATTTCTTGACGTACCAAACCGACGCGCGGTGACTGCGCTTCTCGCATCGCTTGCCCATAACGAAGGAAAATGCATACTTTATTCAACTCACGAGATTGAGCCTGCGCTTGCCAATGCGGATTTCATTCTTCATTTGTCTCCGCCGTCGCTCTCGCTGCTTCCTCCGGATGAAATGCGGCAGTTTCCTCCTTTTGCAGTCCTTCTCTCCTGATTTTCAGTCAGCGTTCAGGGCGGAGCAGGGGGAGACCTGATTCAGTCAGCGCAAAGTTAACGAAATCGTTAAGCCGCTTAATCTGAACAAGGCATGGAATAAGTTTCTCGATAAAGTCGGAATCGTTAAAGAACGAGTCGGGAAGACTCATAATTACTCCAAAATCTTTCGGACGTACATAATCGATATATTCCCAGTCGCGATTGAACCCTTTTGGTGCGGTTTTTAGCCAATTTTCACCTACACGGCTGAAAAATTGCTTGAATTCCGGCGATTCTACGATGGAAACATATTCATCTATATTATCGCGGATATCATTGCGTATCGCTGTAAGATACTTGGTAGGTAGTTCATAATTTCCGCCGCAAATAAACGATGCACCCGGTTCCAGATGTAGATAATATCCGGACATGAGCGATTTCTTACCCAAAGGAGGACAAACAAAGATGCCTATATGGGTTTTATATGGCGTCTTGTCTTCCGAGAAACGAGTATCACGCATCAGGCGGTATACACATTTCTCAACCGGAAATCCTGTTGCCGCCGGGTCAATGGAGGCTATGGCAGCGATAAAACGCTCGGCGGTTTCATTTCGCTCAGCCATGGTCTTTTTATATTCGACTTGATGGGTAGCCATCCACTCGCGTGTATTATTCTTTTGCAGTTGTGACAGGAATTTTAAAATTGAATTCTGCATATTCGGAAAGGTATTAGGGTCGCCAATAGCTACGTGTGAAAAGCACAAGAATTGTAAACAATTCCAGACGTCCTATAAGCATTAGGAATGAGAGTACGTAATGGGAGGCTGCGTTGAGTTGCATATAGTTGCAACCTACGGCTGAGTCTGCGTTGGTGAGTGAATTATTGCCGATGGCGGCGAAGGCTGAAACAAAGGCATCGGCAAGCGGCGCACCGAGGAAAGTCAAGGCGAGACCACCAGCAATGATGAGCAGCACATAGAGACATAGAAACGCAACTACATTATTTATCCGTTCCGCAGGTATGGTTCGACCATTGACCCTTACCGCCATAATGGAGTTGGGGCGGAGAGTGCGCTTTATTTCGTTTTTAAGAAATTTAAGAAGGTACACCACACGGTCAATTTTCGCACCGCCGGAGGTAGAACCGGCACATCCTCCAACGAAAATCAGCAGCAGGCTTATGTAGAGGACACTCGGTCCCCAGAGTTTAAAGTCGGAGAGCATGAAGCCGGTGGATGTAATGAAGCTGACAACCTGAAAAAGCGGGTCTATCGATACGGATTCCCAGCCCCGGTATGCTCCGTTAAGCAGTATGGCGGCAATAAAAAGCAGCGTTGCCGTGAGGATTACCTTACAATATGTAATGAACGTTTCGTTGCTGGTAACGGCATGGCGTTGACCCACCGAAGCGCGGTAGACAAGCGCGAAATTAACGCCTCCAAGAAACATAAATATTGTAATGACAATCTTTACGTATGTGGAATTAAATACGTTAATTCCCGCCGATGATGTTGAAAATCCTCCGGTTGACATGGTTGACATGGCATGACAGGCAGCCTCGAATGCGCTCATCGGTCCAGCCCATAGAAGCAGAAATAAGGCGATTGTCAGCAGTCCATATACCATCCATAGGCGGCGTGCTGTCGAGGATATTCGCGGCATGATTTTGTCGCCTGAAATCTTGTTCTGTTCGGCATTAAACATCTGCATCCCTCCCGATGAATTAAGCATCGGCACCAAAGCAAGAGTAAAAATGATAATTCCTAAACCTCCAATCCATTGGGAAAGACATCGCCATATATGAACGGCGTAGCTTAAATTGTCGGTCGATTCTACAAGCGATGCACCGGTCGTTGTAAATCCGCTCATTGCTTCAAAAAAAGCCGCCGAGAAACTCAACCGGGTCGATGGCGCGAGCATATATGGGATTTGACCGAAAAGGGAGAATACAATCCATACGGAAGCTGTAAGCAAAACACTTTCACGACGTCCAATGTGCCGACTTTGGGTATGGACGTAACGGAAAGTGAGCCATCCGCACAATGCCGTTACGATTGCCGATAAACCGAATGCTTTGGCTGCGTCATACTCTTCTGTACTCAATGCCGCTGCTGTTGGTACGAGCATAAATGCTGCCTCAAACAGAACGAGAATGCCGAGCGTGCGGGCTACGGCTGCAAAATTTATACCTTTGAGCAGTTTCCGTTTCATCAGTTGAACAGGCGTTCGAATTTATGGATTGCACCGTTCAGACAGAACACCACTACGCGGTCACCCGCCTGAATACGGGTATTACCGTCAACCAGTCTGCCCACACCGTCGCGAATCAGACCCGCTATGGTCATGTCGTGACTCAGTTTTAGCTCTTTGACCGCGGCGCGCGTAATCTTTGCACCCTCTTTGACTTCAAGTTCCGCTACTTCTGCGTCGGATAGCGCAAGACACTTCGACGTATCGTTATCCTGATCGAGCATCAGCTGGAAAATCGCGCCTGCGGCAAGCAGTTTCTTATTGACAATAGTACCGATATTAAGAGCCTCAGCCTCTCCGATATACTGGATGCTTTCTACTTCAGCTATTGTTTTGTGTACGCCCAATTCTTTAGCGGTCAGACAGCCTAAGATGTTCGTCTCCGAGCTATCGCTCAATGCAACGAAAGCGTCCATGTGGGCTATGGATTCCTCAATAAGCAGTTCATTATCGCGTGCATCACCGCAAACAACTTCTATTTCCGAGAACTTATTTGCCATTTTTTCGCAACTTTTGCGGTCCGGATCGATGATTTTGAGGTTATATTTATCGCCAAGTTCCGCAACAAGACGTGTTGTGATACGGTTTGCGCCCATAATCATGACGTTCTTTACCTTGGTCATAGTTTTGCCGCAGATGCGACGTAGTTCGTCGACATCTTCCGGTCGCGTCATGAAGTAAAGTATATCACCGGCACGGATTATAGTATCGCCACCGGGAATTATCGTGTCATGTCGACGCCTGATTGCTGAAACGTGAAAGCTATGACCCCGGCGAGAAAAATCTTTGAGGCTCAGATTGACAATCTCTGCGTTTTCACGCAGTTTAACGCCAATAAGAATAAGCTCGCCACCCCACATTTCAAACCAGTTTCTTACCCATGTATGGCGCAGCGACGTACAAATCTCTTTTGCGGCATAATACTCTGGATAGATTACCGCGTCGACTCCTTTGCCTTTGAAGAACGTACGCTCATTCATGTATTCAAAGTTGTCGACACGCGCAACCGTGCGCTTTGCGCCCATGGTTTTCGCTATGATGCAGGCAATGATGTTGTCTGTTTCAAACGGAGTTACTGCCACGAAAAGGTCACAGTGTTGGGCATCTGCCCGTCTCAGTGTTTCAAAAGATGTAGGATGTCCTTTGATGGTCAACAGATTATATCGTTCGTCAAGCGGGTCAAGTTTCTCAGCATCTTTATCAACGAGGATAATGTCCTGTTCCTCTTGCGAAAGCATTGCTGCAAGATGTGAACCAACTTCGCCGGCCCCGACAATTACAATCTTCATTTTTTGAGAAGTTTCCTTGCGGTCTGTGCGATGCTTTCGCTATCGAGTCCGCAGAGTTTATATAGCTGAGAGGGTGTACCCTGAGTTACAAAAGAGTCAGTAGGCAGACCGAGGCGTTCAACATGAATACTGCCAAATCCGTTGTCGCTTAGCCATTCAGTCACTGCGCTGCCAAAGCCACCGTTCCGAATGCCATCCTCCACCGTAATTACGGGTACATTCTTTTCTGCTGCCTCACGGAGCAGGGTAGTGTCAAGCGGATTGATGAACACCATATCATAATGGGCGGCAGAGATTCCTTCTTTTTCAAGAATTTCGCGTGCCTGAGCAATCTGAACTGATATCGGACCGACAGATAGGAAAACCAAATCCGTTCCATCGGCAAGCTTATTGCCTTTGCCGATAGGATAGGGCGTAAGCGATGTATCGGTGATTTCTCCGTTGGCAGTCCCACGCGGATAGCGTATGGCAATCGGTCCGTCAAACTGAGCGGCGGTAGCCATCAGCTGTCGCAACTGCTCGGCTGTGCTCGGTGCGGCTATGGTTATGCCGGTAATTGAGCGCAAGTAGGCGATATCAAGTGCTCCATGATGGGTTGCGCCGTCCTCGCCGACAAGCCCGGCTCGGTCGATGCAGAAGGTGACGGGCAGTCTGTTAAGGGCTACGTCATGGAAAATATGGTCGTATGCGCGCTGCAGGAATGAGCTATAGATGGCTACGAAAGGTTTGAGACCCTCTTTGGCAAGTCCGCCGGCAAAGGTAACAGCATGACCTTCCGAAATACCTACGTCAAATACCCTCTCGGGCATTTTTTCTTTAAGCACATTCATGGAGGTTCCGGAAAGCATTGCGGCTGTAATGCCTACAATGCGCGGATTTTCCTCGGCAATATCAAGGAGTGTGGAGCCGAAGATATCCTGCCACTTTTTGCCACCTGAGCCTGACATGCGCTCTCCGGATTCCGGATTGAACTTGCCGGGGGCGTGCCAGTGTGCCGGGTCCTCTTCTGCCGGAGTGTAACCTGCGCCTTTACGTGTTCGCAAATGCAGCAGTTTCGGTCCTTCCATATCCTTTATATCGGAAAGAACACGCGCTACTTTTTCAACGTCATTGCCGTCAATGGGACCGAAATATCGGATATTCAGTCCTTCAAATATGTTTTGCTGACGGCTCAGCAGAGCCTTGACGCTGTTGTTGAAACGTGTGATAGGTCCGACTGCTTTTTCGCTTACAAGCCCCATGCGCCGGAGAAGTTTGTAGGCTTTGTATCGCATCCGGTTATAGCGGCGTGAGGTGTTCAGGCGCGATAACGACCTACTCAGTGCGCCGACGTTATGGTCAATGCTCATTTCATTGTCGTTAAGAATGATGAGCACATCGTTGCGGCTTTGAGCCACATTGTTAAGCCCTTCGAAGGCAAGTCCGCCCGATATGGAGGCATCGCCTATCACGGCAACGACATGGCGTCGGGGACTTTCACCTTTAAGCTGAGACGCCACGCTCATGCCGAATGCGGCAGATATGGAGTTTGAGGCATGACCGGCGGCAAAGGTGTCATATTCGCTTTCCTGAGGGCTTGGAAATCCACAGAGCCCGCCAAGGGTTCGGTTGGTTGAAAATGCTTCCCGACGCCCTGTCAGCAGTTTATGGGCGTATGCCTGATGACCTACGTCCCATACTATGCGGTCATAGGGCGTATTATATACATAATGGAGTGCTACAATAAGGTCAACCGCACCCATACTGGATGCGAAATGACCGGGATTGCGGCTAAGCTCCTTGATGAGCGTTTCCCGCAGATTCTTGCATACCTCTGGAAGTTGGTCTGGAGTTAGCTTTCTCAGCTCTTCAGGCGAATCTATGGGCCATGCCGGCTGTTTATTTACCTTTTCCATCGTTCTTGCCAAAGTATTTTTTGTAAAGAGGCACGAAAACCACAACTCCCGATGCAAAAACTGCAAAGAGTGTAAAGAAATCGATACGTGCCGTGCTCAAAATCAGTGCTACCAAGGCAAGCCATAGCAGCGCGATGAATGCCAGCCGAATCAAGATGCCTGTCGGGACCTTGTTCACTTCAAACCGGTTTTATTTCAAAATGCCGTTGCGTTTGAATACGCGTTCAATAGCTTCGAGGGCACGCTCTACCTGTTCTTGGGTATGGGTTGCCATGAGCGAGAAGCGTATCAGTGTATCGTGGGGCGCAACTGCAGGAGATACAACCGGGTTGACAAATATGCCTTCTTCAAAGAGTTCAGTAGTAACCTTGAAGGTCTTGAAATTGTCACGGATGAAGAGAGGGATGATAGGAGTGGAGGTATTGCCGATTTCGCAACCCATCTGGCGGAATCCGTCGAGCGCGAAATTGGTCAGTTTCCAAAGCTGTTCCTGACGTTCCGGTTCCTGTTCCATTATGTCGATAGCCTTGAGGGCTGCCGCCGTGGAGGCAGGAGTTATGGACGCTGTGAAGATATATGAGCGTGAGTGGTGGCGCAGGAAGTTGGTGATTTCCTTATCGGTGGCAATAAAGCCGCCGAGCGATGCGAAACTCTTTGAGAATGTACCCATTACAAGGTCAACGTCATCGGTGCAACCGAAATGATTGACCGTACCGCGACCTCCTTTGCCGAACACACCGATAGAGTGTGCTTCATCAACCATCACCGATGCGTCATATTTCTTGGCGAGACGGCATATTTCAGGAATGTTGGCTACGTCGCCCTCCATCGAGAATACACCATCGGTTACGATAAGCTTAACTTTGTCGGGGTCGCACTTGCGCAGTTGCTGCTCAAGGCTCTCCATGTCGTTATGCTTGTATTTAAGGCTCTGGCTGAAGCTAAGGCGACGACCCTCGATTATCGAGGCATGGTCCTGCTCATCCCATAAGATGTAATCCTCACGTCCGGTCAGACAGCTGACCACACCGAGGTTTACTCCAAATCCTGTGGAATAAATCATCACATCTTCCTTACCGATATAGTCTGCAATACGGCGTTCCAGTTGCTTATGGAGGTCAAGTGTGCCGTTAAGGAAGGGGGAACCGGCGCAGCCTGTGCCATATTTACGTGTAGCTTCAATAGCAGCTTCCTTGATACGCGGGTCGTTGACCAATCCGGTATAACAATTTGAGCCAAACATAAGGACCTTGCGGCCGTTAATAATGACTTCCGGGTCTTGTTCAGAGGAAATGGCGCGGAAATAGGGGTAGATTCCTGCCTCTTTCGCTTCCTGAGGAACAGTGTAGCGGGCGAGTTTTTTCTGCAGTAATTTCATTTATAATGCGCTGGTGATATGGAAATGTGACGATAATGTAGATGAAAAACAGAGACGGCAGTTATTCCTGCGCGCCGGCAAGCTGCGGGTCGATAAGGATGCGACCGCAATATTCACACACAATAATTTTCTTGTGCATGCGGATTTCGGTCTGTTTTTGCGGCGGAATACGGTTGAAGCAGCCGCCACATGCATCGCGTTCGATGGTAACGATGCCGAGACCGTTGCGGGCATTCTTGCGGATACGCTTGAAGGCGGTCAGGAGGCGTTCGTCGTCAAAGTTTTCTTCGAGTGCCTTTGCGCGAGTGCGAAGCTCTTCTTCGTCGGCTTTGGTTTCGCTGACAATTTCTTCGAGCTCAGACTGTTTTTCTTTCAAAATATGCTGGGCATCAGCAAGAAGCTCTTCCGTTGCCTTGATTTCACCCTTCTTGGCATCTACTATGCGGGCATTCTCGTTGAGATGCTTTTCGCCGAGCTGGATTTCAAGGGTCTGGAATTCGATTTCCTTGGAAAGGATATCATACTCCTTGTTGTTACGTACAATGTCAAGTTGCTTTTTGTACTTTTCAATCTGTGCTTTTGCGTCAGCAATCTTGTTATTTTCATCAGCCGATTTTTTCTTCAGGCTTTCGATATCCTTCTTGAAGTTTTCAATACGGGTTTTAAGACCTTCGATGTTGTCTTCGAGGTCTTTCACTTCAAGGGGAAGTTCGCCGCGGATAGTGCGGATACGATCAATTTCCGAGAGGATGGTCTGGAGCTGATAGAGTGCGGTAAGACGCTGTTCGGCACTCAGGGGCTGTTCGTTTTTGTTGGTAGCCATCTGCTTATTTTGGTGATAACTTACTTAAATTCTATTGGATTCGGTTCGCTTGCGCATAACACAGGTGCAAAGTTACTAAATTTTTGCGAAATAATTCGCTTAAAAATAGCTTTTGTAATCTTTTCAGTGTCAAAATGTGTCAGGTCGATGATAAAAATCCGGTTGCCATAGTCGAGAAAGTCGTGATATCTGACATCGGAGGTCACTATGGCGTCAGCACCGGCAGAAATAGCATCGGGAATCAAAAATCCGCACGCGCCGGAGCCAAGTGCAATTCGCGAAACCATTCCGGAGGGAATCGCGGAATGGCGGACTCCCTGAGCCTCAAATGTCTCCTTAACGCGTTCAAGGAAAGTCAATGGCTGTTCCGGTGAGGGAAGGGTGGCGTAGACTCCTGTTCCGGTGGGGGAGATGACGCTTTCCACCTCTGCACAGAGCAGACGCGCCATTTCGTGGCTTACTCCCCACGGAGCTGGCGCATTGTCGAGCGATGTGTGGGCACAGTAAACGGCTATGTCGGACTTGATTGCCATAATCAGAGCCTCACCTTGGAGGGTAGTGTCGCTGACGGCTTTTATGCCCTTGAAAATCAAAGGGTGATGACTGACTATCAGATTACACCCACCATTAATTGCTTGACTGACAACTGAGGGGGTAACGTCGAGACAGACCATCACTCCGCTACATTCCTGCAGCGGTGAGCCACAGATCAGCCCGCTGTTGTCCCATTGTTCCTGAAGGGAACGTGGAGCGACCTGTTCGATTGCTTCGATAATCTGTCCGACTGTCATGGATTTATTCGGGTTTTACAAGCGCAAGATTGAGTTCGTCGAGCTGCTTCTGGTCAAGCGCAGCGGGAGCGTCGAGCATAACGTCGCGACCGGAATTGTTCTTGGGGAATGCGATACAGTCACGGATGCTGTCAAGTCCGGCGAAAAGGCTTACCCAGCGGTCAAGACCATAAGCGAGACCGCCGTGAGGGGGCGCGCCGAACTTGAACGCATTCATCAGGAATCCGAACTGTTCCTGAGCTTTTTCAGGCGTAAAGCCGAGAATCTCAAACATTTTTGCCTGAAGGGCACTGTCGTGGATACGGATAGAGCCGCCACCAACTTCGACGCCGTTGATTACCATATCATAGGCATCGGCGCGTACGGCAGCCGGGTCGGAGTCAAGCAAGGGAATGTCTTCATCCTTGGGATGGGTAAACGGATGGTGCATTGCCATGAGACGCTGTTCTTCGTCGCTCCACTCAAACATGGGGAAGTCAACCACCCAAAGGCAAGAGAATTTGTTCTTGTCGCGCAGACCGAGCTG
>CAZPHN010000038.1:0-18595 GCA_964586765.1 uncultured Bacteroides sp.
CCATTTCTACGGTCTTGGCAACATAGTCGACCTTGATTTCGCCGGCACCCGATACGCAGCACTTACCCATACCGCGTGCAACAACGGCAGCGTGAGAAGTCATACCGCCACGCATGGTGAGGATACCCTGAGCCACAGCCATACCGCGGAGGTCTTCGGGCGAGGTTTCGATGCGAACCAGAACAACTTTCTTTTTCTTTTCAGCCCATGCTTCGGCATCGTCGGCCGAGAATACTACCTGGCCGGTAGCTGCACCGGGAGATGCGGGAAGACCCTTGGCAACAACCTTGGCGTGCTTGAGCGATGATTTATCAAATACGGGGTGAAGGAGTTCATCGAGCTTCTGCGGCTCCATGCGGAGCAGACAGGTCTTTTCATCGATTTCACCTGCGCGGAGGAGGTCCATGGCAATCTTAACCATAGCTGCACCGGTGCGCTTACCGTTACGGGTCTGGAGCATCCAGAGCTTACCGTCCTGAATGGTGAACTCCATATCCTGCATATCCTTGAAATAGTCTTCGAGGCGGTGAGCGATGCTGATAAGTTCAGCGGCGCAGTCAGGCATAGATTCTTCGAGTGAAGGATATTTGGTCTTGCGCTCTTCCTCGCTGATACCCTGAAGAGCGGCCCAACGGCGTGAACCCTCAACGGTAATCTGCTGCGGAGTGCGGATACCGGCTACAACGTCCTCGCCCTGAGCGTTAATCAGATATTCACCGTTGAAGATGTTTTCACCGGTGGCAGCGTCGCGGCTGAATGCCACGCCGGTAGCGGAGTTATTGCCCATGTTGCCATAAACCATAGCCTGAACATTAACGGCAGTACCCCATTCTTCGGGAATCTGGTTCATACGACGATAGAGGATAGCGCGCTCGTTCATCCAAGAGTCGAATACGGCGCAGATACCGCCCCAGAGCTGTTCCCATGCGCTGTCAGGGAAATCTTTGCCGGTAAAGTCCTTAACGGCAGCCTTAAATTCCTTAACGAGAAGCTGGAGGTCTTCAACGCTCAGCTCGGTGTCGAGCTTAACGCCCTTAGCTTCCTTGACCTTATCCATGATAGCCTCGAAGGGGTCGATATCGGTCTTCTTTTTAGGCTTCATGCCGAGAACCACGTCGCCATACATCTGTACGAAACGACGATAAGAGTCCCATGCAAAACGGGGATTGCCGCTCTTTTCTGCGAGAGAAGCTACGGTAGCGTCGTTCATACCGAGGTTGAGGACGGTGTCCATCATACCGGGCATAGAAGCGCGGGCACCTGAGCGTACGGATACGAGCAGAGGGTTGGCGGGATCATCGAATTTCTTACCGGTGAGCTGTTCAACGTGAGCAATAGCTGCTTCAACGTCGCTCTTGATGCGCTTAACAACTTCGTCCTTACCATACTGGGTGTACTCGGTGCAGACTTCAGTGGTGATAGTGAAACCGGGAGGCACAGGCATGCCTAACAGGTTCATCTCAGCCAAGTTCGCGCCTTTGCCGCCGAGCAGGTTGCGCTCGGAAGCTTTTCCTTCGGCTTTACCGTCGCCGAACGTATAGACTCTTTTCATAAATCTTGGTTAAAAGGTTTTTGGTGAAAATTTATTGGATAGCGCAAATTTACGCATTTTTTCCGAAACAAATGCAACCCCCGCCTGTTTTTTTATCTTTTTTGAGTATATCTATATGTGCGGAAAGGCGATATTATGTTGCATTCATGTGTTAAAAACAGGCGGAGTTGCGGCTGTATAAGATTTTTTGCGTAACTTTGCGGCTGTATTTATCAATCATTGTTTACATTTATTTGTTTATGACACCTACTGAAAAATTCGCTGCCGGCAATTGGTCAGACCACATTGACGTGAGCGATTTCGTAAGCCGTAACATCACATCTTACACCGGCGACGCCTCGTTCCTTCAGGGACCGACCGAACGCACCAAACGCGTCTGGAACAAGTGTCTTGAAGCTCTCGCAGAAGAGCGCGCAAACGGCGGAGTCCGCTCGGTTGACGCAGAAGTAATTTCCACCATCACCAGCCATGGAGCCGGTTATATCGACAAAGAAGATGAACTGATTGTCGGACTGCAGACCGACGAGCTGCTCCGCCGCGCCATCAAGCCTTTCGGCGGCATCAAAGTCGTTGAGAAGGCATGTCGTGAAAACGGAATTGAACTTCCCGAGAAGGTAAAAGATATCTTTGCACACTACCGCAAGACACATAATGACGGCGTTTTCGACGTTTATACCGAAGAAATTCGCCGTTTCCGCTCGCTCGGCTTCCTTACCGGTCTGCCTGACAACTACGCGCGCGGACGTATTATCGGTGACTACCGTCGTCTGGCTCTTTACGGTCTTGACCGCCTGATTGAAGCCAAGAAGGCAGACCTCGCATCTCTCCGTGGTCCTATGACCGACGCCAACATCCGCCTTCGCGAAGAAGTTGCCGAACAGATTAAGGCTCTTAACGAAATGAAGGTCCTCGGCGAGATTTATGGTCTTGACCTTAGCCGCCCCGCCACTTCCGCTCAGGAAGCCGTACAGTGGGTATACATGGCATATCTTGCCGCAGTAAAAGAGCAGGACGGCGCAGCAATGTCGCTCGGCAACGTAAGCTCCTTCCTCGACATCTTCATTGACTACGACCTGACACACGGCATCATCGACGAGACTTTCGCTCAGGAACTCATCGACCAGTTCGTAATCAAGCTCCGTATGGTCCGCCACCTCCGCATGGCATCATATAATGACATCTTTGCCGGCGACCCCACTTGGGTTACCGAAAGCCTCGGCGGACGCTTCAACGACGGTCGCGTAAAGGTTACCAAGACCTCGTTCCGTTTCCTGCAGACCCTCTACAACCTCGGACCGAGTCCCGAGCCTAACATGACAGTACTCTGGAGCCCCGAGCTTCCGAAGGGTTTCAAGGAATTCTGCGCTAAGGTCAGCGTTGACACCTCATCAATCCAGTATGAGAATGACAACCTGATGCGCGAAGTTCGCCAGTGTGACGACTACGGCATTGCCTGCTGCGTCAGCTATCAGGCAATCGGCAAGCAGATTCAGTTCTTCGGCGCACGCGCAAACCTTGCCAAAGCCCTGCTTCTTGCCATCAACGGCGGTCGCTGCGAAAATACCGGTACCGTAATGGTTGAAGGCATCCCCGTGCTTCAGTCCGACGTCCTCAACTTCGAGGAAGTTATGAGAAACTATAAGATGGTACTCAAGGAAGTGGCTCGCGTCTACAATGAAGCGCAAAACATTATCCACTACATGCACGACAAGTACTACTACGAAAAAGCCCAGATGGCTCTCGTAGACACCAACCCGCGCATTAACCTTGCCTACGGTGTAGCCGGTCTCTCAATCGCTATCGACTCCCTCTCGGCAATCAAGCACGCCAAGGTTACCGCCCGCCGCAATGAAATCGGTCTGACCGAAGGCTTCGATATTGAAGGCACATTCCCCTGCTTCGGCAACAATGATGACCGTGTTGACCACCTCGGCGTTGACCTTGTATATTATTTCAGCGAAGAACTGAAGAAACTTCCCGTTTACAAGAACGCCCGCCCCACCCTCTCGCTGCTCACCATCACCTCAAACGTGATGTATGGCAAAAAGACCGGTGCAACCCCCGACGGTCGCGCAAAGGGTGTAGCTTTCGCTCCCGGTGCGAACCCGATGCACGGACGTGACACTCACGGTGCAATCGCATCGCTCAGCTCAGTTGCCAAACTGCGTTACCGCGACAGTCAGGACGGTATCTCCAACACCTTCAGCATCATCCCGAAGAGCCTCGGTCCTACCGACGAGGAGCGTGTAGAAAACCTCGTAGGCATGATGGACGGTTACTTTACCAAGGGTGCCCACCACCTGAACGTAAATGTCCTCAACCGCGAAATGCTTCTCGACGCCATGGAGCATCCCGAACTCTACCCGCAGCTTACCATCCGCGTTTCCGGCTATGCCGTTAACTTCACCAAACTGAGCCGCGAACACCAGCTCGAGGTTATCTCCCGTTCTTTCCACGAGAGCCTCTAACTCTTAATGAAGAATTAAAAATGAAAAGTGAAAAATGGACACCGCGACGGTGAAATCCATTTTTCACTTTTCCTTTTTCATTTTTAATTTTTCCAACCTATTTTTCATCTTTAATTTTTCATTTTTCATTTTCGTGAAGTTGCTGGTTCATTCATACGAAAGCATGGGTACTTTCGACGGTCCCGGACTGCGGCTGGTGGTTTTCCTGCAGGGCTGCCCGTTCCGCTGCCTGTACTGTGCAAATCCCGACACAATCGACCCGCGTGGCGAAGCTACGGAGACAGACCCTCAGCATATCCTCGACATGGCGGTAGACCAAAGACCTTTCTACGGTCAGCGCGGCGGAATTACGTTCAGCGGCGGCGAACCTACGTTTCAGGCAGCAGAGCTGATTCCTCTGTTCGAGCGGCTCCGCGAGGCGGGTATCCACATCTGTCTTGACACGAACGGCACGATTGTCAGCGAAACCGTCGACCGTCTCCATGACCTGACAGACATTGTGCTCCTCGACGTCAAGCAAATCAACCCGGAACGCCACAAAGCCCTGACCGGAGTATCAAACGCCCACACACTCGAAACCGCACGCCGACTCAATGCAAAGGGCAAGGATGTCTGGCTCCGTTATGTCCTCGTTCCCGGAGTAAGCGATGACCCCGCCGACATTGAGGAACTGGGACGCACATTGGGTGGCATGACCAACATCAAGCGCGTTGAAATCCTGCCTTACCATACCCTCGGCGTTCATAAATATGCCGCTATGGGGCTGGAATACAAACTCGCCGACACGCCTAAAAATACCCCCGAGCAACTTGAGGCTGCGCGTGAAATCCTTGCGCGTCATTTCTCCTGCCCGGTTATAGTAAATTAAAAAACTTTATACAGAATACTGAACAGACATGACAGCAGGAACGAAACTCATCTGCCGGGTGTGGAAAAAGATTATCGCGCTGGCACTCATAGTTGAATTTATTGTCCGCATCGTATTGGCGGCAATCACCCCCGGCTCGCTTGAAATGACGGCAGGGCAATGGGTAATGACATTCTGCCGCGGCATGATTAACGACCTCTGTTTTGTGGTCATATCCTTGGTGTTTATCTGGCTTTATTTCCTGTCGCTAAGTCGTGCGAAATACCGCAGACCATGGTGCTACATCCTGCTTGGAGTTCTTGGCTGCCTGTCGGTCTACGTATGCTGTTTCAACACCGTTTTCCATGAATATGGCTCGGTTGTTCCACTGATTGCACAGATTATCTTCCTTTTCTGGACAATAGGCTACGCCGTGCGCCTGTTCTGTCCCAAAATCCGTCCGGCGTGGAGCCGGTTCTGGTTCTGGACTATCGTTTCCACTTATGTCCTTGTAATATATTTCAATGCGTGCAGTGAATATTTCTTTTGGGATGAATTCAATGTTCGCTATAACTTCATAGCCGTTGACTATCTGATTTATACCAATGAGGTAATTGGCAATATCATGGAGTCATACGCCATTATTCCATTGGCAATCTGCGTAGTGATAGCTACCGCCATCACATCGTGGCTTCTTTTCCGCCGCGATGCCCGCAATCTTGACGCCCTCCTTGATACCCAATGGAAAATCCCCGTCTCCATTGTGTGGGTTATCTGGGCAACACTCAGCGCATGGATTATCACCGCCAATACCCGCTATCAGCAGACCGGCAACACCTATTATAATGAGCTGCAGGCAAACGGACCTTACAAATTCTTCGACGCCTTCCGCAAGAACCATCTTGACTACTCGCAATTCTACCTGACCCTTCCCGAGGCGGAGGCTGAAGCCGCTATCCATCAGCTTTACGGAAGCACCGGCGAGAATATGCGCCACATTGCCGCAGACTCCCTTGCCGTCTATCCCGCAGGGAGTCGCCCCAACATTGTGCTGATTACGCTCGAAAGCATGAGTGCCGACTTCATGGAGCGTTACGGCTCCACCCGCGGAATTACCCCTAATCTTGACTCCCTTGCGCGCGTTTCGTTAGTGTTTGACAACCTCATCGCTACCGGCAACCGCACGGTGCGCGGGCTGGAGGCCCTGACCCTTTCGCTGCCGCCGTGTCCCGGAGAAAGCATCATCAAGCGTCCCGAATGTGGCGGAATGCGTTCAAACGCATCAATGCTTGAGCCACTCGGCTATCGCCCCATTTTCTTCTATGGCGGCAACAGCTATTTTGACAACATGGGTACATTCTTTGGCTCGAACGGCTACGAAATAGTCGATGCGGCAGCATATTGCCCCGAAGACATAACGTTCAAGAACATCTGGGGTGTTTCCGATGAGGATTCTTATCGCAAAGCGATTTCAGTGCTTGACACCATCGCCCCCAAAGGTCCCTTCTTCGCCCACATAATGAGCATTTCAAACCACCGACCCTATACATATCCTGAAAACCGTATTCCCATCCCGACAGACTCTAAGACACGCGCCGGGGGTGTAATGTACGCAGACTGGGCATTGGGCGATTTCTTCAACCGAGCGAGCAAGGAACCATGGTTTGACAATACGGTCTTTGTCATCGTTGCCGACCATTGCGCATCCTCTGCCGGCAAGACAGACCTTCCGCTCGAAAAATACCATATTCCCGCCATGATATATGCACCGGGGCGCATCGAGCCGCAGGCGGTCGACAAATTCTGCTCACAGATTGACCTTATGCCTACGCTTTTCGCCCTTCTCGGATTTGAATATGACTCATATTTCTTCGGGGCAAATATTCTCTCGCCGGAGTTCCGTCAGCGCGCCTTCCTCGCCACATATGAAGACCTCGGATATCTTGAGGACGGAATCCTGACGGTTCTGTCGCCGGTTCGCCGCGTCGAGCAGTTCCGCGTCTCGCCCACCGAGGAAAATCCTTACAATACCGAACCGCTTGCCGACGCTGACTCTACCCTCATAAACCGAGCCATCGCCCTCTACCAAACCTCATCGGAATGGTATCATCCTGACAAAAAATAATTACATATAAATAAAACGCCAAGGAGCGGGAAGTTGAAGCTTTCCGCTCCTTATTATTGCCAATTTATCAAGTTTTTAGCAGTTTTTATTGAAAAAATTTGGTTCTTTCGGATTTTTTTGCATACATTTGCAACTTAAAATGCTATTTGTTCACATAATTTCCAACCAATACATTATTTAAGCCGATGAAAAAGTTTACTTCCCTGCTTACGGTTGCCATTATTGCACTTATCGGAATGGTAGCTCAAGCCAAGACCATCACCATTACCATTAACGATCCGGAAGGAGCGACGGTAATCAACACTAACACCAGTGAAACCATTACATGGGATGGCGCACGCGCCGAAAATGTAGAAATCGACAATGACGCCTCCAAATTCTTCTACATCAGTACCGCCCGTAATTACAGCATCGCTGATGTCCAAGTTGACAATGTATCCATAGGAGCTCCCACTCAGGTATATTTCAATCAGATACCCGACGGAGGTACACTTGCCATTTTTGTAACCAAAGGCGGCTCAGGCGATACCGGCACGAAAAAGTCAGTTACATTCACTATTGACAATCCCAATGCAGCCACAATCTATGACTCTTCCGCTTACTATACCTATAGTTTTGACGGCAAAACATCTTTCTCCCTGCAGCTCGAGTCATACACATCAGTAACCATTAATGCAAGCCAAGGTTATCAGCTCGAAACCATCAGCATCAACGGCACCCCGCTGAGCTATGTCGACGCCAGCAGCACAACCATCCAGTCCTCACAGCTTACCAACGGCGCGACTGTTTCCATCACTACCAAAGAGAAGGCAGCCTCCGTTTTCTACGTCATCGGCGACCCTAACAGAATGTCCTTCTCCGTTGACTACTCAACCACTTATAATGCTTCAAACATCGTTGACGGCAAATGGACCATCACGACTACCAATACAAGTTCTTTCATGAGCATCACTACCGCAACAAACTATGTAATCAGCTCGATTACGAGAACAACTCCCGGTGGTGACGCAATGGAAATTCTCTCTTCCTACGAAAAATACAAGAATTACGCAAACATTTATTTCGGAAGCTTCCCCTCCGGAACCACCATCACAGTCACCTGCACCACCCTCGAAGAAGCCCGTACGGGTCATTGCTCAATCGAGGTAGTTGACGGAACCCCTGACCAGATTATGGTATATTGCGGTTCTAACAGCATCTCCCCCGACAACTTCTCAAACATAGCGTACATTCCCGGAATCGAAGACCCCCAAATCAGCGGAGTATCCGGAAACACCCTCTATAAGGTTACCGTAAACGGTCAGGTACAACCCGCGCCCCAATATGGTTCATACTATCTTGGTAATCTGCCTGAAAATGCCGAAATCAAGGTATGGCCCAACTTCCCTGACACCAACGTTCCCGTAAACATCACCTTCTCCGACGAATCAATCAAGGGTGTGGTCAGCTCCGTATCTGTCAACGGCACAATCGTTGAGGCAGATGAATGGCAAGCCGATGACTTTACCGTAAAACTCGGTGCGCGTTTCGGTATGTCATTCAACACTCAGGACTATACCATCAGCTCCGTGACAATGAACGGTTCATATCAGTCGCCTTATGGCTTCGAAACCACCATCACGTCTGATGATGCCATAAATATCCATGTAATCGCCGAGAAACTCAAAGGTTACAACGTTACCGTATATTACGAACCCGGAACCATTGAAATCTATCGTGACTACAGCAAAACCAACCCTGTCGAGCTGCCCGAGGATGAGGACCAAGTGACAATCGAAGTAAGCCCCTATTCTTCGCTCTATTTCTTTGCAGCCGAAGGCTATCTTATCGATGAAATTGAAGATGCAAACGGAAACAAATATCCTTATGGTTCCGTCAGCGTATATTCCGACATGGAACTCACCGTCACCACAAATAGATTTGTCCGTGATCAGGAACTGGTAGTTTACCTTCAGTCCGGCATAATGTGGAATGGTTCGCAAATAGTTCTCGCGCCTAATAATTATCTCATTTCGCAGTATATTACACTCAACTCCGGTTATAACTTCATCCAGTATTCACCCGTAGACACCCCCTTCAATTTCTATATCTACGCTGATGCAAGCATCTACCTGAACGGCGAAAAGATTGAAAGCGTATACGGCGGATGGCCTCAAACCGAAAATCTCGCTTCCGGTTCTGTTGTCAAGGTTTTCTCATCCGGCGTATCGGTTGAAAACTACAATCTGACCATCACTAAGGCTGAAGGCGTTGACGTAGACATTCTTGCTGACTATGTTACCCCCATCGAAGGCACTTCTGCAACCGTGTTCGGTCCCACCGACGTTGAATTCATTGCCAAATCACGCGCCGCAACTCTTCCCTTCATCGTGAAAGTCAACGGCACCGAAATAGTTCCCACCGAGGAAGGCAGAGTTATCGCACAGATTAACTCGGATTCAACCATCGCCATCGAGGCTAACACTTCATCTTCAATTGCCGAAATCAACGCCGAAGGCAATGATGACGCAATATATAACCTTCAGGGCGTGCGTGTAAGCAACCCCCAAAAGGGTATTTTCATCAAAAACGGTAAAAAAATAATACTTTGACACAGTATTTCAACGTTTACTCGTTAAAAACACATCAATTTTCTCCCCAATACACAATAAATGAATAAATCAGCTATAGTAGCACTGGTAGCAGCGATTACCCTTCCGGGTATCGCTGCCGCTCAGTCTAAAATAGACCTTCGCGGACGCGCCATGCTCCGTCAGACTCAGGTTGAGGCGAAAAATCAGCCGGCTGCTCGTATGGTCCGCGGTATCCGCAAGGCTAACTCCTTAACAGCAAACGCTCAGCTACGCGCCTTCGTGACCCTCAACCCCGGATTCAGTGCCGACGCCCTTGATGAAATCCAAGGTATTGAAATACAAGGCGGGCGTGGCAATCGCGTCATGGCTCAGTTTCCCCTTGAGGCAGTAAGTGCGCTCGAAGCGTCGGCTGCCGTCAAGTCCATCCAATTTGAACGCCCTGTCAATGCCAAGATGAATATTGCGCGCGCCCTGACCGGCGTGGATTTTATCCACAAAGGCGAGGAACTCCCGCAGGCATACACCGGCGAGGGCGTCATCTGCGCCCTTGTTGACGGCGGATTTGACCCTAACCACGTAAACTTTGTCAAGCCTGACGGCACAAACCGTATTGAGAACTTCACATATTTCCGTGCGCTCTCAAACGGGAATGTCAATACCGAGACTTACGATGCATCTTACATGCCCAATATCGACACCGAGTCGAGCGAAACCTTCCACGGCACCCACACCATGGGCATCATGGCAGGTTCTTATCGCGGCAAAGTGAATGCCGGCATCCTCGACACTGATGACAATGGTTTTGCCATTGCCAAAGTGAAGGAGATTGACAATCCCTATTATGGCGTGGCTCCCGATGCGGGCATAGCCGCCGCTGCCGGTGCCGGCACAGACTATTATGTGGCACTCGGCATCAACCAGATTTTAAATTACGCCTACTGGAAAGCGGGCGAGACCCAGACCACTGTTCCGGTAGTGCTTAACCTTTCTATCGGTTCAAACATAGGTCCGCATGACGGCTCCGCCACCCTTTCCCGCTATATCGATGAGGAAGTTAACCTTTCCGAGCCTCAGGTGCCCTTTGTCCCGGTGATTTCCGCCGGCAATGAAGGTGACCTTCCAATAGCCCTCCACAAGACTTTTTCCGAGGGTGACAACGAGATGAAAACCATTCTCCACTCTCTGGACCTTTACGCCGGTACGGCATACGCCGACAAATATCCTAATGCGCTCTACGGTCAGATTTACCTTTATTCAGATACCGACGAACCCTTCGAGGTACAGGCTATCATGTATAACAAGAGCCGCGGAGCCGTAGCTCTCCAGAATGCGCTCGGAGCCGCTCCTGAGGGTGCGTCGAAATATCTTTGTTCCTCAAGCGAATATGTTGTCGACTCCGAGACCGACAAGGTTTCGCCTCAGTTAGCCAAGAATTTCGAAGGTTACCTTGGTGTCATGGCTTATAATGATGAAGGCGAAAGCGGCCGCTATATGGCAATCATTGACATGATGCTCTGGCTCACAGAGGCTAACAAGGAAGGTAACTATTGTATCGGACTCATTGCCAAGGGCAAACCCGGACAGCGTATCGACGCATACTGCAACGGCGAGTGGTTTGACTTCTCTGCCGACGGCATGGCTGACAACGGCTTCCTTGACGGCATGATGGACGGAACGATTTCCGACGTTGCATGCGGCAAGAACGTAATTGTGGTAGGCTCATACAATGCCCGTAACTACTGGGCGAATGTTGACGGCACAGTTGCCGGCTATGACGGCGACCTGTTCTCAAACAATAAAGTGAGCGATTTCACCTCATGGGGCACTCTTGCCGACGGGCGTCAGCTTCCCCACGTATGCGCTCCCGGTGCAACAATCATCTCCTCCTCAAACGAGTATTACATTCAGGATAATAAAATTAAAGATGACAATCTGCAGGCAACCTTTACTGACGGCGACCGCCGCTACTCGTGGCATCAGTGTGTAGGCACATCTATGTCGACCCCCGTCGTGACCGGCTCGATAGCATTATGGATGCAGGCAGACCCGACCCTGACGGTTGACCGCATCCGCGATATAATCGCAAAAACCGCCACTGTCGACGATGATGTCCGCTCCGGCAACCCCGTCCAGTGGGGCGCAGGTAAGTTCAATGCTTACGCCGGACTCAAAGAGGTACTGAACGAAAAAGCATCTATCAACGGCATCGGTGCTGACTCCGCCTCTGAACTTATGATTGTTCAGCGCGCGGGCGAGGTTGAAGTAACCCTGCCGGGGGCATCCGATGTCACAGCCCGGGTATTTTCGCCGTCAGGTGCTTTGGTCCGCACTGTCAGTGCCGGTGGCAATACCGCCGTCATCCCGACCGCAAACCTTGCAAAAGGTGTATATATAATTAATGCCAACGGACTCCGTTCAGCAAAAATCATTATTAAATAATACGAAATGAAACAGAAGTTCAAACTTCTCCCGGCTCTGATTGCACTCACGGTCGGGATGCCCATAGCGGCTCAGGTCCCGGAAACCCCGATTATGACCTTTAAGACCATTCTCTATGAAAATGCCGGCGCAGAAAACGCCTTCCATTTTCATATAGGAGCGAAATCAAACACTTATATCGACATTGATTTCGGCTTCGGCAAAACCGAGGTGGAGGTCGAACCTGCCGTTTTTGACCAGACAACATCCGCTATTCAGGGTACCACGATTGACGGGTCAGTAGGAGCCGACGGTATAGTCAAGGTCTACGGCGACGCCTCGCTTATTGACTATCTTGACCTTGAAGGTGTCTATATTACTGACCTTGACATTTCCGCTCTCACCAATCTGGAAATACTCAATCTTGACCATAATGAGCTAAAGGCTCTTGACCTTACGCCCCAGACCAAGCTGCAGGCTCTTTATATCAACGATAACCCCTTTAATGTGTCGCCGGTCATCATTGGCAAGAATAAGCCTGACCTGACCATTCTTGAAATGAGCATTGTCGGTGCGCTTGACCAGAGTTTCAATCTTTCGGACTATCCGAGTCTGGCATCATTTGATGCTTACAGCACTCCGTCGCTTCGGAATGTCGACCCGACCGGATGTCCGGAACTACTGAAACTGACCATTGACGGCGCGAGCGTCAAGACCCTTGACACGTCAAAGAATCCCAAACTGCTCATACTCAACATCAGCGAGACCGCTGTTAACGACATTGACCTCAGCAATAACAAGTATCTGACGGAATTTTACTGCAGCCACGCAGGCTCTGCCAATTCAGAGTATAAGTTTGACAAGCTTGACGTCACCATGCTTCCGAATCTTCAGCGACTTTTCTGCCAAGATAATAACCTGGCGGAACTTGATGTCTCCAAAAATCCGTATCTGACCGACCTGTTCTGTAACGGCAATCAGCTGACTACTCTCGATATCAGTCACAATCCCAACCTTGTGCAGCTCAACATCTCGAACAACAACATGGACTTCACGACCATGCCCCTGCCGCGCGAGACATTCACTTACTATCTGTATTCTCAGCGTCCTTTCAGACTCCAACGCTCATATCCCGTCAACAGTTCTTTTGACTTTGCGCCGCAGGTTGTTCTGCCCGACTCCGAAACATGGTTCGCTCTCTTCGTCGTTCAGCGTGACAGCAGCGGTCAGGAGGTCAGCGTTGAGTTATCTGATGAATATTATACGTTTGAAAACGGAAAGGTTACACTGCTGAAGTCTTCCACTGACTCGCTCTTCATGGCATTCGCCAACTCACTCTTCACGGACTATGACATCCAGACGACCAAGTTTATGGTCAAGGAGGCAGACGAGTACGGCAAGGACAACGTAGCCATAACCCTAAAACCACGTCCCGCCACCAAGCAGCTCGCTTTCTCTGTGGGCATTCAGGGCGCATCGCCTGAAAATCCCAAGAAATTCTCCGTTGACTTCGGCGATGGCAAACCGGTTGAATTCACAACCACTACCAACGTTATCCCCGCCGAGCCAAACGCCACCGGAGCCAAGGCAGGCAACAACCTCTCCATCTATATTCCCGAAGGTGATGATATGTCTGCTTTCGCCATGGACGGCATCGGCATGATTTCAATCAATGTTGACGGAGCTCCATGTCTTACCGACCTGAGCATAACCAACTGTCAGATCAACAGTATCTCAATGCCATGGAACCGCCTGCTCGTAAATCTCGACCTCAGCAACAACAATCTGAGCTCGCTTGATATTTCCGGAGGCGATGAACGTAACAACAAGAGCTTCCTTCGTTCACTCAAGGCTGCCAATAATAAGCTCACCGAGTTCTATCCTACCTTGAAATACATCCGCTACGCAGACCTGAGCAACAACCAGTTCTCCACCTTTACCCTCGATAAAGCGAACCAAGTTCTGGAACTGGACCTCAGCAACAATAAGCTGACCGAGGTCGACATCAAGGACTTGGAGAGTGTCAGCAAGTTAAACCTGTCAGGCAATGACCTGAGTGAAATCATCGTTCCGGATTATGTATCGCCCGCCGAGTTTAATCTCTCTATGAACCGCTTTCCCTTATCTACGCTCCCGCAGATTGACTCCGAAGGCTATGTCTATGCGCCACAGAAGCCATGGGCAATCCCCGCCAAGGCTCCGGCTGTAAACCTGAAGGCTCAGTTACTCGACTCCGAAGCCGGTCAGACCGTTTTCAACTGGTATAAGGCCGACGGAACTCCGATTACAGGCGACGGCATCAAGCAGAACAACCCCGGTGTGTTCCAGCTGCTTGACACTGACCTCGGTCTCGTTTACTGCACATTCACAAATCCGGCATTTCCCGAACTTACCGGCGACAACACCTATCGCACCACCGATATTGAAATCGCCGAGATGCCTACAAACGTCATAGCCTCGTTCCGCACCCTGTCTACCGGCTTAGGCGAACTTGCAGTGCGTGCCAAGGCTGATAATATTCCGCTTTACATTGACTGGGAGGGCAACGGAGCTATCGAAGCCTTCATGGCAGGTACGAAAACCGCAATATATGATGTCAACTATTATGCCAACGCTGACGTAAAGGTCTACGCTTACTCTGACCAGTCTGATGTAGATGTCTTTACCATCACGGTGGGAGCCTTGGATTTCATTGACGTATCGCCCATGACCGAGCTCGTTACCTTTGGACTCTACAACAGCAAACTCGCCAACGATAAGATTACACTCCCCGATGCTCCGGAGCTCATTGAACTTACAATCAATGCCGGCGCATTGACCTCTATTGACTTCATCAAGGGCAAGTATCCTAAGCTTGCCATGCTCAATGTCAACAAAAACAATCTGACGGAAGCCGATTTCTCAGAATGGAAGAACCTGCAGGTAATCTATGCATCAGACAATGCCCTGACCGACGTCAAACTGGACAATCCTGTGGCTTGGTTAGTTGGACTATACAATAATCAGCTCAGCGAGGTTGACCTCTCCGGTCTGCCCAAGCTCACTCAGATTGCACTCTTCCAGAACAATCTTCATACCCTTGACTTGTCAAATAATCCCCTGATTAAGAATATCGACATCAGCGAGAACAACTTCGACTTCAATACCCTTCCCGAAGTAAGGTCTACCTTCAGCAAATACATCTATGGCGCACAAAAGGCAATCATTCCCGAGGTACAGGATGAGCACATAGTTGACCTTAGCGGCTATGGCGCGACCACCTTCCGCTGGTTCATTGACTCGCCTTACTTCGATGAAGATGGTAACCTATGCGGTGAAGAACTCTACATCGATACGGAGTATACCCTCGAAAATGGCGTAACCACCTTCCTGAAGAACTTCACCCACATAATGTGCGTACTGCAGAACCCGGCATTCCCGGACCTATACCTCTGCACCGAATTTATTGATGCGCGCGTCGAGTCCTCAATTTTTGAAATCTCGGCAGACACCAATGGCGAAAAAGCCGCTATCTATGACCTTCAGGGGCGCAAAGTAACCCGTCCCGGTCACGGTATCTTCATTGTCAACGGCAAGAAAGTAGTACTCTGACCATCCCTTCGCAAACTAAAACAGAGCGGGAAGCCTTTGTGACTTCCCGCTTTTTTTGTAACTTTGTCGGTATGATACAGAAACTCATTGCCCCCTTGATTGTCATCTGCCTCATGTGCGCTTCATGCGGCAACTCAAAACAGTTCCGTGTTGAAATTGACTCGCCGACGGTCGGTACACAGAAACTTACCGTCCTTTATACACTTCCTGACGGAAACAGGGTTCTTTTGGAGCCTACCGCTGTCGACGGTCATGCCGAATTTACCGGAAATGCACCTGAACCCTCCTTTGTGGAGGTTTTTACGTCAACCGGAGCAAAATTTATTGATTTTACCGCTAAAAACGGCGACAAAATCAGCATTTCCTTCACTGGCGATAGCCTTCGCGTTGAAGGCATGACCACCGTGCCTCTCCCGGACACCATTTCCGGCTCCGGAGTTTCGGGACCTGAAAAATTTGTGGCTCCGAGCGTCATTGTAGGCAATGATTCATCAGAGACGTGGGATGCCGAGGGTGTCTGGATATTCACCTCAAGCGTCAAGGAGCGTACCCCGGCAGTCATGGACAGCATCCGCGCCAACAAAAAACGCGTGCGCGACGTCTTTATCGGACCGGATTACACGGCATGGCGCGACATTGTGCGCCGCGACTCCGCCACATGGAAACAGGGCATCCTCCCCGAAGGTCCCGTCGACCTCCCCGCCCTCACCTCCACTCCCCTCCTTATCAGAGTCGACTCAGCCGGCACCATTCTAACCTCCCTCCCCCTCAAATAATAAAAAATGACGACAGGATATCGAATCCCGTCGTCGTTTTTATATACATACAATCACGGAAAGAGTATCAGTAAATCATTGCTACGATTTCATCGAGCATAAAACCGGATTTGCCATCAATCTCCGGGAGATCGGGACCGGTCTGTTTCTTAAACCGGATGGGTATCAGGCAGTCAATATCCGCTTTATTGCCATTATACATAGCAGGAGTCAGTCCGGTTGTTCCCTTGATTACTCTAAGGGCCTCGTCGTCAAAACCTTTGTAGCCGGAGCTTTTGAAAACTGAAACGTCGGTTATCTCGCCTTTAGTAGAGACTCTTGCTTTGACTAACACTCTGCCCTGTTTGCCATCACGGGCAAGGTCTTCAGGATAACGCAGCGAACTTGCCCATTTATTAAGGACCTCGCGGTTAGCCACAGGCAATGTAATCTCCTCGGGGCGAGGTTCCATCAACTCCTCATCGGTCAATACAATAGCAATTACCGTGACGGTGACCGAATTAATTACGACTTCAGTATCCTTTGTGTCCTTTTGAACACACGCGGCGAGTATAGGCGAAGTAGCCGCCAAAGCGAGCATTACCGCCACCGGAACAAACCCTAAAGCGCGCAGTTTAGTACTACGCCGACTTTCCTTTTTTTGCATCATAAGAATACGTGTTTTAATTAATGAATATGGATTATTAATACCACATACAACGGAGTTCGCGAATCTCCGGTGTGCAGCTTTTTCAACAAGATAGAGCTGATAGCCCGACGCATCATAGCCGGCTTTTACAACAGAATTATCTGCTTCAAATTCATGGTTTTCGGTCATATCATGTGCGATAGCATACGAAACGGGACAATACCATGTCACAGCCTTTACTATATTTATCAAAATCAGGTCAAGCCAATGCCGGTAACGCAAATGCGCCAGTTCATGTGTCAGGACCACGGATCCGTTTTCCCTATAGTCACTCTCGGGCATAACGACCCACCGCCCCCATGCGAACGACATTATATCCCTCCTGTCAGAAACTCTCAAATGCGGATTATCGGTAGAAACACGACTCTTTCTGATTATATTGAGGACCTGACAAAGCCCCGCAAGCATAAATATAAGCGACGCGGTGACACCTATCCAGTACACAATAATGACATACGGCAATATCTCCATATAAAGTGGCTGAGCTTTTACCGCTGCATCGAGCGGAGAAAAATCAGCACCTTCAAACGTAGGCGACACAACCGGATTTATCGCGACCGCGGCTGATAAACCTTCATCACCCGACGACAAAAACGGAATCAACCCTATCATCAGCGAAATCACCGGAATCAACATCAAGACAGCCCGGTTTACTCTCCAATGAGTTAACCGTCTCATTCCCGTAATGCGCCACACGCCCCACAAAATAGCGAGCGACACACTTACAACCAGCGAATAAAACGGCATATTTAGCCACAAATCCATCATTTCTCTCCCTTTTTTATCGTGTTAAGCAAATCTTTGATTTCAGATTCGGACAGAACTCCCTCCGAGACCAACGCGCTCACAACCCGCTTATACGAATTATTAAAATAGCGCGAAACAACCCGCCCGAGCACAGTCTGGGAATACTCCTCAGAGCTGACAATCGCGAAATAGCGATAGCCCTGACCAAATGGCTCATGCGACAGATATCCCTTCTGTTCAAGAGACCGAACAAATGTGGAGACGGTATTAAAATGTAATGGCGTTCCTTCAATAAGGTCCACGACCTCCTTGACCGTCAGTTTTTCATGGGACCAGAAAAGCCGCATGACTTCTTCTTCTTTTTCTGTAAGATGTAATCTCATATTCGAGTCAACTATATTTTGTAGTTCACCCGCAAAGTTAAACTATTTTTTATAGTTCACCAAATTTTTGAGCAAAAAAATTCGTCTTGAGCCTGTGAGCAACACGCCTTTGAGCCGGTGGGCAACACGGCGAGCTTATTTATGTCGTAATTTTGCACCGTAAAATAATCGTAAAAACAAGACATTATGAAAACAAGAAAGTTAGGAAACATTGAAGTATCCGCAGTCGGCATGGGCTGCATGGGATTCAGCACCGCCTACGGTCAGATTCCCGAAGAGAGTGAATCAATCCGATTGATGCGTAAGGCTCATGAAATGGGCTGCACATTCTATGACACCGCCGAAATCTACGCCACCTTCCGCAATGAGGAGCTCGTAGGCAAGGCTTTGAAACCTATCAGAAATGAAATCGTACTTGCCACCAAAT
>CAZPHN010000039.1:0-18265 GCA_964586765.1 uncultured Bacteroides sp.
CCATGTAGCGGCTCTTGTCGCCGTCGCGGAGTTCGAGAGCTTCGTTTTCGCCGGTAGATGCGCCGGAGGGAACGGAAGCACGGCCGCGTGCGCCGGATTCGAGAATTACGTCAACTTCAACGGTGGGGTTGCCGCGGCTGTCAAGCACTTCGCGACCAATGATTTTTTCGATTTTCATTAGTTTAAATCTTATGAATGATGGTTAATTAGTTCTTCAACGTGCAAATTTAGGAATTTTTTCTCGCTCAGTCAATTTTTTTATGATTTTTTCGTAAAAAAAGTCGGCTTGCCGCGGATTGGCAAGCCGACTTTATTCGTATGGGGGTTAAACGGTTTATTTCACAAGGACTTTTTTGCCGTTGACAATGAAGATACCGTTCGATGCTTTGTTGAGGCGGCGACCCTGAAGGTCATAGATGCCTTCAACGCCTTCGGCGTCAACTGAAATCTCACTGATGGAGCTTTCTTCAACCTCATATTTGAGCTCGGGAGCGGCTTCCTTATCCATAGCTGCCATCATGGCTTCATAGGCGGCGCGGAGGGGCTCGTAAGCGGCGTCACACTTCTTCTGTGTCGGATTTGACAGGGAGAGTACGTCGTTGGCGTCGTTGAGCGTGTTGTAAACGTTCATTACGATTTCCTCGGTCATCTTGGGATAAGCGGCGTTAGGAGTAACCTTGTACTGAGCGTGGTTGATGGTAAGCTCGGCGAGCACGAAGTACTTGCTGCCTGAGGTAGATGCGGTAACCACGATGCGGATGTAGCGGTAAGCTGTCTCGGAAGTGATAACCGGGCTCATGTAGGTGGCACCGCTGCCGGTGGGCAGGTCTTCAAGCTTCTGGATGAGGGTCCATGACTTGTTGTCGTTGCAGCCTTCCACGCGAACTGAGGTGGGAGCGTGAACGCCGCTGTTGCCTTGAACGGTACGGTTGGTCCATGTAATCTGGAATGAGCTGGTTTCGTTGCCTTCGCCAAGGTCCATTGCTATGTTGTGGTTCTTGCCGTCGGTCGATGAAGCGTTGTTCTCGTAGTTGGAGTGGAAGTAGGTGTTCACGTCACCGTCGAGCAGAACGTCGAACGATGTGAAGGTATCGCTGGGATAAGTCGTGCCGGTGTAGGGAGCGTTAGAGCTCAGGTTGTCGGCAGTGAGCTTGATGTCATCACCTTCAATGGTAACGTCGCCGGCTGACGGGAAGTCGCGCTTAACGTCAGAAACGAGCTGCTGCAGGGCTACGAGCGATGCACCCTTTGCGGTGGCGTCATGCAGGCGCAGAATCCATTGTGAGTTCTGGTCACCGGCACTCCACAGACCGATGACTCCGGTTGCGGTATTGTTCATAATCTGCACGCCTTCGTTCCATTCGCCGTCAAGGATAATCACATACTGACCCTGACCGTTCTCCTGTACCTTATATTTTCCGGCTTTTGATTTCTTGACAAGTGTGAGCTGGTCGCCCTTCTCGCCTTCGCCAAGATAAGCGGCGTCGAGACCTTCCTTAAGGTTCTTGAGACGATACAGGTCATTTTCTGCGTCGGCAACCTCAAATGTCCAGATATTGTTGGCGTTGTCAAGCTTGTTCTTGGCGGTCATTGAGGCGGGAGCGTTCTTGGTGTTGACGCCCAGACAGCGGGTGTCGAAGTTCTGGTGGAGAATGTTGTAGTTCGCGCCGGGCATGAATGAAACCTTGGCTGCGGTGTTGTTGCGCAGTTCGTTATAGACGGTTACCAGTGTGATATATGCATTGGAGATGTCCTCGGGCTTGCTTTCTGCTGTCATTGAATTTGCCACTTTGATGGCTTCGTTGACAGGGTTGGCATAGTAGGGCATATAGTAGCCTGCACGGGCTTTTTCTTCGTCTACGTATTTGAGCTCGGGGCTGATGAGTTCAATGAGTTTCTGGAGCTCAACGAGGCGGGTAGCTGCGTCGGAGGTGAGGAAGTTGTTGGTCAGGTCAACGGTTTTGCCGTTGCCGCCGATAGCTTTGACGGTAGCGGTGCCTTCGATGAGAGCCTTGGCACATTCGGAGCTTACGGGGAAGGTCAGGTCATTGCCGAAACCGAGCAGTTTGCCGTCCTTGCCGAAGATGATGAAGCCGACACCGGGGTTTGCGCCTTCAGCAACGGTAACTTCTACGTTGAAGCCGTTCATTGCGAAGCTCATTTCGCCCTTAGGCTCGATATTGTTGCGGAAGTCAATCACACCGCCGAGCGTGCCGGCACCCTCGATTGACATATAGTCAGCCCACTGGCGGCGTGAGGTCTTGCCGTCAAGCTTGGTCTGACCGGGACGGTCGTCAATCAGGATAATCTGATTGTTTTCAGGGAAGCCCCATGACTTGATTTCTGCCTTAACGGCGTCGACATCTTCCTGAGTCAGGGTAGCCATGAAGTTCGAGTAGTCACCGATGTGGTAAGACTTCAGGGGCACGAACATACCCCAAGCCTCGAAGTAGTTGGTAAGGTCTTCCTCGGCGGCGAGACAGCACATGCGTACAAACTGCAGGGCGTCGTAGCGCGGGTTGAGGTAGTATGACTTCTGCAGGGGGTGGTTACGCAGAAGCTCGTAGAGGCGGGGATAGAACTTGGTGTTGTGTTGAGCTGCGTGGTAGTAAAGGAACAGCTGGAAGTACATACGGGTGGTGCTCCAGATACCATAATCCAGATATGTGTCGCCGTTATTGAACGACTTAGCCATGGTGCTGGGATGGTCGGAGCGGGAAGTGGTCTGGTTGTGGTAATAAACGGCTACGTTAGAGAAGCAGTTGTTTGAGATTTCCGTTGTGCCGGCAATCTTAACGGGAGCTTGGTTCATATGACCGTACTCGTGGGCGGGACCCCAGAGTGAACCTGAGTCATAGGGAATGGTACAGAGGATAGCCTCGAGGGTAGAGATATTATAAGCGGTACGCCATGAGGTTGCGTTCATGAAGAGACCACCCTGCATGGTGATACCCATCATGCGGTTGTTGAAGTAGTCATGGTAAGAGTACTGGGGGGCAACCTTGTGACCCTTGACGAGTTCTTCATCGCCAACGATGGGAGCGAAGAATTCGCAGTTGTTGTTGTTCTTGGTGGTATAGTAGTCGTTGAACTTCTTGATGTTGTCGGCGGAGTTGACACCCATCATGATGCGTTCGCTCCAGCACATGTCGTCCCAAGTCTTCATGATTTCCACCATGTCATAGGTACGTCCGGCATAGGTTTCGTTCTTGGGAGCATTGTCAGGGTTCATGACGCTCTTAAGACCGGGTGAGGGTGCGTTACCTACGTCAGAGGGGGTATCTTCGAGGAAGAAGTAGAGAATAACGTTGGTACCCAGCATCGAGTACATGTTGTGGCGTGCGCGGTTGGCGGTATACCAGAAATCCTCGGTGGTATCGGGGGTATAAAGTTCATCGCCGAGGTAGTTGAAGAAGCCGTTGAGCGAACCGCCCTCAATGTGTACCTTGACGTCGGGGAACTCGGTAACCTTATACTGCGAGGGATGGCGGCGTCCGTCTGCCTGAACCTCGGTTACGGTGTTGACGGTATAGTAGATGAACTGGTGTGCGGTATCGCTGAAACCGGGAATAACGTTAAGGCCGTTGTGGAGTTCAACGCCTTCGGTGTAGCCGTTCCACATGCCGTAGCCGGTAGCTCCGTTAATATACATTGAGCAGCCCTCTTCGGGAAGACCTTCAACCATTACGTAGAGCGTGGTGCCGTTGTCAGAGAGGATACCGGTGGGGTTGTTCATGTTGGTGTAGTACTGGATACCGCAGAGGTCAGCGGCTTCAGCACCGGGCGAATACGGCTCAATCATCTGCACGCGGTACTTCTTGGCGTGCGCGCTGTCCCATTCCTTGGTGGCGTCTTTGGGGTCAACTTCGCTCCAGTCGCCTGATTTTACTTTCAGTACTGCGTTCTGGAGTGAGGCGGGAAGAGCCTTGAAGTCAGCGTTTGCCTTGATTTGGGCTTCTGACATGCCTGCAAAGGTTGAATTCAGGGTTGTGCAAGCCTTGTCGGTAAAGATTTTTTCAAGGATAGCCTGATATTTGCTTTCGTTTTTCTGTTCGCCGAGCAAGTCTTCAGTGGCTTTGAGCTTAGCGTCGATTTCATCCTGCGTGAGGTTTACGAGGGTGAAGTCCCAGAAGGTGCCGGGGGTGTTGGTTGACCAGCCTACCACGTTGTGAGAGCCGTCGCAGTGGGCATAGACAAAATTACCGGTGCCGTTTGTAGCCTTGATGGTATAACCATTGCTGGCACTGGCAACTACCATGTGGGTATTCTTGTTTGCCGTGGTGGTTGCGAGGCTCCACTGGCTGCTCTGGGCGTTAGAGCTGCGCAGGTAGGTGCCTACGCCGAGCGAACGGAAGCTCAGGGTTCCGGTGGTGGAGTTGCTTTCAGCGAGCCAGAGCTGAGCATCGCTTTGATTGTTGATGGTGGCACAGGAAATTCCGCTGGTGGGACCCTGAGTCGCCATCGCCAGATTCGTATAACCTTTGTTGACAATGCGATATACCTTACCGGCTTCGGGCGTTACTGCCCATGCGGCAACGCATGTCATCCCAAGGGCTATCGAGGCAAAAAGCTTGGAAAGAATGCTTTTTCTCATGATAATAGTTGGTTAAATATTATTTGTTATTGTTATGATTTTGAGCATAATATTGCGCAAATATAATCAAAAAACTCAAATATTGCAAAAAATGTTTGATTTTAACATCCTGCCTCCATAAAAATATTCAGCCGCTCTCCGGAGAAAACGGAGGGCGGCTGAATGATTGAGTGGAATGTCAGTGATTATTCAACTTTCGCACCGTCAGGGTCAATGCCCCACTGCTGGCGGGCAAGACGGCGGTAGTTGTTGTAACGCCACTGGGCGTTCTGCTTGGCGGCGGCGAAGAGTTCGGCAGCCTGATCGGGGAAGGACTTCAGCACTGATGCGAAGCGGACCTCACCCTTGAGGTAGTCCTCGAACTTGTCCCACTGCGGCTCCTTGCTGTCAAGGGTGAAGGGGTTCTTGCCTTCTGCCTCGAGAGCGGGATTGTAACGCCAGAGGTGCCAGTAGCCACATTCAACTGCCTTGCGCTCTTCTTCCTGACTCTTGCCCATACCGGCTTTCAGACCGTGGTTGATACAGGGAGCGTAGGCAATGATGATTGAGGGACCGTCATATGCCTCGGCTTCGCGGATAGCCTTGAGGGTCTGTGCGTTGTCAGCACCCATGGCAATCTGTGCGCAGTAAACGT
The DNA here is from genome assembly GCA_964586765.1 of uncultured Bacteroides sp. Classification (GTDB taxonomy): domain Bacteria; phylum Bacteroidota; class Bacteroidia; order Bacteroidales; family Muribaculaceae; genus UBA3263. The sequence continues at coordinate 5,229 of CAZPHN010000039.1, forward strand.
AGCCGTAGGTCGATGCGATAAGACCGAGGTCCTTTTTGCGGACGCGCTTACCGGCAGCGGCAAACTTGGCGATTGCGCCGACGGGGGTAGCCTTTGAAGCCTGACCGCCGGTGTTGGAGTAAACCTCGGTGTCGACAACGATGACGTTGATGTCCTCGCCGGAGGCAAGCACGTGGTCAAGACCGCCGAAGCCGATGTCGTAAGCGGCACCGTCGCCGGCAATAATCCAGTGGGCGCGCTTAACGAGATAGCCCTTGAGTTCGGTGAGCTCGCGGCAGATGTCGCATGAGCACTTTTCAATCAGGGGGATAATCTTGTCGGCAACCACACGGCTCTTGTCGCCGTCTTCCTTAACTTCGAGCCATTCGGCGAAGAGAGCCTTCAGTTCGTCAGAGCAGCAGTCACATTTGGTTCCCTGCTCGACGAGGCGGGTTACGCGCTCGCGCATCTTCTTGTTGGCAATGTTCATGCCGAGACCGAATTCAGCAAAGTCCTCAAACAGTGAGTTACCCCATGCGGGACCCTGACCCTTGGCGTTGAAGGTGTAGGGGGTTGAAGGTACGGAACCGGAGTAGATTGATGAGCAACCGGTTGCGTTGGCAACCATTTCGCGGGTACCGTAGAGCTGAGAAATAAGTTTTACGTAGGGAGTTTCGCCGCAACCTGAGCAAGCACCGCTGAACTCGAAGTAGGGGGTAGCGAACTGTGAGTTCTTCGGGTTGAGCTTGATGTCGACGAGGTCCTGCTTGGAAGCGACGTTGTTGACGCAGTATTCCCATTCGGTCTGCTCGAACATTTCTTCCTCGAGAGGACGCATTTCGAGAGCCTTGACGCCCTTCATGCCGGGGCAGACGTCAACACAGTTGCCGCAGCCCAGACAGTCGAGCACGTCTACGCTCTGGATGAAGCGCATGCCGTCGAATGTCTTGCCGATAGCTTTGAGGGTGCGGTCTTCGCCGAAGGGAGCGTTTGCCATTTCGTCGGCGGTAAGAACGAACGGACGGATGGCGGCGTGAGGACATACGAACGCACACTTGTTACACTGGATACAGTTTTCGGTAATCCAGTGAGGAACGTAGGCTGCTACGCCACGCTTTTCATACTTGGCGGTGCCCTGTTCCCAGATGCCGTCTGCGCGGTCAATGAAGTCCTTGACGGTCAGTGAGTCGCCTTCCTGAGCATTGATGGGGCGAACAACGCGGTTGATGAATTCGGGGTCATTGTTTGCCTCTACTTCGTCGTCGGGAAGGTTTGCCCATGCGGGGTCAACGGCGAGCTGCTTGTATTCGCCGCCGCGGTCAACTGCCGCATAGTTCATGTTTACAACGTCCTGACCCTTCTTGCCGTAAGACTTGACGATGAATTTCTTCATCTGCTCGATGGCAAGGTCAACGGGGATAACCTCGGTGATACGGAAGAATGCGCTCTGCAGAATGGTGTTGGTGCGGTTGCCCAGACCGATTTCGCGCGCAATCTTGGTAGCGTTGATATAGTAAACGGTGATATTGTGTTTGGCGAGGTAACGCTTAACCTTGTTGGGGAGGTTGGCTGCGAGTTCGTCGCCTTCCCAGATGGTGTTGAGCAGGAAGGTGCCGCCGTCGCGCAGACCCTTGGTCACGTCATAGAGGTGCAGGTAAGCCTGAACGTGACAAGCCACGAAGTTCGGGGTGGTTACCAGATAGGTCGAGCGGATAGGAGCGTCGCCGAAACGGAGGTGAGAGCAGGTAAAGCCGCCTGACTTCTTTGAGTCGTAGGCAAAGTATGCCTGACAATATTTATTGGTGTTCTCACCGATGATTTTAACCGAGTTCTTGTTAGCACCGACGGTACCGTCAGCACCGAGGCCGTAGAACTTGGCTTCGTAGGTCGATTTGTCGCCCAGAGCGATTTCTGCCTTCGGGGGAAGTGAGGTGAAGGTCACGTCGTCGATAATGCCGACGGTGAACTTGTCCTTGGGCTGGGGAAGCGCGAGGTTTTCGAACACTCCGATAATCATTGCGGGAGTGGTGTCCTTCGATGCGAGGGCGTAACGGCCGCCTACAATTTCGGGGGCGTCAGCCTTGCCGTAGAAACATTCCTTGACGTCGAGCAGCAGGGGCTCGCCGTTTGCGCCGGGTTCCTTGGTGCGGTCAAGCACAGCGATGCGCTTGGCGGTCTTGGGGACTGCGGCGAGGAAGTGTTTTGCAGAGAAGGGACGATAGAGGTGAACCTCAACGATACCAACCTTCTCGCCCTTTTCAACGAGGTGGTCAATAGCTTCTTCGGCAGCCTGACATACTGAACCCATGGCAATGATTACGCGGTCAGCGTCGGGTGCGCCGTAGTAGTTGAACAGACCGTATTTACGACCGGTGAGTTCGGAGATTTTGTCCATGTACTCCTCAACGATTTCCGGAACCTGAGCGTAGGTGGTGTTGCAAGCCTCGCGGTGCTGGAAGAATACGTCGGAGTTCTCTGCCATGCCGCGGGCCTGAGGATGCTCGGGGCTGAGTCCGCGGCTGCGGAACTTGGCAAGGGCTTCGCGGTCAAGCAGCGGAGCGATTTCGTCCTGCTCGATGACCTCGATTTTCTGGATTTCGTGGCTGGTACGGAAACCGTCAAAGAAGTTAACGAACGGAATCGAGCTCTTGATTGATGCCAGATGGGCAACGCCGCTCAAGTCCATGACTTCCTGAACAGAACCTTCGGCAAGCATGGCGAAACCGGTCTGACGTACTGACATTACGTCCTGATGGTCGCCGAAAATGCTCAGCGCGTGGCTGGCGATGGTACGGGCTGAAACATGGAAGACGCTGGGAAGCATTTCGCCGGCAATCTTGTACATGTTAGGAATCATCAGCAGCAAGCCCTGTGATGCGGTGAACGTGTTGGTCAGTACGCCGTTCATCAGCGAGCCGTGGACTGCACCGGCAGCACCGCCTTCTGACTGCATTTCCTGAACCAGAACTGTTTCACCAAAAATGTTCTTGCGTCCATTGGCTGCCCATTCGTCAACGAGCTCAGCCATAGTCGAAGAGGGCGTGATCGGGTAGATGGCAGCCACTTCCGAGAACATATAAGCAATATGTGCAGCAGCGGTGTTACCGTCACACGTCATGAATTTTTTCTCTTTACTCATGAGTTATTTAGTGATTGGTTGTTGAAAAATTGTTCATTCTATCCCGCAAATTTAGCAAAAAAAATCTTAACCCGCAAAATAAAAATTAACCAATCAAAATTTTAAAATTTCGCTCTCTCTCCGCAGGTCGCTAACCGGGCAAGACCGAGTGAAATCTGAGACGCTTTCTGCGCTCGCGCCGCTTTTGTGATGATGACGTCACAGGCACCGGAACGGGACTGCTTACCTCAGGTTCCGAAGCGGCTGCGACGGTCAGCTCGGGGAGCTCGGAGCTCTCAGAGTTCTCCGAGATCTCCGATTTCGCGGGTTCTTTTGCGGCGGGAGCTTTGCGCTCAATTCCTTTATGAGTTATAATTCCTTCATCATCAACGGTAAAGAGACCGAAATCCTCAATCACCGAGCGGACAGTCTCCGCATCGGTGTGAAGCTCATAGGCAATGCGCTTTACGTCATCAATTGACCGAAACGCCTTGCGTTCCTTCAGATAATCAACAAGTAGGGCATAAATGCCATAGCCCAGCGGACCGAAGGCAATCAGGAGGTCAACAATGCGTGAATCCTTACGTGATGCGAGTTTTTTCATAATATTCAAAGATAATACGGTTGTAAATTCGTTTGCAAAGATACAACATTTTTCGCCCCTTGTCAAGTCTTTTAGCAAATTTTTTTCAAAAATCTTGGGAAAGCCATATAATGGTTATAGATTAAATTGGCTGTATAAAGGGGTCTTAAAACATTGTTATGTGTGAAAAATTCAGTAAATTTGCAGACCGATAATCCATTATGATTAATCACAAATTATGGCGTTACCAATCAACATAGAAGATTTGCTCAACAAAAAGAAGGTTGAGTCTAACCGTATTGAGTTCAAGGCAAATTGGAATCCGGATAAGATTTACCATACAATATGCGCATTTGCCACAGATATTGATAACACGGGAGGTGGTTATATCCTTGTTGGTGTCGAGGAGGAAAATGGTGTTGCCAAACGTCCTGTCAAAGGGGTGAAAGAGACGGAAATTGATGGTATTCTTACTGATATGGTTGGTTATGATGCCAAGATTAACCCCACATATTTATGTAAAGTTTCGCCTGAAGAAGTTGATGGCAGGATAATTATTGTAATCTGGGTACCCACAGGAGTCAATAGACCCTATTCTGTGATGGAGAGTGTGGTAGCCAAAAGGTCTGTCCCCAAATTTTATGTGAGAAGCAAATCTTCTACAATTGAAGCGAAGGGTGAGATATTGGATGAGGTCAGGGGGCTTGCCAATCGAGTGCCATTTGATGAAAGGGGTAATGAAAATATCAGGATTGAGGATATTTCCGGGGTCAGGGTTTATGAGCATTTGAAAGCCGTAGGCAGTAAACTTGTTGCGGATTTTGGTCGTAAGTCTCTTATGGAGATTCTTGATGAGATGGATTTACTTGTCGGATCGGTTGAAAACCGTCAGATAAAGAATGTTGCGGCTATGATGTTCTGCGATAATCCGGAGAGGTTCTTTCCTGTAACGCAAGTTGATATTGTCCATTTTCCGGAAGGAAGTATTGATAATCCGGACGTCATGATTGAAGCACCTAAAATTACCGGACCTGTACCCAAGATGATTAATGAAACTTTGTCATATCTGCGTACAAATGTTATCAAACAGCGAATATCAAAGCCAACCGATAGCGAAAAGTCAATTAAAGTGTTTAACTATCCGTATCAGGCATTTGAAGAGGCTGTGGTGAATGCCTTGTATCATCGCGATTATATGGAGCGTGAGCCTGTGGAGATAACGATAGAGCCTACTCATATTGATATTTTGAGTTACTCCGGACCAGACCGGTCAATTAGTGCTGAAGCTATAAAAGAGGCGCGGAAACTTAAAGCGCGCCGATACCGAAATCGTAGATTAGGAGATTTTCTTAAAGAGCTTGGTTTGACTGAAGGTAGAGCAACAGGTATTCCTACCATTCAGAAGCATTTGAAACTCAATGGCAATCATCCCGCTACTATAGAAACTGATGATGACCGCACATATTTTCTAATAACTATTCCGTGTCGGGAGGATATGTTTGGTCTAAACGATGCGGATATAATCAGCCGAGGTGAGGATAATACGCTTTTCTTAGATGTTTTAAGTCAACTTGGAAATGAACTTACAAAAAATGATTTACAAGTCTATATTTCTGGTATAGAAGATATTGTGCCGCTTAAAAATAGACTTGCAAATCTAATTTTACAAGTCTATTTACAGGTATGGGAAACGGCGAGGACTAATCAATCATTATTGATAGCCGATGTTGTAAGTATACTTCTTAGGTTGAAAAATGGCGGCTTGACGTCCAATGAGCTGCTCAAGGGCACTAATATCGACAGTTTATACAAGTTGCGGCGATATATACTGGAGCCGGCAATCTCTGCTGGTTACATTGAAATGTCAAATCCCGATAAGCCGACAAGTTCAAAGCAGAAATACCTTCTGGCGGAGCCCGGACGCACTCTTTTCGGGTAAAAGCGGGGTTTTAGTGATATTTAACGGTTGGGGGGAGAACATTTGCCGGGGACGTGGCGTTCTATTGTCGAAACTATCTAAATATGGAATTGCATCCCAAGTCCTCTGCGACTGAGTTGAGAAACTGGGTGCAGAGGCTCTCATAAATAAATAGTTGAAACGTGAGGGGAGGGACCGACAGAGAACGTCGGCCCCTCCTTTCGCGTTTGCATTTACGAATTATTTTTTGTATCTTTGCACATTATTTATAAGCCAATTAAATTATTACCATGCTTAAGAAATTATTTCTCCTCGCTGCCGCAACGTCGGCATTGCCCGTCCTTGCGGCTTATGAGATAAATTATCCCGTTGATACTCAAATCGCTGCCAATAGTCCCCGCGCGCTCAAGTCGGTTCTGTTGGGCGAACAGGCGTTTGCCGTCGGTCAGGATCAGGACCATCTGCTTTACCATGACCTGAGTGCCGACGCGGTGTTTACCGCTACGCCCGGAGAGGTTGTGAAACCCTCTATGGAGTGGACCGGAACGTGGATGAACGGTTATCTTTACATTGACCTCAACGGCGACGGCGAGTTTGACCCCGCTGCCGAGTTGGTCAGCTTTACCTGTTATGACGGGCATAATTCTACCGGCAATCTGGCTAAGGCCGACGGCGGCGCGTCAAATCTGCCCGCTTTTGTCGTTCCCGCGCTGAAAGCCGGTGACTATAGGATGCGTTATACCGTAGACTGGAACTCTTTTGACCCCAAGGGACGTAACACCGATGATAACAGCATCATTACCAATAATGGCGCGATTGCCGATGTGACCCTCCGCATTACCGCCGACGCCCCCGAGGCTGCTACCGGCGATTATGCCGTCAACTATGCCGCCGACACTAAGATTACACATAACTCCAACCCTGTCCGCCGTCTGATTGCTCTTAATGTCAGCTCCGCAACTGCCGGTACTCAGGGTATTGCCGTAGGTCAGGACGCCGACATGCTGCTCTACCATGACTGCACCGACACTGAAATCATTGCGCTCCATGGCGAGGAATTCAACATTTCCATGAACTGGACCGGCGGTAACTGGATGAACACGTATCTCTACATTGACCGCGACAATAACGGTATTTTCGAGTCTGTAGTAGCTCCTGACGGCACTGCCTGCGGCGGTTCGGACCTGATTGCTTACTCCAATTACAGTAATGTAGGCTCTGACGGCAAGACCTCGGAGTCAGGCAATGTGGTTCCGCTCCCCTCCTTCTATATCCCCGAAAGCATTGAGCCCGGAAAATACCGCGCGCGCTTTAAGCTTGACTGGGACAATATCGACCCCGCCGGCTCGACCACCATCATTAAGGATGGCGGAGCTATTGTCGACTTCATTCTTAACGTGGTTGCCGATGTGAAGACGGTTGGCGTGCGCCAGATGCCACTCAACTGTCTGCTGCTGACGCCACAGGGTCTGCCTATCAGCGGAACCGCTCTGTGTGGTTATGACCTTAACGTCAAGGTGGTTCCCACTCTGCCCGGATTTGCCGGCAGCAAGGTGATTGTACGCCATGGCGAGGGCGAGACCCTTGAGGATACCGATGTGGCTATCGATAGCGACGGTATTGCCCGTATTCCCGGCGACATTGTTACCTCTGACATTACCATCTATGCCCTCTTTGAGGAGCAGGAAGACAGCGAGTGGACCAAGGTCTGGGGCGATGAGTTCAACGATGATAAGATGGTTACCAAGCGTTGGCAGTATCATCCCCGCTATGCGTCCACTTGGAACCGCTTTATCGCTACGTCAACCGACGGACGTAAGTTAGTCAACCGTTTTGAGGACGGTTACTATAACTCATACTGCGTAAAGACCCCTGAGGATTTGCAGAAGAAAGAAAATTCGGCTGACATGATTTCAGGCGCGATTTACAGCGCAGGCAAGTTTACTTTCCATTATGGTAAAATCGAAGCGCGAATTAAGACCAACCCCCATGTAGGTAACTTCCCCGCTTTCTGGCTGATGCCCGCAAGCAATGCCGAGGGCGGATGGCCCCTGAGCGGAGAAATCGATATCTGGGAGCAGATTGACACCGCAAATCAGGCTCATGGTACCGTTCACAGCGGCTGGACCACCAAGCAGTACGGAACCCCGGGAAAACAGTCGCCCAAGTCGACCAATGCGGTTAACTGTGACGCTACCGAATGGCATGTATATGCCCTTGAATGGGATGAAGAGGAAATCCGCTGGTATGTTGACGGCGTTCATACGTTCACTTATGCCAACCAGCATTACAACTCCGGTCAGTATACCGAAAAAATCTGCTGGCCCTTCTACAAGGATTTCTACATTATCCTCAACCAGAGTGTGGGCAACGGTTCATGGGCAAAGAACCCCGACATGAACTATGAATACAAGACCCAGTTTGACTATGTCCGCGTTTATAAGAAAAAGGGTGACAACTTCATGACCAACATATCGAAAGATAATGGTGATGACCCTGACTTTTACCGCGCAATAGGAGAAGAGGAGGACTCTATCGTCACTGTTGACGCTGAGACCGCAAACCCTACGTATTACGACCTTTACGGTCGCCGCATTTCCGCCCCTGCTGCCGGCGGACTCTACATCCGTAAGTGTGGCGCGAAGGTCGACAAGATTATTCTTTAAAACTTTTTTTGCTGATGGAAGGAAATTCCACAAAAAAAATCAAGCATTCATTCAAGAGCCGCCTTATCAGGTGGCTCTGGATTGCTTTTGGGGCAATAGTGGTCAGCGTAATGCTGCTTTTTGTCCTTATATATAATGGTGTGGTGGGCTATATGCCCGATATTGAGCAGCTCAAGAACCCTACCGATAAGTTTGCCTCGGTAATCTATACTGCCGATGGCGTGGAAATGGGTCGCTTTTTCCGCGACAAGGGCAATCGCGTGTATGCCGATTACAGTGACATTTCCCAGCATGTCATCGACGCGCTGATCGCTACCGAAGATGCCCGTTTTCTTGACCATTCGGGCATTGACGCGATGGCTCTTGCGCGAGTTTTGGGCAAAACCCTCATCCTGCAGCAGAAAAACGCCGGCGGCGGCTCAACGCTTACCCAGCAGCTTGCCAAACAGCTCTACTCGCCCGGCTCAAACGGACTTCTTCAGCGCGCTATCCAGAAACCCGTCGAATGGATGATTGCCGTTAAACTCGAGCGTTTCTACTCGAAGGAGGAAATCATCAAGATGTATCTCAATCAGTTCGACTTCCTTAACAATGCCGTCGGAATTAAGTCTGCCGCATGGGTTTACTTCGGCAAGGATGCCCTTGACCTCAACGTCGAGGAGGCTGCCACCCTTGTAGGCATGGTCAAGAACCCTGCCATATATAATCCCGTGCGTCGTAACGAGCGCACCCGCGAGCGTCGCAATATTGTGCTCGGACAGATGGAAAAAGCCGGTTACCTTACCGAGGCTCAGGCTGACTCCCTGCGTCAGCTCCCGCTGACCCTCGACTATCATAAGGTTGACCATAAGGAGGGTCTCGCCCCTTATTTCCGCGAGGAGCTGCGACGGATGCTCAGCGCGAAAAAGCCTCGCCGGTCGGCTTATCCGGCATGGGAGCAGCAGAAGTTTGTCGATGACTCCATCGCTTGGGCTACCAATCCCCTTTACGGCTGGATTGAAAAGAATCCCAAGCCTGACGGCTCGCACTATGATATTTATGGCGACGGTCTGAAGATTTATACCACTATCGACTCCAAAATGCAGCAATATGCCGAGGACGCGATGATTTCCCATCTCAGCCAGACCCTTCAGCCTCAGTTCTGGCGCGAAAAGAAAGGCTCGCCCTCCGCGCCTTATTCAAGCAATCGCGAGGAGGTAAGCGCGGATGCCATCAAGAAGCTCATTGACCGCGCCATAAAGGACTCTGACCGCTATCATATGATGAAAAAAGCGGGTTATTCCACCACCGATATCGAGGCGGCGTTCAAGGAGCCTACGGAAATGAAGGTGTTTACCTATCAGGGATGGACCGACACCATCATGACCCCGCGCGACTCCATTCTCTACCATAAGAGTTTCCTCCGCGCCGGATTTATGGCTATGGACCCGCGTAACGGCTATGTGAAGGCTTATGTCGGCGGTCCCAACTTTTCGGCATTCCAGTATGACATGGTGTCCACCGGACGCCGTCAGGTTGGCTCGACCATCAAGCCGCTGCTCTATACCTACGCCATGGAGGAGGGTTTCACTCCCTGCGATGAGTTCCTCAACGCGCAGCCTACCATCTACGACGCTAACGGACGCGCTTGGCAGCCGCGAAACGCCGGCTCGGCGCGTGTCGGCGAGATGGTTGACCTGCGTTGGGCGTTGACTAACTCCAACAACTGGATTTCAGCGCGCCTGATGGACATGCTTTCGCCCCAGACGTTTGCCAATAACCTGCATACCTTCGGCATCAACAATCATATCGACCCGGTTGTTTCGCTCTGTCTGGGCATCTGCGACGTGTCGGTCAAGGAGATGGTTACCGCCTACAGCGCGTTTGCAAACCGCGGCATGCGCACCGACCCGCTGTTTGTGACCACCATCACCGATGCCAACGGCAATGTCATTTCCGAGTTCAATTCCACCCATACGGAGGTTATTTCTGAAAAAGCCTACTGGAAAATCCTCTCGATACTGCTCAATGTGGTTGACTCTGGCACCGGTGCGCGTCTGCGCCGCGCTCCGTTCAACCTGACGGCACAGATGGGCGGCAAGACAGGTACCACCAACTCGAACTCCGACGGCTGGTTCATGGGCTTCACCCCCGAGCTTGTTACCGCCACATGGGTTGGCGGCGAAGAAAAGCCTATCCACTTCAACTCAATGGCTTACGGTCAGGGCGCATCCATGGCACTCCCCATCTTCGGCAAATTCATTACCCGCGTGTATGCCGACCGCGACCTCCCCTACAGCCAGTCAACCGTCTTTGACTTCCCCCCGGGACTCGACCTCTGCGAAGGCAGCGACCTCGGCGTCCTCTCCGACACCACCCAAGACGACCCCTCCATCGACAACATCTTCGACTAATCCAATCCTTATATGAATACACTGTATAACATATATTGCGATGAAAGTTGCCATCTGGAACATGACAGGCAAAAAGCGATGGTGTTGGGTGGTATATGGTGCCCCGAAGTGCTTAGAAAGAAGATTGCTCGTGACATTCGTGCATTAAAGGTTAAGCATAATCTAAATCCACGTTATGAGGTGAAATGGAATAAAATATCCAAGTCAAAACTGGATTTCTATATCGCCTTGGTGGAATATTTCTTTTCCAACAGTAATTTGCATTTCAGAGTATTGGTAATACCTGACAAGGGTACTCTGCGTCACAATGATTTTGGACAGACTCACGATGAGTTCTACTATAAAAGCTATTTTAATCTTCTTAAAACATTGCTTCAGCCGGGAGACTGTTACAATATCTATCTGGATATAAAGGATACTCAGGGAGAAGGTAAGGTCCGGAAACTACATGAATATCTGTGTAAAAGTCGCTATGACTTTGATAGGGATATGATAAGGCGCGTACAGCAGGTGCGCTCCCATGAGTTGGAGTTAGTTGCACTTACCGATTTATTAATAGGAGCCGTGTCATATGTGCATCGTAATCTTGACAGTAGTGAATCAAAACTGGCTATTATTGATAGAATAAGGGACTTGTCCGGTTACTCATTACTTAAAAGCACCTTGTATCGTGAAGATAAATTTAACATCTTTATCTGGCACCAATCATAATGATTAATACCGAGGATTTACCCGAGAAGATATGCCTTGTTGATTATGGTGGAGACTACAAGGCATACATTGATGCTGTTTATGAGGTTTTCGAGCGTGACTTCATTAGGCATAAATCTTCATTTGGTTCTCATAAGTTATCCATGAAATTCAAGCCGGAATTTCAGGATAGAGCCTATACATTCTACCATATGACCCATAAGGGAGAGATTGAGTCAGAGCGAGTTCCTGATTTGCGTAGATGTGAATGTATTCCTTGGGCAAGACCGACAGTAGAGAATGTTGAAAATTGGAATCTTAAATTCTGGAGACAGATAAGACAGCGGTCTAAAAATCGCGTGTGTATTGCTCTTGAAACAGAAGAAGATACATATTTTGTTGTTCTGGAGGTTCGGGAAACGTATGTTCTATTATGGACAGCCTTTTTATCTGAGTACCATCATCAGTCAAGAAAGAAACTGAAAGAGTATGATGAATGGAAAACTGGGGAAGGAGTAGATATTCAAACTCCGGATCAATTAATACACTTGATTCAAGAGTCTATAAAAAAAGCAAGAGGCTAACTTATTACAGCCGCCTCCGTAACTCCTTCAACTACGTGGTTGATGAGCTAATTGTGTCACAAAATTAAGACATTTTTCTCTACTGAACAAATTTTTCAAACGAAAAGTTGTTAAATTTTTTCGGGGGTGAGTCCGAGTTGAGCCGTATGAGCGTGCTCGGAATGCTCCCGAAGGAGCATTCCGAGCAGCTTGTCGAGATTTTGTTTCTCAGTTGCCATGGGGGAGATTAATAGCCTATGGTAAAACGCTCTTTGTGGTGATTGGGCTCGGCAAGTTCGTCGACCATCGCCTTGGCGTAGTCCTCGACGGAGATGAAGCTGTTGCCATCCTTGTCGAAAATCATATCATCTTTTCCGAGGCGGTAGACTCCGGTGCGCTTGCCGGGACCTTTCGCGCCCATGTCGCCGAGGTTGCCTGCGGGCGAGAAGAATACCCAGTCGATGTCGTTTTCGTTCATCAGGGTGTTGAGATAGAATTCGCCGAGCGATTTTACCCCCGGCACCCAAGCCTCGGGCAGTGTGCCGGTATCAATGAGGCGCACGCCGGGTTTCACAAACAGTGTGCCCGTGCCGCCGACAATTCTGGTGCTCTATACCCTTAACGGTCACGAGTCTTTGCGTTTTAAAGACCTTTCGGCGGAGTTGAGCGACATTTCTCAGAAAATGTTGGTCACGACGTTGCGCACTCTCGAGACGGATGGCTTCATCGAGCGGCGGGTTTTTGCCGAGGTCCCTCCGCGGGTTGAATATCGTCTCACCGAAAGGGCGCATTCCCTGTTCCCCATTATCAATCAGCTTATACAATGGGCCAAGGACCACATGGATGAAATCCTCCTTGACCGCACCAAAGCCCTAAGCAAACCCACCGCCAGAACAAAATAAACCTAAAAAGAGACTGCCGGGAGGGCAGTCTCTTTCGCGATGTTGGTTATGAGGGGGATGGTTGTGTATTAGTCGATTTCTTCGTCAGCTTCGTAGCCGCCCATTTCGCGGATGGCGTTCTTGAGCATGGTGTACTGCTGGAAGAGGTGGTTGACGGGCACTTCGTTCTGGGTGTAGTCGTGCATCGGGCTCTTGAGGAAGAAGCTCAGGAAACGCTGGATGCCG
>CAZPHN010000040.1:0-17939 GCA_964586765.1 uncultured Bacteroides sp.
ACCCGTTTTCAATAGCGGGTCCGATGCCGAACTTCACTCCGGGATAGAGTTCCTGAAGTGCTTCGGCAAGAAGGTGGGCGGAGCTATGCCAGAAAGCGTGCTTGCCTTCGGGGTCTTCCCACTTGTATAATTGTATGTCGGAATCGGCATCGATGGGGCGGGTGAGGTCCCATTCAACGCCGCCAACCTTAGCGGCGAGCACGTCCTGTGCCAACCGGGGGCTAATTGATTCAGCTATTTGCAGAGGGGTAACGCCGGCTTCAAACTGCTTGACGCTCCCGTCGGGAAAAGTAATGTTAATCATCTTGATGATAGTCCAAAAATCGGCGCAAAGTTACGAAAATAAATGCAAATAACAAAATAGTAAATGTAAAATGCTTTAAAAACGAAAATTTGCGTGATTTTTGTTCATTTAGGGGTTAATTCCGAACGGGGGCTTGGGCGCGTTTTTGCGCCAAGTTCCGTTATTGCGGTTGAAGGCGTCGAGGCGGTATTCGAAGCGGGTGGGGCGCGATGTGGGTTTGGTGGGTTCGAGGCGTTTCTGCAGGTTACCTTTCTTGTCGAAAACGCGCGATGATGCGCCCCGGTTTTTCGCCATAAAGAATTCGCGCGCCATCCTTTCCGCATCTTCGGGCGTGGATGCCCATTCGGCTGCGGGATTATTCAGGCGCGGAGTGTCTTCGTTAAGTCCGTCAAGCACTTCGATCATGTAATTCCATACAGCAGGCGCGAGCATGAGGTCCTGAGCCGTTGAGGTCTGGATGAGTTTTCCTTCGGAATTGCGGATTACGTGGCTGAAAAAGCGGTATTTAGCGGTCATATCGTTGATGTACCACTGCAATTCGCGCTCCGGGGGCATAAGCGGATTGTAAGCGTAACGCCACGGATTGTAGTCAATGACGCCGAGAGTGTCGGCGAGGATGTTTTGCGGACCTTTGTCCTTGGGGAGCGGTTCGGTAAACGAAAGTTTGACGTATGTGCTGGGGTTGAGTGCCTCTTTCTCCCAGATATCATTGTCCTTGCATAGCAGCGCGAAGTCACGGAAAGCATGCTCCTCAGCCATCGCCGTGGGCGACAGTTGGTCATTGACCGCGTCGGAAACCGAACGGTTCATCATAGCCATCATCTCGCCCATCTGGCGGTAAACCTCGGGCGACATGTCAAGGTATGACGGATGGCTTACGGAAATGATTACCTCAGGCGGTTCGACCGACACGAGTTTCGAGTTCATGAACATGCGGCTGACGGCAACACGCGCCAGAACGTCATCCTTGACCGAGCGGTAGCGACCGAGCCCTTCATCGGAGAGGAACTTATCGACGGCGGCGTTATAGTCGACATACCAGTTGCGGTCATAGAGAATACGGGGAGCGTTATCGTAAGTCGCAACAACGGTATCGCCATCGTTGACAAAAGTCAGCATCGGCAGGTTGGTTTTGGCTCCGAGACTCAGGGCTCCCGCCAAAAATGTCAATAATATGGTTCTTTTCATAATTGGTCAATGTTTGAAATGGTGCAGGTTTTGCGCATTATGCAGCGGATAAAGTCAACCGCCGTAATTAATGTGAAGAACAGGATAATGGCACGATGGGCGGGTTCTTCGATGTAGAGGATGGGGCAGTAAACCAAAACGGTGAGGTCAAGCAGGATGCCGCCGATAGGCGCGCTGCTGCCGGGATTGTTGCGCTTGAGGGTGGAAATGTAGCCGATGAGCGTGAGAGCGATAAGGGCAATGGCGGGTATCCACCATGTTTCGCTCCGGAAGGTCCAAGCGACGATGACGCAGAACGCCGCCATCAGAATCCACTCCGAAACAGCCAGTATGCCGGATATTTTATGGATTGTGGCATTTTTGTATGTGAGGAATTCTTTCTTCGGCGATACGAAATTAAGGATATTGACGCAAATATCAATTGCCGCAAGGGTTATGGCGGAGTAAGTGATTACGGCGAGTTCCGGCGCATCGGAGAGGGTAGAGATTGTGGCGAAAATGATAATCAGGTTCGACACAAAGTCCTCCATCGGAGCCTTGATGAGCGGCTTTTGGGCGAAAATGTCATGGAGTATCGCGTAGAGCGGCAGGCAAGCCAAGAGGAAAAAGATTACAGCCGCGATAACGGATATGGGCAACAGGAAAACTCCGGCATAACAAGTGAATGCCGTTACGGATAATAGCTCAATAAGCGTGATGATTCTGGGAAATTCAGACATAATATGGGGGATTAAAATTAAACCGTTTTCGCAAAGATAGGGATTTTTTTCAAAAATATAAAAATTTGGCGTAAATTTGAGGGCATGAAACGCATTTTATTGATTTTTGCTATAGTTTTTGCCGGTTTTTCGTGTTTTGGCAGAATTCTTTCACCTGAACAGGTTGATTCGGCGCGCGTTGCGGTCTGGGCGGAGTGGGTTGCTTCGCAGCCTTCAATCCTGCCTGAGTTAAAGCCGCTCGATGATGAAGTCCATGGCAGTTGGGTGGTTCCGGATTCATTGGAGCCGCATGCCGTTATGGACTTTTTCTATGGCTCGAAAGGCGAGGCGGAGAAGTATCCGCTGTTTATCTATCTTCACGGGTCGGGACCGCGCGATTACGAGTGGGTTACGGGGCTGAAGCTCGGACAGGCGTTTGAAGATGCTCCGTCGGTCTACTTTATTCCCCGTATTCCCAACGAGGGAGAATATTACCGTTGGTATCAGAGGGGTAAGCAGTGGGCATGGGACCGTCTGCTCCGCGCCGCGCTCGCGTCCGGGCGGATTGACCCTGACAGGATTTATATGTTAGGCATTTCGGAGGGTGGCTACGGCAGTCAGCGGTTGGCGTCGTTTTATGCCGATTATTTAGCTGCCGCGGGTCCGATGGCGGGAGGCGAACCACTGAAAAACGCGCCGGCGGAAAATTTGAGAAATATTGCGTTTTCGCTTCGCACGGGAGCGGATGACCATGGTTTCTATCGCGACCGGCTGACCGGCTATACGGCTGCGGCACTTGACTCCCTTGCCGATGCTAATCCGGGCGATTACCGCCACTGGATAGAACTGATTCCGGGTCGCGGTCACGGGATTGATTACAAGCCTACTCCGGTATGGCTGCGCGAATTTGAGCGCAGGGTGTCGCCCCGGCGGTTGACATGGGAGGATTATCCGATGGATGGAGTGTATCGCACCGGATTCGGTAATCTGCAGGTTCTGGACCGACCGGAAGGGGAGGACGCGCGCACTCTCTACAATCTCACCATAGATAGCGACAACAACATCAGCCTGCAGGCAGAAGCGGTTGACTATGAGTGTGTGGAGCGCGACCCGCAATGGGGCATAGAGCTGAAGTTCCGTAAGCATCTGAGCCCGGCGCAGGGAGGCAAGGTGCGCATATTTCTTGATGAACAGATGGTCGATTTCAGCCGTCCGGTTACGCTTACCGTAAACGGCAAGGAGCAGTTTCGCGGCATGGTAAATCAGACCGATGAGGACTTGCGTGATTCATGCGTGGAATTTGGTGACCCAAGGCGTCTTTTCAGTGCATCACTGACCGCAATTTTCTAAATTCATTTTATTTGCGTATATTTGCACGGATTTATGGAACTGAAAGTTGACGTAAATGCAGTTTTGCGTACGCGCGCGCCGCGTTACCACAAGTGGATTCCCCGTCCCCTGATAAAGGGACTGGAGAATTATATATGTCAGGACCGCCTCAATGAGCTTTTGGAGATTACCGCCGGGCTCAAGGGAGCGGCATTCTGCCATAAGCTGCTTGAGGAGATGCGCGTAACTACCCGCTTTGATGATATGCCTCCGCTGGACGCGGAAAATCCGAATGCGGTGACTTATGCGTGTAATCATCCGCTCGGTGCGCTCGACGGTATCGCGCTGATTGACTATCTGACCCGGCGTCACGGGGTGGAGCCATATTTCGTGGTTAATGACCTTTTGGCTATACTGAAACCGCTTGATGAGGTTTTCATACCGATTAACAAGCATGGGGCTCAGAGCCGCGGCGCGGTGAGTGACGTCGACGCCGCTTTCCGCGACCTTTCGCGTCCTGTGGTTATGTTTCCGGCGGGACTCTGCTCGCGTAAAGGCGACGACGGCGAAATCCGCGACCTCAAGTGGAACAAGATGTTTGTCCATAAAAGCTCGGAAACGGGTCGCACAATCATTCCGTTGCGCTGTTTCAGCGAGAATTCACAGTCGTTTTACCGATTTGCGCGTATGCGCGAGAAGGTTGGCGTGAAATTCAACCTTGAGATGATTGCACTTCCGCGCGAATTTGTCAACTCGGAGGGCAAAGAGCTGGTTTTCCGCGCAGGAAAGCCGGTGGCAGCCGAGCTGCTTCCGCGCGGCGCGGCTTCGGCGGCGATGGCGTCGGGAATACGTGACCATGTCTACTCGCTGACTAAAATTGATAAAAAATAATACCTTATTATATATAATGCTTGAAAAAATTATAGATGAAGTGCCTGTCGAGCTCTTGGAAAAGGAGCTTAATGAGTCGACATTTCTTCGTAAGTCGAATAAGGGAGGCAATGAGCTCTATGTTGTAGACGCTCATACGTCGCCTAACACCATGCGCGAGATAGGCAGACTGCGCGAGCTGGCGTTCCGCGCCGGCGGCGGCGGTACGGGGCTTGAATGTGACATTGATGAATTCGACACGATGACCCCTCCGTGCCGCCAGCTGGTTGTGTGGGACCCGGAGGCGCGTCAGATTATAGGCGGTTACCGCTTTATATTGGGGCGTGACATTGTGGTTGATGAAGCTGGCGCGCCGCGCATCGCCACCTCTCACCTTTTCAACTTCTCGCCGGAGTTCATGGCGAAGTATCTGCCTTACACGATTGAGCTGGGACGCTCGTTCGTTAGGGTCGAAGCGCAGGCAACCCGCCAGTCGAAGGCTATCTTCGCGCTCGATAATCTGTGGGACGGACTCGGCGCGCTTACGGTGCTTCATCCGGAAATCAAATATCTGTTTGGCAAGGTGACCATGTATCCGGAATATATTACGGAGTGTCGCGACATGATTCTTTATTTCCTCCATAAGCATTTCCCCGACCACGACAACTTGGTTACTCCCATCGAGCCGCTACCTCAGACTCCTGATCTGGAGGCTCTCGCCGAGGCATTTCCCGCCGGCACAAGCTTCAAGGAGGATTACAAGCATCTGAATAAGAAAATACGTGAGCGCGGAATAAACATTCCGCCGCTGGTCAACGCCTATATGAACCTGTCGCCCACCATGAAGGTTTTCGGCACAGCTATAAACCGCGAGTTCGGCGATGTTGAAGAGACCGGCATACTGATTACCATCGACGAGATTTTCGACGAGAAGAAAAAACGCCATATAGAGACTTTTGACGGTCTCCCAAACTGAAAAGTATTCATTTATGCACGAAATAAAGACAAAAAAGACTGTTATTGACCTCAAACTGACCGAAAATGTCGCTTTGGGGTCAAATTACGCACTTTTGACGCTCCGGAGCGCGACTCCGCTGCCCGCAGTCGCTCCGGGTCAGTTCGCACAGGTGCGTATAGACGGTTCTAAGGAAACTTTTCTCCGCCGCCCCATCTCGATTTGCGAGTCGGGCGCGGATTATGTCAAACTGTTGGTAAGACGTGCGGGTCCCGGCACGGACGCGCTTGTGCGTTCCGAGGTAGGCAGTACCGTCAACTGCATGCTCCCGTTGGGTCACGGCTGGACCATTCCCTCGACGCCTGACCCGGAGCTGAGGCTGCTGCTCGTTGGCGGCGGAGTGGGGGTGGCACCTCTGCTCGCTCTCGGCAAGGAGCTCGCCGCCCGCGGCTTCAAACCGGAATTCCTGCTTGGCGCGCGCACCGAATCGGACCTTCTCTTGCTTGACGACTTCCGCGCGGTCGGTACGGTCCATCTGACCACCGACGACGGGTCGGCGGGCACACACGGCGTCGTTACCGCCCACAAGCGCATGACCCAGCCTTCCGATATGGTTTATTGCTGCGGTCCCGCGCCGATGATGAAGGCTGTGGCGCGTGCAGCCTCGCGACTCGGTTCGCCGTGTGAGGTAAGCCTTGAGAATGTTATGGCGTGTGGACTGGGTGCGTGTCTCTGCTGCGTTGAGAAGACAACTGCCGGCAATGTATGCGTATGTACTGAAGGTCCCGTTTTCAATATCAATAAACTGTTATGGCAAGATTAAGCGTTAACATAGGCTCGCTGCAGCTCAAAAATCCCGTTTTAACCGCCAGCGGCACCTTTGGCTACGGCGAGGAGTTTTCAGATTTTATGGACCTGAGCCGTCTGGGCGGTTTCATTGTGAAAGGAACGACGCTTCTGGCGCGCGAGGGTAATGCCTATCCGCGCATGGTCGAGACTCCTTCGGGAATGCTTAATGCTGTCGGACTGCAGAACAAGGGCGTAAAATATTTTGTCGATACCATCTATCCGCGTATTAAGGATTGCGGTTCGGAGGTTATTGTCAACGTTAGCGGCGCGACTATAGACGATTATGTTGCCGTAGCCGAGCGTCTCGCTCCGTTGAGCGGTATACGCGCCATCGAGGTCAATATTTCCTGTCCTAATGTAAAGCAGGGCGGCATGGCTTTCGGAACCACCACCAAGGGGGCTGCTGCCGTTACCGCCGCGCTGCGCAAGGCATGGGAGCGCACCTTGATTGTCAAACTGAGTCCCAACGTTACTGACATTGCCGAGATTGCGCGCGCCGTAGAGGATGAAGGCGCGGATTCGGTCTCGCTTATCAATACGCTGATGGGTATGGCTGTTGATGTGGAGCATCGTCGCCCGTACCTGAGCACCGTGACCGGCGGACTGAGCGGTCCGGCAGTGCGTCCGGTCGCTGTCCGGATGGTCTGGCAGGTGGCTAAGGCGGTAAAGATTCCCGTAATAGGACTTGGCGGAATTACATGCGGTAGAGATGCGCTGGAATTCCTGATGGCGGGTGCTACAGCCGTAGAAGTAGGTACGGCAAACTTCCTCGATCCTGCGATAAGCGTAAAAATTGTCGATGAGATTGAGGAGTATTGCAAAAAGAATAAGATTTCCGATATACGCGAAATTATAGGAATAATTTGACCATAGTTAACAAAGTTTAACACATGTCGCTCGGCGAATATTGTGGAAATTCATTAACTTTGGCAACCTGAACTAATGTTGGAGACCATGAAAAACGTCGGTTTTTTATGTTCTTTAACTTAATTTACATTAATTCAACCTAATCATTTACCACGAAAATTCATTAACAATCACAATCATCAATCACAGAATGAGAAAAAGTTCCTTACCTTGGCGTTACGCCCTTTCAGGGCTTGTCGCCTGTGCCATGTTGGCTCCTGTAGCGGCAACGGCAGCTCCCGAACCCTCGGGCGCGACTGAAGCCACGGTGCCTGCCGGCAAGCGTGCTGTGACCGGTACGGTAGTCGATGCCCTTGATGGCGAGCCCCTGCCCGGTGCAACTGTATCAGTTGTCGGTGATAAGTCAGCAATGACGGCAACCGATATCGACGGTAATTTCCAGCTTAATGTCCCCATCGGCAAGAGTGTTACCCTTCTTGTGACCTACGTTGGTTATAAAGAAGCGCGAGTGCCTATCGAGGACCTTGGCTATGTAAAAGTTTCAATGAAGGGTGATGACAACACTCTTGACGAAGTAGTGGTTGTCGGTGCGGGTACACAGAAGCGTGTATCGGTTACCGGTGCAATCACCTCGGTAAAGGGTGAAGCTCTCAAACTTCCTTCAACTAACCTTACCAACGCACTTGCAGGTAAAATTGCGGGTGTCGTTGCGCAGACCACCTCAGGTGAACCCGGTTCAGCCGCTGAGTTCTATATTCGCGGTATCGGTACCTTCGGCGGTCGTACCACCCCTCTTATCCTTCTTGATGACGTTGAAATCTCAGCCAATGACCTTAACTTCGTTCCTGCCGAGAACATTGAATCGTTCTCAATCCTTAAGGACGCATCGGCAACCGCTATTTACGGTGCCCGCGGTGCGAACGGCGTTATGATTGTAAAGACCAAGGGCGGTGATTACAACTCACAGACAAAGGTCGGCGTAAGCTTCGACGCTTCGTTTAACTTCCTCGACAAGTTCCCTGACTTCGTTGACGGTCCCACCTACATGAATGTTTATAACATTGCCCGTCAGAGCCGTGGCGGTGACGTTGTTTATTCACCCGCGGAAATCGAATGGACACGCACCGGCAAGAACCCCTACCTCTATCCTAACGTAGACTGGAATGACATCCTTTTCCGCAACATGGCATCACGTCAGCGCGGTAACGTCAACGTGAGCGGTGGTGGCTCGAAGGTGAAGTACTACATGTCAATCGACGTTCAGCATGAGGACGGACTTCTCAACACCTCGAAGCTCTACTCTTGGAACAACAACATCCAGCTCTATAACTACACATTCCAGAACAACATCGCCTATAAGGTAACTCCGACCACCACCATCAGCATGAACATGAATGCTCAGGTGCGTCAGAACACAGGTCCCAACACCGCCGCTAAAGACATCTTTGCGATGACTCTGGCTACCACGCCTATCTCCTTCCCTGTAACCTATCCCGCACAGGAGGGTGATGAATTCGTGCGTTACGGTTCACGTAAGTATTCAGAGCACACACTGAAGAACCCCTATGCGGTGATGAACACCTCTTTTCAGCAGACCAACCAGACCACTCTTAACACTGTGGTTAAACTTAATCAGGACCTTGACTTCGTTACCAAGGGCTTGACCTTCGAGGCATGGGTTAACCTGAAGGCTTGGAGCCAGATGTCGTTCAACCGTACTGTAACTCCTTATTACTTCACCAGCTCCGGCGCAAAATATGACGCTATCACCGGCGAACTCACTCCCGTTGAGACCATGCGCACCATCGCGCTGCAGGAAGGTACCGTTTATCTTAACGAGTCGACCCTCGGTCGCAGCTCTGACCAGACTTTCGAACTTCAGGCCCGTTTCAACTGGAACCGTAAGTTCGGTCTGCATGACGTAGGCGCAATGGTCCAGTACCGCCAGTGGGAATATCGTGGCGACGTGCTTCCTAACCGTAACCAAGGTTTCTCTTTCCGCGCAACTTATGACTACGCCCACCGTTACCTCGTTGAATTCAACGCCGGTTACAACGGTACGGAACGTCTTGCCAAGAAGGACCGCTTCGGTTTCTTCCCCGCAGCCTCTATCGGTTGGGTTATTTCTAACGAACCTTGGTTTGCTCCCGCAGCAAATGTGCTGAACAACCTTAAGCTCCGCGCTTCTTACGGTCTTACCGGTTCAGACGCGCTTAACTCACCCGGCGGCTCACACTTCCTTTATATTGATAAGATTAACGGCAATAACATCAGCGCAATCAGCTGGACTGCCGGTGACTATGACGCATCGCAGACTTCCGGCGGCGGTCCGCAGGTTATCTACTATGCAATGCCCGGTCTCGGATGGGAAAAATCACGTAAGGCTGACTTAGGTCTTGAATTCACACTCTTCGGCGACCTCGTTGTAAACGCTGACCTTTTCTGGGAACACCGTTATGACATCTTCATTTCCCGCGAAGCATGGCCCGGTTCATTAGGTTATGACCAAGCTAAGCCTTGGGCAAACTCCGGTACCATGGAAAACAAGGGTGGTGAACTCTCGGTTTCTTACAACAAGCGAATCAACAATGACTGGAACTTCTCACTGCAGGGTACTTTCACCTACTCTGAGAACAAGGTTACCAACTGGGACGAAGCGGTTAAGCCTTACGCATGGCTGATGGGTACCAACCTCCCCGTTTCATCATCACGTACCGACGGTTACATTGCCGAAGGTCTCTTCAAGACTCAGGAAGAAATCGACAACTCTCCGAAGCAGAACCTCGGTTCTAACCCGCAGATAGGTGATATCAAGTATCGCGACCTTAACGGTGACGGTCAGATTACCTCTGAGGATAAGACCATGATCAGCCCCTACGGCCGTGTGCCCCGTATCCAGTACGGTTTCGGCGGTACCCTCGGTTGGAAGGCATTTGACTTCGGCTTCCAGTTCACAGGTTCAGCCAAGCGTACCATCCTGATGGGCGACGTTCACCCCTTCATGGAAGGTAAGACCCCGCAGGCTGATGCCCGTAACGTTCTTTCATGGATTGCAGACTCTTTCTATGATCCTATTAATGACCCCGACAACTTCGACGTAGCCTATCCCCGTATGGGTACCCTGCAGACCGACGTATCGAACAACGACCAGAACTCAACATGGTGGATGCGTAACGGTTCATTCCTCCGTCTGCGTAACGTTGAACTCGGCTGGCGTTTCCCCTATGGCCGTGTATACATTTCCGGTCAGAACCTCGTAACCTTCAGCCCCTTCAAGCTGTGGGACCCCGAGCTCGCTTCATGGAACACCTACCCGATGCAGAAAACCGTATCTGTCGGCGTTCAAATTACCATCTAAACAAAACTCTCTCCCCATATTTAAACAATCATAGAGATTCTTAACAATGAAATTAAAAAATATTTTCAAATTCGCTTCCGTCGCGCTTGCAGTTGGAACACTTGCCGGAGTTACCTCATGTAACTACCTTGATGTCGTTCCCCCGGAGCAGCCCGGTCTTAGCGACGCCATGAAGAACCACGGCAACGCTCAGGGTTTCCTTTATTCCTGCTATAAAGGCGTTAGCCAGCGCGACTTCTCTCCGCGTGACTATCGTTCCGGTCTCAATGCCGCTAACGATGAATTCCTTATTCCGGAAACTTGGATGGCAATTGACGGTCCGACCTCTTACGCCATCATGCGTAACACCCTGCAGACCACCGCTACAAACTATGACCCGAAATTCTGGGATACATACTACTCAGCCGTAGGTCAGACCCTCCTCTTTGAGCGCGAGCTCATGGGCGAAGGCCGTAAGAACAACGTCTGCACTGACCCGCTGGAGGAAGAGCTCTGGCTCGCAGAGTCACGCTTCTGCCGCGCGTTCTATCACTATCAGCTGCTCCGTATCTACGGTCCTGTGCCCATCACCAACAAGTTTATCGCCATGGACACCGACCCCTCCAACTATCCCGGACGTGTTCACGTTGACGGTGTGGTTGACTGGATTGGTAACGAGCTTGAAGAATGTGCCCGCGTTTTCGAACGTCAGGAAATGCAGAAACGCGATACCGAGTACACCGGCCGCGCAACTTCTACCATCTGCTACGCCCTTCAGGCACGTCTCTACCTGATGGCTGCCTCTGACCTCTGGAACGGCGGCTTCCCCTACAAGACTTGGCGTAACAAGACTACTTCCAAGAACCCCATTACCGGCGAAGATTATGGCAACAAGCTCTTCTCTGACACTTATGACCCCGCAAAGTGGGAACGCGCTCTTGCCGCATGTCTCCGTGCATATAATAAGGCTCTGAAGAATGGCTATAAGCTCTATGACATCGAAGATGCCGAGCATATGGATAAGGAAGATGTCCTCGCTGACGATATCTACATTCCTGAAATCGAGAACATGACCGCTCCTGACGGTATTCCTAACTGGAACATCAGCACATTCAAGGAGAAGGTCCGCATGCTCCGCTATCTGAACACCACGACCCCCCACGAAGGCAACACCGAAATCATCTGGTCTAACCAGCAGGTGCCCTACGGTTTCTACGCTGAAAAGGGTCAGAAGTACAACTGCCTCATGCCCCGTCGTATTCTCGAAACCACCACTGCCAACCCCACTTGGAAGGAAGGCTGGAACGGTGTGGCTCCTACGCTTTATACCGTTGAACACTTCCTCACTAAGGATGGTGTTACTCCCGGACATGCCGCCACAATGCCCGTTTCAGGCTGGTATAAAGAAGCCGGTCTGAGCGGTGAGCGTTCCCGCGTAATGAACATCTGTCTTAACCGCGAACCTCGCTTCTATGCGTGGATTGCGTTTGACGGCGGTGACTACCTCACTCTCCTGAATGACGGCGAGCCCAAGCTCCTCAACATGCAGGACCCCGAGCAGCAGGGTCGCGGTCAGGGCGAGCGTAACTACTCGGTATCAGGCTTCCTCTGCATGAAGCACATTGACCCGCTGTCAAAGTTTGACGCCTCCAACGGTAACTTCTCGACCGGTAAGGATTCTCCCGACGTACTGATTCGTCTTGCCGAGCTCTACCTGAACCTCGCAGAATGTTTCGCTGAAATGGATGCGCGCGGTATCGCAGTTCCCGCAACTTATGACCTCTTCCCCAATATCAACTATTCAGCTGAAGATATGGAGTCACCCGTAGTTGACCCCGACGGCGGCAAGGTTGAAATCGCAGCTCTCATGGGTGAACATGAACTCAGCCTCAATCCCAAGCAGGCTGCCATGACTCTCGTTAACGCTATCCGCGAGCGCGCTTATGTAGCTCCCCTTACTGACGACATGATCGGCACTGTTGACAATGCCCGTAATGCTGCCCGCTCAAAGGAATGGACCCTTGTAGAATGGGTGCGCAACGAGCGTTTCATCGAACTCTGGTATGAAGGTGTACGCTACTTCGACGTGCGCCGCTGGGTTGCCGGTGACGAATATTTCGCCTACGGTATGCGTGAAGGTCTTAACGGCCTGAAGGTGAAACCCACCTCAGAGGAATGGCGTACGCCTATCATGATTAACTCACAGTATACCTTCCACAAGCGTCAGTATCTCTGGCCCCTCTACCAGAGCGAAGTTTACAACAACTCGCAGATGGTTCAGGCTCCCGGTTACTAATTAATAATCTCTTTCACAATCTGAAAATACAATATGAAAAAATTATTTATAGCATCGGGTCTGCTTGCGCTGATGGCTGCCGCCACTTCCTGCGACAAGTATGATATCTACGATGACCAGTATGGCGACGTCATGCTCATCAAGGACGGAGGCGATGTTTCCATGGACGTCTATTCTACCGACGACTATGCTGACCGTTACATCTCTGTCATCAAGGGCGGACATACTCCCGAGCGCACTGCTCACGCAAATCTTCGCGTAATGACTCCCGAAGACTTTGACAAGTACGTTAGAGACAACATCGGTGAGAACTTCTCCGGTCTCGGAATTGTTGACGGCACCCTTTATGACCTCGTTGACGCCAAGGGCAACGCCACCAAGTCAATCGACTATACCTTCTCCGGCGCGGATGACCGTTATTTCGGTGCAACCCTCCGCGTTAAGTCATCGGAATACTGCGAATGGTATCGTTCAGAGGCAGTTCAGGAACAGCTTAAGGACAAGCAGTTCATTATTCCTATCGGTCTCTACTCTGAAACCGACTCAGTTAATGAGTACAACAACGTCCTGATGGTTTCGCTCAATGACCTCGACCCGCAGATTAACATTGACGTTGCCGACGGTACCTACAACATTTATGACCTGAGCCGCCGTCTGCTCATCCGTGATGCAGGCAAGGGTCTCACCTACGAGCCTGAGGTTTATCTGTCAATTCCCTGTAAGAACCCGTGGGGCTTCTCGGTTCGTATTGACGACACCAAGTCTACTCTCGTGAACACCTTTAACAATGACTCAAAGAACAAGATTCAGCTCGTAGCCATGTCAAAAGACGCATGGTCACTTGCCGATACCCGTGAGTTTGTTAAGAATAACGGATCTGACCCCAAGGAGTATAATGTAATTAACTTCCCCAAGGGTGTCACCAAGGCACGTCTGCCCCTTACCATCTATCTTGACGCTCTTGACCCCGATGAAATGCTCAATAAGAACCTCGTAGTTCCTATCAAGATTGCCAACCCCAAGCTTACGGCTAAGACTTCTTATCCCGCCATTGCATGGGGCGAGGCAGGCGACGCTCCCGAGACCGTCACCAAGCCTGACGATACAGTTATAGAGAACTTTATCAAGAACTCACAGTTCTACGTTGGCTGCAAGGTAATCGAGACTCCGCTTGACCTTGACGACACTTGCGTTACCACCAATGACCCCGAGCCGAAGGAAGGTTCAATCAACGCCCTCTTTGACGATGACCTCTCAACCTTCTTCCACTCAGGCTGGACCGTTGCCAACGAGCGTTCGGCACCTTATGGTTCTTACCTCGAAATCACCCTTCCGGAGGAAATCAACTCGGTTTACTTTAGCATCACCGCACGTAACTCGAACCCCTCATCGCCGAAGGAAGTACACCTTTACTACTCAAACAATATTGACGACGAGAGCTCTTGGACCTTCTTCCAGAAGGCTACCAACCCCAAGAAACTTACCGCCGGTCAGTCGTTTGAAATCGGTAAGATTAACAAGATGTTCCAAGCTCCCGAGACTTTCAAATACATGCGTTTCTGCGTAATCCAGAACGATAAGGGTGAAAGCCTCCTGACCACGAGCACCGCAATCTACTGGAACCTCGCCGAGCTTAAGCTCTATGGCAAGATTCAGGAAGATGTAGAATAATCTGACTGAAATATCATTTATCGGGAGAGCCGCGTCTGTTTATGACGTGGCTCTCTTTGTATATGATAGAGGCATGCATCCTTGTATGCCTGTAGTGGACCGGGATTTTGTGGCAAATTGCGCCGCTGAGTGTTACAAATTTGACAAATTTCTATATTATTTTGAATTTTTTTGGCAAAATGCTTGCGAAAGTCAAATATTATGGTTTACTTTGCGACATATTTAACATTTCTAATTAATTTTTAAGGTAAAAAAGTGCTTATGAAAAAAGTTTACACCTTACTTGCTATTGCGTCTGTCGCACTCAGTGCCGCCGCAGCACCCCCTACGACATTTACGGGTCAGGTTTCATCAATGAAGCCGGCTAAGTCTGTGGCTTATCATTCCGTTAGTGGAACCTCAGCCAGAAAGCTTGTTAAGGCTCCGTCGCAGAGCCGTTCGGGAGAGGAATTTGAGTTCAAGACCGTTGAGGATTTTGAGGGTAACTACATTTGGGATTTCGGCAATTTCCTTACCGGGAAGTATGAAACCCAAGAGTTGTCTATCAAGGTTACTGATGCTGCCAAGGGAGAAGTTGAAATTCATGGCATGACAATTGCCGGTCTTAACTATAATCCCATTAAGGCTGTAGTTGACATTACCGCCGGAACTTTTTCTATTCCCAACACTCAATATCTTGGAGAGTATGATGAAGGAAGTCCCGACTATTTCTATGTTAAGGTTGATGATGAGGAGACCGGTGACTTTGCAGACGGTAACTCTGACCTTAAGGCTACAGTCGGTACCATTGTAGGTGGTGATATTTCTTTCCCTGATGATGAGTATTGGGCAGTTGGTAATCCGGATAATGAAGTTCTCGGTTTTTGGGTATTATCAGGATTTAACGTTTTTTCAATCATACCCGCACCTGACGAACCCATTGATCCGATGGAAGGATGGGAAGTATATTGCACCGGTAAACTTCAGGACGGCTGGATTTGTCCCGGATTTGGAGTGGATCCCGCAGGAACTTTCTTTGACGTTGAAATCCATCGTTCAACAACTACTCCCGGTGTTTACCGACTCTATAATCCGTATATGTCAGACGGCTTCCAGTTTAAAGACTACGCCTCAGAGGGATCCATCGTATTCGATATTTCTGATAAGGAATTTGTCTCCGTTCTCTATAACTTTAACTCGGGTGTATATAATGGATCAAGTGCCATTGGCTGTACTAACATAGAAGGATACTTTGTTAATCAGGGCTATGATAAGGAAGTGATTACCGCTGTCCTCGGATATTCAGAGGAAAATCCCGAAGGCATCAAGGAATGGTCAACTTATGATGAAAATGAAAAGATGGTTTCGATTCCTACTGCGCGCATTTCTCTGGCAGGTCAGGGCAATTACGTATGGACCGACGCCGAATCCATCATGGTTTCTAAGATTATCTTTGATAAAGCCCCCGTTGAATATCCCGAACCTGTTGTAGTTACTCCGGTGGTTACACTTGACCAGACCGAGGCTACCATCAATATAGGTGAGACCATCAAGCTGACAGTAACCATCGAGAATCCTCTTCAGACGGATGAGGCTGTAACTTGGACCTCAAGCGATGAAGCTGTTGCAACTGTTAATTCCGAAGGTGTAGTTACCGGTTTTGGCGAAGGTACAGCTACAATCACCGCAACTTGTGGCGAGGCAACTGCAACCTGCACCGTAACGGTTGAGAAGGGTGAAGAACCCGTCAATCCCGTTGAAGTTGAAGTTGGCGCAATCTACACTCTTGAGACCGTAACCTTTACCTCAAGCAATGAAGCCGTTGCTACGGTTGATGCTGACGGCGTAGTAACCGGCGTTGCCGCAGGCAAAGCTATCATCACCGCTACTTATGCCGGCGTTAGCACCCTCTACACCGTTACCGTTATTGATGGCGATGTAAATACGCTTGATGAGATTGAGGCTGCCGCTTCGAGCACGGAAGTAGAAGTATACGACCTTCAGGGACGTAAAGTAGGTGCCGCCACCAAGGGCATCGTAATTATCCGTCAGGGAAATAAGGCTATTAAGACAATTGTAAAATAAATTTGAACAGATGTGTGATGAGAAGGCCGGGTGTTGAAAAGACCCCGGCTTTTTCTTTTTGTGTCGGGAGGGTATGTTTTGATAATTTAGGAAATTTGCTTAAATTTGCGGATTGAAAATAAGAAAATTAGACCTTAATATTATGGATTTGTTTGAAAAAGTTAGCGGAGACATCAAAACCGCTATGCTTGCGAAGGAAAAAGTCCGTTTAGAGACCCTTCGCGGAATCAAAAAGGAGTTTCTCGAGGCAAAGACCGCCAAGGGTGCCAACGGAGAGCTCACCGATGATGCTGCAATGAAGATACTTGCCAAGATGGCAAAGCAGCGTCGTGAAACCGCCGAAATCTATGCACAGCAAAATCGCCCGGAGCTTGCCGAAAATGAGCTTGCCGAGGCTGCGGTGATTGAAGAGTATCTTCCTAAGCCGTTGACCGAGGAGGAACTCATTGCTGCCTTGAAGGAAATCATCGCCCAGACCGGAGCCACTTCTGCCAAGGAGATGGGCAAGGTGATGGGTGTCGCTTCGAAAGCCCTCGCCGGCAAAGCCGACGGCAAACTCATCAGTGCCAAAGTCCGCGAACTGCTGGGGTGACCAATTAGACCAATTAGACTAATTAGACAAATTAGACAAATTAGACCAATGTTAACGATACAGCAAATTAAAGAAAATCCGCAGGAGGTTATTAAGCGTCTTGCGGTTAAGGGCTTTGACGGAAAGGAGCCTATCGAGCGCGTTCTCGCCGCCGATGAAACCCGCCGCAAACAGCAGCTCGAAAACGATACCATAGCTGCCGAGCTCAAAAAACTTGCCGCTTCGATTGGCTCGCTGATGAAGCAGGGTCAGAAAGAGGAGGCAGAGGCTGCTAAAGCTAAAGTAGCCGAACTCAAGGAGACTCAGAAGGAAATTGCTGCAAAACTCGCTGCAGCCGAAGCTGAAATCCGTGATATTCTGTTAAGTGTGCCTAACTTGCCTTACAGCGGAGTGCCTGAGGGAAAGACCGCTGCCGACAATGTGGTTGAAAAGACCGGCGGCAAGATGCCTGAACTCGGTCCGGACGCACTTCCCCATTGGGATTTGGCAAAAAAGTATAATCTGATAGATTTTGACCTCGGCGTTAAGATTACCGGAGCCGGATTTCCGGTTTATATCGGCAAGGGCGCAAAACTGCAGCGCGCGCTGATTCAGTTCTTCCTCGATTCTGCTTCCGAGGCAGGTTATCTTGAAATCCAGCCGCCCTACGTTGTCAATGAGGCTTCCGGCATAGGTACCGGTCAGCTCCCCGATAAGGAAGGTCAGATGTATCACTGTCAGCTCGACAACCTATACCTGATTCCTACGGCTGAGGTTCCCGTTACGAATCTTTATCGCGATGTGATTATTCCTTCCGATAAGCTTCCTATAAAGAACTGCGCTTATTCAGCTTGTTTCCGTCGCGAGGCCGGCAGCTATGGCAAGGAAATCCATTCAGAGAATGGTGGGACTCTGCGGAGCGTCGCTGCCGCCGAAGTTC
>CAZPHN010000041.1:0-16749 GCA_964586765.1 uncultured Bacteroides sp.
TACGCAAATTTTTTGTTCAGCAAAAATTTTATGTTCTACAACATATTTTTCGTAAATCTCTGTACGTCACGTCCGTATCTTACACAAAAAAGTTCATACTTTAACTTTCTTTAACATTTATAAACAGAAAGGCTGCACCATGGTGCAGCCCTACGTTTAGATTTTAGCTGAATAATAGATAGTAAAAAAAGGTTATTGCTGATTGAAGGGCGTCATGTGATAGCCGAGCGCACAAAGCTCCATGCCCATACCGGCAAGATACAGCTGATGGAGGGCGGAAATATAGCAACCTAAGGCTGCCTCGGTACCGGGTTCGACGGATTCGTGATTTATAAGGTTAAGAACACGCGACGCACACTCAGCGACAAGTTCGGTGACTTTTTCGGCAGCCTCGCCTTTATAGCCAAGGACATCTTCGACCACGGCTTCATCCATGTTGTCATAGCCTTTCATGTCGCGCAGAGCGGAATAGAAATCCTTGCGGACCGAGTGTTTTTCCCAGTCGGTATCCCAATAAAAAGCCATTGCCATGCCGATAAGCATCATCCAGCCGAGGGAAACAACAGGATAATTCTGAAATTCACGAGCTCCGTCAGGCATATATTCACGTGCAATCTCGCCCCACTTTTCCTCAACATCGGGACACTCAGGGAAATGCTCATCAATCGCACCTTTTTTCAACAAAAAGCCGCGTAAATCAGATTTTACTTTCTCTTCAAATTTAGAAACTAATTCTTTATTGTCCATAATAAGCTATTTTTTATAAAAAAACGTTGAAAACGCGCTAAAAGTTCTGGAGTGACTTTGCATGCCCATATTGCTACATTGGCGAAACACGTCTGCGTCAAGCCATCAAAGAGCTTGGACTTACTGACAAAGTAAACATTGATTACCGCGCGTATGAGTTAGACCCAACCGCGCCGAAAGAAGTCACAACTACCACTCCGGAACGACTTGCCATGAAATATCGGCTTAGATTTGCGATATTCGAGTATTTTTTGCTATTTTTGCAGCTGAAAACCAACATTTTTTATTTTAAATTATGAAAAAAGTTATTTTTGGCTTCCTGATGGGAGCCGTAGCTCTCACGGCTTGCGGTTCAAAGCAAAAGGCAGAAGAGACTCCAGTAGCTGAGCAACCCGATTCAGCAATAGTCTACATGACCACAGAAATCTCACCCGAGGCTCTTGTGAAAATTTACAAGGCTTTAGGACGTGAAGCAGAAGGCAAAGTCGCCATCAAGATTTCAACCGGCGAACCGGGCGGACACAACTTCCTGCAGCCCGCGCTGATTAAAGACCTTGTTGACCTTACGAACGGCACAATCGTTGAGTGTAATACCGCATATCAGGGTCGTCGCTTTACCGCCGAGGAACACCTGAAGGCAGCCGAGGAACACGGATTTACCGCAATCGCACCTGTAGACATCATGGATGCCGAAGGCGAAATCAAGCTCCCCGTTGACAGCGGCAAGCACCTTAAATATGATATTGTAGGTTCACACTATCCCGACTATGACTTTACCGTTATTCTCTCCCATTTCAAAGGTCACGCCATGGGCGGATTTGGCGGTGCAGTGAAGAATATGTCAATCGGCATCGCTTCATGTAACGGCAAAAGCTATATCCACTCAGGCGGTGCTACGGAGCAGAACGACCCTCACTTCCGACAGAACGCCGAGCAGGATGACTTTCTTGAGTCAATGGCAGAAGCAGCCAAAGCGATTGCCGACCACGCCGGCGACAAGATTATCTATATAAGCGTGGCCAACAATCTTTCGGTTGACTGTGACTGTGATTCCACCCCTGATGACCCCTGCATGTCAGACATAGGTATTCTTGCATCGCTTGACCCCATCGCTCTTGACAAGGCTTGCACCGATCTGGTCCGTCAAAGCACAGACCCCGGCAAAGACCACCTGATTGAGCGCATTGATTCCCGTCACGGAATGCACACTCTTGACTATGGTGAAAAAATCGGTCTCGGTACACAAACCTATAAGATAGTATCCATTGACTAACCGAACATCACTGATTCTTACCCTGCTGACCGTATGCGCTCCCGCAGCCTTCGGTCAGCAGGATTCGATTTCGAGCCCACTGCACCGGCTTGAAG
Organism: uncultured Bacteroides sp.; assembly: GCA_964586765.1. Lineage (GTDB taxonomy): Bacteria > Bacteroidota > Bacteroidia > Bacteroidales > Muribaculaceae > UBA3263. The sequence goes on from CAZPHN010000041.1 coordinate 2,116, forward strand.
AGATTGTCGTTACAGGCTCGAATACTGCCGTTGGGCGCAATCTGCTACCCTATACCGTGACAACACTCAGCGCAACGGAACTTGAAGCGACGGGAAGCACACGGCTGTTAAGTGCAGTATCAGGAATGGTGCCGAGCCTTTTTGTGACCGAGCGGAATATATTTGGATTTGGAGTTGCCACAGGCGGTTCGGGACACATAAAAATGCGCGGAGTAGGTGGTGACCGCGCCAGCGCACTACTTATGATGGTTGACGGTCAGCCTCAGTTTGCGGGAATTTATTCCCATCAGGTTGCGGACTTTTACGGGACAGAAGCGATTGAGCGCGTAGAAATTCTTCGCGGTCCGGCGTCGGTGCTGTATGGTTCAAACGCCATGGCGGGTGTAATCAATATAATTACCAAAAACCCGGGTGCAAAGAAAGTCAACACGACTCTTTCAGCAAAATATGGCTCATATAACACCCTCCAGACCTCCGCGACCAACGCGCTGCATTTCGGTCGGTTCCGCTCATTCGTTGCGGTCAGCTACAACCGCACTGATGGCGTAAGAAAGAATTTTGACTTCAATCAGGGTTCGGCTTATGCGAAAGCGTCATATATGTTCAACCGACACTGGAACATGACGGCAGACTATACCCTGATGCACTTTACGGCATCTGACCCGGTCTACCCTACCCTTAAAAATCCGGAATCGACCGACATTTACCGGCAAAATATTACCCGAGGCGAAGCGTCTGTCACGGCGACCAATCAATACGGTCAGACATCGGGGTCAATCCGGGCATATTATAGCTATGGAAATCACTTTGTAAGCGACCCACGGAATTTCCACAGCCTTGACGACAGATTGGGACTGATTTTATATCAGAACTTTACGCCTTGGCAAGGTTCGGCGGCAACTGCCGGATTTGACTTTGACCGCTACTCAGGACGCATCCCCCTTTCCGGCGGCAAAGAGCATCAGGCAGGCTCACTCACCACCATGGGGGAGAAAGAAATTATTGAATATTCGCCGTATGTAACACTGAGTCAAGCTTTATGGGAAGACAGGCTAACCCTTGACGGAGGGCTCAGAATGGCAAACAGTTCGCAATTTAAAACCCAGTGGATTCCACAGATAGGAATGTCTATCAGACCCGGCAGCGAATGGACGGTCAAGGCATCAGCCGCTCTTGGCTACCGAAACCCTTCGTTTCGCGAAATGTATCTCTATAAATTCGCAAATCCTAACCTCGAGCCGGAAAATATGTGGAACTTTGAGGCAAGTGCAGCCAAACAGTTCGGACGATGGTTTTCGTTTGACATCACCGGATATCTGAGCCGCGCACGCAACATGATACAGCAGGGTCCGACGCTCAATGAAAATACCGGCAAACTGACCAACTGGGGCATAGAGCTAACAGCCGCCTCCCACCCTCTCAACTGGCTGCAACTCAACGCAACATACAGCTACCTACACACATCGCTGAAAGAACTAACTGGCGCACCGCGCCATCAATACTCACTGACCTCAGCCATAGGTCCGTTCAACGGCTTTGCGGCAAATATGACACTCAAAGGTGTAAGCGGTCTGTTTGTTTCAACGGATTATCCTATTCAAGACTTTGCCACACTCAACATCAGACTGACATATCGGGTTTGCCGCCAACTGCAAATAATGGTTGACCTCGACAATATCACAGATACCCGCTATCAGGTTACGTTTGGTTACCCACTTCCCGGATTTACAGCCATGGGCGGATTTACACTTACCATATAATATATAAGAATATTTGGAAAATTCGCAAATTTAGGGTAACTTTGCAATGTTCAAAAATTACTAAATCATTAATTCACGTTACATTATGGAAATTTCTCATATTGAGCACATCGGCATTGCCGTTCCCTCGCTCGATGAAGCCATTCCTTTCTACGAAAAGATGCTCGGTCTAAAGTGTTTTGCTATTGAAGAAGTTGCAGACCAGAAAGTGCGTACTGCATTCTTCCGCATCGGTCAGACCAAAATCGAACTCCTTGAAGGCACCTCAGAAGACAGTGCCATAAGCAAATTCATTGCCAACAACGGCGGTCGCGGCGGTATCCAGCACGTAGCCCTCAACATCACCGACGGTGTTGCAAACGCACTTGGCGAACTTGAAGAAAAAGGCTGCCGTCTCATTGACAAGGCTCCGCGTAAGGGTGCCGAAGGTCTTAACATTGCCTTCCTCCACCCCAAGAGCACATGCGGCACCTTGATTGAACTCTGCGAACAGCCCAAGTGAGGCGGGAGTTGGCGCAATAGTGAGTTTTTTATAAAAGAGGGCTCACCACACTAAACAATAAACACTCAACACTAAACTTTAAATAAAATGTCCAGTCAATTGGAAAAAGTGCAGGAACTCATTGAACTGCGCAAAGAGGCTGCCCTCGGTGGCGGTCAGAAAGCAATCGACAAGCAGCACGAGCGCGGCAAACTCACCGCCCGCGAGCGCATCAATATGCTTCTTGACGAAGGCTCATTTGAAGAATACGATATGTTTGTTCGCCACCGCTGCACAAACTTCGGTCAAGAAAAGAAATCTTTCCCCGGCGACGGCGTGGTAACCGGTTGCGGTACCATCGGCGGACGTTTGGTCTATGTTTTTGCACAGGATTTCACCGTGTTCGGCGGTTCGCTCAGCGAAACCATGGCTCAGAAAATCTGCAAAATCATGGATATGGCGATGAAGGTGGGCGCACCCGTTATCGGTCTCAACGACTCAGGCGGCGCACGTATTCAGGAAGGCATCAACGCCCTTGCCGGCTATGCTGAAATCTTCCAGCGCAACATCCTTGCATCAGGCGTTATTCCTCAGATTTCAGCCATTCTCGGTCCCTGTGCCGGCGGTGCGGTTTACTCTCCCGCGCTGACAGACTTCACAATCATGGCAAAGGGTATCTCATATATGTTCCTCACCGGTCCGAAAGTTGTAAAGACCGTTACAGGCGAAGACGTTACCCAAGAAGCCCTTGGCGGTGCTCAGGTTCACTCATCGAAGAGCGGTGTGGCTCATTTCGCAACCGAAACCGGCGAGGATGCCATCACACTCATCAAGCAGCTTGTTTCGTTCATTCCCCAGAACAACCTTGAGGAAGCACCCATCGTGCCCACCAACGACCCCGTTGACCGCATGGATGAAGGTCTGAACTCCATCATCCCGGAAGCCGCAAACAAGGCTTACGATATGTATAGCGTCATCGGCGCAATCGTCGATAACGGCGAATTCCTTGAAGTTCAGCGCAATTTTGCCCGCAACATCATTATCGGCTTTGCCCGCTTCAACGGCCGCTCGGTCGGCATCGTGGCAAACCAGCCCAAATATCTTGCCGGTGTGCTTGACTCCAACGCATCGCGTAAGGCAGCCCGCTTTGTACGCTTCTGCGACTGCTTCAACATTCCTATCGTATCGCTTGTTGACGTTCCCGGCTTCCTTCCCGGTACCGGTCAGGAGTATAACGGCGTAATCCTTCATGGCGCAAAACTGCTCTATGCCTACGGCGAGGCTACCGTACCCAAGGTAACAGTAACCCTCCGCAAGAGCTATGGCGGTTCTCACATCGTTATGTCATGTAAACAGCTTCGCGGTGACCTCAACTACGCATGGCCCTCGGCTGAAATCGCAGTTATGGGCGGTGCAGGTGCGGTTGAAGTCCTTTATGCCAAGGAAGCCAAGGCTGCAGAGGACCCCAAAGCCGTTCTTGCAGAGAAGGAAGCAGAGTACAACAAACTCTTCTGCAATCCTTACAACGCAGCGAAATATGGTTATATCGACGATGTTATCGAACCTCGCGAAACCCGTTTCCGCATTATCCGCGGTCTCGAACAGCTTGCCACCAAGCGCGTTCAGAACCCGCCCAAGAAACATGGCAATATTCCCCTCTAAGTTACCGATGAAAGCGTTGAAAAAAATCGCATCACTTATTGCCCTCACACTCATGACCGTTCCGGCGGTCATGGGTCAGGGGCGTAAGGAATTGCGTATCAACGAGGTCATGGTTAAGAATGACAGCTCGATAGTTGATGATTACGGACGCCATTCGGCTTGGATTGAACTTGTTAATCCTACCCATGCGCCGGTCAATATCTCTGCTATATATCTTACAGATGACCTCAATACACCCCGCAAGTATTTCGTTCCGACAGGCGATGCCCGCACCAAGATTGAGAAAGGACAGTCCGTACTCTTCTTTGCCGACGGCAATCCTCAAGACGGAACTTTCCACCTGAATTTCGAGCTCACTCCCGGCAAGGACAACTTTATTGCCGTGTTTGATGCCGACGGCGTCAATCTCATTGACTCTGTGACGATTCCTGCTTCGCTGGCATCCAACGTCAGCTATGCGCGTTCAATTGACGCCGGTGCGGATTGGGAAGTTCGTGACAATTCATCTGTCGAAAAAGCGATTACTCCCGGCGGTCATAACGTAATACCCGTACCTAACAACAAAATCGCTAAATTTAAAGATATGGACGAAAACGGCGGAGCCATGACTTTAATGGCTATGGCTATTGTATTTACTGCCCTTTTAGTGCTCTGTCTGTGTTTCTACCTGATTAAGCGTCTCGCCACAACCAAAAAGAGTGCCGCTCCCGCTCCGAAAGCAGAGGCTCCCGCTCCCACCGCCGACGCAGAAGTTGCCGCTGCAATCGCTCTTGCACTCCAGCTCCACCTCAATCAGACATCATCACGGACCATCACAATTCGCCACAATCCCGCATCGGCATGGAGCAACAAAATCAATGCAATGCGCGTTGTGCCCCAGCGTTAAACCAGTTTAATATTTCATTCAGCTAATTTACAGACATGAACGAATATAAGTTTACCATCAACGGTCACGACTACACAGTGACCATCGGTGCCATTCAGGGCAATTCAGCCTCAGTCAATGTTAACGGCACCGACTATCAGGTAACCCTTCCCGGAGCTTCAGTTGCCACTGCGCCGGCAGCAGTTCCCGTATCGGCAGCTCCCGCGCCCGCAGCCGCTCCTGCTGCTGCAGCCCCCGCAGCCGGCGGTTCAGGCAGCGTTATCGCCCCCCTGCCCGGTGTAGTACTCTCCATCGCCGTTAAGCCCGGAGATGTAGTCAAGGCTTCTGACCCCGTAGTAATACTCGAGGCAATGAAGATGGAAAATGCAATTCCCGCCGGACGTGACGGAAAGGTTATTGCCGTCAACGTCAAAGAAGGAGATTCAGTTCTTGAAGGCACAACCCTCGTTACCCTTGGCTAAAAACAATGGAATTTTCCCAGTTTATCACCGATAACCTCGCGCAATTCTGGCATCTTACGGGCATTTATAATGCCACATGGCAGAATTTCGTGATGCTTGGCGTCGGTCTCTTCTTCATTTGGCTTGCCATTTCCAAGAATTTCGAGCCGATGCTCCTTGTGCCCATCGGTTTCGGTATGCTTATCGGCAACATCCCGTTTGATACCCATGCCGGACTTGAAATAGGAATATATGAAGAAGGCTCTGTCCTCAATATACTGTATAACGGTGTATCAGCAGGATGGTATCCGCCTCTTATCTTCCTCGGTATCGGAGCTATGACCGATTTCACCGCGCTAATTGCCAATCCGAAACTTATGTTAATCGGTGCCTCAGCCCAGTTTGGCATTTTCGGTGCCTATATGGTGGCTCTTCTGCTCGGATTTGAGCCGGATCAGGCCGGTGCTATCGCCATTATCGGCGGAGCTGACGGTCCTACCGCCATCTTCCTCAGCTCTAAACTCGCGCCTAACCTGATGGGAGCGATTGCGGTCAGTGCATATTCTTATATGGCACTCGTACCGGTTATCCAGCCGCCCATCATGCGACTTCTGACTACCAAGAAGGAGCGACTGATTCGTATGAAGCCCGCACGTCCGGTAAGCCAACGCGAGAAAATCATCTTCCCGATTGTAGGACTGTTGCTTACCTGCTTCGTAGTGCCTACCGCACTGCCTCTGTTAGGAATGTTGTTCTACGGCAACCTGCTTCGCGAATGTGGAGTTACATCCCGTCTTGCCAAGACTGCCAGCAATGCGCTCACAGATATCGTGACCATTCTGCTCGGAATGACCGTAGGCGCATCCACTCAGGCTTCTCAGTTCCTCACCCCCGAGACCGTTAAGATTTTCGCCCTCGGATTTATGGCTTTCATCATTGCCAGCGCATCGGGCGTAATCTTTGTGAAGATTTTCAACCTCTTCCTGTCAAAAGACAAGAAAATCAATCCGCTTATCGGTAATGCCGGAGTCAGCGCAGTTCCTATGTCGGCTCGCATATCCAATAATCTTGGACTCGAATACGACCCCTCCAACTATCTGCTCATGCACGCCATGGGTCCGAACGTTGCCGGAGTTATCGGTTCGGCAGTCGCAGCAGGCGTGCTTCTCGGCTTCCTCGCCTAACCACTTACAGACTCAACAAGAAAAGAACCGGCTCGGTCAATGCAACCGAGTCGGTTCTTATTTATAGATTTGCAGCTTAATTAAATCCTATGCGCGAGCGAGATGCGTTTTCAAGACGTTCCAGACGGCAGGAAGATATCAATTCATCGATATCAATATCGTCCTTTCCGGTTAAAATCGCATTTATTGAGTGCTTTCGCGCAATGTTTTCTATCTCGCCACCGGAGAGGTCAAACTGAGACGCCACCGTGTTGGCGTCATCGTTTGAAAGCCCTTTGAGCATAGTCTGCCAAATACGGGCCCGGGCATCGACAGAAGGTTTATCGAAACGAATCTTATACAGAAATCTACGCTCAAATGCCTTGTCGAGATTAGTGGTAAGATTTGTTGTAGCAATCATGATACCTTCAAGCGATTCCATTTCCTGAAGGATAATGTTCTGTATGGAGTTTTCCATCTTATCGACGGCTTGAGATGCGCCCTCCATTCGCAGCCCCAATACTGCGTCAGCCTCGTTGAAAAGCAAGATGGGCGCAAGTTTAGAGTTCTTACAGATGCTCCTGTAACGATCAAAGAGCTCTTTGACATTCTTTTCACTTTGACCAACCCAGCAGCTCTTGATTTTATCGACATCCACACGCAATATATCGCGTCCGGTCTGACGTGACAACTGATAGACGGTTTCTGTTTTGCCCGTACCCGGCGCACCATAGAATATGCAGCAAAATCCTGTGCGCATTCCGGCTTTGCGAAGACGGCTCTGTACATCATTAAACCTCTGTTCAGATAGAATAGATGACAGTTCCGCAATCTGGTTCGACTCTGAGTCATTGTAAATCAATGTCTTCTCTGCAAGAGTATCAGCCTTGATAAGTCCTTTATCCGACTTTCCAATATTATTGATATTTAATTCCGTAAGCAGTTCGTTTTTAGCTTTTTCGGTCAGCTTAAAGGCATCACTGCGAGCCATTCCGCCCTCATTGACATTCTCAATCAGTCCTTTTACGAAAAGGTCAGACTCGCGGGAACGAAACTCGCGTTTAACCCAGCTCGGCAATTCACCATCGTCGAAAAGATCATCAATGTCGCTGAAATTTATGTTATCATCGCTGTTCTCCACATATAAGTGAGCCATGAAGATTAACAGAAGGGAATCATCCTTACAAAGATCGAGTCGGCGCAGCTCTGTAGCAAAAATCGTTGATTTTATCTCATCAATAGCTTCAAATGTCTGCTCCTTGAGCGCATCGTAAGTTAACTCATCATCATTCTTTTCCAGCATTAAGCGGTCAAAACGGTCAAAGAATGCCTGCGTATCAAGAACGGCGTCAACCTGATGGATATATGGAGTGCCTTGGCGGAGAGCTTTAAGCACATTAACCGGCACACGATAGCTTAATGACCGCCGACTGCGAGAAGCGCGTATGTAATGTTTCTCTTCCAATACGTCAATGTCCTCGGAAAGTCGCAATATCTTGGTAGTGCGACATCCGGTATATCTGGCAATATCGGAAATCCGTATATGGCTGTCTTCACTACGGTCAACAAACAATGCTAACAAAACCACCTGCATAGGTGTCAGTTCCAGTTTCCGAACCGCATAACGTATGGAAACATCTGCGTTAGCGAAAAAAACTTTGTCAAGACTTGAATCCTCTGCCAGTTCAACGATATACTCGAATGCTTCAAGTACACTCTTGGGTTTAGCACTTTGCGCGGCATCCTTGTTCTTTGCGCTCTCTTTCTTGGCAACTTCTAATTTTCTCATAGTTGATGTAATGTTTAAGTTTTATACCGCAAAATTACACCCATAGTGTATCATTCAGCGATACACTATGGAAAATTTCATATATCAATCATCTTTTTCAAAAAATTCAGATGAAAACCAAGACACAATATCCCAATCATCCGGCGTAACGGAAAGAACAGTGTCAATAGACACAAGATGAACCTCGTTTCTCAACTTTTGCTCTTCTGTCTGTTCCAAACGTATATACTTCGGCTCAATTTCAATTTTTCCGTCAGCGTCAGTTGCTCCCCATAGACCATTGTCAGCCTGAAACAATGTCAGAGGTTTAGGTCCTGTAAAATTTGGTCCGATGGGCTTCTTTGGCTTATATCTGCCCGGTTGATGTCTTCTTATCTTTGGCATTCGTATAGTTGCGTCTTTTAATATTATCAAATAAATCTTTACCATCAGGCTGCCACCAATTTGCACGCCTCGCCCGTCTCCGGTCATTGCGAATCAGGCGGAATGAACAATTCTTGCTGTCGGTTTCATATGTGTCATAAATTATTGGAGAATAACCGCAATCAGTTAAAATGCCTACTTTGTTGCCAATGCGAGTCATAAAGAAAAGAGATGGTAATTCTTCAGGGTCTTCTACCATTAACTGATCTTCATAAATTTCATCGGCGATACACGGCATAAGGGTTTCCAATGTAGCCATCCGGTGGCAATTAGTTTTATTAGGACTGACAATATGCCACATAGTAGAAATAGCACCCCACTTCAACGTCTCCTTGTCTTGAACGAAAAAAATACGTCGCTCCCATCGCTCAGGAATTATGGTTCGGAATTGAAAATCAGTCATTAATACCGGCAACATTGAGAGGGAAACCAACGCCCAGCCTTCACCATTGGATACCGGGACAAAATCAGGTAGGTTATTGACCGCATCGAATTGCGTGAACACGTCAGCAAAATAATTCGGCAACATTTGTTGACCACGTGGAGACTGGAGTCCAATCATTTTATCACAATAGGACTTTAACGGCAAGCATTCCGACATACAGCCTTGCATATAGTCATAGTAATGTGTCTGTCCATGTTCGGATGTAATCCGGTCTACAATCCGACCGAAAACATTAATTAGCTTCATACGCGCTGACAACGAATTTTTTCGGTTAGAACATATATTGGCGGCAATGTATAGCGTATCGGGCATCATTGCCATAGGCATATCTGATTGCTTGGATAAAGGCTTTCCCAAAGTTCCGCTCAATTTCATCACGGAAAATATTATCTATGACTTCCAGAGTAACTATATGGTTTACACTGTCATATGATTTGAATTCTATCGTTGTACACCAAAATACCCTATTGGCATCATCATCCTCAGGCAAAAGCCTTTTGAGCATATCCAATGCATCTTTCCAGAGATACGATGGACGATGAGACTGCGACAGGAGTTCGGAAATTCTTCTTGCGGCAACCATCAAACCGGATTCAGGATTGGCAATATTCTCTGACACACATCTTCTTAGAGCCTCTTCACTTTGCAACTGCTCTTCAGACACTGGAATCCGCACACTTGCGCAGTGCCAGAAATCCTTATTTCTTGCCATTGAAGGAACACCTTCCTCATAGGCGATAGAACGAACGTCGTTCTCTTTTTCAATAGCCTTATCCAACCATGCCCCCAAAGGTTGAAGGAACAACCATAGTTCAGCCTTACCGGGCTTCGATTTCCACAAAGATTCATAGAAAACGGTTATTACAAGCTCATCAGTAGCAGCAAAACGATACATTGCGAATCTATCTTTTGCCCCTTTCCAGTCATTATGTACCAGAGTAAAATCGCCTAAGCCACGAATAAATTCCTGCTTGGTAAATAGTAATTGTAACCAATTACGGTATTTTGAGGCAACTTGGTGGAGTTCATTTATCGCAAGACGGTTTGTAAGATAGAAACTGACATCATTTTCATTCATGGCAGGTGAGACTTGTTTTATATTATTAATGAAATCATTGAGAAGAATGGAAGTAGCGGAATCTAACACAATATGTCTGGTTATTATTTCTTGCTCCACTTCAGTCACCCATTCAAGGTGAGTAATATTGATGAAGTGAGGATTATTGGTCATAATGTGCGAAAGGGTCAACACAATCCCAGTTTTGGATACGTCATCGCCACCTACTGACAGCCAGTAATCATCAAGGTCGTTATTGAGATGATGAAAAACCTTATTTTCAATAATAACTGATTTACCGGAAGTCTGAATTAACAGGTCTATCCTATTGCCCTTAATAGTAGAGACTTCACGCTCTATAACAGCTCCCGACAGGTCAACAATACGACCTGACTTTTTAAAAATCAATTGCTCAAGGCACTTTAGAAATACAGAGCCAAGTCCATGTGACGCTCGCTCATCAAGAAAGTATGAATAAATGTTCGACCATATGTTTTCAAGATGTTCAATGCCAGCTATAGACATTATGTTTTTCTCCACCGATGATTGCACATCGGTTTCAGTAGTGTAGGAGCGAATTAAATCAGCGATAAGAGTTGGTTCCATAATTCTTTATCAAGTTTGTAGATTTCGTTTACAAATTTAGTTATTAAATCCGTAATTGCGTTTGCTTGTGTGCAAAATTAACTGCCAAGTGTCTCGGTTTGCAGTACAGGATAAAAAAACATGACTTTTTTTGCGCTATGTCATTATTATATTAACTTTGTAGGCGTAAAAAGTTTTATCGATATGACCCAACTGCAAAAATACACATGGCTGATTGACACCATTCGTCGAGCCGGAAAGATTTCCCATAAAGACCTGTCTGACCGATGGGAACGGGAGAAGGATTTGAGTGACTACAAGCCCCTTCCACGCGCCACGTTCAATCGATGGCGTGCAGCTATCTATGAGCAGTTCGGAATTGATATCCAATGCCAGAAAGCAGGCGGTTTTCTCTATTATATTGCCAATCCGGAAGATATTGATGAGAATAAGCTCAAAAAATGGATGTTGGACTCTTTTGCAGTCGGCAATATTATCGGAGAGAATCTATCTTTAAAAGGCAGGATATTGGTTGATGAGATTCCGTCTGGGCGTGATCATTTGACCTCAATTTTGGAGGCAATGAAAGAAAACAGAGTTGTTAACATCACCTATCGGGCTTTTCAAAGGACAACTGGTCATACTTTCCCCATCGAACCATATTGCGTGAAACTTTTTGAAAACCGCTGGTACGTGCTTGCACACAATATTGATTATAACGAATTAAGGCTCTACGGACTTGATAGAGTAGAAAATGTTGACTCTACCGAAAGGAAGTTTAAGCTGCCAAAGGATTTCGATGCCGAAGAGTTTTTCTCAACAACATTCGGTATTGTTGTAGATAAAGATATTAAACCGGAACGGATAGTTATTCGCGCCAACGAGAACCACAAACACTACCTGAAATCCTTACCTATCCACCACAGTCAGCAGTTGATAGCAGACCATGGAGAATATGCGGATTTTGAATTATATCTTGCACCGACATATGACTTTATCATGAAATTGCTCCATGTAGGGGCGATGATTGAGGTCATTAGCCCTCAATCGCTGCGAAAAACCATGAAAAGCTGGATTTCAGATATGCAACGCCTATACCTGAACGACTGACAACCCTTAATCGAATTTCTTGCGGCGGAAAACGAAGTTCCGTCCAAGATATTTTTCACGCACGATGGGATTTTCGGCAAGTTCCTCGCTGGTGCCCTGAAACAGAATCTTACCTTCAAACAGCAGATAAGCACGGTCTGTGATTGAGAGGGTTTCAGGTGCGTTATGGTCAGTAATCAGGATTCCGATATTCTTTTCTTTGAGTTTATATACTACGCTCTGGATATCCTCTACCGCAATAGGGTCAACGCCGGCAAAAGGCTCGTCAAGCATTATGAATTTCGGGTTAATGGCAAGACAGCGGGCAATTTCAGTACGTCGACGCTCGCCACCGCTCAGACGGTCGCCATAATTCTTACGCACCTTCTGAAGGTTAAATTCGGAAATCAAGGTTTCAAGCTTTTCGCGCTGCTCTTCTTTGCTCAATTTAGTCATCTGGAGGACAGCTCGGATGTTATCCTCGACGGTAAGTTTGCGAAACACGGATGCCTCCTGTGCAAGATAGCCGATTCCATGCTGGGCGCGCTTGTAAACCGGGAACTTGGTGATATTCATATCATCAAGAAATATCTCGCCCTCATTTGGCGTCACAAGTCCGGCGGTCATATAGAATGTGGTGGTCTTTCCGGCTCCGTTAGGACCGAGCAGACCGACAATCTCACCCTGAGTCAGCTCGATGCTGACATGGTTTACAACGGTACGCCGACCGTAAATTTTAACCAGATTATCTGTGCGCAGTATCATGCCTTACCGAGTCGACTTTCAATATAATCCGTAAGAAGGCGCATTGCCACCGTATTTTTACCGCCCTGAGGCACAATCAAGTCAGCGTAACGCTTTGAAGGTTCGATATACTGCAGATGCATCGGCTTAAGTACGCTTTCATATCGGTCAAGCACCATCTGAGGGGTACGTCCGCGCTCAACACAATCACGTGCAATCAGGCGAATCAGTCTGTCATCGGCATCGGCATCCACAAATACCTTTACATCAAGCATATTGCGCAGCTCGTCATCACACAGGACAAGAATACCTTCGACTATCACCACATCACGCGGTTCAACCCTGACGGTTTCAGCCTGACGCGTGCAGCTCAGGTAACTATATGTAGGCACATCAACAGCCTTACCCTCCTTTAATTCGCGCAACTGCTTCACTAACAAGGTCCACTCAATAGCCGCCGGCTCATCGAAATTAATCTTGCTGCGCTCCTCTGCAGGAATATGGCTGAGATCCTTATAATATGAATCCTGAGGCAACACGGCAACCTCTCCGGCGGGGAGTTCCTCGATAATCTTACGGACAACGGTGGTTTTTCCACTTCCGGTTCCACCTGCAATGCCAATGATAATCATAACTTTCTGCGCTAATTTTTCCGCAAAGTTAACGAAAAAGTGCGAAATAGGCAAACCAAGCGTAATCTAAAGACGTTTTAACAATAGTTATGAAGATTCAACAGTTTCAGGATTATTCGAAAGCTCACCCATGGCTCCCTGTTGCCGTGGCGGGAGTTACCATAGGAATAGCCGCCGGCGCGCTCAAATGGCTCGTCGGTGTGATAACCTCAGCCGTAACTCAAGGAATTGACCTGACCACAACAAACGTCTGGCTCATCATATCCGGTATTGCCGGTATTGTCCTTACCGTCGTTATGGTCAAGTATATTCTTCGTGTTCCGCTTGAACACTCAACTCAGCGTATTCTTGACGTAATCGGACCGGATGGGACCGGAGTGATTTCGCCGAAAGTAATGTACTCTCCTATCGTGGCAAGTTCAATAACACTCGGTTTCGGAGGCTCGGCAGGCTCGGAAGGACCTATTGCCTATACAGGTGCGGCAATAGGAAGCAATATGGGACGTTGGTTTGGACTGACACGGGATCAGTTGATAATGTGTACCGCGTGCGGCGCAGGCGCAGGCATAGCGGCAATCTTCAAGTCGCCGATGGGCGGAATGTTTTTTACGCTTGAAGTCCTTAGAATGCAAATTGGATTGAAACCTCTGCTCATGCTCGCCGCCATGTGTATCATTTCATCACTGACCGCTTTTATAATGAGCGGCGAAACGCCTGACATGACGCTATGGACCCATCCGCAAATGCCCCTTGACAAACTTCCTATGATAGTTCTGCTCGGACTTGCCTGCGGATTATATTCGGCTTACTACGTACGCTCAGGACGCATGGCGGAATCATTCTTCGGCAAACTAAAAACACACAACGCATGGCTTGCAGCCCTTGCGTCCGGACTCTCCCTCGGTCTGATGCTATTCCTGTTTCCGTCACTATATGGTGAAGGGTATGGAATTCTTGGAAAGCTTGCCAACGGACAGCTTCATGACGTTATCAGCGGCTCCATCATGACGCTCTTCTCCGACGGAAAACATTTACTGCCACTCACCCTTGCCGGCATTCTGCTTCTAAAGGCACTTGCGGCCTATGCGTCAAACTCAGGCGGCGGTGTTGCTGGTGATTTCGCCCCTACTCTCTTTGCCGGCGGTATGGCGGGCGTCCTTTTTGCTAACCTGACGGGCATGCCGGTACCTCTGGCAGTTGTCAGCGGAATGGGCGGCGTAATGGCTGCAGCAACAAATGCGCCACTCATGGCTATATTCATAACCGTAGAAATGACCTCGCAGCAACAACTTCTTCTTCCAGTTTCGATATGTGCCGGACTATCATATTGGGTATGTAAACTAATAGTAATCGACAAAAAATAACGATTTTTTTAAGAAAAACTTTTCATTTTGAATTATTTTTCGTAAATTTGCAATATTCAAATGGGGTTGACCGGTTTTGACAGCGTGTAGAAGTGGTCAGCAAGCATGCAGAGC
>CAZPHN010000042.1:0-15420 GCA_964586765.1 uncultured Bacteroides sp.
CCTTGAATGAAATTTTCCAGATTTCTGAACGTCAAATGAGCGTTGATAAACGCTTCTTAATTATGTCTATGCATCGCCCACAAACCCATATCGGACTTCGGCGGACAATATGCGACGGCAAAGTTACGGCAAAAAACTGAAAACGACAATACCATTTTAATTTATTGCCTCAATTTTATTATGGATGGGAGTTATCGGGGGGATTTTGTTTTTTGGGGGGATTTTTGTAAATTTGCGGCAAATTTGTTTTTTGATATGAAATTTAACGAATATAAGGTTAATGATCCGGTCGGGGTCAATAAGTCTATTCTTGAACGATGGAAGAAACAGGGTCTCTTTGAGCGTTCTATCAGTGAACGCGAGGGAGCTCCAAGCTTTGTATTTTTCGAGGGTCCGCCGTCGGCTAACGGTCATCCGGGTATTCACCATGTGCTGGCACGCACTATCAAGGATATTGTTTGCCGCTATAAGACGATGCGCGGTTTTCAGGTCAAGCGTAAGGCGGGTTGGGATACTCACGGTCTGCCCGTAGAGCTTGGTGTGGAGAAGACTCTCGGCATTAAGAAGGAGGATATCGGCAAGAAGATTTCCGTAGATGAGTATAATGATGCCTGCCGCCGCGAGGTCATGAAGTTTACCGATGAATGGGAACAGCTGACGTCGCTGATGGGTTATTGGGTCGATATGACCGAGCCTTATATTACTTATGATAACAGATATATCGAGTCTGTATGGTGGCTTCTGAGCGAGATCTATAAGAAGGGTCTGCTCTATAAGGGTTATACCATTCAGCCTTATTCGCCTGCCGCCGGTACGGGTCTGTCAACCCATGAGTTAAATCAGCCTGGATGTTACCGCGACGTGAAGGACACAACCTGCATAGCTCAGTTTGAGGTCACTGACCCCATCGAGCCGATGAAGGGCTGGGGCACTCCGTGTCTGCTTGCGTGGACAACGACTCCGTGGACCCTTCCGAGCAATACGGCATTGTGTGTAGGTCCGCAGATTGACTATTGCGTTGTAAGGACTTTCAATCCTTACAGCGGCGAGCCTATCACCTGTGTGGTAGCTGAGGCTCTGCTCGGGAGTGTGCTGAATCCGAAGGGTGAGAACGGCAATCTTGATGAGTACCAGAAGGGGGACAAGGTAGTTCCTTGGCAGGTAACGGGCAAGGTCAAGGGCGAGGAGCTCGTAGGGATGCATTACAAGCAGCTTTTCCCGTGGGTCAATCCCGGGGAGGGAGCTTTCCGCGTCATTCCGGGCGATTACGTTACGACCGATGACGGTACGGGTATAGTACACATTGCGGGCACTTTCGGTGCTGACGACTTGCGAGTAAGCCGCGCCGCAGGAGTCCCGCCGCTTCACCTGATTGACCGCGACGGCAATATCCGTCCGATGGTTGACCTGAAGGGCAGATTCTATATGCTGGATGAGCTTGACCCGGAGTTTGTGGAGAAGATGGTCAATGTGGAGGCATATAAGGAATTTGAAGGCAGATATGTCAAGAACGCTTATGATGCAGATGCCACGGAGGAGACCGAAACGCTTGATGTAAATCTCTGCCTATGGTTGAAACAGCGCGGACTTGCCTTTAAGATTGAGAAACATGTCCACACATATCCCCACTGCTGGCGCACGGACAAGCCGGTACTTTACTATCCGCTCGACTCATGGTTTATCCGCTCGACGGCTGTGCGAGAGCAGCTTATGAAAGCCAACGAGCAAATCAAGTGGAAGCCAACCTCGACCGGCACAGGACGTTTCGGCAAATGGCTCGAGAACCTTCAGGACTGGAACCTGAGCCGTTCGCGCTACTGGGGCACTCCGCTGCCCATCTGGCGCACAGAGGATACGAAGGAGGAAATCTGTATCAGCTCCGTGGAGCAGCTCTGCTCCGAGATAGACAAGGCGGTAGCAGCCGGCGTGATGAAGTCGAACCCGCTGACGGACAAGGGCTTCGTGCCCGGCGATTACACGAAGTCTAACTATGAGAAGATAGACCTTCACCGCCCGTATGTAGATGATATTATTTTAGTTTCAGAGTCGGGCAAGCCGATGAAGCGCGAGCTGGACCTCATAGACGTATGGTTTGACTCAGGCGCGATGCCTTTTGCGCAGCAGCACTATCCCTTTGAGAACAAAGAGCGCGTAGACTCCGGGGCATGTTTCCCCGCCGACTTCATTGCCGAGGGCGTAGACCAGACCCGCGGCTGGTTCTTCACGCTCCACGCCATAGCCGGCATGGTCAAGGACTCGGTAGCCTATAAAGCCGTAATTTCCAACGGACTGGTTCTTGACAAATTCGGCAACAAGATGTCGAAACGCCTCGGCAACGCCGTAGACCCGTTCGTGACCATCGAGAAATATGGCTCAGACCCGCTGCGCTGGTACATGATAAGCAATTCCGCGCCTTGGGACAACCTGAAATTTGATGAAGAGGGCGTCATAGAGACTTCACGCAAGTTCTTTGCAACCCTTTTCAACACTTATAACTTCCTTGCCCGCTACGCCAACGTAGACGGCTTTGACCCCGCCACGGCACCCGAAGTGCCCGTCAGCGAGCGACCGGAGATTGACCGCTGGGTTATTTCGGTTCTCAACAGCCTCATAGAGACTGTCCAGACCGCGCTCAACGACTACGAGCCGACGGTTGCCGCCCGCGCCATCAGCGAGTTCGTTCAGGACAACCTGAGCAACTGGTACGTACGCCTGAACCGCTCACGCTTCTGGGGCAAGGAGATGACGGCAGACAAGGCAGCCGCATACAGGACACTGTATGAGTGTCTGGACACGGTTGCGCTGCTCATGGCTCCCATCGCACCGTTCTATGCCGAGCGTCTGTATCTTGACCTCCATCCGGAAGCCGAGTCGGTTCACCTGATGCTCCAGCCGGAAGCAGACAGCAGCCTGATTGACAAGCCGCTCGAGGAGCGTATGGCACTGGCACAAAAGCTCTGTTCGATGGTTCTTGCACTCCGCCGCAAAGCGAACCTTAAGGTGCGCCAGCCCCTGAGCAAAATCATGATGCCGCTGACGGATGACTCGCAGCGCGCTGTCGTTGAGCCGATAATTCCGCTGGTACTCAGCGAAATCAACGTCAAAGAGATGGAGCTGCTCAACCCGAGCAACACCGTCCTTGTAAAACGCGTGAAGCCCGACTTCAAGAAGCTCGGACCGGTGTTCGGCAAGCAGATGAAGCAAGTGGCAGCCGCCGTACAAGCCATGGAACAGGCTCAAATCCTTGAGTTAGAGCGCGCGGGAGCGATTGACCTGACCCTTGCCGACGGCACGACCGCCCATGTCACCGCCGATACGGTCGACATTTTCTCGGAGGACATTCCGGGATGGCTCGTTGCCAACGACGGCACCGTGACCGTGGCTCTCGACATCACCGTAACTCCGGAACTTCGCCGCGAAGGTATGGCGCGCGAGTTAGTGAACCGCATCCAGAACCTGCGCAAGAGCCGCGACTATAACATAACGGACCATATCACCGTCAGCCTGCAGCCGGTAGCGGAAGTCACCGACGCGCTGAGCGAATATGCCGACTACATTGCGGGTCAGGTCCTTGCCGACGCAATCACTACCGACGCCTCGCTCACAGCAAACGATGACACCCTCGACATTGACGGACTGAAGGTCAACATCAAGATTGACAAGGTATAATGGAAAAGGTACGTTACAGCGACGAAGAGCTGCAAGAGTTCAAGGAGCTTATTCTGGAGAAACTCGCGAAGGCACAGCAGGAGTTTGAGCTGCTGCGCGCTTCCATGACCGGCAACGCGAACGATACCGCCGACACATCGCCCACGTTCAAGACACTCGAGGAGGGGGCGAACGTGCTCGGGCGCGAGGAGGCGGCACGTCTGTGTGAGCGTCAGCGCAAGTTCATCATCAACCTTCAGAACGCGCTGCTCCGCATCGAAAACAAGACCTACGGAATATGCCGCAAGACCGGCAAACTGATTCCGAAGGAAAGGCTTCGCGCCGTTCCCCACGCAACCCTCTGCATAGAAGCCAAGCAATGAGTCGACAGAATAAACAGGCATGGCTTGCCGGCGGTATAATCCTCTTGGTCATCATTCTTGACCAATGGCTCAAAATATGGGTCAAGACTTCATTCTACTTGGGCGAAGAAGTAGTGATTTTCCCATGGTTCAGACTGCTTTTTGTACAGAATCCGGGAATGGCGTTCGGCTGGAGTTTAGGCAGCAAATTAGTGCTGACGCTTTTCCGCTATGCCGCCACGATTTTCGGCTTCTGGTATCTGGCACGCATTTTCAAGCGGTCCAATCCGTCGACAGGGCTGATAGTCTGCGTATCGCTGATACTTGCGGGCGCAATAGGCAACCTTATTGACTGTACCTTTTACGGACTGATATTCAACAATCCGATGCCGCCGGAAGTAGCCACCATGTTTCCCACGTCAGGAGGTTACGCACAGATTCTTCACGGTCAGGTAGTAGATATGCTTTACTTCCCCCTGTTCAGCTTTATCTGGCCGGAGTGGGTTCCGGGCGTGGGAGGTACGGAATTCGAGTTTTTCCGTCCGATATTCAACCTTGCCGACGCTGCGGTATCGGTCGGAGTCATTGTCCTGATTCTGTTCTATTCAAGCAAGTTAAACCCCGAGCCTGAAGCGGAGACCGACGCCGAAACGGAAGAATGAGCCGTAGACGTAGATTATTTTTACCGACCTTCATTGTCATGACGCTGATTTTTATCAGCGCGTGCTCGCGGACACCGGGACCGGTGCTCGATGAGAAGAGAATGGCACATCTGCTTGTAGACCTTCAGCTTGCCGACGCACAGGCAAGGGAACAGCGGCTACACAAATTCGACACGGACTCCATTCGCCGCGAACTGCGCGAGTCAGTCTTGGCGAAACATAATGTCAACGAAGCGACGTTAGACACATCGCTGCACTGGTATGGCGCGCATCTGCCCCAACTCATCAAGGTTTACGAACGCGCCGACACGATGCTTGCCGACTCGCTCCGCGCCATTGACGCCGAGGAGCTTACAGCACAGAGCTTTGCGGCGGGCGATTCAACCGAGCTATGGCACCTTGCTCCCTCAATCGTCATGGACGGCAATAACTTTTTCGCCTTTGAGGTTCCGACGGACACTACGTGGAAACGTGGCGACGTGGTTGAATGGAAATTCACCCTCCATAACCTCAGGAAAGAGCCGGTCAACGTGGTTTTCGGCGCAAACTATGAGGACCGGGCAAAGACGGTCAACGCACAGACAATCAACCGAGAGAACCGCGACCAGAACCACTATACGCTGCTGCTGCAGCTTGACAGACATAAAGCAGCAGGGAGAGTATTCGGCTACATTCAGATTCCTCTCGACTCGGGGCGACGTGTATTCATCGACTCTATCTCGCTGACACGCACGCGGATGATTGACGGAGAGTATAACACGCGTCGCTACCGGCTGAAAACCCTCGGGAGAGCCAAACCGCTATGACGCGCCATCTGCTTCCCGGCACAATAGGCACCGACGGCAAGATTTCAGCCGTCCCGGTAATAGTCACACTCAGCTCCGACGGGACGGTCAGCACATGGGAACACCTTGACGCCCACGAGCCACATTCCACCACCCCACTCCGCGCCCTTCTTCGCCTGAGCGACCTGACCATCGCACCCCTCTGAATTTGCATACCCGCATTTTTTTTTGTAATTTTGCAAGAAAACAAAACCCTTTTACTTGTTATGGCGAAGAAGATTGTCGAGACGCCGCTGATGAAGCAATATTTGGAGATGAAACAGAAGCATCCGGATGCGGTGCTGCTGTTTCGTGTAGGTGACTTCTACGAGACATTCAGCGACGATGCAATCACCGCCTCGGAAATACTCGGCATCACGCTGACGCGCCGCGCCAACGGCTCGGCATCGAGCGTCGAACTTGCCGGATTTCCCCATCACGCATTAGATACGTATCTGCCCAAGCTGGTAAGGGCGGGCAAGCGCGTGGCAATCTGCGAGCAGCTCGAGGACCCCAAGACTACAAAAAAATTAGTAAAACGCGGCATAACGGAGTTAGTCACTCCGGGCGTCAGCATGAGCGACACCTGTCTGGACCATCGCGAGAACAATTTCCTCGCCGCCATCCATCTGATGGATCGCAAGCTCTGGGGACTGGCTCTGCTCGACATTTCGACCGGCGAGTTTCTATGCGCGCAGGGAACGCCTGACTATATCGACAAGCTGCTTGGCAATTTCGCGCCGAAAGAACTCTTGGTAGAGCGCGGCAAGAGAAACGACGCCGAGCAGGAACTCACCGGACGGTACCTTACATTTGACCTTGACGACTGGATATTCACGTCTGACACCGCCAATCAGCGGCTGCTCAAGCAGTTCGAAACCGGCTCGCTGAAAGGATTCGGCGTTCACGAGCTGCCCGCCGCCATCATAGCCGCCGGAGCTATTCTCCACTATCTCGACCTGACGCAACACACGTCGATAGGTCACATTACCGCCCTGCGCCGCATTGAGGAGGACCGCTTTATGCGCCTCGATAAGTTTACGGTGCGCAACCTCGAGCTCATCGCGCCGATGACCGCCGAGGGCAAGAGCCTGCGCGACGTCCTTGACCGCACGGTCACACCGATGGGCGCGCGCCTGCTCCAACGCTGGCTTCTGTTCCCGCTGAAAAACGCCGATGCCATAAACCGCCGTCTCAACATTGTCGAGCACTTTTTCCGCCATCCGGATGACAGGGAGAATATCCTCCGGTTTATCGAGCAGGTAGGCGACTTGGAGCGATTGGTCAGCAAGGTAGCGTTAGGACGCATCTCTCCGCGCGAGGTAATGCAGCTCCATGGAGCCCTTATGGCAATCGAGCCTATCAAGGCAGTATGTTCCGGAGCCGATGAGCCCACATTGCGCTCCTATGGCGAGCAGCTCAATCCCTGCGCCGTAATCCGTGACCGCATAGGGAGGGAACTGGTGTCAGACCCTCCGGCAGCCGTAGCCAAGGGCAATGTCATAGCCAGCGGAGTCAACGCCGAGCTCGACGAGCTGCGCGAAATTGCCTTTCAGGGCAAGGATTACCTCCTGAGAATTCAGCAGCGCGAAATTGCCGCGACAGGCATACCGTCACTTAAAATAGCCTATAACAACGTTTTCGGCTACTACATAGAGGTTACGAACACGCATCGCGACAAGGTTCCCTCCGACTGGATACGCAAGCAGACGCTTGTCAACGCCGAACGCTATATCACACAGGAGCTTAAAGAGTATGAGGACAAAATTCTCGGGGCTCAGGAGCGTATTCTTGAGCTCGAAACCCGGCTGTTTTCCTCGCTTGTAGGCTCCCTTGCGGAGTATATTCCCGCCATTCAGCTCAATGCGTCGCTGATTGCGCGGCTTGACTGCCTGCTGAGTTTTACCTCCGTATCACGCGACTATAAGTATAACCGTCCGGTGGTTGACAACTCGCTGCAGCTTGATATCATAGAGGGCAGACATCCCGTCATTGAGCGTCGCCTGCCCGCCGGCGAGCCCTACATTTCAAACTCGGTAAGGCTCGAAAATGACTCGCAGCAGATTCTGATGATTACCGGTCCGAACATGAGCGGTAAGTCAGCCCTGCTGCGCCAGACCGCGCTGAATGTCATCATGGCACAATGCGGCTGTTTCGTGGCTGCCGACAGCGCACACATCGGAGTGGTCGACAAGGTGTTTACTCGCGTAGGCGCATCAGACAATATCTCGCTCGGCGAGTCGACTTTCATGGTCGAAATGAACGAGGCGGCATCGATTCTGAACAACATGAGCCGCCGCTCGCTCATTCTTTTTGACGAGTTGGGTCGCGGCACATCGACCTATGACGGCATATCCATTGCGTGGGCAATTGTGGAATACCTCCATCAGCACGGCGATTTCCACCCCAAGACGCTTTTTGCCACCCATTATCATGAGCTGAACGAGATGGAACAGACCTTCCCGCGGGTGGTCAACTTCAATGTGTCGGTCAAGGAAATTGACGGCAAGGTGGTTTTCCTGCGCAAACTGACCCCGGGAGGCTCGGAACACTCGTTTGGTATCCACGTAGCCAAGCTTGCCGGCATGCCCCCTATAATAGTGGAACGCGCGCGCGAGGTATTGAAGCTTCTGGAGGCAAACCTGCGCGGCGACCGCAAAATATCGTCCGCGAACGCCCAGAGCGGGTCAGCCGACGCCGTCGAGGGGATGCAACTCAGCTTTTTCCAGCTCGATGACCCCGTGCTGACCCAGCTGCGCGACATGATTCTCGACCTCGACATTGACCGCCTGACGCCCCTCGACGCCCTCAATAAGCTCCACTCAATCCGCAGCATCCTGACCGGCAAATAACCGGCGATTTTTGCGGTGATTTCATTATTTTTTTCGTAATTTTGCGGTGATGAAACGGTTTGTTTTTGCAGTTTTGGCGAGCGTCATGATGCTTGCGGGTCTACACGCCGGAGTCGTTGAGGATTTTTATCTCGCGCCGGAGCGTATGGCGGCACATGTCGACTCGGTAGTGGCAGCAACGCCCGCCGACTCACTTCCGGAGCTACTGATGAGGGTCGACGACCTCTTTTTTGAGCCTACATCGCCAACCTACTGCGAAGGCATAGCCGCCCTGTATCTCCGCGCCGCCCTGCCGCGGCTCACAGACGAGACCGAAGCCGAAATTGCGCGCTGGAAGCTCGACGAGGTGTGTCAGCTCAATGCCGAGGGCACTCCGGCGGCAGACTTCACCTTTGACCTCTTTAACGGTCCGCGGGGTGTAGCCATGAACCGCTACCTGAAAGGGCAGCCGCTCTGCGTGATTTTCTATGACCCTGACTGCCGTCACTGTACGGAGGTAATAGGCGAGCTGGGCGAACTGGCGGGGCTTGTCAATGTGCTTGCCGTCTGCGTCGAGTCTACGCCCGGACGATGGGAGGAGTCCTGCAGCGCGCTCCCCGCCGGATGGGGTCGCGCGTATGACCGCAGCAATCTCATGGAGACCGAGGCTTACATGCTCCGCGCATTTCCCTCGATTTATCTGCTCGACGCTGACCGGAATGTTGTGTTGAAAAACCCTACCGCCTCCCGTCTGCTAAATTTCCTGTCACGATGACCGCCGCCCAAGTTGTTTCGATAATCCTCATTGGCGGTACGGTAGCCATGGCAATCTACGGAGCCTATCGCGGAGCCATACGCCAGATAGGCACTGTTGCAGCCTTTCTCATCGGATTTTTTGCGTCCAAGCTCTTTGCCGGACGCCTGACGGCTCTTTTTGAATGGCACCCCATGATAAGCTATGTGCTGATTTTCACCACGGTATTTCTCTCCGTGATGATACTTGCACGCATACTCCGGCTGACGGTCAAGATGCTCCTGCTCGGACCCCTCGACCGGTTCTTCGGACTCCTTATAGGCGCGGCGGAGTGGATGCTCTTCGCCTCGCTCATAATTAACCTCATTTGGGCATTGGATTTCCATCCTGACTGTTTCTCAACCCCTACGGCGCAATGGATAGGTCGTTTTGCCCCGAAACTGTTTTGCTATTTCTAAAATGAATATCAACGACTTAGAACACGACGACTATAAATACGGCTTCCACTCTGACGGAATTGACACCGAGATTATCCCGCCCGGTCTCAACGAGGAAGTGGTGCGCCTGATTTCCAAGAAAAAGAATGAGCCCGAGTGGCTCCTCGAGTTCCGACTCAAGGCGTTCCGCCACTGGCAGACGCTGACGCCGCCGGACTGGGCGCACCTCGACATACCGCCCATTGACTTTCAGTCCATAAGCTATTATGCCGCCCCCACTAAAAAGGAGGGACCCAAGAGCCTTGATGAAGTCGACCCGGAAATTCTTGACACCTTCAACAAGCTCGGCATACCCCTGAACGAGCAGAAGGCACTGAGCGGCATGGCGGTCGACGCCGTCATGGACTCCGTTTCGGTCAAAACCACCCATCAGGCAAAACTCGCCGAGCTGGGCATCATTTTCTGTTCCTTCTCTGAGGCGGTCAGGGAGCACCCGGAGCTTGTCCGCAAATATTTAGGCAAGGTAGTAAGCTATGCCGACAATTTTTATGCCGCGCTGAACTCCGCCGTATTCTCCGACGGCTCATTTGTCTATATCCCCAAGGGGGTACGCTGTCCCATGGAGCTCAGCACCTATTTCCGCATCAATGCCGCAGGCACGGGGCAGTTTGAGCGCACCCTCATTGTGGCTGACGATGACGCCTACGTATCTTACCTTGAAGGCTGTACCGCCCCACGCCGCGATGAAAACCAGCTCCATGCCGCCATAGTCGAAATCATCACCGAGGAGCGCGCCGAGGTCAAATACTCTACCGTCCAGAACTGGTATGCGGGCGATAAGGAAGGTCGCGGCGGCGTTTATAACTTCGTGACCAAGCGCGGACTCTGTCGCGGCAACAACTCTAAAATATCGTGGACTCAGGTAGAGACCGGCTCTGCCATCACATGGAAATATCCCGGCTGCATCCTTAAAGGCGACGGCTCGGTAGGCGAGTTCTACTCCGTTGCCGTTACCCGCAACCGTCAGCAGGCAGATACCGGCACCAAGATGGTCCACCTCGGCTCAAACACCCGCTCGACCATTGTCAGCAAAGGCATTTCCGCCGGATTCTCCCAAAACTCATATCGCGGACTCGTTTCCGTTGCCGCCAACGCCGAAGGCTGTCGCAACCATACCCAGTGTGACTCCCTGCTGCTGTCACCCACCTGCGGCGCACACACGTTTCCGGTAATCGACGTCAGGAACCCCTCGGCAATCGTTGAACACGAAGCCACTACAAGCAAGATTTCCGCCGAACAGCTCTTCTACTGCAATCAGCGCGGAATTCCTACCGAAGAGGCTGTCGGGCTCATTGTCAACGGCTATGCCAAGGAAGTCATGCAGAAACTCCCCATGGAATTTGCCGTCGAAGCCCAGCGTCTGCTCTCCATAACCCTTGAAGGCTCCGTAGGCTGATGAAAACGAGCATCATAGTGGCGATTGACCGCAACCGCGCCATAGGCAATGCCGGAGACCAGCTCTTTTACATCCGCGAGGACTTGCGCCATTTCAAGGAGCTGACTCTCGGTCATCCCGTAATCATGGGGCGCAAGACCTTCGAGGCTCTTCCCCGCGGCCCGCTGCCGGGACGGCGTAACATTGTCATAACCCGCAACGGCGACTTCCGTCCCGAGGGCGCAGAGACTGCCCCGTCGCTCGAGGCGGCACTTGCCCTATGTGCCGACGCCGACGAAGCCTTCATCATAGGCGGCGCGCAGATATATGCTCTTGCCATCCCTATCGCTACCGACCTCTACGTCACCGAGATTGACGCCGCCGCTCCCGTCGCCGACACCTTCTTTCCCGCCTTCAACGCCACCGCCGACTCCACCTCCCCGTGGCTCCCCACCACACCCCCCATCCGCTTCCTCCACTACCCCCTGAAAAATTAACAAAAATATTTGGTGGTTTTGGAGAAAAGGGTTATATTTGTAGGCACATACCACCTGTCATAATACCGTAAGTGATTGAACACCAGATAATTACCCCCCCCCATTTCGCACAATTTGCGAAGTATCGTTGCACCCTTGCAGCGATAGGATTATCTGCACACATTTCCCCAAGAACATTCAAAGACTCATCGCGCCGTCACAGACTTAATGTCTGAGACTGCAGCAATGTGCCTTTTTCTTTTTACGCCTTATATTATCAAATCAATAATCAATTAATCAAACACTTTTCACATGAAAAAACATCTACTTTTAGCTGCGTTGGCGTTAACTACAATAGGGAACGTCTCGGCTGCTGACTTTATCGCCAAGGAATTGGACGGTAGACTCATCCAGTTCGAGAATAACCAGAATGCCGGTTCTTGCCTAAACGTAACAGGTGACTTGGTAACCACCAGCCCGGAAAAAGCGAACCTTTCACATACCGCTTGGTACGCTGAATATGACGCCACAGAAAATGGCGTTATTCTTTCCCATGACGGTAAATACATCGGTCGTATGCCTGTGGTTGCTGGTACTACTCAGCACGATTTTGATAGTCAACATATCGCCGCTGTTGCTAACAAGGATGAGGCAGGTCGCTATCGTCTTTATCCCATCGTGGTTAACAATGAGACCGTTTATGGTTTGACATGTACACGCGATACCGATGGCAACCTTATTGAAACAATCGGTCAAACCGGAGGTTGGGGCAATACGACCGGATGGTGGATTTCAGATGGTGGCACAGGGAATGGTACACCCGTCAACCGTTGGGGTACAGGTGCCAGTACCTCTAAATGGAAATATCGCTTCATTGATGAAGTTGAAGTTCCCGTAAACAAAACAACAGGTAATCTTTATAATAATGGTACCACAAATATTGAAACCATCCAGTCAAATTGGGCTTTACTTTGGAAGTCTGATAAAGATGATACCTTGCCTGAAGTTCATATTAATGTTGGTGCCAACAATATGACCTACTCCAACAATAATCTTGTTATAGCTTCGGGTCAGACGAAATCTTGTGATTATGTATTTACTTGCGAGGATCCGATGTACTATGTCGCAAAGGTTAAGTTTGACTTCACCGGTGGCAATGGTACCACCCTAACTGTCAATGATATTTCCATGAACACAAGTGCAACCAGTCAAACATTTGAATTCGAGTGCAGTTATGGTGAGAATGCATCTTTCCATATGGAAGGTACAAACCAGAATATAACCACCTCAAATTTCATAGTAACCCTACGTAAAGTATCAAGATTGCACTACATTACAAGCTTAATTGACTCCACTTATGGCGCATATGCCAATAGTCCTGAGATCTGGGATGCCAATCTGGTAAATCAGGCAATCACATCATTGAAGTCTCAATTGGACACAGCTTTCTCCACATATGTAACCTCTGCCGAAGTCGAGGCAGCCAATGCAATATGTGACGCCAATCTTAGCGAGCACAAAAAACAGATTGATGCAACAGCCGATGGCAAAACCGTTACTTTCCGCAATCTTTTGCACGACACACGCTATATATCTACCGCTGAAGCATTAGAGACCTACGAGGGTGGAGGCGCAACAGGCGGATTACGAGTTCACACCACAGACAATCCCGATGACCTAAACGCCGTCTGGACTTTAATTTTCGATAATGCGACCGGGGCTTTCCGTTTACAGAATTATCTTAACGAACGCGAAATAGGTCATACTACTGCAACAGAGGCTCCTGTAATTATGGCAGAAGATGGCGAAAACGGTCATCTTTATGAAATCCAACCGATACATTATAAAGACGCATCACATGAGGGATATACCGTAGCTCTGTGGGATAGAACAGCAAACGATAAGCCTTACCTGCACTGTGGTGGTCAAAATCTTACCCAGATACCTGAAGGCGGTCAACGCGTTGTAAAGTGGAGTTCTGCAGTTAACGATGCAGCTGCTTCCGCTTGGTTTATCAACCTCGTTGAAATTGTCAATCAAATGGATGCCCTCAAGTCTCTTGAAGGTCATGATGTCATTATTTCGGATATTGATAACGGCACTTATCTTGCTGCAGTTTCCGATACTGAGGTAGGCTTCATTCAGTCAGTTCGCCCATCCGCAATTTGGAACATTCAGGTCAACACAAAGACCGGCAAACTTTCTCTCAAAAATTTGATTAAGCAGACCTATGCCAACGACCTAACCTCACCGCTCAGCAACACAGACAATTCAACCATCAAGGTTGACGATGTTGAATCAATGCTTGACACATGGCATATTATTTCCCAGACAGCTACTCCCACCGAAGAGGATGCAAAATACTCAATCAAAGCAATCTCTGATGAGCAAAAGGAGGCAATGATTTTAGAGTTACACGCCTTATTCAGCACAAAAACAATCGGCTACGAACCCGGATTGTTCGCATATGAAACCGAAACTGACAATGAAACCTACTATCATACCATAGACGCAATTGATAGCTTCAACAGTGAAGACGGTTTTAATTATACCGATGCTAACGCTGCATTCACCTTTGCAGAAACAAAGACCCCGGTTCTCTTTGATCTGAACGCTATTGAAGGTCCCGCCCTCATTCAAATGGCTTATACACCCAATAATGTATCTAATTATAACGGACAATTTTCCGGCGATAATCAGGTTTCTGATTCGAATATTTCCGATATTCTGGCATTTAGCCATAATGCATCCACATTTGTATTATCAGACGGCAAACTCCACAGCTTAAATACCGGTCATGGTATTGTTCTCAACGAGAACAACCCCAAAATGTATGATGGTGAAGACTGGAGCGAAAATATCAACAACGCAATAAGCGTCGAATTCATCTCCAATCCCAAGACTAATCTCTCAACTTCGCCTGATGGTGTTGCACGTGTTTGCTACGGTATTGCTCGTCCCGGTGTAAACAATTGGGTATTTGGCGGTGCAACTGCCAGTGGTCATCATTTAGTAAGATACCACAACGTTGCTAACACAGCAGCTGTTGCTTACACTATCTGGTATGTTAAGAATCTGACTATTGATGTTGAAGAGGGTGGCAACAAACTCTGGCGCACTCCGGTTGCCGTTAATTTCGGTGGCAACGAGGAAAGCGGTGCTTATGTTGTCAGCGTAAACGGAACCCGTATCACCACAACTGCCGTTGATGGTAGCGATACCTACGGCGCAGGCACAATCTTCATCCTCACCAAGACCGTCAACCTCAATGTTGAAAACGGACGCAACATAGCTGCCGAAACCGCAGGTCTCGGTCACCACGCCAAGCAGATGCACACCATGACCGCCGGAAAGGTTTACCTTTCAATCCATACCGAAGAGGCTCCCGAGGTTGCTCCTGCTGCCGAGGTAAACGGTTACACCATGTACTTCGATGGTCCCGTTGCTACAAATACCGTCAAGATGGACGTAGTTATCCCCACCGAGGACACCCAGAAGCTCCTTGAAGCTCACGAGGCTCTCATTGAAGCTACCAACTCGACTGAAGATCCCCTGCAGCATGGCACCACAATGGAGCTTGCCCTCGGCGGCTCGAGCGACACAACCATGCTCACCGAAATCACTGCCGAAGGTCGCAATGGCAATAGCGTTTATGACCTGCAGGGTCGCAAGCTTGCAGCTCCCGCCAAGGGCTTCAACATTATCAACGGCAAGAAAGTCCTTGTAAAATAATCCCTTTAACACTTATCTCAAGAAAGCGGTTGCCCGAAACGGCGACCGCTTTCCGTTTCTCAGCATCTCTGAGCACTCCGAGTTCTCCGATAGCTCCGAGAACTCCAAAAATCCACCCCACAGATGAAGTTTTTTTGAAAGTTTTTGGGTAAAAATTTGGAGAATTGAAAGATTTAGCGTAACTTTGCAGCGCAAAAACGCAAAAATCTGCTTCAGTAGCTCAGTCGGTTAGAGCATCTGACTGTTAATCAGAGGGTCC
>CAZPHN010000043.1:0-15387 GCA_964586765.1 uncultured Bacteroides sp.
CACGCCGGCACTCTTGGCGCAGTGGGCCTGCAGTTCTTCGATAAAGCCTTTGCCTGACTTGGGGTCTGTGTCGCGACCGTCCATGAAGCAGTGGATATAGACTTTATCAAGACCGTAATGTTTGGCAATGTCGCAGAGGGCGAAAAGATGGTCAAAGCTGGAGTGAACGCCGCCGTTTGAGGTAAGACCCATGAGGTGGAGTCCGCAGCCGGTCTGTTTGGCGGTCTCGAAGGCGGATTTGATTTCGGGATTGTTGAGAATCGAGCCGTCGGCAATCGATTTGTTGATTTTTACCAGATCCTGATAAACCACACGTCCGGCACCGATGTTGAGGTGACCTACCTCGGAGTTGCCCATCTGACCGTCGGGGAGGCCGACGTTCTCGCCTGATGCCTGAAGCTCGGAGTGGGGATAGTTTTTAAGCAGGGAGTCCCAGTAGGGGGTGGGGGTCTGATAGATTACGTCACCTTTCGAGCGGTTGCCGATGCCCCAGCCGTCAAGGATTACGAGTAATGCTTTACTTGCCATTATTTTAGAAATTTAGTTAAGTATTATTGTGTTTTTTTGATTTTTCGGGTTTATTCGAGCGAAAGATGGAGACTTTCAACGAGTTTGCGCAGGTTTTCATGCTTTTCGAGGAGATGGTCAAGGACCTGACGCTCAGTCCATGCAAGCGGGGAGCCTTCACCTTCTACTTTTTCGGGAATGAAACGCAGGTCGGGGTTGCCGAGCGACTGACCGATTTCGCGGGTCAGGACCGGAAGCCATTTTTCGAGGACGTCGGCCTGCGCGGGGCTCTCATAGCGGATTTTGAAATCGGTCATGGAGCCTTCGGCGGGGGTAGGGATGCAGCCACGGAGGGTTGAGGCGAGGATGTGTTCCGACGTGCGGGAGTCGGCGAACGTGAGCCATGCGTTGCGGACGCCATCGGCAGTCAGCGGCTTTTTCTCGACGGCGGGCATGGTCGGCGCGGCGGGCGCGTTTTGGTCAGGGGTAGCCGCGGCGGGCTTGTCGGGCGTGCGGTTCGCTCCCGGACGAATCGAAATCGAGGGTCCGAGGGAGGTTACCTTGCGGGGTGCGGCTGCCGGCGCGGCGGGGGGAGTACTCGGAGAGCTCTGAGAACTCGGAGTACTCTGAGGTCGCGGAGGCTTTTGGGTGGGTGCTGTAGCAACTATTGGTTGCAGTTTCTGCCCCTCTCCGGCACCTTCATCGGCAGAGGGGCTGTCCGCTTGGCAGAGTTTGATGAGCGTGAGCTCAACAAGAAACTGCTTGTTAGCGGCAGTGCGGTAATTGAGGTCGGCGGTGTTACAGAGGTCCATGGCGCGATAGAGCATCTTAGGCGTGCATTTTGCCGCCAGTTCTGCCATCTGAGCGCGGTGGGCATCGTCCGTCTCGAGCAGCGAAATGGTCTTGGGGTCACGCGCCACGACGAGGTCGCGGAAGTAATCTGCCAGACCGGTCAGGAAAAAGTGGTTGTTGAAGCCATTGTCGCGCACCTCTTTATATATAAGGAGTGCGTCAGCCACATTTCCGCTAAGGAACGCCTCGAGCAGGCGGTTATAGACCGCGGAGTCGAGCACGTTGAGGTTTTCGATGGTCGAGGCGTATGTAATCTTATTGAGCGATGACGCGGCTACCTGATCGAAAATCGAAAGGGCGTCGCGCATGGCTCCGTCGGCTTTGCGGGCAATCACGTTGAGGGCGGCAGGCTCCGCCTCGATGCCTTCGTTGGCGGCGACGTATGCCAGATGTTCAACCATGTCGGCGATGGTGATTCGGTTGAAGTCGAAAATCTGACAACGGGAGAGAATCGTGGGGATTACTTTGTGTTTCTCGGTGGTGGCGAGAATGAAAATGACATACGACGGCGGCTCCTCGAGAGTCTTGAGGAACGCATTGAACGCACCGGATGAGAGCATATGGACCTCGTCGACAATGAAAACACGGTAGCGTCCTTCCGTCGGCGGGATGCGCGTCTGGTCAATGAGCTGGCGGATATCTTCGACGCCATTGTTTGACGCCGCGTCGAGTTCGATGATGTTCAGCGAACGGTTTTCATTGAACTGGCGGCAGGAGTCACATTCGTTGCAAGCCTCGCCTTCCGGGGTGCGGCTGGTGCAGTTGATGGTTTTGGCGAAAATTCGCGCACACGATGTCTTTCCGACACCGCGCGAACCGCAGAACAGATAGGCATGGGCGAGCCGGTCTGTCGCGATGGAGTTTTTGAGGGTTGCCGCAAGAGCTTTCTGTCCGACGACGGATGCAAACGTCGAGGGTCGGTACTTGCGGGCGGATACGAGATATTTTTCCATTTGCCGACAAAGTTACGATAATTAAATGAAAAATGAAAAATGAAAAATGAAAAATTGCGATTTTCTTGCGTAGAAAGCGGAAAATATGTAACTTTGCAGCCGGATTTCGCAGCCGCTGTCGCGACGAAGAGGTGCGCGTTAATGCTGCGGACGAATGTAAAACCCTTTCAATCAATTAGTCACAATGGACTTGATTAAGATTGCCGAAGAGGCATTTGCCCAAAACAAAACCTATCCCCGCTTCCAGCCGGGCGACACCATCACCGTTTCCTATCGTATTAAAGAAGGTAACAAGGAGCGTATCCAGCAGTATCGTGGTGTTGTTATCAAGATTTCAGGTGAGGGCAGCAAGAAGCGTTTCACCGTTCGCAAGATGAGCGACAATATCGGTGTTGAGCGTATCTTCCCGATGGAGTCTCCCTTTATTGACTCAATCGTAGTCAACAAGTACGGTAAGGTTCGCCGCGCTAAACTCTATTACCTGCGCGCACTCACCGGCAAAAAGGCTCGCATCAAGGAGCGTCGCCTCAAGGCTTCGGAACAGGCAGCACTTGCCGCCGAAAAGTAAAAAAGAAGCCGCCGCTTTCCGGCGGCTTTTTTTATTGATGGTTTTCCTTATAATAAATCTTATAAGTTTTATAAATCATATAAATTTTATAAAATGACTCCTCAGGTTTCAATCATAATGGGCAGCACTTCGGACCTGCCCGTGCTGAAAAAGGCGGCTGATTTTCTGAATACCCTTCAGGTGCCTTTTGAAATGAACGCGCTGTCAGCCCACCGTACCCCTGCCGAGGTAGAGGCTTTTGCGCGCGGTGCCAAGGACCGCGGACTGAAAGTAATCATTGCCGCTGCGGGCATGGCTGCCGCTCTGCCCGGCGTAATAGCCGCCATGACGCCGCTGCCCGTAATCGGTGTGCCTATCAATTCGACCCTTGACGGCAACGATGCCCTTCTGTCGATTGTACAGATGCCTCCGGGCGTGGCTGTCGCTACCGTTGGAATCAACGGCGCGCTGAACGCCGCCATCCTTGCCGTGCAGATGCTCGCGCTCTCGGATAGCGAACTTTCCGCACGTTTTGACGAATATCGCTCAAAACTTAACGAAAAAATCGTAAAAGCCAACGCAGAACTGGCTGAAATAAAATACGACTTCAAAACAAATTAATTAGTTTTTGTTATGGACTTGCTGAATTGCCGTCGTCGTCCATGTAGGGAAGTAATCGTGGGCGGACGTGTAAAGATTGGAGCCAATAACCCGATTGTGGTTCAAAGCATGACGTCGACCTCTACTACCGACGAGGCGGAATCTGTGGCTCAGATTGAGCGCATAGCCGCTGCCGGAGCGGAGCTGGTTCGCCTGACCGCTCAGGGCGTGCGTGAAGCTGAGGCGATGGGACGTATGCGCCCGCATGTGTCAGTGCCGTTGGTGGCTGACATTCATTTCAATCCTAATGCGGCTATGGCGGCGGCAAAAGCGGTTCAGAAAGTGCGTATTAATCCCGGAAACTTCGTGCGCCCCGGAGCCGACATTGACTCCGCTCTCCTGCCGCTGCTGGCTCTGCTAAAGGAGAACGACGGCGCGCTGCGCATAGGAGTGAACCATGGTTCCCTCTCGCCGGAAATCATGGAGAAATATGGCGACACCCCCGAGGGAATGGTTGAGAGTGCCATGCAGTATCTCCGTATATGTGACCGCGAGGGTTTCCATAACATAGTTGTCAGCATCAAGGCGTCGAATACAGTCGTAATGGTGCGCACGGTGCGCCTCTTGGCTGAAACGATGAAAAACGAAGGTCTTCAGTATCCGCTTCACCTCGGGGTGACCGAGGCGGGCGATGGCGAGGACGGGCGTGTAAAGTCTGCCGTAGGTATCGGCGCGCTCCTTTATCAGGGCATAGGCGACACCATCCGCGTCTCGCTCAGCGAAGACCCCGAGCGGGAAGTGCCGGTTGCGCGCGCGCTGTTGGCTCATATCGCCAAGGCTCAGGCTGCACCCGCTTTCCATGTGGAATACGCACCCGGCTATAACCCTATTGCCCCGGAGCGGATTGAGTCGGTTGCCGTGGGCAATGTTGGCGGCGATAACCTCCCTGTGGTTATTGGATTGGATTCGGTTGACGCCAAGCTCGTTGAGACCGATACCGCCGATGCGCTTGAGCGCACATATGCGCCTGATGAGGTCATTGTCCTCACCTCCCGCCATCAGAACCCTGTCGGCGACCTTCAGGCTGCGCATCATAGGCTGATTCTTCACGGCGTACATAACCCCGTGATTATGAGTCTGGCTTATGACCCCGCCGACCCGGATTTGGCTCTGAAGGCGGCAGCCGATTTCGGAACCTTACTGCTCAACGGTCATGCCGACGGTATCCGTATAGTCGCTCCGGGAGCGGATACCAATTCCTTGGCACTTAACATACTGCAGGCTGCCCGTCTGAGAATTTCCAAGACGGAATTCATCAGCTGCCCGAGCTGTGGACGCACAATGTTTGACCTTCAGCAGACCCTCCGCAAGATTAAGGATGCAACGGGTCATCTCAAGGGTTTGAAAATCGGAGTTATGGGATGTATTGTCAACGGTCCCGGCGAAATGGCTGACGCCGATTACGGTTACGTAGGTGCCGGAGTTGGAAACGTAAGCCTTTACCGCCGCCGCGAGTGTGTGATGAAAAACATCCCGCAGGAGGAGGCACTTGACCGTCTCATAGACCTTATTAAGCAAAACGGAGAATGGGTGGAGCCGTAAATATCCGCACGGTTACATTGGCAAACGGCTTGCGCTGCGTGGCGCGTCAGGTGAGCGGTGTGACCGAATGTTGCGGCGTGACCTTCAACAGCGGCTCGCGCGATGAAGTTGCCGACGCAGACCATGGTCTCGCCCACTTTGTAGAGCATACCATATTTAAAGGGACCTCGCGCCGCTCCGGCTCCTATGTGCTTAACCGCATGGAAGCCGTAGGCGGTGAGCTCAACGCCTTCACCACAAAGGAGGAGACCACCGTCTATTCCCTCATGCCTACGGGCAATTTCCGCCGCGCCACGCGTCTTATCGGCGAATTGGCGTCTGATTCCGCCTTTCCCGAAAAAGGACTCGCGTTGGAGCGCGATGTGGTCTGCGATGAGATAGACTCATATCTTGATTCGCCCGCCGAGGCAGCCTATGACCTTTTCGACGAGATGTTTTTTGCCGGAAATCCGTTGGCTCACAATATTCTCGGGCGTAAACAGACCGTCATGGCTTTTACCGGCGAGCGTTGTCGCCGCTATCTGCACGAACGTTTTACCGCCGACAACGGTGTATACTTCTACCTCGGTCCGGAAGACCCGGAAAAGGTTTTTCGGGAGGCGGAGCTTACATTCTCATCATTACCGCTGCGCGCTGTCGAGTCGCCTCGCCATATTCCGGTCGAGTGTCGCCCCGAGGTGACGGTGCAGGACAATGGTTCACACCAGTGTCATACCGTAATGGGCACAGCCATAGGCGGACTTCATGATTCTTCGCGCCATATCACCGCCCTTGCCGTCAACATACTTGGCGGTCCCGGCATGAACGCGCTGCTCAATTTAGCGTTGCGTGAGCGCAACGGGCTGGTTTATACCGTGGAGGCATCAACCGCGCTTTATTCCGACTGCGGGCTGATGACCATCTACTTCGGCTGTGACCACTCCGACTTGGAAAAATGTCGCAAACTTGTGTGCCGTACCCTTGAGCGGTTTGCCGAAAAACCGCTTACTGACCGTCAGCTTGCCGCATATAAGCGTCAGTATCTCGGACAACTTACCCTCGGGTGTGACAATAAGGAGCAGCTGGCTCTCAACAGCGGGCGCGCTCTTCTTCACGGACTCGCCATTCCGCAGTTTGACGTCACCGCCGCGCGCGTCGACTCAATCACCGCCGCGCAGCTCCACGAGGCGGCAATCAGACTTGCGTCTGCTCCTCTCCGCGCTCTCACATTAGCGTAAAAAGGGAAAAATCGTCCCCGGAATGTTAAAAATATGCTAAATAACATATTTTTTCTGCAAAAACACTTGCAAATTCAAAAAAACTCCGTACCTTTGCACTGTGTTTTTCATGGTATTAGATTTAAGGTTAACTAAGATTGGTTGTCGGGACGACAATCAATTTTTTTGTCTCCCCATCTGACTCCTGACAATCAACGTTGCGAAATAGTCCAAGAAGAAATGTTAGATAAGTATGTGCTTAAAAAATACAGCTTTGGGGAATTGTGAGTTCATAATTTATTTGTAACTTTGCGTTTAGCATCAAAGTTTTGTAAGCAATAAAGCATAATTATTATATGAAGCCGGATAAGATTGATAAAGCATTAGATACTGCTCTTGACGCTCTATATAACAGGGCGTCCAGTGTCATTGAACAGGCTCGTGAAACCGCTTATCGGCAGATTAACGAGGCGTTGGTAAGGAGAAACTGGGAACTCGGCAAACTTATAGCTGAAGAAGAACTTAACGGTAAGGACCGAGCAATTTACGGAGCTGAGATTATAAAAGGTCTTTCCAAACGTCTTACGGCTAATTATGGCAAAGGTTTTACCAAAACTAACCTTTATAGCTATTCTCAATTCTATAAAATTTATCCTGAGATTTTCCACTCACTGCGTGGAAAATCATTAAACTTACTTTCTTGGACCCACTACCGCACATTAATTCAGGAACTTAATAATGATGCTCGAGCATGGTATGAAAAGGAGGCAGCTTCGCAAAATTGGAGCACACGCACTCTCCAGCGTAACATAAGCTCTCAATATTTCTTTCGAATCATTGCATCTCAGCGCAAAGACCTTGTGGAGAAAGAGATGCTTGAACTGACAGCTCCGCTCCAAAATCCCGACCCAACGGAATTTATCAAAAATCCTGTTATCGGAGAGTTTTTAGGCTTTACCGCTGACTCATCTTTCAGAGAGTCAGAACTCGAACACGCAATAATCGGCAACCTTGAAAAGTTTCTCCTTGAACTTGGCAAAGGCTTCGCTTTCGTGGCACGTCTGCAACATATCCACACAGAAAAAGAGGACTATTATATTGACTTGGTATTCTACAACATATTCTTGAAATGTTACGTGTTGATTGACCTTAAAACATCAAAGATATGCCATCAAGATGTTGGTCAAATGGATATGTATGTGCGGATGTACGATGAGTTGAAACGTACCGAGGGGGATAACCCCACTATCGGCATAGTGTTATGCGAAGACACTGATGAAGATATAGCACGTTACTCTGTACTTCACGATAACGACCATCTGTTTGCGTCAAAATACATGCTTTATATGCCGACACCCGAGCAGCTGCGTGCAGAAATAGAACGTCAAAAGACCATCTACTTCCTCAAAGAAAAATCACGCAATCAAGAAGAGTGAATTAAGCTAAGAGTGCGGAGTCGATATGAATTTGATAAAAGGGAACCAGCCACTTGGCATCTCGCCAAATGGCTGGTTTTCGAACCATTATCTTTTTTACTGTAAATGTTTTATGCTGATTAGTCGGTCAGTTCCGGGGGAAGAGTGGGCATTGCACCCTTTTTGGTGCAGACAAAGGCTGAGGTCTGTACGGCACGTGTATGAGCTTCAGCAACCGATTTGCCTTTAAGTATGCTTGCTATGAAGGCTGCCGTGAATGAGTCACCGGCACCTACCGTATCTGCAACTTCAACTTGGGGTGTGGGCTGGAATGATACGTTTCCGGGGGTAAATACATAGCTGCCGTTGATGCCGCAGGTAAGGATGAGCATCTTGAGGTTATACTTTCCAAGCAGTATCCAGCACTTATCTTGAAGGTCAATACCGGGATAGCCGAACATACGGCTTACGGTAACCAATTCTTCATCATTTATTTTAAGGATGTTGCAACGTTCCATTGAGTTGCAGAGTATCTCTTTATTGTAGAACCCTTGACGGAGGTTTACGTCAAAGACAATCAGAGGGTCGTTTTCGGCGGGTATGGCGTCAAGAAAACTGTTTATGGTGTTGCGCGATACGATATTGCGCTGGGCAAGGGAGCCGAAACATACCGCTTTAGTGGTTTTAGCGAGCTGTTCGAGTTCCGGGGTAAAGGGGATGTTATCCCACGCCACGTTTTCTTTAATTTCATATTGGGGTACGCCGGCTTGGTCTATTTCGACCTGAACTGTTCCTGTTGGGTACGGAACGGTTGCAATCAGGTGTGTGAGACCTTTGGAAACGAAGTTTTCAATGATTTCCTTGCCGAGGGAGTCATCGCCAATGGCACTGACTACGCAACTCGGCAGTCCGAATTGAGAAACATGGTAGGCGAAGTTGGCGGGTGCGCCACCTATTTTCTTGCCTTCGGGGAGAATATCCCAAAGGGCTTCTCCCATTCCAATTACATTACCTTTCATGATATGATTTATTTAATTTTTAGTGTGTAATACATAAGATATAGAACTCCGACCGTCATTACGGCAACCGCACCTACCTGACCGACTGCATCGGCGGCATAACCCATTGCGAGCGGAAAGACAGTGCCGCCAAACAGACCCATAATCATGAGACCGGAGACCTCATTCTTTTCGTTGGGGGTTTGTATAAGTGCCTGAGAGAAGATTACGGAGAATACGTTTGAGTTGCCGAAGCCGATAAGACCGATACCGATATAAATAGGAATCAGGGCGTGGCACACAAACAACATTACCATAGCGATAAGCATCATAGCCACGCTGATGCCGAAGAAAAGTTTAGGCGACATAGAGCGGAGCAGGAACGTTCCGAGAAAGCAGCCTGCGGTGCGGAATATGAAGTATATGCCTGTGGCAAACCCGGCTTCCTCAAGAGGAAGACTGAGGCGTTCCATGATGATTTTCGGAGCTGTGGTGTTTGTGCCTACGTCAATTCCTACATGACACATAATGCCAAGGAAGCAAAGGAGTATGAACGGGCGACCAAGCAGTCTGATACATTCGCCAATGCCGGACGCCTTGTCGGGGCGTTCTTCCTGAATGGGAGTTGCGGCAAGGAGCGATATTGAAAGAATGCTGATTACGGCGTAAATTGCAAACAAGGCTCTCCAGCCGAGACCGAACGTAGGGAAATACGTGGTGGCTCCCCATGCGGCAAGTATGGGCGCGAGGAATGAGGCGATAGCCTTTACGAACTGACCGAACGTAAGGGTCGATGCAAGCTTGTCGCCACTGATAAGGTTGGTGACAAGAGGGTTGAGCGAGGTCTGCATGATAGCGTTGCCAATGCCAAGGAGAGAGAATGAGATAAGCATTATGTTGTAGCTGTCGCCGGTCACGGGAATGATGAGCGAGATTGCGGTAACTATGAGGCTTATGAGTACGGTCCGTTTACGTCCGATTTTATTCATCAGCATTCCGGTGGGCACAGAGAAAATCAGGAACCAGAAGAATACCAGAGAGGGAAACAGGTTAGCCTGCGAGTCTGTGAGCCCCAAGTCTTTCTGGACGTAGTTTGACGCTGTGCCGACAAGGTCAACGAATCCCATCGCGAAGAAGCAGAGCATTACGGGAATCATCTGAACGACATGTCCCTTTCGGTCGGTCACGAGATTATTGTTATTTTCCATTTTAAGTGTTATTATTTTTCAGGGGTGATAGAATAAATTTTCAGATTTTTTACTTTCGCATTTCCGCCATCGGTAACTATGGAAAGTTTATTATATGGAGTGGTGGGGAATACAAGGTTTGTCATGACTCCCTTGCCATTGTTTGCAAACACCTCAATGCTCGAACGGTCAACAAAAATGCGCAACGGAAGCGTTTCGCCGCTGATAAACGTAGGGGTCGTGGTAACGGCGGGGAAGTCCTGACTGAAATCCACCAAGCCGCTTTCCCTGCGGTCAAAAGATAGGGTTTCATATCCGGAGGCATATGTCATTACTGATTTTTCGCCTTTGTCATTGCTGAGAATAATGGAGATGGAACCGGCTTTGCCGGGTTCGAGATCCATAAGGATTTCGCAGATACCGTCATTTTCCGATGGTAAGCCAAATGTTTTAGCCCGACCGCTGACTGCAACTGAGTTTTTATTTACAATTAACTTTTCACGCAGCGAGGTGAGTTCAGGAGAGGGAGCGGAGACCGTGTAATACTCTCCGTCGTTACCCTTGAACAGGCTGAGGTCACGCGGAAGGGTGTTTGCCGAACGGAACTGTTGTGTAGGGACTTCAGCTGCATACTGCCAGTTGCTCATCCAGCCGATTGTGGTGTGTCGATTGTCGGGGGCATCACTCCAGCTGACAACCGCGTAGTTATCTTTGCCGTAGTCGAGCCATTTTGTCGGGACATTGCCGTTATTATCTGTGTCTACCGTGAATGTTTTGCCGTCAAAGTCACCTACAAAATACTGGATACCGCTGCCTCCGAACGGACCTCCGGGGTTAATATTGCATAGCAATACCCATTTCTTGAGGTCGGTGCCTTCAACCGGCAGTTCGAGGAGGTCAGGACATTCCCATACACCATCCTGCGCCCCAAGTCCCTTGCCGAAGCTACTCTGAAGAGTCCACACCTTCATGTCGGGTGAAGTGAAAATCAGCATTTCGCGGTCAAGAGCGTGAGCAAGCACGAGTGTCCACAACTTTGTTTCGGGATTCCAGAACATATTGGGGTCACGGGCCTCGCTTTCAAGTGTAATCACCGGATTTCCCGGATATATGGTGAAGGTTTCACCATTGTCATGGCTGTATGCAAGGCTCTGAATCTGGCTTGCACCCGCCGAGGTATACATAGCCACAACGG
This sequence comes from uncultured Bacteroides sp., assembly GCA_964586765.1. Taxonomy (GTDB): domain Bacteria; phylum Bacteroidota; class Bacteroidia; order Bacteroidales; family Muribaculaceae; genus UBA3263. The sequence goes on from CAZPHN010000043.1 coordinate 11,053, forward strand.
CATCCTTGCCGAAGCCCGCGCTGTTTTCTCGGTCGATTGCCGAGCTACCGCTGAACACTGCGCCCAACCCGTTGGGCTCTATAGCGGCAGGATGATGCTCCCAGTTAATGAGGTCAGTGGAAGCAGAGTGACCCCACGTCATGTTCTGCCATTTTGAGCCGTAAGGGTTCCACTGGTAATACAGATTCCAGACGCCATCTTTATAGAACATGCCGTTAGGGTCGTTCATCCAGCCATACAGGGGTGTATGGTGGAACGCCGGGCGATACTTTTCACGGTTGGTCACATCAAACGAGTCAGTAAGCTGGAAGTTACTCCAGCAGGCATCCTCCTTGGCTTCGCGCACGGTCGAGCGATTCTGTGATGTTACAATATTAAGCAGGACGTCGTGACCCTTATACGGCGAAAGGTCAAACGGCATAGAATAGTCTACCTTTGATTTTGCCAGACGGACATATATCGTGCGGTCAATCTTTCCGTCGACCACCACATTTACCGTCGCGTCATCGTAGGCTTCCTGTACGGGGAGCATCAGATAACGTGCATCTCCGTCAATCCTGACCAAAGTATTGTTCGTGCCAAGATGTTCGATTCTGATTCCATCCGAAGCGATTGCCGCCACACTTACCGCACATGTCAGCGGAATGGCTGCAAAAGCTCTCGTTAATTTTGATATTTTTTTCATATGTGATATGATATTTTGATTTCGGTTTGATTTCCGGATGCAAAGCTACGACATTATAATAGGTATTACTATTAAAAATTGAGCAATAAATAGCATAAATGGTGCATTGCTCAAAATATCATAGTAAAAACTCTGTTTTTCATAATATTGTCACTATCTTTGCAGAGCCTTAAACAACCGAAGTGATAAACCATGAAAAAGCTATTCCAATATATCATAGTTGCGCTCTTGATTCTGCCGGCGTTCGGCTGTCGGGAGGAAAAGCATTATCGTATCGGCATATCGCAGTGTAGCGAGGATGACTGGCGCAGGAGGATGAATGATGAAATCTATCGTGAAATCATGTTCCATCCGGAGGCGCAGGTAGAGATTAGGTCTGCCAATGACAGCAATGAAAAGCAGATTGCCGATATACGCTATTTTGCCGATAACGGTTTCGACATAATCATAGCCGCTCCGAATGAAGCGGATGCGATAACACCCGTAATCAAGGAGGTCTATGAGTCGGGAATACCGGTAGTAGTGTTTGACCGCGATATTAACGGCACTTCATATACGTCATATCAGGGAGTGGACAACTACGGGATAGGCAAATCAGCGGCTCAGTACGCCTATAATCTTATAGGTAATAACGGGAAGGTACTTGAAATATACGGTCTGGCTGGGTCGACACCTGCCATACAACGCCATCAAGGTTTTCATGATGAAGCCGGTAAGTGCGGACTGAGCATAGTTGATTCGGCTCACGGTAATTGGAATTATGAGGATGCGGCAATGGTGGCAGACTCATTGTTGTCGCTACACCCCGATGTCGATTTGATATACGCCCATAATGACCGTATGGCTATCGGTGCATCTGAAATAGCACAGAGGAAGGGGATGTCGGTAAAGGTAATAGGCATTGACGCCGCGCCTGAAATCGGTATCAAGGCGGTTGCCGACGGGACAATTGATGCCACATTTCTATATCCTGCCGAAGGTTATCGCCTGATTCGCACGGCGTTGGCTATATTGGAAGGTAAACCATATGAGCGGGAAACGATTTTGCCGGTACTCTCGGCGGTAGATAAATCGAATGCTGACATTCTGCTCCGCCAGAATGAGTCGCTTGCAGAGGAGACCTCCAAAATAAAGCTACTTAAGTCGCAGGTTGATGATTATTGGAGCCGACATTCGGCACAGACGTCGCTTTTTTATGCAGCGATAGCTATTGTAGTGTTATTGTTCGGGTTCCTGTTTATGGTTTTAAGGGCGTTCTGGCTTCATAAACGTCACCAGAAAGCACTTGTTGAACAAAACAGGCTATTGGCACAGCAACGTGACACCGAAAAGAAGCTTAACGAGCAACTCAACGCCGCCACGCAATCGAAGCTGATGTTCTTTACCAACGTGTCACATGACCTGCGCACTCCGCTGACACTCATTGCCGAGCCGGTTGAACAGCTTGAAATGGCAGATTATCTAACACCCCAGCATAAGGCTCTGATTAAGATAGCGAGCAAGAACGTCAAGATACTTCGCCGCCTTATCAATCAAATTCTTGATTTCAGAAAATATGAAAGCGGAAAACTGACGGTTAACCTCACCGAGGTACATATTGCCGAACTGATGCGCGACTGGACCGAATCATTTACGGCTATTGCCCGCAAAAGGGATATCAAGCTGACTATAGATATCCTTGTCGAATCATCAGTGACGCTCGCTATTGACGTCGAGAAAGTTGAGCGCGTATTTTTTAATCTTATGTCAAACGCCTTTAAATATACGGCGGACAACGGCAAAATCCATCTGGTTTGTACCTGTGATGACACGCGTCTTATCTTCTCGGTTGAGGATACCGGTGAGGGTATAGCCGTTGAAGACCTCGGAAACATATTTGACCGTTTTTATCAGGTAGATAAGATTCATCCAAACGGTTCCGGCATAGGACTTTCGCTTGCCAAGTCGTTCATAGAGTTGCATGGCGGTTCCATTGATGTCGAAAGCTCGCTTGGCAAGGGAAGCAAGTTTACAGTCAAGATTCCTATACGTCATATAAGTGACCGGGTCGAGATGAACGTATCACGTTCGATAACAGACACCGATGTAATCACCGAACTGAGTGACATAGAGCTGGATATCACGGATGAGGGTGACGGTAAGCCCTTGCTGCTGATTATTGATGACAATTCTGACATACGGAAGATGATACGCGAGCTGCTTTCGTCAGAATACCGTATTATTGAAGCGTCAAACGGCAGGGAGGGAATAAGGCTTGCTTCCAAATATGTTCCTGACTTGATTATTTGCGATGTCATGATGCCGGTTATGGACGGTCTGGAATGTTGTAAACGTATCAAAAATGAGATTACTACCTCGCATATCCCCGTACTGATGTTGACCGCCTGCAGTTTAGATGAGCAGCGCATTCAGGGTTATGAGAGCGGTGCCGACGGCTATTTGTCGAAGCCGTTCAACAGCAAGATGCTCAGTATGCGGTGTGAAAATTTGATTGAAAACCGTAAACGCATCAAAAATCTATGGGAAATAGGACGCGAAATCAATGTTTCCAAGTCCAAGATTGATGAAAAATCCGCAGTTCAGGAAGTATGTCCTGACCTTGATAATGAGTTTTATGCCCGTTTTGTTGAACTTGTGAATAAGGAGATGGGTGATGCCGATCTGAATATCGATACTCTGGCTTCCAAAATGAGTTTGGGACGGTCACAATTCTATAGGAAGATTAAGGCGTTGACAAACTATTCACCCGTTGAGCTGCTGCGGAAAATGAGACTGACCCGAGCAAGGGATTTGCTGTCCAATACTGACAAATCCATTAGCGAAATAGCCTACGAAGTGGGCTTTTCCGCTCCGGCATATTTTACGCGTGTGTTCCGCGAGATGTTTGATGAGTCACCCTCGGAAATGCGGACGCGTTTAGGAATCAACTGATGCCGTTGACTATGAATAATTATGCAATTTGATGTAAAAATTCTGCATTGACCAAAAATTCATAGTTTTTGCAACATAGTTTTATCATGTTGTTGGTAAACCTCAAATAACTTTGCGGGAAAAATCACTCAACTATCAATAACATGAAAAAAACAATTCTCAGTGCATTATTTCTATTGCTGACAGTAATAGTGGCACAAGCACAGGACATCACTGTGCACGGGACCGTTGTTTCAGCCGTAGATAACGAGCCGCTTATCGGCGCAAGCGTTATTTCCGATGTAAAAGGGGTGGCAGGTGTCGCCTCCGACATTGACGGCAATTTTATCATTACGGTGCCCGACGGTTCAAAACTTATCGTGTCCTACGTGGGTTATAAGCCCAAAACCGTGAACGCGGAGAGTAAGATGGAAATCTTTCTTGAGGCAAACACCGAGCTGCTCGACGAAGTTGTAGTAGTAGGTTATCAGACGGTCCGCAAAGCAGACCTGACCGGAGCTGTCTCCGTTATGAACATGAAAGAGCCATTGAGCGAAAATTCCGGTAACATCATGAACTCCATGGCAGGCAAACTTCCGGGTGTCAATGTTATTCCCGACGCTGCTCCCGGCGGAACCGGTTCAATCCGTGTTCGAGGCATGTCAACCGCCAATTCCAGCAATGACCCTCTTTATATTATAGATGGCGTTCCAACAGACAATATCAACTGCATCAACCCT
>CAZPHN010000044.1:0-15362 GCA_964586765.1 uncultured Bacteroides sp.
CGTTGCTCGTTCTACTGTGATGGGCACATGCCAGAGCCTCGATTCGTGGGACGAGTAACAGATACAGACTCTCACGCTCTTTTTTTATTCTTTTCATTGCCAAAGGGGAGAGTCATGCGGCAAAAAAATTGTGCCAATGAAATATAATTTCATCTCTCGGTTAGCGATATTTTTATCTATAACCGTTCCAGCTTTAACCTCGTGTGGCTCAAAAAATTCATTACTTGTTTCACAAGTTGGTTATCAAAGTATCCGAACCTCCTTTACACAACCAAAAGAGATTCCGAGTGATGCAAAAATTGCGGTTCAATACTTTTTCAATCCCTCGGGAGAAATGTTGGCGGTGGTTTATAATCGCACTGATAAGATTCTAACGATTGATCAGACTAAGTCGTTTCTGATTAATACAACAGGTAACTCACAATCCTATTTTGATCCGGCTACTTATACGTCAACTTCGGGTACGATTAATACTGAGACAAACGGGACATCTGTAAATCTTGGCGCAATTTCCAGCGCATTCGGCATTAGCGGAGCAATCGGCACAATGCTAAGCGGCATTACAAACTCCTATAGTACTACGACGGGGTCATATTCTTCATCATCAATATCAATTCAGGATCAGCCACAGGTTCGAGTCGGGCCTCACGGAAAAATGATTATGTCAAAACAATTTAAGATTGACCGTCTAACCGATGGCGAGGGAATAAATTCCTATGTAGATGTCGATTTTAAGAACTCACCCTTGCGATTCAGCGTATGCATCACCTATTCATTTGAAGACGCAGCTGAAGAAAAAATAGTAACAGACTTCTACGTTAACTCAACAATTAATGAAAAGGTTAACGGAGGCAGGGTAAATGAAGCTTTTATGAATATTTATCGCAAAAAACCTGATGCTGCAGCTGAATTTGCCTATACAATGAGGGTATACACGAATCTTCCTCAAACGGGGATTGAAAGTTGGTTTGGTGAGAATATTATAAAAAATAATATTTATGACCGATTCGCTCAGGGAGCTCTAATTGATTATAAGTAAATGTTATGAAAATGAAAAGTGAAAAGTTAATTATCATGCTGGCTACAGCGTTGATTTTATCCGGCTGCTCCGTTCCTAAGAGTTCTTTTGTGATTACCGTTCCTCAAAATACCAAAATAGAATGGAAAGAGCAAGAACAAACAAATAATGACATTAAAATAACGGTTCCAGCAAACGAATATGTTGGATTTCTTGTTGCAACCGACCCAAGAGCAGGTCTCAGAGTGCCTTTCGGAGTTGATTATAAACGTAAGGTGTACAATGGAGATGGTGTAATGACCGGATTCGGAATCGCTACGGCAACTGGTGGTGCGGTTTTATCTTTAGCGGGGCTGTGTTTAGCTAAAACGGATGGTGATCTTGCCGTAGGAATTGGACTTCCCGGACTTGCAACTGTTGCTGGAGGTATGCTTCTAACTACATCAGGGGTTCAACATAATAATCTCGTGTCGCATGACTATAAATTCACATATGTTCCGAGACAGCGTATTTCTTTTGATGTAATTTCGCCGATATTGGCACATGTTGATCCCCCGAAAGAAACGCCCACAGACACACCTTTGCACACATCAAAATCAACAGGTTCATCATATCGTACAAAAACTCCTTCAAAATCTTCCACTTCCTCTAAAAATAAAAAATACCTGCCAACAGACAATGCCGAGCAGATTAGCGGAACGTATTCCGGCACCTTAAAGATAATGGAAGGACAGGAAACAGTGGAGAGCTATTCCAAGGCTTCAGTAGAATTATTAAAAATTGATAAGTCAAAGGTAAAGGTTACTATAAAAATCCGAGGAGAAAACTTCTATGATGAAGATGATGTGGACATGATTGCCACGATAATTCCCGAAAAGAACGGTAACTACATACTAAAACTGGAGAGCAATTCAGATGCCATAATAAAAGTTACTAAAACGAAGGCTCTTAGTATTACACAAAAAATATATGGGCCGAATGGAGAGCAAGCTGTGCTTTCTTTCACGGGTAATAAATAATATTGCACTTATCGCCTCAATAAATAATCAATGTGGAATTTTTCGGTTTTTTTGGAGAAAAATTTGGAGATTACAAAATTACTTTGTAACTTTGCAGCCGTAAAAACCGAACATGGTGAGCATAGCTCAGTTGGTTAGAGCGTCGGATTGTGGTTCCGAAGGTCGTGGGTTCGACCCCCACTGTTCACCCCAAAAGAATTTCTAAAACAAACGCCGGATTCCTGAATTGGTTTCCGGCGTTTTTAGAAAAACGATACTCTGATGGAATTTACTCTGCAAGCTAATGCGCCCGGAACCGACGCGCGCGCGGGTCTGATTGTGACAGACCATGGTCCGATTGAAACACCGATATTCATGCCCGTAGGCACTGTCGGTGCAATCAAGGCTGTCCACGTCCGCGAAATGAAGGAAGAAGTAAAGGCTCAGATTATTTTGGGCAATACCTATCATCTGTATCTTCGCCCGGGCGTCGAAACGCTACGCGCCGCCGGCGGCTTGCACAAGTTCAACGGATGGGACCGCCCCATACTGACCGACAGCGGCGGCTTTCAGGTCTTTTCGCTGTCTGACAACCGCAAGCTGACCGAAGAAGGCGCGCATTTCCGCAGCCATATTGACGGCTCCAAGCATCTTTTCACTCCGGAAAGTGTCGTTGACATTCAGCGCATAATCGGTTCGGACATAATGATGGCTCTCGATGAGTGTCCTCCCGGGCAGAGTAGCCGCGAATATGCCTCGAAGAGTCTCGACCTGACCATGCGCTGGCTGCGCCGCGGATGGCAGCACTTCAAGGAAACCGAACCGCTCTACGGTCATAGCCAGACGTTTTTCCCTATAGTTCAAGGCTGTACATATCCCGACCTGCGTCGCCGTGCCGCCTCCGAGGTTGCCGAACTCGGAGCCGAGGGCAACGCCATCGGCGGACTGGCGGTAGGCGAGCCCACGGAGGTAATGTATGAAATGATTGAAGTGGTCAACGAAATTTTACCTAAGGACCGCCCGCGCTACCTCATGGGCGTAGGCACTCCTGCCAATATCCTCGAAGCGATTGACCGCGGAGTCGACATGATGGACTGCGTGATGCCAACGCGCAACGGTCGTAACGGCATGCTCTTTACCGACCATGGCATCATGAATATGCGTAACGCCAAGTGGGCTAACGACTTCTCACCCATTCAGGAGGACGGTGCCGCCGAGGTCGACCGCATTTACTCTAAAGCATATCTGCGCCATCTGTTCATAGCTCAGGAAATACTTGCCATGCAGATTGCGTCAATCCATAATCTGGCGTTCTACCTGAGTCTGGTGCGTCAGGCGCGTGAACACATAATTGCGGGCGATTTTGCCCAATGGAAGGCTTGGAAGGTCCGGGAGGTGACCCGCCGACTTTGATTCTTGACCGCTACATAACCAAGAAGTTTCTCGGCACTTACTGCTTCGCGCTTGCCCTGATTCTGGCAATCACGGTGATGTTTGACATCAACGAAAAGCTCGAAGCGTTTCAGAAAGCTCCGCTGAAGGAAATCATCTTTGACTACTTCATGAACTTCCTGCCCTACTTCGCAAATCAGTTCAGCCCGCTGTTCGTATTCATAGCGGTAATCTTCTTCACGTCGAAACTTGCGGGCAACTCGGAAATCATTGCCATGCTTTCATCAGGCATGAGCTACCGGCGGCTGATGCGACCATATATGTTTTCTGCGGCAGTCATAGCTGCAGCCACATTTGTCCTCTCCGCCTACGTCATTCCCCCCGGCAATGTCAAGATGCGTAACTTCATGAACACCTACGTCAAGGACAAGCGCATCAGTGCCACTACCAATGCCCAGCTCCGCATCAGCAAGGACTGCGTGGCTTATCTGGGCGACTTCAACACCGTGACCAACCGAGGCACCCGTTTCAGTCTTGACAGCTTTGAAGGTCAACGGCTCAAGTCACGCCTGACGGCAAGCTCAGCCGAATGGCGCGGCGGCTATTCATGGCGTCTGCGCAACTACGTAGAGCGTAAGTTCGGCGATGAACGCGAAATAATCTCCACCGGCATGGAGCTGGACACCATCGTGCCTATCCAGCCCCACGACATTGTAATCTCCACAAGCGACCATGAAGCCATGACAACCCCCGAACTCGCCGCGTATATCGAGCGGCAGAGCCAGCGCGGAGTTGCCAACGTGCGCCAGTTTGAAATTGAATATCACCGGCGTTACGCCTCCTGTGCAGCCGCCTTTATCCTCACAATCATCGGCGTGAGCCTGTCGTCGCGCAAGGTCAAGGGCGGTATGGGCGTCAACATAGGTATAGGTCTCGTTCTCAGCTTCACCTACATCCTGTTCATGACCCTGACGCAGACCTTTGCCGTCACGGGCATGACCTCGCCAATGGTAGCCATGTGGATTCCCAACTTTGTCTACGCCATCATCGCGCTGGTACTATACCGCCGCGCCTCACGCTTCTAATCCGTTCCGTCATGGCTGACAGCTACCTGACCATATCCGCTCCCGCCACCGCCAAGTTTACGGAAAAAATGAGTCGTTTTCTCGCGTTTGCAGCTCCAGTTCATACCGTCGAGGAGGCAAAAGAGTTTGTAGCCGGGCTGCAAAAGGAGTATTTTGACGCGCGTCATGTCTGCTGGGCTTGGGTAATAGGGGCGGAGCAGCCCGTAAGCTACTCCAACGACAACGGTGAACCCTCAGGAACTGCCGGCAAACCTATTTTAGGGCAGATTAACTCCAAAGGACTTAAAAATGTAGTTGTCGCCGTTGTCCGCTACTTCGGCGGCATCAAGCTCGGTACTCCGGGACTCATCGCCGCCTATCGCGAAAGCGCGCGCCTCTGCCTCGACGAAGCGGAAATCATTGAGCGTCACCGCGAAGGAGAGCTGACCGTAACGTTCCCCTATCAGGCTATGAACGGAGTGATGCAGATTGCCAAACATCCTGAGGTCACAATCCTGAGCCGCGAGTTTGACAATACATGTCGCCTGACCCTCCGCGCCCGCGCCGACCTCCTCCCCGAGCTCACCTCCCGCCTGAACGCCCTCGACGGCACCTCCCTCAACTAACTGATGGAAAGGCGGCTTCCCAGCCGCCGGCAACACACGCATTTACAGCAATTTACAAGCACGCGAGGACGCGTACTTCTCCCAAGCAAAGACACCCCCAAAATAGGAGCAACCTGAACCTATCCCATTTCCTTGCAAATCAGGATAACTTTTCGTAAATTTGCCGCATAATCCACACAATTCCTTTCATTTATGCGAAAATTCCTTGCTTTGTTGCTGATTTTTTGCGGTCTGACCATGGCTGCAAAAAATGACAACTTCATGTTGCGAGCCTACACGACCCGAGGCGACACCACCGCATGGGTGGGACTCGACTCCGTTGCCGTAATGATTTCAGCAGTAAACGATACTGTCAAAGTGCCGTTCAAACTCCTTTCGGGTAATCGCGAGGAACTTATGACCGATAACGGCGGCGAAATCCGCGCCATGATTCAGGGCGGTGTGGGCAAGTATATGCTTACGCTTGACCGCGAAGGCTACGAGCCTGTCGTCAAGGAATTTGAGCGCAAATACCGCGACCAGTCCACAGTCTGGATTGGCACCATATCCATGCAGAAAGAACGACACAAGGAGCTCAACGAGGTCGAGGTCGTAGCCACCGCCATCAAGATGGTGATGAAAGGCGATACGGTTGTCTACAATGCCAACGCGTTTAATCTGGCGGAAGGATCGATGCTCGAAGCGCTCATTCGCCAGTTGCCCAACGCCCAGCTGAACTCCGACGGCGAAATCACCGTCAACGGCCGCAAAATCAACTCGCTGCTAATCAACGGCAAGGACTTTTTCAACGGCGATATGGACGTGGCTATGAAAAATCTGCCGTCATATACCGTCAAGAACATTCAGGTCTACGACAAAGCCTCGGAGGATGATTACCTCACCCAATCATCGCAAAAGCTTGCCCGCAAGGAAGATGAGGAGAATCTGGTGATGGACGTCGTGCTGAAAAAAGAATACTCCATCGGCACGATGGCATCTGTTGAAGGCGGCTACGGCACCGACAACCGCTGGCTTGGCAAGCTCTTCGGACTCGGCTTTACCGAGACCCTGCGCCTGAGCGCATTCGGCAACTTCAATAATGTCCGCGACAACTCCTCCGTCGGCACCCGTGGAGAATGGAACAATGATAGCGGATATTACGGCGACGGACGCGTTGAGAAAGGAGGCATGGACTATCTCTATGAACCCGAAAGCAAAAAGTTACGAGCCAACGGCAACGTGGTATTCACTTACGTGAACAATCTCAACCTCAACGAAACCGCGTCAACCCTGTTTTATCCCACCGGCGACCTTTACCGCCGCAGCGCCACGCGCAACAATAACCGCAATTATACCCTCAACACCCACCATACATTCTTCTTCAAGGGCGAGAGCGCGTTCCTGAACATCAGACCTACGTTCAACTGGTCGAGAAACCGCACCAACAACCTCAACCGCTCGGCAACCTTCACCGAAATGCCTGAGGAAAGCTCCCGTACGGAATCGCTCGACTCGGTTTTTGCCCGCCCGTACTCCAAACGCTATAACGACATCCTGCTTACGCGCCTGCGTACCTCCTCGCTCTCCAACTCAAGCTCCATCAACGGCAGCCTGAATGTCAACACCACCATCCGCAGCAAAAAAGTCCCCGGCTCATTCAATATTTACGCCATGGGGTCATACAATAACAGCCAATCCACCTCCGACGTCATTTACGGACAGAAATTCGGCGGAGCAAACACAAACCCCGGCGAGCCTGTGAATACAGACCGATACTCCGTCAACGGACCGGAGACGGGCAAATTTTCAGGCGGTGCAAGCTACGGACGCGACATCAACAATATGGATGAACGCCGCAGCAACACTTGGCGGATGAAGATTGCTTCCGACTACCATTATACATATACGGCGAATGACTATACCCTTTTCACCGCCGACGCCGATTTGCCCGACGGCATTGACCCGCTTCCGTCGCTTACCAAACCGGAACAGGCTGTGGTTGATGCCAAGAATTCATATTTCTCAACCAACAATGACCACAACATAGTCACCTCTGCCTCTGTCAACTTCCGGTCAGAGCCAACGGCTCAGGTTGACTCCGGTCTTAATCCGGGCTACTCCGTCTCAATGAGTATTGAACACAAGTATCGCTCCAACTCATTGGACCATAACACTCAGCTCCCCACTCACGAATACGTTATCAGACGCACCAATACATTCAGTCCGAAGGCTTCGTTCCGCTTTTCATCGCAGAATAAACTCCGCTACATCGGAGTGTCGCTTAACTACAGCATGAAAATGTCGGAGCCGTTACTTAATCTGTTCCTCCACAACCGTGAATCGTCTGACCCGATGACCGTCTACGAATATAACGCCGACAATCTGCGCATGAGTAAGCACCACAACTTATCCGGAAACATTTATCGCTACGGACGCGCGGTCACGAACTATTTCCAGTTCTATTATGGGTTCAACCTCACTCAGGATGCCATAGGCAACGCCTCAATCTATAACCCCGAAACGGGCGTTACAATCTACAAGCCCATGAACATCAACGGCAACTGGAACACCAACGGCTCTATGAGTTACAGCCACACATTCGGGTCAAGACGACATATCACCTTGGGCGGCGGCATCAATGGAACTTACTCCCACAGCGTTGACTTTCATACCACCGTCGGTTCGCCGGAGCGTTCATTGGTCAAAAACCTTAATACGTCGTGCGCACTTAACGGAAATTACAAGTTCAAGAACGGCTCGAACATATCGCTGGGAGGTTCCGTCGGCTGGAGAAACTCCCATGGCACCCGCGAAGGTTTCCGCGAAATATCAGCCATGGAATATCGCGCGTACCTCAACGGCACGGTGGAACTGCCGTGGGATATGCAGTTCACCACCAACCTGAATATGCTCTGCAACAGCGGCTATGACGTCGCCGAGATGAATGAGGCGCAATGGCTCTGGAACGCGACGCTGACCAAGAGCATCCTCAAAGGCAACCTCACTTTCAAGCTGTCAGCCAACGATATTCTCGGTCAGGTCAAACCGTACACCATATCCGTCAACTCGCAAGGTCGTTACGAAACATGGTCCAATACCATGCGCCGCTACGCCATGCTGACCGTCCTCTACCGGTTCAACAAACACCCGAAGATGCGCCGGTAAAAAGCCGCCTTCTCTGCCAGCGGCAGCGGATAGGCGCGGCTGGTCGACGGCATCCGCCAGATTTTCAGACCTGAGGCGGTCACGACATATTCCCCCATTTTAGGCGGCTCGGTCCCTGTCAGTTCGGCAATGACCTGAGCCGCTTTCTCGCCGGTTGTCACGATTGACTGTAAATCCGGCATGCGCTCCAGCAAAGCCGCCAGATTGACCGGCTCGACAATCTCGAGAAACTTATCGGAAGCATTGTTTTTCAGACGCCTCACCCTATATCCGGTGTCACTCATGGCTATACCCTCGCGCTCAAGCAACTCCTTAATGCGGTCAAGGCGGAAGGACTTGTGCGCGCGGTCAATCAGCGCATCCCTGTCATCGAAAAAAATCAGCCCCATCATGGGCCAGAAATCATTGGTCCTGTTGGGATAATAGAAGTCCATAGCCCAGCGTTTTGGCTGCGGAGGGAACGTGCCCATGAAGAGAACACGCGCGTTTGATGGCACAAATGGCTCAAACGGGTGGGTTTCTATGATAATTTCAGTGTCCATAATTGCAAATCTACACATTTTTTTGTTAAATTTGCACTCAGTTATGAAAGATTTTTATTCTGTTCTGCGTCGGTTCCTTCCGCCGTATAAGACTTATCTGGTCCTCAACGTAGTTTTCAACCTTTTGGCTGCGTTCCTGACCCTGTTTTCCTTCGCGTTGATTATACCTATTCTGGAAATGCTTTTCCAGATCAATCAGGCTCATTACGAACTGATGCCAATGACTTGGGACAACCTCCGCGAGGCGGCAATGAACAATTTCTATTATTACACTCAGGAAAGCATTGACCGCTACGGACAGTCAGCCACACTCGGTCTGCTCGGAGTCCTGCTCATAATCATGACCGCGCTGAAAGTCGGCGCGACATACCTCGGCAGCTATTACCTGATTCCCATACGCGCCGGCATTATCCGCGACATACGTAACTCGATTTACGACAAAATCACCCGTCTGCCCATCGGCTTCTTCACTAATGAGCGCAAAGGTGACGTCATTGCCCGCATGACCGGCGATGTCAATGAAATTGAAAGCAGCATCATGCAGTCCATCGACCTGCTGTTCAAAAACCCGCTTATGGTCATTGCCTGCCTGACCATGATGCTGATTGTCAGCTGGCAGCTTACCCTCTTCGTACTCATCCTCCTGCCTTTGGCGGGTTGGGTAATGGGTGCCGTAGGCAGGAAACTGAAAGCCAAATCCATGGAGGTACAGAACCAGCTGGGCACAGTGGTCAGCAACATCGAGGAGACCCTCGGCGGTCTGCGTATCATCAAGGCGTTTGTGGCAGAAGGCAAGGTTCGTAACCGCTTCAATAATGACACTCAGAAGCTTTTCGGCTATCAGCTCAGTGTGCTCCGCCGTCAGGCTCTTGCCCACCCAATGAGCGAATTTCTCGGCACCATCACCATCGTAATCGTACTCTGGTTTGGCGGCACCTTGATTATCAACGGTTCCAGCTCATTCAATGCCTCGGAATTCATATATTACTTGGTGATTTTCTACAGTATAATCAACCCGGTCAAGGAAATTTCAAAGGCAACATACGCCATCCGCAAGGGCATGGCGTCCTTTGACCGCATCGACAAGATACTTTCCGCCGAAAATCCCATCAAAAATCCCCAAAATCCTCAGAAAATCGAAAAACTGCGCGGAGAAATCAAATATTCCGATGTTTCTTTCTCCTATGCCGGAGCTTCCGTTCAGGCGGTGAAAAGCGTCAGCCTTGATATTCCGGCGGGAGCGACCGTCGCGCTCGTCGGTCAGAGCGGCTCGGGCAAATCAACCCTCGCAGACCTGCTTCCGCGCTTCTATGACGTAGAGTCCGGCTCAATTACCATTGACGGCAAGGACCTTCGCGACCTGCCGGTTGAACATCTGCGCAGCTTCATGGGCAATGTCAATCAGGAAGCCATCCTTTTTAATGACACCGTATATAATAACATCACTTTCGGCGTTCCTTCCGCTACCATGGAAGAAGTTGAGGCTGCCGCACGCATTGCCAACGCCCACGAGTTCATCACCGAGATGGAGCAAGGCTACGAAACCTCCATCGGCGACCGCGGCTGCCGTCTGAGCGGCGGTCAGCGTCAGCGTCTGAGCATTGCGCGCGCCATTTTGAAAAATCCGCCCATCCTCATTCTCGACGAGGCTACCTCAGCCCTCGACTCCGAGAGCGAGCATCTGGTACAGGAAGCTCTTGACCGCCTGATGAAAAACCGCACCACGCTGGTTATCGCACACCGCCTCAGCACAATCCGCAATGCCGACCTTATCTGCGTAATGAGCGAAGGCAGGATTATAGAGCGCGGAACGCATGACCAACTTATGGCTCTCAACGGAACGTACTCCAAACTCGTTGAAATGCAGCAATTAAGTTAAATCCAAAACAGAAAACACAACCTACAAAATAAATTATCATGAGTACAATCATACGGGCTCGAATAGAGCAATTCAGACAAGAAATGCAGCAGGCAGGTATCGCTGCAGCTGTAATTCCCCAGTCAGACCCCCATCAGAGCGAATATCTTGCCGAACACTGGCAGGTACGTAAATGGCTCAGCAGCTTCACCGGCTCAGCGGGCACCCTTGTTATCACCGCCGAGCGCGCGCTTCTCTGGACCGACTCCCGCTACTTCCTCCAAGCCGCCGACCAACTCAACGGAACCGGCATCGAACTGATGAAGGAAGGGTTGCCTGAAACTCCGTCTATCGAGCAGTGGCTCTGTGGCGAACTCGCCGAGGGCTCTACCGTAGGTGTCGACGGCATGGTCTACAGCGTCGGTGCGGTACGTCGCCTTAAAGCCGCTCTGGCAGCTTACGGCATTGCCCTCGACACCAATTTCGCGCCTATCGACAAAATTTGGTCCGGCCGCCCCACTCTCCCCTCCGATTCTATCTTTATCCATGATGAAAAATTTGCCGGCGAGTCAGCCGACTCAAAGATTTCACGCATTCTTTCGATTGCAGCCGGCGCAAAAGCCAACGCGCTCTTCATTTCCGCGCTCGACGAAATCGCTTGGATTCTCAATATCCGCTCATCTGACGTTGACTGCAACCCTGTAGCTACAGCTTTCCTCTTCCTCAGCCCCGACCGCAAGGTGCTTTTCACCGATGAAGCCAAGGTTGATGAAAAAGTCCATGCATATTTAGCGGATGCCGGAGTTGACGTTGCCGCTTATGATAGCGTCAGCCGCTTCCTTGCCCTCCTTCCCAAGTCAGAAAAGGTTTACATCGAGCCGGAGCGTACCGCCTTTACCCTCGCTGCAGTGCTTGGCTCTCACGCCGTCGAAGGCTCATCGGTCGTAGCCCTTCCCAAGGCGGTCAAGAACATGACCCAGATTGCCGGCACACGCAACGCCATGGCGCGCGACGGCGTCGCCCTTGTAAAGCTCTTCATGGAGGTTGAACGCCGTCTCGCTGCCGGAGAGAAACTTACCGAGCTGGATATGGCACGCCTCGGCACCCTCTATCGCTCGCAGGGCGCGATGTATGTCGATGACTCCTTCGAAATGATTGCCGGCTACGGTCCTCACGGAGCCATTGTCCACTACTCTGCTACCGAAGAGACCTCATCGGAAATCAAACCCGAGGGTCTGCTGCTGATTGACAGCGGCGCGCAGTATCTTGACGGCACTACCGACATTACCCGTACCGTGGCGGTAGGCACACCCACCGCTCAGGAACGCCGCGACTTCACCCTCGTCATGAAAGGACACATCGCGCTCGGAACTGCAATTTTCCCCGAAGGCACCCGCGGCGACCAGCTTGACGCCCTTGCCCGTCAGTTCCTTTGGAAGAACGGTCTGACCTACCTCCATGGCACCGGTCATGGCGTCGGTCACTTCCTCAATGTCCACGAAGGTCCGCAGTCTATCCGACTGAATCACGTCAATGTGGCTCTCCAGCCCGGCATGATAACCTCAAACGAACCCGGTCTCTATCGCGCCGGCATCCACGGAATCCGCTGCGAAAACCTCGTTCTCTGCGTTCCATCGGACCTCAGCAACAAGGAATTCGGCAAATTCTACTGTTTCGAAACGCTGACCATGTTCCCCTTCGACCTCAAGCTCTTCGACACCTCAATCATGACCGATGAAGAAATCGAATGGGTCAACAACTACCATCAGACCGTGCGCGAAACTCTCCTTCCGCTCCTTGAAAACCAGAACCAGCGCGACTGGCTCATCGCAAAAACCGAGAAATTATGCCGCTGATTATCCCCGTGCGCGGATTCACGCCGAAAGTGGGACGCGACTGCTTTATTGCCGAGAACGCCACCCTTGTGGGTGACGTTACTCTCGGCGATGAATGTTCCGTATGGTTCAACACGGTGTTGCGCGGCGATGTGAACACAATTACAATCGGAAACCGCGTCAACATTCAGGACGGCTCCGTTCTCCACACCCTCTATGAGAAATCGACCATCGAAATTGCCGACGACGTCAGCATAGGTCATAACGTTACGCTCCATGGCTGTAAAATCGAAGAGTATGCGCTGATAGGCATGGGAGCCGTCGTGATGGACGATGCCGTAGTCGGTGCCGGAGCGATAGTCGCCGCCGGTTCCGTGGTTCTTTCGCGCACCAAAATCGGTCCGAACGAACTCTGGGGCGGAGCTCCCGCCAAGTTCATCAAAATGGTTGACCCCGAACAATCACGCACCATCAACCGCCGTATAGCCAACAACTATCTCATGTACTCCCGCTGGTATACCGCACCTGACACTGAGACAGACGCGTAAATTTGGCGATACGGTGGATTTTATGTATATTTGCAGCAAATAATAACCATTTAATTTATCATGGCAGAAAATAAGGAAAAACTGTTTGAAATGTTCCCTCCGGTGAGCGCAGAGGAATGGCGCGCAAAGGTCGACGTTGACCTCAAGGGGGTACCTTTTGAAAAGAAACTGGTTTGGCGCACATCTGAAGGCTTCAATGTCCAGCCGATGTATCGCCGCGAGGATATCGCCTCGCTGACCACCACGGATTCGCTTCCGGGCGAGTTCCCCTATGTGCGCGGCACGCGCTGTAACAACGAGTGGCTTATCCGTCAGGAAATCATCGCCGAAACTCCCGCCGAGGCTAATGAGAAGGCTCTTGCCGCTATCGAACGCGGCGCGACCTCGCTCGGCTGGCACATGGGCGAAGTGAGTGCTGACGCCCTCGCCGCTTTCCTGAAAGGCATTGACCTCACCAAGATTGAAATCAACCTTAGCTGCTGCATGCGCAAGGCGGTCGAACTGACCGGTCTGCTTGCCGAGGCGGTAGTTGCCGCCGGTGCAGCCAAAGAATTCCGCGGCAGCGTGAAATTCAACCCTTGGAAGCGCGAACTCAAACATGGCTCCAAGTCGCCCCTCGACCCCGTTGAAGCCGGCAAGGCTATCATCGAGGCGTCGCTTCCCGTTCAGGGTCTGCGCGTTCTGAGCGTTGACTCCGAACTCTTCACCAACGGCGGCGCATACATCTATCAGGAACTCGGCTATGCCCTGAGCTGGGGCGCGCAGTGGATGACCCTGCTGACCGAAGCCGGTGTGCCCGCTGACCTTGTTGCCTCGAAAATCAAGTTCGATATGGGCATCTCCACAAACTACTTCATGGAGCTTGCCAAATTCCGTGCCGCCCGTATGCTCTGGGCTCAGATTGTCGAGCAGTACAATCCCGCCGAACTCGATGCCTGCAAGATGGTTGCCCATGCAACAACCTCAAAGTACAATCAGACCATCTATGACGCTCATGTCAACCTCCTGCGCTCGCAGACCGAGGCTATGAGCGCGGCTCTTGCCGGTGTTGACTCAATCACGGTAACTCCTTTTGACGTTCCGTTCAAAACTCCCGATGAGTTCTCGGAGCGTATTGCCCGTAACCAGCAGCTCCTGCTGAAGGAAGAGAGCCACCTCGACAAGGTAGTTGACCCTGCCGGCGGCTCTTATTACATCGAAACCCTTACCGTCAGCATCGCTCAGGAGGCCTGGAAGCTCTTCCTCGCCATCGAGGAGCAGGGCGGATTTGCCGCCGCACTCGCAGCCGGTACAATTCAGGCAGCAGTCAACGAGAGCAACGAAAAACGTCACTCAGACATGGCTCGCCGCAAGGAAATCCTTCTCGGCACCAACCAGTATCCCAATATCAACGAGTTTGCTGCCGAAAAGATTGAAAAGGATGAAAACGGCGGTTGCGGCTGCGGTTGCCATGAAGAAGGCACCGGCATCGTAGCAACCCGTCTGGCTTCAGACTTCGAGCAGCTCCGTCTCGCTACCGAGCATGCAGCCAACCGTCCGAAGGTATTCATGCTGACCATCGGCAACCTCGCCATGCGTCTGGCTCGATCGCAGTTCAGCGGCAACTTCTTCGGCTGTGCCGGCTATGAGATTATCGACAACAATGGCTTCGCTACGGTCAAGGAAGGCGTTGACGCCGCCCTTGCCGCCGGAGCTGACATCGTTGTGCTCTGCTCAAGCGACGACGAATATGCCGAATTTGCCCCCGAGGCATGGAATCTTCTCAAGGGCAAGACCGAGTTCGTGGTAGCCGGCGCACCCGCCTGCACCGACGACCTCAAGGCCCTCGGCATCGAGAACTTTATCCACGTTCGCAGCAATGTGCTTGACACTCTGCGCTCATTCAACGCTAAACTCCTGAAGTAAACAAGATGAAACCAGATTTCAGCAAAATCAATATAATGGAGACCGTTGCACCGAAGCAGCAGTCTGCCACCTGCCCTGCCGGCGAAGATTGGCTCACCCCCGAGCTTATTCCCGTCAAACCCGTCTATACCAAGGACGACCTTCAGGGCCTTGAACATCTCGACTACGTTGCCGGCCTCCCCCCCTTCCTCCGCGGTCCGTACAGCGGCATGTATGCAATGCGTCCGTGGACCATCCGCCAGTATGCCGGCTTCTCTACCGCAGCCGAGAGTAACGCTTTCTACCGCCGCAACCTTGCGTCAGGTCAGAAGGGTCTGAGCGTTGCGTTCGACCTTGCCACACACCGCGGCTATGACGCTGACCACGAACGCGTGGTAGGCGACGTTGGTAAAGCCGGTGTGAGCATCTGCTCGCTCGACGACATGAAGGTGC
>CAZPHN010000045.1:0-14830 GCA_964586765.1 uncultured Bacteroides sp.
AAATCGACGTCGGATGCCAGTCCTCATCTTTTTTCTCCTTGAGGGTCTTAATCCAGTAGTCAGGAATACCCATTGCCATGCGGTAGTCAAAACCAAGACCGCCATGCTTGACCGGCAAAGCCAGTCCCGGCATTCCGCTCATCTCCTCGGCTATGGTAATGGCGTTCTTGTTGACGCTGTGGATAAGCAGATTTGCGAGCGAGAGGTAGGTGATGGCGTTAGTGTCCTGTCCGCCGTTGTAATAATCCTCATATCCGCCAAATGCCTGACCTAAACCGTGATTAAGATAGAGCATCGACGTCACGCCGTCAAAGCGGAAACCGTCAAAATGATATTCATCGAGCCAGTAGCGGCAGTTGCTCAACAGGAAATACAGCACATAGTTCTTGCCGTAGTCAAAACAGAGCGAGTCCCATGCCGGATGTTCATGGCGGTCACCTTCATAGAAATAGAGGTTCGGATTGCCGTCGAGCTTACCCAAGCCCTCAACTTCATTTTTAACCGCATGAGAGTGGACAATGTCCATAATCACGGCAATTCCGCGCGAATGCGCGTCGTCAATCAGACGTTTCAGGTCCTCTGGCGTGCCGAATTTGCTGCTGGCGGCATAAAAAGAGCTTACATGGTAACCGAATGAGCCGTAATAAGGATGCTCCTGAATAGCCATAATCTGAATGCAGTTATAGCCGTCTTTCTCTATTCGCGGCAGGATATTTGTGCGGAACTCCTCATAGGTACCTATTCCTTCCTTATCCTGCGCCATGCCTATGTGACATTCATAAATCAGCAGTGGGTCATTGTTCGGCTTAAACCGCTTTACCTGCCACTTATACGGTTCCTCCGGAGCCCATACCTGAGCCGAGAATATCGGGCTGTCAGGAGCCTGAACCACTCGCTGGGCATAAGCCGGAATGCGCTCGCCGCTGCCGCCGTCCCACTCCACAAGCATCTTGTAATACTGCCCGTGTTTCAGCTGCGACGGCTTGAGTTTCAGCTCCCAGTCGCCGTAAGTGCCCTTGATTTTATGGAGTTTATACGCCTTAGTAGGCTGCCAGCCGTTAAAATCGCCTATCAGGTAGATAGCCGTGGCGTTAGGGGCATACTCCCTGAAAGTCCAGCCTTCAGGGGTCCGGTGGAGACCGAAATACTCATATGCGTTCGCAAAGTTCTTAAGGGAGCCGGACTGAGCGGTCAGTTCTGCTTCCTTACGCAATACCTCCTTGTGGCGTCCTTCAATTGCGTCGGTAAAAGGAGTCAGCCACGGGTCATTCTTTATAAGTTTCAGGCGCGACTTACGCACCTTTCCCGGGGTTTTCATGGTCAAATGCATTTGTTATAACATTGCAAATATAGCAAATTATTCCGAAACACACAAACTCCCCCATCTCCCCCATAAAAAAGGGACTGTCTAACAAGTTTAGACAGTCCCTTTTTTTGCTTGGGAGCGGCATGATTTCTTGGGAGCGGCATGCGTCCTCGCATGCCGGAAATTACAGACACGCGAGGACGCGTGTCGCTCCCAAGAAAGAGTTATTTGATGGCGACTTTGAAGACCTTGTCGGCTACTTTGATTATTGCTACGTCGTTGCTCAGGGGAATGTAAAGTTCATCATCGGTTGAGCTTGTCACCATATTACCGGAGAGGTCATATACCATCACGGAGGCGTCGGCAGGTTTATTGCTGACGGAGAGTATATTGTTAGATAAGGTTATTGTGATGGGGGTACCGGAGCCGGCTTCAAGGGTGTTGATATCCGTGACGTCATTCTTAACATAGATGGCGTTCAGGTTGTTGTGACCGAAAATGGCGGGAATTGAAATCTTGTTTTCGTTGTCAAGCTCGATTGGCTCATCGTTGAGCGTCACGCTGTGGAGATTCCAACCCTCCTGAGGCTCAAGGGTAACGGTGATGTCTGAGCCTTCGGGGCAGCTGTGGGTAACCGTGTGATGGCCGGGAGCAGTGACAGAGAGGGTTGCCACGCCGATTTCTGCAAACCGAATGTCAAGTACAGCCGACTTGTTCTTGATCTTGAACTCATATGTATTATCCGGATTCTTTACAGTGAAGACATTATCCCCGTTCAAATCCATAGCGTCAATCCGATAGCCCTCCTTGGGAATTACGGTAAGCGAAATGTTTCCCTCCGGTGCATCATCAAGATTGATTTGATACGGCGATTCAATCGCCTTTCCATCATAGAGCACATATCCCAAAGCAGAATCAAAGTTTATGTCCAATACGGGGTCTATTTCCACAATATTTTCGAAAGAACTCCATGGAGTGGTGTTTTTTATAATTTCAATTGCTTTCGCAGGAACATAGAGGGTAGCCTGTTGGTATATGCTGTTATCAAAAATGTTTGTTGCGAAAGAAGTCGGCTGGTTTGTTTTATAGGTAATAGATGAGAGGTTACTACAATTGGTAAATGCAGCATAGCCGATAGTAGTTACTGATTCAGGGATGTTAATGTTGGTTAGACTGGTGCAACCACTGAATGCATTAGATCCGATAGACATTACTGATTCCGGGATATTTATTTCAGTCAAACTGCTGCAACCATTGAATGCACCATTTTCGATAGAAGTAACAGACTTCGGAATATTTATTTCAGTCAAACTGCTACAACCCCTGAATATACAAATTCCCAGATAAGTTACGGATTCCGGAATATTAATCTCCGTCAGGCTGCTGCAACCGTCGAATGCACCTCCTATATAGGTTACTGATTCAGGGATATTAACCTCAGTCAGACTGCTACAACCACTGAATGCACTTCCTATATAAGTTACTGATTTAGGAATATTAATCTCCGTCATGCCGGTGCAACCTTTGAATGCTTTATCTTTGATATCGGTTACTGATTCAGGGATAGCGATAGAGGTTAAGTTACGACAGTTCTCGAATGCGCTGTCCCAGATGATAGTCGCGGATTCGGGTATATTTACTGATGTGAGCTTGCTGCAGTCTAAGAACAAGCTACCTGAGATAGATGACAACGAATTGGGAAGGTTCACAGATGTTAAATTACTGCATTTTTCGAATGCACAATAATTTATAACTGTTACTGATTCAGGAACTGTGATTGAAGCCAAACTACTGCATTTGTAAAAAGCATAATTGCCAATGGATGTTACCGATTCAGGAATTGTAATGGAGGTCAAGCTATTACACTCATAAAACGTCTCGTCCGGAATCGTTGTTATAGAGTTAGGGAGTGTAACGGAGGTCAAACTTTTGCAGCCTTCGAACACTTTTACTCCAATAGAAGTCACGGATTCCGGAATTTCAATCGAAGTCAAGTTAGTACAGCCGTAAAAAGCCAATTGGTTGATTGTACTCACGGCATCAGGTATATTTATATTGGTCAAGCTGCTGCAACCATAGAACGCGCTACTATAGATATGTGTTACAGATTCAGGTATTTTTATCGATTTCAAGCTGCTGCATTTGTAGAACATCTCAAATCCAATACCTTTCATAG
Source organism: uncultured Bacteroides sp. (assembly GCA_964586765.1). Taxonomy (GTDB): domain Bacteria; phylum Bacteroidota; class Bacteroidia; order Bacteroidales; family Muribaculaceae; genus UBA3263. The sequence goes on from CAZPHN010000045.1 coordinate 3,483, forward strand.
AGCTAGGAAGTGTAACGGAGGTCAAATTGCTGCATCCATAAAATATTTGGTCTCCGAAAACTGTCACCGATTCAGGAATTACGATTGAAGTAAGACTACTACAATTTTTGAAAACGGTATTATAGATGCCAGTAACTGATTCAGGAATTATAACCGAAGTCAGGTTAGTACAACCATAGAAAGCACTGGATTCAATGGTTGTTACGGAGGTCGGAATTGTAATAGATTTTAAGCTACTACAGCCGATGAACATATTAGATGGTATAGTCGAAATGGAATTAGGAAGACTAACGGAAGTCAAATTAGTGCAATTCTGAAATGTAGACGTTGCGATGGATGTCACTGTGTTTGGAATTGTTACGGAGGTTAAGTTGTTGCAACCGTTGAATGCACCATATTTGATAGATGTTAGAGTGTATCTGGTTCCGTTATTTGTAATCTGTGTCGGCAATGACAACACTCCGCCTAAATAGGTGGAAACCTTAGTTAGTTCAATCGTTTTTGCCGATGCGTCAAGAATTGTATACTCGCAGCTACCGTAGCTGAAGGCATGGAGCGACTGCGGTAGCATGGTAAGGATTAGTGTAAAAAAGAGTAAAAGCTTTTTCATTGTTTTTTTGTGAATAGTTATTGTTTAGTTGATTTAAATATGTCCGCGTTTATTGTTTTAAAAATAAGCCATAGCTGTTTGTCTGGTGTCCCCGCCGGCGGCCTTGTCGCGGACTTTTTTTGTGGTATGGATAAAATAAAAGCGTGGCACCGTACTCTTGCTGTCCGTTCCCACTCTTTGAGGCCTTCGCATTGCCCTATCTTGTTGAAACGAAACAACGCATAGGCCCACGCGAATACGTAAATATACGCAATAACTGCATCCTTACGGATAAGGCTGCGAATCACCACGGATAATATTACATATCCTGTAGCATCTACCGTTGCTTCTGTTCTGACAAGATAGCTTTTTAGGAAGTTGCGAAGTTCCAAAGAGTCAGAACTGAAGCGTCAAGTAACGCTTTCAGTATGTTATTATGTCGGGACTTTTCCCAACATCGCAAAATTACAAATTTTTCCCGAAATATCAAAATGTAATTCACGCATCAAACTAAAAATTATAATAACAAAAATACCCCTGCGATGACACAGAGGTACTTTGTACAATAATAATTCGAAGACGTGGATTATTGTATCGCTAAAAACTGTCGCCCAATTGCATGAAGCCCGTCAACAATGCGCTGACGTTGCGCAGGGCGAGGTCGTTTAAGCGAGTTAGCGTAATGACTAAGCAACTTTTGATTGATACCTGTAGCACGGCTTATGGCTGCCATAGTAGTGAAACACTCCGCATCGCGAAGCATTGCAGCAGCATCAAGGTCGTAATCAATCTCATATTGACCGTTAGCAATATAATCAGGCAAAGTATCACCATCAGCAAGACAGCCTTCTATATGCAAGCGCAAGGATTCTTCAAAATCCTCCTTCATCTTTGAGAGCGTTTTTGCCGTAACGGCAACGACTCCGCCTATATCTTCAGACAATCCGCAGCAGAAATTTTTTCCACTCCATCCAACGTGTACTTTTAATCTATTCTTTTCCATAATGTTTATCTAATTACATTTCCGGGTGCTTAAACTGCCGGTGGTCTCCTTTGGTTGTGAAGAGGTACCACCCATCTGCTTCAAGCATTTTGATAACTTCCCTTACCTTATATTTGTTCATAGATTTACATTGGTTTGGTTTTTATAGCACAAAGGTAGTAATATTTCTACTATATTCCAAATTTTGTCATATTTTTTTGAAAAAAATTGCTCGAAAATTTGGTTTATAAAATAAACTTGTTTAACTTTGCAACCGAATTGAGAGCGGAGACGCACGACCGCTCTTTTTTTCAAGAAAATAGTTTATAATGTAAACCGATTTATTAACACTTAAAAATTCCTTGATATGGACGACAAAAAAATCACGCCTCAAGAGAGCATGGGAATAATCACCGACATGATTGCCAAGACGCGTGCACAACTCACACGTGGGGCTGGCAATATGCTGCTATTCTGGGGCTACCTTTGCGTAACCGTAGCCCTGCTCAGCTACCTTTATGCCCCTCTTAAATATCTCGCGGGAATTGACATACCCTTTTCTCCGCAATTAATCTGGTGGCTCATACCTATAATCGGAATTCCTTACACCCTCTACGCACGGAAACGCAATGCGCTGCTGAGAAATGTCTCCACCTATACTGACCGACTGACGGCGTCCTTGTGGAATTATGTACTTTGGTTGGCACTGGCTGCCTTCGTTGTCGGCGCATTATTTTTAATTTCCGGCTACAGGGTCTGGAATATAATGATGCTGTTCGCATTTTTCGTGGTGGGAATGGCAGTCTCGGTCCAAGGCATGATTATCAGGGAGAAGTGTATGATGATTGGGGGTGCATTCAGTGTCATAAGCGGCGGCTTCATTGTCGCCGGCGTGATAGCCGGAGATCTGGGTTTGTGGGGGCTCGCAAGTCCGTTGTTCATCATCTCCTTCATCGTGATGATGATAATACCGGGTTATGTTCTCAACCGTAAAGCAGCCCGTAACAAATGAAGGAGCTTGATCCGTTGTTGCACTCTCAGCTGCGTCTTGCCGTAATGTCGATATTGATGAATGTCGATGAGGCTGATTTCGTTTACCTCAAGGAAAAGACGGATGCCACCGCAGGAAATCTGAGCGTTCAGCTCGACAAACTTTCATTCGCCGGATATATCTCTGTGGAGAAATGTTTTGTCGGCAAGAAAACCCGGACCGTATGTCGAATATCCGACCAAGGTCGCAAGGCGTTTGAAGAATATGTCGATACTCTCAAGGAGTATCTGAACCTCTAAAAAACAGTTTCCACTCATAATAAAGCGGCATTTTGGTCAAATATTTGGTCGGATGCGCGCTTTTTGTTAAATTTGCAGCCGTATGAAACTTGGAATCTGTAGTGACCACGCCGGCTTTGAACTCAAAGCCTTGGTTATCAAAACGCTCTCGGAGCGCGGCATTGAAGTGAAGGACTTCGGCACCTTCTCTTCCGAATCTTGTGACTATCCTGACTTTGCCCACCCTTGTGCGGCGGCTCTTGAATCAGGTGAGGTTTATCCCGCCATCGGCATCTGCGGCAGCGGTAACGGTATCGCCATGACCCTCAACAAGCATCAGGGCGTGCGCGCAGCCATCTGCTGGCAGCCCGAGCTGGCACGTCTGGCACGCGCCCATAACGACGCCAACTGCCTTGTACTTCCGGCACGATTTATTCCCGCGGAACTCGCTCTGGAAATTGTAGACACTTTCCTCGCATCTGACTTTGAGGGCGGACGCCACGTTCGTCGCGTTGAAAAGATTGCGCTGAATGGTAATCCCGTCTGAAGAAACATTTCTTTATATAGTCGAGATGGTGGGCGCATTAGCCGCCGCCATATCCGGCGTCCGTCTTGCCACTTTGAAGCGGTTTGACTGGTTTGGCGCATACATTGTCGGACTGGCTACCGCCCTTGGCGGCGGCACGCTGCGCGACATGATGCTTGGCATCCCTGTCTTTTGGGTATCAAGCTGGAAAATGTTTCTCAGCTACTTCATTACTACCGCGATAGGTCTCCTCATCGTCGTAATTTTCAGTGGCGCGCTGATTCGGCGTGAACGCGCCCTGCTGGTGTTCGACGCAATCGGTCTGGCACTGTTTACCGTCATCGGACTTGAAAAGGCTCTGGTGGGCGGTCGCCCCATGGGAATAGCGATTACCATGGGCTTGGTGACGGGTGCATTCGGGGGTGTGCTTCGCGACATCCTCATAAACGAAGAGCCGCTGATTTTCCGCAAGGATATCTACGCTATGGCTTCGCTTCTGGGCGGAGTGGCATACTGGGGCGTAGGCTGTATGGGCTTTACGCCTGAGCTATCTGCCTTAGCATGTATGATTACATGTATAACCATCCGTATGTTGGCTCTGAAATATGGATGGCATCTGCCTATTTTGCGTCCGGTGCCAACGTCCGAGAAGGATAATTCATAATTTTTCGCTATATTTGCGCAGCAATGAAACTTTTTACAACTGACCAAATCAAGAAAATTGAACGTGCCACCATCGCTAATGAGGGGGTCACGTCGCTTCAGCTTATAGACCGCGCCGCCGAGGGAGTGGCGTGTGAAGTGGTCAGTCTCCTTACGCCTCAATCACGCATAGCCATCTTTGCCGGTCCGGGAAATAACGGTGCCGATGCGCTGGCAACCGCCCGTATGCTTTACGAACAGGGGTATCGCCCGGAAGTGTTCCTTTTCAACATTGGCGGCGACAAACTTGGCGAAGATTGCCGCGTTTGCCGCGACCTGCTTCTTCAGGCGTTTCCCGATGCTGACTTCACGGAAGTTATCAAGCAGTTTAACCGTCCGCACCTTACCCGCAACCATATAGTCATTGACGGTCTGTTCGGCACCGGGCTGCGCGAATCGCTCAGCGGCGGTTTCCGCGAGCTTGTCAAATATATCGATGACTCTCAGGCACGCGTAATCAGTATTGACATCCCTTCCGGACTCTTTGGCGACTGGAATCCCAACGCCATCCACCGGAACATGCTCCACGCCGACCTGACACTTGCCATTCAGTTTCCCCACCTCAGTTTCTTCATGGCAGAAAACAACGAGGTGATTGGTAACTGGAAAACACTTGACATAGGACTCAGTTCCACCGAAATACGCAAGGCTACCGCACCGTTCCATCTGGTTGAGCGCGCCGACGTGCGCCGCCTGCTTCGCCGTCGGCCGGAATTCTGCTCAAAGGCTGATTTCGGCTCCGCCCTGCTCGTGGCGGGAAGTTACGGAATGATGGGAGCCGCCGTGCTTGCCGCCCGGGGAGCACTTCGCGCCGGTGCGGGTAAAATCAGCGTCTACGCCCCGCGCTGCGGATATGAAATAATGCAGACTGCCGTTCCGGAATCAATGTTTGTGGCTGCCAACAGCGATATCCACATTTCAAGCATCCGGTTAAACAACACCTACTCCGCCATTGGACTCGGACCCGGTATCGGTACGGCAGACGCGACAGTCGACGCGCTTGAGCTCTTCCTTCAGGAACACCGCGAGCCGCTGGTTATCGACGCCGATGCGCTCAACTGCATAGCCAAACGTCAGAGTTTGCTCCACCGTATCCCGGTCAATTCCATCCTTACGCCCCATGCAGGCGAATTTGACCGTATATTCGGTCAGCAACCCAGTTCCGAGGCGCGTCTTGTAAAGGCAATCGAAGTGGCTCGCTACCACCAGATACTTATCATCCTCAAAGGGCGGTTCACCACCATTGTCATGCCTGACGGGCGGCTCTGCTTCAACTCCTCCGGCAATCCCGCCATGGCTACACCCGGCTCGGGCGATGTGCTTACCGGCGTAATCACTTCATTGATGGCGCAGGGCTATCCGTCGAAGGTAGCTGCAATATGCGGAGTCTACATTCATGGCTATGCGGGCGATATTGCAGCCGAAACCGAAGGGCAATACGGCGTCACAGCCGGCGATATCGCCTCGAATATAGGTCGCGCTATCAAATATGTATTAAATTGATTCTCTCTTTATATATTATGAAACGTCTCCCGCTCTTACTCCTTGCAGTCGCTTCCGCCGTTTTCGGCGTATCCGCCCAGCAGGTCAGCAAGCTTTCCGCCACAAAGGCAAATGACTACGGCATAGTCTACTCACTGCCGCAAACAGCCCTCCGGATTACTCTCGAGGCTGAAGGAACGGTAAAGACCCCCGGCGAATTCTATCAGTATGCCGCCCGTTATCTCGGTCCGCAGGCAGCCAAAACAGCTATTGCCAAAGCGTCGTCAACATGGGAACTGACCTCGGCTTCAATCACCCCCGTAGGCGTTCCGCAGACCTCGGGCGAGACATGGCTCATGCAATTCAAGAGCGGAGCATCTGCCTTTCTGCTTGTCAACGAACAGGGACTGCCCCTTGCCCTCGGGACAGAAATAGACACAACCGAAGAGACCGACATTCCCGAGATGAAACGCCACACGCTCAACCCGGTTGATGGCACCGCAGCCCGCTATGCCATGACCGAGGATATGGTCCAGAGTTCCTCTATGGCGAAACGCGCAGCCATGGCTGCAGCCCAGATTATGGAACTGCGTCGCAGCCGTCAGGACTACCTTACGGGACAGGCGGACCAGATGCCCGACGGCACCGCCCTGAAAATCATCCTCGACAATATCAACGCTCAGGAAGAAGCCCTGACCGCAATGTTCCTCGGAACGGAGCGCAAACGCACGGAAACCACCGTCGTCACCGTGACTCCCGGAGCCGACAGCGAGCAGGGGCGCGTAATTGCCCGCCTGAACGCAGTCAAGGGGTTTGTCAGTGCCGATGACCTCAGCGGAGCTCCGGTCTATTTAGACATTGACGTGACAGACCGGGGCAAAATGCCCGTTAATGAGAAGGGTGAGACAAAGAAATTCCCCAAAAACGGTATCGCATACTGTATTCCCGGCGCGGCTCAGGTAAGCGTCAGTTTCGACGGACGTACTTTCTGCTCGCGCTCTGTAGCTCTTGCGCAGTCAGGAGTCGTATTCGGACTTGACCCTGCGATATTCACCGACAAGAAATCGCCCGCCTATGTTATTTTCGACCCTACCACCGGCGGAATTCGCGAATTAGGTACCAAATAGCATCTTTTATGCCACGAGTAAACTTAAAAGGCATGGGAGTGGCTCTTATCACTCCCTTCAAAGCAGACAAGACAATTGATTTTCAAGCATTGGCACATCTGGTAGAATACCAGATTAAGTGCGGAATTGACTTTATAGTGGTGTTAGGCACCACAGCAGAGACCCCTACCCTTACAGCCGATGAACGCCGTCAGGTGCGCGATTTCGTTGCCCAGAGGGTCAACGGACGTGTACCGCTGGTACTCGGTCTCGGAGGTAATAACACCATGGGCGTCATCGAGGAGATTCGCCTTACGGACCTCAGCGCATACTCCGCCATCCTTTCTGTCGTTCCTTATTATAATAAGCCGTCGCAGGAAGGAATATATCAGCACTACGCTGCCATAGCACAGGCTTCGCCGGTTCCCATTGTACTCTACAATGTTCCGGGACGTACCGGCGTCAACATGACAGCCGAGACGACCCTCCGGCTCGCCACAGATTTTCCCGAAAAAATTATCGCCGTAAAGGAAGCGAGCGGCAATTTCACTCAGATTGACGACATAATCAAGCGCAAACCTGCCGACTTTATGGTAATTTCCGGCGATGACGGCATAACGTTCCCGCTGATTACGCTCGGCGCGGTCGGTGTAATATCGGTCATAGGCAATGCTTTCCCCAAGGAGTTCAGTCGCATGGTGCGTCTTGCCCTTGAAGGCGATTTTGCCAATGCGCTGCTTATTCACCATAAGTTTACCGAGCTGTTCTCGCTGCTCTTTGTCGACGGCAACCCCGCGGGAGTCAAATGTCTGCTCCATGCCATGGGCTACATTGAAAATGAGCTGCGCTTGCCCCTCGTTCCGACCCGAATTACAACCTACGATAAAATCCGCAACGTACTCGAACGCTTATGACCGGCAAAGTCAAGCCCAAAAAGGCTCTCGGACAGCATTTCCTTACCGACCTGAACGTAGCGGAACGCATTGCACGCACTCTTGACTCAGACCCCGCGCTACCCGTACTTGAAGTAGGACCCGGAATGGGCGTACTGACCCAATTTCTGCTGAACCACGGCAGAGACGTCAAGGTAGTTGAACTTGACTCGGAAAGCGTAGAATACCTTAAAGCCAACTTCCCGCAGCTCAACGAGGATGACCGCATTGTCGAGGCTGACTTTCTTCGCCTGAACCTGCGCGAAGTGATGGGCGACAAGGAATTTGCCGTCATTGGCAACTATCCTTACAATATTTCATCGCAGATATTTTTCCATATCCTAGACTTCCGCGAACAGATTCCGCTCTGTTCGGGCATGCTTCAGCGCGAAGTGGCTGAACGCCTTGCCGCCATTCCCGGCACCAAAGCGCGCGGCATCCTGTCCGTTCTGCTCCAGATGTGGTATGACGTGCAATATCTTTTCACAGTAAGCGAAGGTGTTTTCAATCCTCCGCCCAAGGTCAAGAGCGGAGTCATTAAACTTACGCGTAACGGACGCATCGACCCCGGATGTGACCTCGAGCTGTTCAGGAAAGTAGTCAAAACTACCTTCGGACAGCGACGCAAGACCATCCGCAACTCTATCCGCGCCATCGCTCCGGACTTTCCTGCTACCCATCCTCTCGCCGGAATGCGTCCCGAACAGCTTACCGTTGAGCAATTTATCTCCCTGACAAACGACGTCAACGCCCTTCGCTGGGGGTGACGTGAACAAAACCGCAGGCATCGGTGTTATTAAGGAAAACTATTTAATTCAACTTTTATTTATGAAGAAGACACTTATCCTTGCCGCTGCCGCCTTCGCCCTTGTCTGCGGAGCCGAGTATGCCGATGCTTGCACTCGCGTTTGCTATGCCGGTAAATATGCCGTTGCAACCGGTCGAACCCTTGACTGGCGCACTCCTATTCCCACCGCACTACGCACCTTCCCGCGTGGCGAAAAGCACGAAAGCTATGATAATCCCGCTGAAAACCTCACATGGACCTCAAAATATGGCTCCGTATGTGCCATCAGCTACGATATGGGCGCAGCTGAAGGTCTTAACGAAGTCGGACTCGCTGTAAACGTTCTTTACCTTCCCGGCTCGGTATACTCCCTGCCCGATGGAAAAGAATACCGCAAAAAAATGTCGACCAGCGTCTGGCCGCTTTACTATCTCGACAATTTCGCAACCGTCGACGAAGCTATTTCAGCTACAGCCAAGGACCTTTTCTATCTTGACGCACCTGCTATGGCAGACGGCTCGGCAGCCACTCTCCATATGGCAATTTCAGACTCTACCGGCAACTGTGCCGTAATCGAATATAAAGACGGCGTTCTTCAGACCCATGTAGGTAAAGAGTATAACGTATTGACCAATGCTCCTTTCTATGACCAGATGCTCGCCGTGCGCGATTACTGGCAGGAAGTTGGCGGCATGAACATGCTCCCCGGCACAAACCGTTCGACTGACCGCTTTGCGCGCGCCTCATTTTACCGTTCGGTACTTCCCGATTCGCTTGACCATACCCGCGCGCTTGCCGCCGTGTTCGGAATTATCCGCAACTGCGCCGTCCCGATGGGTATCACGGTTCCCGGTCGCCCCGAAATCAGCACCACCCAGTGGAGTACCCTCTGCGACCAGACCGAAATGACATATTATTTCCAACTCACCCAGAGCCCGAGTGTTGTTTGGGTTGACCTCCGCGAGGCGAAACTTGCTCCCGGCTCACCCCAACAGACCCTGCAACTGACCACCGACGGCACGCAGGTAGGTAAGGTAAACCATCTGCTTAAAGATGCAAAACCGTTTAAACCCTTCTTCCATCCCTAATTTGCCCCACAGAGTAACGACAGGGACATACATGCGGTTAGTCATTGAAGAATGGCTGATGAACCACTGGTGGATTCCTGCGTTACCCCTCGCCGCAATAGCGTTTGCGGCAATAGAAACCGGTGACCTGCGCCTTTGGGTGTTGGTCCCGGTTTTGGTATGTCTGCTCTTCCCGCTGATGATGGTGATGGTCTACTATTCTTACTCGCTGACTCCGGAGGCGGCTGCCGCCATCCGTCCACACCTGACGCGCGTCAGCGCGGACGGTTCGCTTACGCTCTTACCCCAGCCCGCCACCACCGATGAAGGCAAACGGCTGCCGGAGCTTCACATCCCCGCCCGAGAAATTTCTGCAGTTGAAGAAAGCGCAGACCAAATAATTGTCCGAATAAAGGACAAACCATATCGTTTTGTAATCATTCCGACAAAAACAGATACAGAAATTTAAAGAATATGTTCAAAAATGTAATTCCAGCCGCATTGGTTGCGCTGACAGCAGTTGCCGTCAGCTCATGTTCCGGGTCTTCAAACGCGGACACAATCGAATTTGAGACCCGTACGGACTCCATTGGTTATTTAGTGCCTGACTATTACGGTGACTCGGTCTATTCCGCCGCCCGCTATTCCGTGGTCTGGCCCAAACGCATAGGCGAACAGGACTTCAATGCCATGAGTGACTCTCTTACCATGGTTACTTTCGGTGTCAAAACCGACAATTTTGATGATGCAGCCAAGGTTTTCACCCGCATCGGGCTCAACGACCTTATACAAGACCCCGACTCGGGAACAAGAAAATATGAAATCGTTCCCTTCGAAACCGCATATGAGGCACGCCGCACAAACCTCAACCTTATCAGCAGCGAAGTAACCCTGCTTACGCCGGATATCCTCGTCGTTGCGGTAAACAACGAGACATATTATTACGGAGCTGCCCATGGCATGAGAGTGCGCCGGTTCCTCAACTATTCAATCAAGAACCATGAGCTGATGACAGTTGCCAACACCTTTGCGCCGGGTAACGAAAAGGCGATTCTGAGCCTGATAACCACCACCGCCCATGAACGATATCCTGATGAAGGAGTACTTTTTGACGCTCCGATAGAGAAATTTGACAATTTCCAAGTAACCGACAATGATATCGTATTCGTTTATCAACCTTACGACATTGGTCCTTACTCGAGCGGAATTATTGAAATCCCCGTCAGCCAGCAGGACCTTTACCGCTTTTTGACGCCCGCAGCCATTGCCGCTCTCAATCTCTGACCAACTGATTTTTACACGCGAATAACGACGAAACGATAAAAGTTTTTCAAATTTCAATTTTTTGTTGTAAATTTGCAGTGGAAAAAATCAAACCCAACTAATAATTCTCTTAACCAAATGGTAAGCTACAAAGAATTAGGCCTCGTAAACACCAAAGAGATGTTTGCCAAGGCAATCAAGGGCGGCTATGCAATCCCCGCCTTCAACTTCAACAACATGGAGCAGCTCCAAGCCATCATCAAGGCTGCTGCTGAGGAGAAGAGTCCCGTAATCCTTCAGGTTTCAAAGGGCGCGCGCAACTATGCCAATGCAACTCTGCTCCGCTACATGGCTCAGGGTGCTGTTGCTTATGCAAAGGAACTCGGCTGGGAAAATCCCCAGATTTGCCTCCACCTCGACCATGGTGACTCTTTCGAACTCTGCAAGAGCTGTATTGACAGCGGTTTCTCAAGCGTCATGATTGACGGTTCTCACCTTCCCTACGAGGAGAACGTTGCCCTGACCAAGAAGGTTGTTGACTACGCTCACCAGTATGACGTAACCGTAGAAGGTGAACTCGGTGTGCTTGCCGGCGTTGAGGACGAAGTTTCCTCCGACCACCACACCTACACCGACCCCGAAG
>CAZPHN010000046.1:0-14684 GCA_964586765.1 uncultured Bacteroides sp.
CTTTTGAGCCAACGCCGTAGCCGCCGGCAACGATGATGGGCGAGTTCTTGATGTTTATTTTCGACTGCTCTATGTGGCGGTCAATGATTTCAACGACGTAATCTTCAGGCTTAACGAAGTCGTCGGCGTTCAGCTCGATTACCTCGGCTTTATGGTCGGGGTTGAAGATTTCTTTTTTCATGACGCCCTCGCGCACCGTAGCCATCTGGGGACGGCACTCGGGGTTGACGATGGTGGCAACGATGTTGCCGCCGAATGCGGGGCGAATCTGATAGAGCAGGTTGGTATAGCTCTTGCCGGTCTTGGGGTCGGTATGGTCGCCTATTTCGAGCGAGGTGCAGTCGGCGGTCAGACCGCTGTGGAGACATGAGCTTACGCGCGGACCGAGGTCACGGCCGATGGTAGTTGCGCCCATGAGGCAAATCTGCGGCTTAATCTGGCGGAACAGGTTGATGAGCAGAGCGGCATGGGGGTTGGTGGTGTACGGAGCCAGACGGGCATCGTCGACTTTATAAATGACGTCTGCGCCATAAGGAGCCAGAACCTTTTCTACGTCGCCAAGGTTATGGCCGGCAACGATAGCCTCGAGCTTGACGCCGAGCTTGTCGGCAAGCACGCGACCTTTGGTCAGGAGTTCAAGGCTCACGTCGGCAACGTGGTCCTCATCCCACTCGCAGTAGACAATGAGGTTGTTGTTATCTTGTGTCATAGTTGGATATTCTTAGCCGATAGTGTGGTTAGCAATAAGTTCCTTGACGAGCTCTTCAATCTGCTCATCGTTGTTGTCCAGACGACGGCTCTCCTTGGCGGTGAAAACGACGTTTTCAATAGCTTTAACCTTGGTGGGCGAGCCGGGGAAACCAATCTGTTCGGGGTCAGCCTCTACAAAGGCGGCGTTCCACTCTTGGATAATGCCGGGGCAGCGTTCGTCGGCGTGCTTGGCAGCCTCTTCGCTCAGGGCGAGCTTCTCGGTGGGCGATGCGGCATATTTATACTTGCAGACACGCTGGGCATTGCGGGGGCGACACTCGTCGGCAGAGCCGGTAACGGTCACGACGCAGGGCAGCGGAGCCTTGACGGTTTCGACTCCATGTTCGAGACGACGCTTAACAACTACGTAGCCGTCCTTGCAGTCGAGGATATCCTCGGCATAGGTTACCTGAGGAATTCCGAGTTTTTCAGCAATCTGGGGACCTACCTGAGCGGTATCGCCGTCAATAGCCTGACGTCCGCCAAGGATAATGTCGTAACCTTCCATCTTTTTGACAGCCTGTGCCAGAGAGTAGGAAGTGGCGAGGGTATCAGCACCGCCGAGCGCACGGTCAGTAAGAACGACGCCGCGGTCTGCGCCACGATAAATGGCTTCACGAATAATTTCCGAGGCGCGGGGAAGACCCATGGTGAGCATAGTCACGGTCGAGCCGGGGTTAGCGTCCTTAAGGCGCAGAGCCTGCTCGAGCGCATTGAGGTCCTCGGGGTTGAAGATTGCCGGCAGCGCAGCGCGATTGATGGTGCCGTCCTCTTTCATTGCATCTTTGCCCACGTTGCGGGTATCGGGAACCTGCTTGGCGAGCACGATGATATTCAAACTCATGCTTTTAAAGTGATAATAAGTGATTAAATGCGTATGAATAATGACATAGTCAACGCGCAAATATACAATATTTTGCCCAACTATGCAAATTTAGTAGACTTTCCGGACAATTTTAGCACGCTTTAAAACTCATATCGAGACCTTTGACCGAATGGGTCAGCGCGCCGACACTGATAAAGTCGACGCCTGCCTCGCCATATGAGCGCAAGGTTTCAAGCGTAATGCCGCCACTCGACTCTATCTCCGTGGCTCCGTTGATGCGCTTGACCGCCTCCACAGTCCGCTCGGGGGTGAAATTGTCCAGCATGATGCGGTCAACTCCGGCGGCGAGTGCCTGATCTATCTCGTCGGTGTTGCGTACTTCCACTTCTATTTTCAGGTCTTTGCCCTTGGCGCGGCAATATTCCTTGGCTGCGGCGACAGCCTTGTCTATTCCGCCGGCAAAGTCAACGTGGTTATCCTTAATGAGAATCATGTCGAAAAGACCTATGCGGTGATTGCCACCGCCGCCAATCTTGACGGCCTCCTTATCGAGCAGGCGCATGCCGGGCTGGGTCTTGCGGGTATCGATTACTTTGGTCTTCAGCCCTTCGAGTTCGCGCTGATATTTGCGGGTTGTCGTGGCTATTCCGCTCATGCGCTGCATAATGTTAAGCATAATGCGCTCGGTCTGGAGCAGACTGCGTACTTTTCCCTCAACTTCAAAAGCAACGTCGCCGGGTTTGACCTCCGCGCCGTCCTCAATAAATACGGTCATCTTCAGCTCAGGGTCAAACTTCTCGAAAACGCGGCGCGCCATATCAACTCCGGCAATCACGCCCGGCTCTTTAATAATAAGGCGTTGTTTGCCCATTTCATCAGCGGGAATAGTGCTCAGCGTGGTATGGTCGCCATCGCCCACGTCTTCGGCAAACGCCAAAGTCAACAAATCGTCAATCAGTTCATCTTTCGATTTCATCTTTACATCGATTTTTTGTAAATTTGCGGCAAATTTACGTAAAAATCAGCAAAATAACAAAACAAACGGATGAAACTGCTCCTGACGGCGGTAGGCAAAACTACCCAACCGATAATCCGCAAGGGACTCGATGAATATCTCGCGCGTCTGCGCCACTATCTGCCCGTCGACGTCGAAATCATCGCCGACATAAAAAAGACCTCCGCCCTGACTGTCGACAAACAGAAAGAGCTGGAAGGCGAAGCTATGTTGCGGCGGATAGAGCCGTCAGACCGCCTGATTTTGCTCGACGAGAACGGCAAGGAGCTCACATCGAGGGAGTTTGCCGCATATATGGAAAAACATATGGCGTCGGGGGTCAAAAGGCTCGTGTTTGCCGTTGGCGGACCCTACGGATTTTCGCCGGCAGTCTATCAGCGGGCTGACGCCAAGCTCTCGCTCAGTCGCATGACGTTCAACCACGAAATGGTGCGCCTCTTCTTTGTCGAGCAGCTCTACCGCGCACAGACCATCCTCCGCGGCGAGCCCTACCACCACGACTAATCCCGCAGCCCATCATATATATTGTATATATCAAATATATTGATTACCTTTGCAAAAAATTTCTTTGATATGTCAAAAACAATCTCTATCCAGCCCCAATCCCACAGAAAACTGATTGATATTCCGGAGGATGTCTTCAAAACTCTATCTATCAATGCCGCCGCCGTAGGCATGAACCTCAAAAAGTTCATTGAAAAAATTCTTGCAGACAAGGCTGCCGACTTAATGGATATGGATGATACACAAGCCTACAGATACCTTATTGCCACAAAGCCGGAAGGCAAGATAATGATGGCGGCAGAAGAGCAAGTAGAATTTGAGCGACGCCACGGAATTGGCGAGCACCAATGAAACTGCAGTTTTCAAAAGAATTTGCAAAAGCTCTCGATAAGCTTTCAGGCAAGTATCACGCATCAGTGGTCAAAGCCATCAATGACGTATATGCCGCCACGTCCGTACTTGACATACCCAATTGTAAGAAAATAGAGAGTTTCAACAGTGTATATCGGATACGTATCGGTGACCGCAGGGCATTTTTTGTGCTCCACATTGAAATTGATGAAAATATAGCGAGATTTGAATATCTTCTGTCGCGTGGAGAAGCCTACGACAAGAAAAACCTTCAGAAACTGAAACTGCGCGACGCGACTCCAACCCCCGATTAATCGAGGAGAGCGGTAAGGTGGCGGCGCAGGGGGTCGGCAAGAGCGGCTATGGCGGCAATTGACCCGTAAAAGCCTATGCGGCTGCCAAAGGCAATCAACGTCCAGACCCCGAAAGCCAAAGCGACAATCATGCCTATAAAATAAAGTGCTGCAAAAGTGGCGGAGCGGCGTGCATCAGACTCGCGACGCGCATTAGCCGAAGTAAGAAGGAGGGTGTTCTGCATATCTTTATGGGTGTTATTTCGTTTCACTCCGCAAAATTACGCCACACCATGAGCAAAATTCATGCCCATCACTGCTAAATTTCGTTAATTGAAAATTTACAAAATTTTTACTATCTTTGCAGACATTATGAAGAAGTTTGCGATTTTTTTGATATTGGTGCCGATGGCGGTTTTCGCGCGGTTTTCGGCGAAAGATGCGTTGCTGTCCGCCCCTGACGCAGCCATCGGCTACATCGACAATACAAACCGCCTCGACATGATTGACTACCTTGAGGCGGGACAAAAAGACCATACCGTAAGTAACGGTCGCGGCGGGCGTTCAAGCCTCGCAGAGCTCTCAGATTCGACATTCGTAATAAAGAATGGCGAAGTCCAGACCATTTCCGCTCGACTGCTTGCCGGAAAATCCGACACGCTGATAGCCGTGATTGAAACATTGGCAACCCCTACCCCGGACTCACGTCTGTTTATATATAATAAGGTGTGGGAACCGGTAAAAAAATCATGGACCGAGCCTTCTGCCAAGGACTGGGGCAAAACTGCGGCAAAATTCCTTTTGACGGAATATACTCTCAACGGCGATACGCTCACCCTCACTGACCGCACCTCTGACTGGATGGAGCCGGGAACGCCCGTCAGACTGCTCAAATACGTCTGGAATTCGAAATCAAAAAAATTCTCACGCCTGAAATGAGCGAAAACGTTACCGAATACTACTCCCTGCTGCAGCTTCAGCAACTGCTTCAGGACCTGATTGCGGCATGCCCTATGAGCCGTAACGTCTGGATTACGGCAGAACTGAGCGATGTACGCGAAAGTGGTCCCCACTGCTACATGGAACTGCTCCAGAAAGACCCGCAGACGGGAGCGACTGTCGCAAAAGCGCGCGCAACGATCTGGGGCAACGTATGGCGGAGCCTGAAACACTCCTTCCATCGTGCCACGGGGCAACCTTTCGCGTCAGGTCTGAAAGTGATGGTGCGCGTGTCAGCCTCCTACCATCCCCTCTACGGCATGAACCTCAACATCACGGAGGTTAATCCCTCGTTCACACTCGGCGAGCGCGAACGTCTGCGCCGCGAAATCCTCATGCGGCTTGCTCAGGAGGGAATCGCCGACATGAACAAAGAGCTGGAACTGCCGCGCCCGTGCCTGCGCATTGCCGTAATCAGCTCGGGAACCGCTGCCGGCTATGGCGACTTCATGAACCAGCTCAACAGCAACGGTCGGAACATCCGCTTCCGGACGCGACTTTTCAACGCCGTAATGCAGGGAGCCCAAGTGGCTGACTCCGTAATCGAGGCGTTGGAGACCATTGCCGCCGAGCAGGACTGCTGGGATTGTGTCTGCATAATCCGCGGCGGTGGCGCGTCGACCGACCTCGATGGCTTTGATGACTACCGCTTGGCTGCCAACGTGGCTCAATTTCCGCTGCCTGTAATCGTTGGCATTGGTCATGAACGCGATACTACCGTCCTTGACTACATCTGTGCCCAGCGAGTCAAGACCCCTACCGCTGCCGCCGAGCTGCTTGTCGGACTTGCCTGTGGCGAGCTCGACGAGCTGCGCACCCTCGGGGCGGCATTACTCCAGACCGCCACTGACATTGTCAGCGGCTCGCGCCAGCAGTTGGCTTACATCAGCGGTCAACTCCCCACCGCACCCATCCGCGCCTTACAGAATGCCGCCCGCCGGCTTGACAACAACACCCTCCGCTTAGGGCGCGCTGCCGAAACCACCCTGATGCCCGCACGCAGCCGCCTCGACCGGTATGCCGACGCGCTTCAATCCGCTACAAAAAATCGCCTCGCGCTTGCCGCGCAGTCGCTCCGCGCGTCTGAATCGCTACTAAAAGCCCTGTCGCCACAAGCGGTATTGTCCCGCGGATTTTCCATCACACGCATTGACGGCCACGCCGTTACCGACGCAGCCGCCATTGCTCCCGGCGCGGTAATCACGACGACTCTCGCCTCCGGGACACTGACCTCTACGGTCACTCAAGAGCCTTCTTCAGCTCGCTGACATAGAGCGAGTGGTCGCGCAAATCCGGTCGACCCGTCGCGTTGCCGTCGCGGTCAACGAGTATATAATATGGTATGCCGTCAATTTGGAAACGCTTAGTAATTGTCCTCCATTGCTCACTGGTCAAACGATAATGTAGCCCCTTGATATCAGGAATCATCGAGAGATATTTCACATACGGTGAGCTCTCGTCGGCAATATAAATCCAAACTATGTCCTTATCGGCAAACTCTCCGGTTTTCAATGGTTCATTCTCCTTTATGGCGGCGCGACACGGTCCGCACCATGTATTCCAGATGTCAACCATGACAACCTTGCCTTTATGCGGAGCAATTATTGCGTCGAAAACCTCTTCGGCAGGAACATCCGGAGCCTCTGAAACCATATCCTTGGCAATCTTCAGCCTTTGCGTTTTGGCCTGCGCAAGCAAATCCGTTGCAACTTTTTCGAAAAAAGGTCCCCACGACTTGATTGTGTCCATCGGTATAGGCAATGTTTCCGAAGTCATCATTTTGTTGTTCAGTTCCCGAATAGTCTTCATTCGCGCCGGAAATGGCGAATCTTTATATAAAATATCTGCGGTCGAAATTCCGAGAGATGAATAATCGCCTTCGTTAACCCACATGAGGTCAGGCGACGCGGTGTCAAACAGATCCGATATGCGGCTGATAACTGCCGGCTCCAAACTTTCGAACTTCAGGCTGTCGACATACAATCCCTTTTCCGCAGCCTCCCAACCGAACCTGCGCGCAATATCCCCGGAGAGCTGAGAGTTAGCATCTGCAAGAAATAGCATACCGTTCTGCAGTGTCAACATGGCAATCTGACGCTGCATCGGATTCTTCGCATTTGCCTCAATATTCTTTTTCGAAGCGTAATACAGACGGAACAGCTCATCGGCATACTCATCGTGAGTCATCCGGTAATCAAACTTGGGATATTCACCGCCAATTATGTCATCAGGAAGTGTTTCGAATGCCTCACTTACCTCTGCCAACGACCCGTTGCTGTAAATCTCCGTGTTTCCTACCGGAGGCATCCACAGAGTAATATCCTCACCCGGAACTAAATTAATCATTTTAGCATTGCGCCCGCGATATGTCACCATCTTCGTCAATCCGGGCGTCCAGACATTCAGCGACCCGCGACCCAATGAGTCCAGTTCCATCTCCATCTCATATTGGTCCTGCAAACCCATTGACCAGAAATAAAACGTAAGGCTCGAAGGCATTCCCTCGCGCCAACCTACAATCCGTACATCAATCCGCGTCGAATCCACACCCATAGGAACGGGAGGCAAGTTGCCGTCAAACGAAAATTTCCTGTTACGGAGCTCTGCGGGCACATCGGCGAGCCATTGCGGACTCTTGCGCCCTCTCAGGTCAATTCCCCAGATATGCCAACCGCCTTTTTCTGGCGTCTCAATAAAGTCAATCGACTTGGTTTTGGCGGGTACCGACGGAAAAATGAGTGAGAAATCAGCCTCACCGCTCTCGGGCATCCAAAACAGTGAGTCAGGCGTCATACCCTCGGAACCAATCAGCGGATAAGTCTTACCGTCAGCCTGAATAGCCGCTGTCGACGCTACTTTAATCCAATGCTTCGGTCGATATTTAACATTCAAATTCAAGACCGTAGTCGAATCTGTCAAGTCAACCGACTTCACAGTCATCGCTCCGGTATTATTTCCCTCCACAATAGGATTCACTACCGACAGCGGACGACGCGACGCACATCCGCCAACCACCGCCGCCACCAACAGCAACAAGCCAACTACTCTCTTCATATTCATCCAATTTAAAAATTTCCCGCAAATTTACAACATTCTACCCAACAAGCAAACAAATACATTTAAAGTTTGGAAGATTTTTTGTAAATTTGCGGCAAAAATTGATTAAAATGAACGATAAACCGGTTAAGGAACTCAGTTATTCGCAAGCTGTCAGCGAATTGGAGCAGATTTTGGCTTTGATGCAAAGCGACCGCTGCGATATTGACAAACTTTCGGCTATGACACGCCGTGCAACGGAACTCCTGACAGAGTGCCGCTCACGCCTGACAGCTACCGACCAAGAACTTCGAACAATTCTTTCACAACTCGAAAATAACCAATGAAACAACTCCTTATCTGTTTGCTGACGCTCCTCCCTGCGAGCCTCAGTGCTCAGTTGCTTGACCCTGTTAGATGGACGGCTGATTTCACCGCCAAGGGCGATAGCGCGACTCTCACCCTTACTGCCACAATTGACGATGGTTGGCATCTTTATGCCACAGAACTTCCCCCTGAATTGGTTGACGGTCCCGACCCCACTTCGGTTTCTTATTCTACCCTTTCAGGTCTGGAAGCGATTGACGGTCTGGTGCCCTCCGAGGCTCCCATAAAGATTTATGACTCCATCTATGAGTCTGACCTCCTCTATTGGGAACACGGTATCACACTGATTCAGCGTTTCGCCGTCACCGACCAGAACTTTTCGATTGCCGGCACGATTGATTTCATGGCGTGCAACGACCAGAACTGCATCCCGCCATCATCTTTTGAATTTGCATTCGGAGAGGCTGCTGAACAATCCGCTGCTGCCGTTATCCCCTCGGCAGGCACTTTCGACCCCACATCCCAGCAGTGGTGGCAGCCGGTCAGTAATGGCGATGAAACTTCCGATATCGAAGGAGCTTCACTCTGGAGCATCTTTCTCTGGGGATTTCTTGGCGGACTTATCGCGCTGATAACCCCCTGCGTCTGGCCCATGATTCCTTTGACGGTCAGCTTCTTTCTTAAGAAAAACAGTTCTCGCGGAAAGTCAATCCGCGAGGCTTGTATTTACGGTGCGTCAATCATCGTAATCTACCTGCTTTTAGGTTTGATTATCACCCTGCTGTTTGGCGCGAGCAAGCTGAATGACCTCAGCACCAACGCCGTATTCAACCTGATTTTCTTCGCTCTGCTTGTGGTTTTCGCTGTTTCGTTCTTCGGAGCGTTTGACATCAAACTGCCCTCAAAGTGGAGCAACTCCATGGACTCCAAGGCTGAAAACGCCACCGGCCTGCTCAGCATCTTCTTCATGGCGTTCACCCTCGCGCTCGTTTCGTTCAGTTGCACCGGTCCTATTATCGGCACCCTGCTTGTCGAGGCTGCCACTATGGGCAACATTGTCGGTCCAGCCGTCGGTATGGGAGCTTTCGCCCTTGCCTTGGCTATACCGTTTGCCCTGTTCGCCATGTTCCCCTCCATGCTTAAGGAGATGCCCCGCTCCGGCGGCTGGCTCAACTCCGTCAAGGTGGTGCTCGGTTTCCTTGAACTCGCCCTGTCGCTGAAGTTCCTCTCGGTTGCCGACCTTGCCTACGGATGGCACATCCTTGACCGCGAGGTGTTCGTTGCTCTCTGGGTAATCATCTTCGCCCTGCTTGGCTTCTATCTTCTTGGCAAAATCACTTTCCCCCACGATACTCCCTCGCAGACCACCGGTGTCGGTCGCTTCTTCATGGCTCTTATCTCCCTGAGCTTCAGCGTTTACCTTCTTCCCGGTCTCTGGGGTGCACCGCTCAAGGCGGTCAGCGCATTCGTTCCGCCGCTGTTCACTCAGGATTTCAACCTCTACACTCAGGGCGAATTCCGCACGTTCAACGACTATGACGAGGGTATGCGCTACGCTGCCGAAAATAATATGCCCGTGCTGATGGACTTCAGCGGCTTTGGCTGCGTGAACTGCCGCAAAATGGAAGGTGCGGTGTTTGATACCGATGAGATTTCTTCGCTCCTCGGTCAGAACTTTGTGGTAATCGAGCTGATGGTCGACGACAAGCAACCCCTTGCATTCCCCTTCACCGTCGAAGAAAACGGTAAGCAAGTCGCCATCACTACCGTAGGCGAAAAGTGGAGCTTCCTCCAGCGTCACAAGTTTGCTGCAAATTCTCAGCCATATTATATGGTGCTTGACAATAACGGCGATGCCCTCTCCGGCTCTTACAGCTATGACGAGGATATTCCCAAGTTTAAGAAATTCCTCACTGACGCCCTCGAGGCTTATCAGCAATGATTTACGAAGAAAGAGCCACGCGCCACGAGCGCGTAATCGACGCCGCACGTCAGATGATGAACGCCGCCCGCACCGCCCCAAAGGCTAAGGGTGTGGACCTTATCGAATGTGCCGTTATCGACGGCGATGAACTCAATGCCGTAAGCGAACACCTCCGCCAGATGGGCGAAAGCCTCGGTCGCGGCGGTCTGCTCCGCGATGCAGCCAATATCCTGATGGGCGAATGTATCGTGGTCATCGGAACGCGCACCGACACCATGGGACTCAACTGCGGTCATTGCGGATACCCGCTATGTACCGAAAAGCCCTCCAACGTCCCCTGTGCTTTTAATATGATTGACGTCGGTATCGCTATCGGCTCGGCGTGTGCCACCGCTGCCGACCTCCGCATGGACACCCGCGTGATGTACTCTGCCGGACTGGCTGCCCAGCAACTCGGCTACCTCCCTGATTGTGTAGGGGTTCAGGCAATCGCTGTCAGCTGTGCCAGCAAATCTCCTTATTTCGACCGTGTACGCCCTAAGCCACAATAAACGCAAAGAAATCCAGTCACTTGGCTCAGCCAAGGGGCGACGCCAATTGGGTGCCTTCCTCGCGGAGGGTACCCGTTGCGTATTGGAGTGTATGCCCCTGTTCCGGCTCCGCGAAATCATCGCTACACCGACATGGATGGCTGAACACCCAGGAATAACCGCCACGTCCGTTGACCAGAAAGAAATAGACCGCGTATCGCAGCAGCAAAACCCTCAGGGAGTCCTTGCGATATTCGAAATCCCCGAGGTCAGCGACTTTAAGCCACAAGGACGGCTCACCATTGCCCTCGACGCAATCCAAGACCCCGGAAACCTCGGCACGATTATCCGCCTTTCCGACTGGTTCGGCGTGACCGACATCATAGCCGGACCCGGCACCGCCGACCCCTTCGCGCCAAAAGTCGTTCAGGCAACCATGGGCGCGCTGGGCAGGGTCAACATCCACCGCGTTGAAAACCTTGCCGATACCCTCCGCAATATTCCCGGTCAGCCTGTTGTCGGGACCTTCCTTGACGGCACAGACCTATATCAGTCAAAGATTTCCTTGTCGCCCGCACCGATTGTTGTCATGGGCAACGAAGGCAACGGTATATCTCCCGAAGTCGAAAAAGCGTGTACCTGTCGCGTAAAAATCCCCTCGTTCCCGCCCGGACGACAGACGGTTGAGTCGCTCAACGTCGCAATGGCTACCGGAATCATAATTTCCGAACTCTCCCGAAGAATTTATGGCTAAAAAACAATATAAAACCGCATGGTTCTGTAGCAACTGTGGCAACGAAACCTCAAAATGGGAAGGTCGCTGCCCCGCTTGCGGCGAATGGAACACCATTGTTGAGGAAAAAGTCCCCGTCGCCACCGCCGCCACCAAAGGACCGCGCGGAACCCTGCGCCTGACCGCCGGCGAGATTTCCCGACCGCAGAAGGTCAGCGAAATCACTGCCGGACAGGAGCAGCGCATCCCCCTGCCCAGCGGCGAGCTCAACCGTGTACTTGGCGGCGGACTCGTCCCCGGGTCGATGGTGCTTGTCGGCGGCGAACCGGGAATAGGAAAGTCGACCCTCGTTTTGCAAAATATCCTCAGCATACGCAAGCGCACCGTCCTCTACGTCAGCGGCGAAGAGAGCGCGATGCAGCTCCGCATGCGCGCCGACCGCATCGGCAGGGTCAGCGAGAACTGCTACATAGTCACAGAAACCTCCCTCGACAACATTTTCACACACATAGAAAATCTTCAGCCCGGACTTGTCATCATCGACTCCATCCAGACCATTGCCGACCCCGCCCTCGAATCGTCGGCAGGTTCCGTAAGTCAGGTCCGGGAATGTGCCGCCCGCCTGCTGGGCTATGCCAAACAGAGCAATGTCCCCGTAATCCTCATCGGGCATATTACCAAGGAGGGTAGCATTGCCGGTCCGAAAGTCCTCGAACACATTGTCGACGCCGTATTGCGCTTTGAGGGCGACACTCACAATATGTTCCGCATACTCCGCGCTATCAAGAACCGTTTCGGCTCAACCTCGGAGATAGGCATCTACGAAATGTGTCAGCGCGGACTCCGCGAGGTCACGAATCCCGCCGAAATGCTGCTTGGCAATTCCGACAACGAACTTTCCGGCTCTGCCATCGGTGTGACCATGGAAGGCGCGCGTCCGTTCCTGATTGAGGTGCAGGCTCTGGTCTCAACCGCCGCCTACGGCACCCCCCAGCGGTCTGTAACCGGCTTTGACTCCAAGCGGATGAACATGCTCCTTGCCGTCCTCGAAAAGCGTGTAGGCTTCAAACTTGCCCAGAAGGACGTGTTTCTCAACATTGCCGGCGGCATGAAGATAAATGACCCCGCCATGGACCTCGCCGTAATCTGCGCGATACTCTCAAGCAACGTCGACATGGTCATTCCGCGCACCACGTGCCTTACCGGCGAAGTCGGGCTCAACGGCGAGCTGCGTCCCGTCAGCCGCATAGAGCAGCGCATTTCCGAAGCCGAAAAACTCGGCATGGAAACCATCATAATTCCCAAAAACAACCTGAAAGGCGTCGATATTTCGAAAATGAAGATTAAAATCACAGAAGTTTCACGCGTCGAAGACGCCTTTCGCTCACTTTTTTCCTAAAAAAGCATGAAAATAGGAGATACCGTAAGATTTCTTAATGATATTGGCGGCGGACAGGTGTCGCGCATCGAAGGCAAAACCGTTTACGTCATTGATTCCGACGGATTCGAAACCCCGGTACTGATGACCCAGTGTGTGGTAGTCCCGTCCACGCACCCGGCTCAGCCGGCTGAACCCATAAAGACCTTAAAGACCTTAGAGCCCCTAAAGCCCTTAGAGTCCCCTTCGCTCAAACCTGCCCAGAAAGCCCCCGGCTTCAACGTCAGCCTGCTTTTTGAGCCGCAGGATATCAAACGCCTGTCGCAAACCAAGTTTGACCTCTATTTGGTCAACGATACCAACTATACCCTCCACTTTGCCGTCAGCTCGCGTGACCGCCTTGACTCCAGATGGAACCTTGTTGCCGCCGGTGAGGCTGAGCCGTGCACACAGGAATTTCTCGGCGAAGTCATGCCGACAGACCTCAACCGCTTTGAAAACATATCCGTCCAGCTCATAGCCGTCAAGACCGACTCAGACTTCGAGCTGATGCCCCCAATGGGGATGGAAACGCGCTTTGACGTGACGCGCCTTGCCAAGCTCCACTGCTTTACGTCGACCGCCTACTCCCCCACTCCGGTGCTGACCGTCCCCGTGGTCACCAACGGCAAGGTTATCCGCCCGGTTGATTACGAACGGCTGACCATTCCCGCCGAGCCCCGCCCCGAAAGCAAGCCCAAAAGCCTCCCGGCAGAGAAAAATCGCAAGGAAGGTCCCGAAGTAATTGACCTCCACGCGCACGAGCTGCTCGACTCTACCGCCGGAATGCAGCCCGCCGAAATTCTTGCCTATCAACTCGACTTTTTTGACAAAAAAATGAAAGAAGCGTCAAAAAAACCGGGTTCATCGCTCATTTTTATCCACGGAAAGGGCGAAGGAGTGCTTCGTAAAGCGATTCTTGACCGTTTACGCCACAAATGGCACAACTGCGAAACCCAAGACGCCTCCTTTCTTGAATACGGCTTCGGCGCGACGCAAGTCACCATCAGAAAAAAATCATGATTCACTGTTTTTCCGGAATGGGCAATTCGGCGGCGGTCGCCGCGCGCCTCGAGCTCAAACTTCCGCGCGACTTCGCCGACGATGTCTGGGTGATACCCGTCTACTCATGGGGAGTGCCGCCCGTCGTCGTGCGCCATATCGGTTCACTCGACCTGAGCGGCAAGATATGCCACCTTGTCTGCACCTGCGGCGACGATACCGGAAACATTGACCGCCAGTGGCGTCAGCTGATTGAAAGCCGCGGAGGCACGCCGGGCGCGATTTTCTCCGTCCGGATGCCTAACACCTACGTCTGCCTGCCGTTCATGAATGTCGACTCGCGCGAGGTTGCCGAGCGCAAGCTCCGCGAAGCCCAAGGCCGGGTCGACATGATTGCCGCGCGCATTGCCTCGGGCAGCCGCGAGACCGACATTAGGCGCGGAGCCATGCCCGGATTGAAATCTGCGGTAATCTACCCGTGGTTTTTCAAAAAACTGATGCGTTCAAGCAAATTTCACCATACCGGAGCGTGTCGGGCGTGCGGAAAATGCGCAAAAGAGTGTCCGCAACACAATATTAATATAGGAGCCGACGGGCTTCCTCAGTGGGGCAGCAATTGTGCCTTCTGTCTCCGCTGCTACCATGGTTGTAGCGTCCATGCGGTGGCATACGGCAAGCAGACGCAAAAAAAAGGACAATATTTGCATCCTGATTTCCAATGGCTTATAAAAAAGTTTAAAAATTTATAGCAAAATATTTGGTCAGTTCGCAAAAAGTACCTAACTTTGCAATCGCAAAACCGACAAGAACAGATGCGAAAATAGCTCAGTTGGTAGAGCACAACCTTGCCAAGGTTGGGGTCGCGGGTTCGAGTCCCGTTTTTCGCTCAAATTAACCCTCAGGTTAAAAAGAGAACATTAACATACGCGAAAATAGCTCAGTTGGTAGAGCACAACCTTGCCAAGGTTGGGGTCGCG
>CAZPHN010000047.1:0-14394 GCA_964586765.1 uncultured Bacteroides sp.
GAGGATCTCATAGCCATGAACGCGCTCTACCGTCCGGGACCTATGGACTATATCCCTGACTTCATTAACCGTAAGCAGGGTCGCGCGCCCATCACTTACGATATTCCCGAAATGGAGAAATATCTTAAGGACACATATGGCGTCACTGTCTATCAGGAACAGGTCATGCTCCTTAGCCGCCTGCTTGCCAACTTTACCCGCGGCGAGAGCGATACGCTGCGCAAGGCTATGGGTAAGAAGCTCATCGACAAGATGAACCACCTGAAAGGCAAGTTCATGGAGGGCGGACAGGCAAACGGTCACAAGCCCGAAGTGCTTGACAAGATCTGGAAGGACTGGGAGAAATTCGCGTCATACGCATTCAATAAGAGCCACGCCACCTGTTATAGCTGGGTAGCGTTCCAGACGGCGTATCTCAAAGCCAACTATCCCGCCGAATATATGGCAGCGGTGCTTAGCCGAAACAAAAACGACAACACCAAACTGACCGTATTCATGGATGAATGTAAGTCCATGAAAATAAAGGTCAAAGGACCGGATGTCAATGAATCGTTCAGCAACTTCGGTGTGAACCGGAAGGGAGACATACGCTTCGGTATGTCGGCAATCAAGGGCGTAGGCGAAGGTATTGTAAACGCAATTATTGCGGAGCGCGACGCCAACGGACCCTTCCAGAGCGTATATGACTTTGTGGAGCGCGTCGACATTTCCAGCGGACTCAACCGCCGTACGCTCGACAACCTTGTACTTGCCGGAGCCTTTGACTGCTTTGCCGATGAAATCAAGCGCGAGGACTTTTTTGCGACAAACTCGCGCGACGAGACATTTTCTGAGCAACTTGTACGCTACGGTCAGGCATACCAGCGCGACAAACAGCAGCAGAGCGTTTCGCTTTTCGATATGTTTGGCGAGAGTTCAATGTCAACTGCCGGACGTCCGCCCGTCAAGCCCGCCGTTCCGTGGTCACCGTCAGAACGCCTTGCCAAGGAGCGTGAACTCGTCGGCATGTATCTGTCGTCCCATCCGCTCGACCCTTATTTCATTGAACTGACCTACGGGTGCCTCCCCATCAAGGACTTTGCCGACGGTGCGGTTGAAAAGATTGAGGGCAAGGACATCACCATAGGCGGTATGGTTGTAGAATTCCAGAGCAGACAGGGCAAAAAAGGTCCGTTCGGCATATTGAAACTCGAGGACCTTACCGGTTCGACGGAATTACGCATGTTTGGCAATACATTTGCCAAATTCAACGGATTCTGCACCGAGGGACAGCAAATTCTCGTCACCGGCAAATTCCAGCGTCGCTATCCGGAAGAACCGCTTAGCTTCAACATTACCGACATATCGCTCCTGAGCGAGAAAAAAGGAAAGGTTATCAACGGCATTTCTCTTTCAATAGAGAGCGACAGAATCGAACCGGCGTTGGCGTCAATCCTCACCGAGAGTTCCGCCCATGTAGATGGCGAAATGGGCAGTCTTGAAATCCGCGTCTATGACAATGCGCTAAATCGCGGACTTACGCTCTCGTCTCCAATGAAAATAGCCATCAACAAAAAACTTCTTGACAATCTTGAATCAATAAATATTCCGTATAACGTTATAACCCACACTCAAAACTAAAATAATTATGGCACAGACATTCACTGACGAAAACATCAAAGACATCATCGCATCCGGCAAACCCGTAATGATTGACTTCTGGGCAACATGGTGTGGACCTTGCGTTGGCATGAGTCCCGCAGTCGACACCGTGGCTGAAGAATATGCAGGTCGCGTAGAAGTTGGCAAATATAACATTGATGAGAATAATGACCTTGCAATGCAGTATCGCATCATGTCCATCCCCACTATTCTCACCTTTAAGGACGGCAAAAAGACCGAACTCCGTCTTGTAGGCGCACAAAGCGTTGAAAAGCTCCGCGAGACCCTCGACGCCCTCCTTGCCCTTTAATAAATTAAAATTAATACCATGTTCTCTGAATCTGACCTCAAAACCCTCGAAGAGAAGGGAATTACGCCCGAACAGGCAAAAAGTCAGCTTAACCGCTTCAAAATCGGCTTCCCGATTCTGAAAGTTGTTGACTCTGCCACCGTAGGTCACGGAATTGCCCGCCTCGACACTGAGGCACAGGAAGCTGCCGAAAAACGCTGGGAGAAATATCTGGCTGACGGCGGTAAAGCCTGCAAGTTCGTTCCGGCGTCCGGCGCGGCTTCGCGTATGTTCAAATCGCTCTTCGCCTTTGTTGACGGAGCTGATGAAAAAGCTCCCGCAGGCTCCGACGTAGCCGAGGTAATAGAGTCAATCCATGACTTTGCCTTCTATCCCGCGCTCAATGAGGTATGCATAGCCCTCTATGGCAAAAATATCGACGCCCTTAAAGCCGAAGGACGCGACAAAGATATAATCCGTGCCATAATCGACGGCTCGGGACTCAACTACGGACAGCTTCCCAAGGGACTTCTGCAGTTCCATACATATACCGACGGAGCACGTACACCCGTTGCGGAACACATAGCTGAAGGAGCGGCAACCGCTGCGGCTCAGGGAGGAACCCTCTACCTTCACTTCACTGTCAGCCCTGCCCACCGCGAACTTTTCCGCGCCGAGCTTGACCGGCTTATCCCTGAAGCCGAAAAGAAATACGGCGTAAAAATCGAGGCGTCGCTCTCAGAGCAGAAGGCGTTTACCGACACCATCGCAGCCAACACTGACGGCACTCCGTTCCGCACTGCCGACGGCAAACTCCTTTTCCGCCCCGGCGGTCACGGCGCGCTTATCCAGAACCTCAACGATATAGACTCGGCTGTTGTATTCGTAAAGAATATCGACAATGTGGTTCCGGATGCTCAGCGCGACGCTACCATCAAATGGAAGCGCATCATTGCCGGTTACATGGTTCAGATTCATGACCGTATTGCTGAATATCTCAAGGAACTTCGCAGCGGCAACGCCACTATTGCCCGCCAACGCGAAATGATTCAGTTCCTCCACGACGTTCTTCAGGTCCGCGACCCCCATATGAAGGTAATGAGCGATGCCGAACTTGAGCAGTTCCTGCTTGTGAAACTTGACCGTCCGCTGCGTGTGTGCGGCATGGTTGTCAACGAAGGCGAACCCGGCGGCGGTCCGTATCTCACGGTTAACCCTGACGGCTCATCCTCACCGCAAATACTCGAAAGCCATCAGATAGCTCCGCAATATAAGGAACTTATGGCTAAAGCCACTCACTTCAACCCGGTTGATTTGGTATGCTATATTCAGGACCCCGACGGCAAGCCTTATGACCTGCCCAAGTATGTTGACCAAGCTACGGGATTTATCTCGCGCAAGTCAGCACAGGGTCGCGAACTGCTCGCGCTTGAACTGCCGGGACTGTGGAACGGCGCAATGAGCGACTGGAACACGGTATTTGTAGAAGTTCCGGCGGCTACGTTCAACCCCGTCAAGACCGTCAACGACCTATTGCGTCCCGCACACCGTCATTCGTAACGCATGGTGGTGGCGGGCGATATTTTCGCTACGGTCATTGCCGGAACTATCAAAACGAGCCAACTGACGGCTATGGCTCCGAGGTTAACGCCTATGAACCAGCCGAAAGTCAACTCAACCGGAACATGGTCGACGTAATATGACGCCGGGTCGAGCGGAATTATTTCCGTAAAGTTCTGGACCGCAATTATGACAAGGGCGAGCAGATTGCCCCAAAACAGACCGCGAATCACCAAACGTTCCGCCATCAGCATGAACACCCGTCTTATCTGTCTGTTGGAAGCTCCGAGAGCTTTCAGCAGACCGATTGTTTTTACACGCTCCAAAATTATAATAAAAAGCGATGAAATCAGCGTAACGGCAGCAACTATGCTCATCAAAGCGAGGATTACCACCACATTCGTGTCAATCAGGTCAAGCCATGAGAAAAACTGCGCATCCGTCTGGTATACATCTGTCAGCCCGTATGCTCCCGTAAGTTTGCCGGTATAATAAGCGGTAAGTAGCTGTGAATGAATCTGCGACGCCAATGGCTTGATTAGATCCGGTTCAACCCCGCGGATACCCACTGACTGCACGTAACCATCAGGCAAGCCAAGCAGAATTCCGGGTAGACGCGGCGAACAGTAGGCAATATTGTCATCATGTTCCGCAATACCCGTATAATATATCGAATCGACGCGCAGAGACCTTACGCGCAGCCTGTTATCAACAAAAAAATATGCGGGAATCTTATCGCCTTCCTCTAACCCTAATGCCGATGCTTGGGTGCGGCTCACTATGACGCTCGACAGACTGTCAGGCTCTACGGCATCGCTTCCCTCAAGGCTAACAGCCATGAAATCATCCGTAGTCTTAAGTATACCCGCTATTGCAGTATGTCCGACCGTATATGCGCCGTCGGGAAGCGAAATTTCATCTAAAACCTCAGCTGAATCAAACGCTGCCGGATTGCCGTCGGAATCAAAGCCGGTAACGGTCACGGCGTCATCAATATTCAGTACGCTCCGCCTTACCTCCTGCTTGAACCCTGTCATTACCGCTACCGATAGCAACATTACCAATATTGACAATGCCACTCCGGCAATGGCTACTCCTACGGCAGGAGTAACCCTGCGCGAACCCGTCTGCTTCCAAGCCAGCCTTCGCGCAAGCGACAGTTCAAATCCGTTCGCCACTCTCCAGCCGGTTATACAGATTCATGCAGCCGTCCTGAAGCAAATCCAAAACGAGCTCGAAACCCTCCGCTCCTTCATAATATGGGTCAGGAACATGGTCATATCTTGCACCGCCGCTGAAAAACTCAGCCATTCCGTGAATTTTACGTGCTGCCTCGACACTCGGAGCGAGATTGCGCAATTTTGAGAGATTTCCGGCATCCATGCCGATAATCAGGTCAAAATCATCGAAATCCTCCACCTCGACCTTCCGGCATCTGTGGGTCAGCTCAAGTCCGCGCCGGCGCGCGTGAATGCGCATCCGCTCATCGGGAAGCTGACCTACATGATAGCCTCCCGTACCGGCAGAGTCAACCACATAACGCGATTCCGCACCCTGCTCCTTAAGTATCTCGCAAAAAACGCCCTCGGCAGCCGGGCTGCGGCATATATTGCCGAGGCACACGAAAAGTATCCGAGTGGGTTTCTTATCTTCCATCCGTCTTACTGATACATTTTTTCTATCACGTCGGCGTAATGGTCAAAAACCACTCTGCGGCGAACCTTAAGCGTGTTGGTCAACTCGCCGCGCTCCATGGTGAAAGGAGTGGTAAGCAGAGTAAAACGCTTGATATGTTCATAAGGGGCAAGGTCAGCCGTAAGTTTCTCAATTCGCTCCATAACGAACTGGTTGACACGTGCATTCTGCGCGAGTTCCTCGCGAGTAAGGATACCAAGATGATTATCGGCGGCAAATTTGGCAAGAGCCTTGTAATCCGGCACAATCAACGCCGAAACAAATTTGCGTCGGTCACCCACTATGGCAACCTGCTCGAAGAGCGGGTCTGCGCCTAAGCGGCTTTCAAGTGCCTGAGGAGCTATATACTTGCCGTTAGAGGTCTTGAAAAGGTCCTTGATGCGGTCTGTAATATACAGATTGCCCTGCGAGTCTATGCGTCCGGCGTCGCCGGTATGCAGCCAACCGTCAGGGGTAAACGCCTCGGCGGTCTGCTCGGGACTC
The DNA here is from genome assembly GCA_964586765.1 of uncultured Bacteroides sp. Lineage (GTDB taxonomy): Bacteria > Bacteroidota > Bacteroidia > Bacteroidales > Muribaculaceae > UBA3263. The sequence continues at coordinate 5,669 of CAZPHN010000047.1, forward strand.
TTATAATAACCCGCCATGACCGTCGGTCCGTAGACCTGTATTTCACTGTTGTCGCCAATACGTACCTTCAGCCCCCTCAACGGTACACCTACGGAAGGAATAGCGTATTCTTCATCAGGATAGCATGATACGGTAGCTGTGGTTTCACTCAGTCCGTAACCCACACACATATTTATGCCGACACTATGGCAGAATTCAACTATCTCGGAGGCAATCGGCGCGCCGGCGGTGGGAAACAGTTTTCCGTTGTCAACGCCTATCGCGGCGCGCAATTTGCGGAAAATCCTGCCGTTATACAGCTGATATTCGCGCTCGAGCAAGGCAGGGACCTTCAGCCCCATGCGGACATACTCAAGGTTACGGCGACGTCCTACCGCAAGCGCACGCTTAGCCATGGTGCGGCTAACCGCGCCCATCGCTTCTATTTTCTCCATAACAACCGTGTAGACCTTCTCCCAGAATCGCGGAACCGCGCACATGGTCGAAGGAGTCACCTCGCGGATGGTCTGCTGGATGCGTGCCGTGTCGCGGTTAACATATATCGGCATAGAATACGTAAGACAGTAACAGCTCCACGCCATCTCGAAGATATGGCTTAACGGCAGGAAGCAAAGGGATGTATCGCCCGGCTGCAACATGGTAAGCCGCTCATGGTTGAAATTCATTGCCGCCACGAAGTTTCCGTGGGTAAGCATCGCGCCCTTGGGTTGACCTGTCGTGCCGGAAGTATAAAGCAATGTGGCAAGGTCATCGGCAGTGGCATTGTCACCGACGGCAATAGCTGCGGATTTCCGCTCAGCCGTTGCGGCACTTCCCTGCTCTAAAAGCGTTGAGAAATGTAACGAAGTCTTGTCGTCGACATCAAATCTGACAGCAGGGTCTGCGGCAATGATATATTTGATTCCAACGCGACGCGCAACATCATAATGAACTTGCGTGCCAACCAGAATATATTTGATTTCGGCGTTGTCAACGATATATTTTACTTGGTCGACTGATGATGTGGCATAAATATTGACCGGAATGGCGCGAAGCTGCCATGCGGCAAAGTCAGTCATCAGAATTTCCGGACGGTTTTCTGAAAAAATGCCTATGGTTTCCTGAACTCCGAGTCCAAGTTCATGGAGGGCGGTTGCGACGTTTAATACATTCTCGGCAAAATGACCGCGTGTAACCGGCAGCCACTTTGTGCGTCCGCCGATTTCTGCCGGGAAAAAGAACGCCGTCATTTCGGGATTGTCGATATTTCTCGGGACAGAAACTAATGTAGGTATCATATTTTATTATGGAATTTTGGTTTCCGCTGCAAATATAGGCTTTTTTTCTCACATTAGACACTTGTTTTCGTTTTTTTTATTAAATTTGCACATATTATATCGAAACATTAAACCTATTCTTTATCCATGAATTTTTCATCCCTGCGAGCTTACGCATTAGCTCTGCTTCTGGGTGCGGTTGTCTGTTCCGTCGGAGCACAGAACGTAATTTTCCCGGGAGAAACGCAGCCCGGCACAGCACTTATTGCTGAAACCGATGGCGTTTACACCTTGAGCAACAATTTAATTTCCGTTTCATTCATCAAAGACGGCTCGACCCTTAAATTCGGCGGATGTCCCGCATTAAATCTGCTTTCCGGTTCCGAACTGTTTGTCCTTAATCTGGGCAACGGAACGTCAGTTCCCGCATCATCAATGACCCTGAAAGCGATCGATACTGAAGTTCTGGCAGCCAATCCGGAGTCATTCAAAGGGGCGGAGAAGTTTGCCGGTCAGGCAATCACCGCGGAATTCGAGGGCAACGGACTTAACGTAAGCTGGCGCGCGGTCCTTCGCGACGGTTCACACTATTTCCGCACCGAAATGGCTATAACTCCGGTAAGCAATGACGTCAACATGAAGTCAATCGTAGCCTTGCTCTATGATGTCAAAAACGTTGAAGGTCATCCCGCACCGGCAGTTGTAGGCAACACTCGTGGTGCAGTCATTGCCAATGACATAATGTTTGCCGGAGTTGAAACCCCCATGGCAAAAAATACTGTCGTTTCCGCCACTTCCGGACTCGACACCTTTACCCCCACATCATGGACCCCCGAGTCTTTTATCTGGACACCCGGCAGTGAAACTCCTGCCGCCATTCTCGGACTCAAGACGCTTTCAGACAACAAGACCATCACCGCCGACAATGTTGTCGGTACCCGCGGCTACCTCACATTCCGTCAAGCCGGCGAGCAGACCATCACTTTCCAGTATTCCAGCGGCAGCCATCGCCTGAACATTGTCGGTGTTGACGTTTGCGACCCTCAGACCGGAGCAGTCGTAGCCTCCGACTATCACGCCGGCTTTACCGGCGGTCAGAAGCAAAATAACGTCTATACGCTCAATATTCCTCAAGCAGGAAGCTTCATTGTCCGTTATTTCATCGAAACGCTCACCGAAACTATAACATCATCAGGTAATATCACTTACAGCGGCAAAATCTCTGTTCCAGAAGTTTTATTCGGCGAAGACCCCGCTGCCGGTAAACCCGCGTCAGTACGCCGCGTGCTCTCGTCAACGGAAAACACCGTTCTTGAAGAAGGCGAGACCGAATCAGACTCATGGACCGGCACAAGCTGGACCAAGACGGGCGAAGAAAACGTGCCTGCCCGCATTAAGGAATTGGGTGTAACTCTTTCCAACGTGCGCCAGATGGAACGCAAAATCTCCTTCCGCGAGACCGCAACTCTGACCGTTGAATTTGCCTATACCTCCGGCAACCACCGCATTGACGTATGTGGTGTTGACCTTGTAGATGGTGACGGCAACGTAGTTGTCAACGACTACCATACCGGCTATTCCGGCAATAATAAGGAGAACAATATCTACACGCTCGAAGTACCTCACACCGGCGACTTCACTATCCGCTACTTCGCCCATAACGCCGATAATGCTCTCAGCACAAACGGCAACATCAACCTCTCATATAGCAAAGTATACTATATTTATCTCCCGATTCCCGAGTCACAGGTAATTCAGGGTCTATGGAGCCGTCCCGTCACCCTCACTGCAGGTAAGACCTGGAACGTAAGCGCAGTTGTCGGCGTCATTGCGCCTGACCAAGCGCGCCGCTCGGTTGCCGCCTATGTTGAGCGCGAGCGTGCCGTTGCATGGCGTCCATTCCCGATGTACAACTCATGGTTTGAGCTTAATATAAACCGCAAGGATGACCCAACCTATAATACCCACATGAAAGTCGATGACTGCCTCAAGGTTGTCAACCAGTGGAAAGAAAAGCTTTACAAACCCTATGGCGCAAACATCAGCGCATTCCTTTGGGATGACGGATGGGATGAATGGGGCATTTGGGATTTCAACAAGAACTTCCCCAACGGCTTTACTGAAATCGACGAAGCCGCAACCGCAATGAACACCGGCATCGGCACATGGCTCGGACCGGTAGGTGGCTATGGAACCAGCGGCAACCGTCGTCGCGCTTACTGGAGCGACAAGGGCGGAATGCAGCTGAGCAACCCGGCATACTACGAATTGTTCCTCAACTCATGTACCCGCATGATTAACGACTATGATTTCCGTATCTTCAAGTTCGACGGCATCAGCAGCACATTTGCCGCTTACGGTCCCGACCCCAATAATGAGGAAGGCGCGGAGGGCATCATCGACATCGAAAAGCGTCTGCGCGAAATCAAACCTGACATTTTCCTGAACACCACCGTGGGCACATGGGCATCCCCCTTCTGGTATACCGTAGCTGACTGCACATGGCGTCAAGAAAACGACTACGGCAAAGCCGGCAATAACTCGATTGACCGCGAGCAGTGGATTACATACCGCGACCGTCTCATCTATCAGAACTACGTCACCGGTTCACCTCTCTGCCCCATCAATTCAATCATGAACCACGGCTTTATCCTGACCGAGCATGAAAATCCATGTAAATACAGCCAGAACTATAATGCCGTGCTCCGCGAACTGCGCTGCGCCTTTGTCAGCGGTGCGACAATGGTTGAACTCTATGCTGACTATCCGCTGCTCAACAAGATTTCAGGAGACGGCACGAAAGGCAAACTTTGGGAAGACATTGCTGAATGTATCTTCTGGCAGCAAAACAATGCCGACGTCCTTCCCGACATCCACTGGGTGGGCGGCAACCCTTGGACCGGCTCCAAGCATGAAATCTACGGCTGGGCATCATGGAACGGCGTCAAGTCAACCCTCGCACTCCGCAATGGTGACAACAACGCCCAGACATTTAAAACAACCCTCCGTCAAGCACTCGAAATTCCCGCTCACGTCAAAGGTTCCATCAGACTGAAATCCTCCTTCAAGGTTCAGGCTGCACTCGAAGGGATGCCCGAATTAGACACTCCTATCGACATTGATAAGGAACTGACCCTCGTTCTTCCCGGCTCAAGCGTTTACTGCTTTGACGGTATCGAAGCAAATACCGAATGGCCTGTTTACCCGGATCCCGTCATTCCCGGCGATGAAGAAGACTCCATCAGCGAAATCACCACAGAGCCCACGGACGCTACCATCTACGACCTTCAGGGTCGCCGCGTCATTAATCCTACCACTCCCGGTCTCTACATCCGCTCCGGTCGAGTAGTCCGTCTCTAATTCCTCTTCATAAACACGACCCCCCGAAATGGTTGAGTCATTTCGGGGGTTCGTATTTATAGAAAGTACCTTACCAACGTCTTGGACCTCTTGGTCCATGGTGGGGTCTGCTCTTGCGTTTTGCAGCAGAACCGTCACGCAGGTTAAGACCTTTATAGGCGTTCTTAAGCATTTTTGCCGTCAGGTCAGGCGTAGTGTTTACAGAACGGTTAATATTTTGAAGACTATGAGACATCAACCATTCGTAAAATTCAGGCATATATAATATGCGTTCATGTTCACGATGGTTTAATCCTTTTACTTTACTGTAAACAATCCTTGATGAGTCATGTTTACGAATAGCCTCCACCATATTATCGGTACGTAAAATCGCTTCCTCGCGGTCGTCTGTTCCGCGGATAACCCAAAGCGGCAATTTGCTCAAATCTTCTGCGCGTCCATTCGTAAGTGAGCCTGCTAAAACTATTGCTGCTGCTATTTTATCGTGGTAGGCGGCTGCCAGATCTGCCACACCATTCCCTCCCATACTCATTCCGACTGCATAGATGCGATTTTCATCAATATTGTTATTTCCCACGACATAATTGACCACATTCATGACTTTCTCACTATCCCAGTCGGCACCCGTGGCTTGCGGAGCAACTACGTATGCGTTAATCTTTATTCCAGACTCGATAGCATCTATTGTGCCAAAGTAATCAACAGATTGCAAGTTTTTTCCACTTGCACTGCGACTATGTAAAGTTATTATCAATGGCTTTGCACTTTTAACGGAATCCGGCGTATATAATATAAAATTATACCCATTTTCTACTTCATCTGAGTGATAACTGATGCCGCTCTGCGCTGAAACGCCAAAACACAAAGCCATAGCAAAAAAGAACGTCAAAAAATATCTCATAACTTTAATGTGAATATATTTATATGACTCAGATATATCCTAAGAGTTTAAAAAACATTCCACATTTTTATGCTTAGATAGAGCGTCCCCAACAAAAGAAAGGCTAATTTTTTGGAGAATTGGGAGAGATTTACTAATTTTGCGGCATAATGGGAAATAGCCACTTGTGGCACGACTCATTTTTTACAGTTTAAACACTTCATTTTTAGCTATGAAGCATCTACATCTTACAGAAGCTCAGTTCTGCGCCGTTGCTCCTCCGGGGAGCAGGTAGATGTGGTGTGCATAGTAGTATTCCACCAACATTTTTAACCGCAGAAAGCAATCGTCAGCCATTGCTATGCCTTGTCGCATGGTTTCGGTTGTCGGTCAGGAGCACATTGACATATTGGTGGCGGTTCCGGTGGTAGGTCACCGGCTATAACGAAAAAATGAATTGTTTAACCATAAAACTGTAAAAAAATATGAAAGAAAAATCATTTCCCATCTCTCTCACTCAGGTTTCCACTAACGCCCTCAGCAACGATGAGTCTCAGATTATGTCCGATGAAGATCTCGAAAGAGTGCTTAACGAGTTCATATCAACAGAATTATATGACGGCGAAGCGATTGAGGACAACACCCCCACACCGGAAAAGCCGGTAGTCATCCCTCCTCGTAAGGTTATTGAAGAACCGGTTTCTATTTTCCAGCCTTTGGAAAACCTGACAGGACTGCATTCCGTCAGGGAGAAGCTCTTGGCATACGAAAAGTTGGTTATCTTCAACAAGAAACGACAAGACTGTGATTTACCGACCTTAAAACTGCCGCTCCACGCAATGTTCTGTGGTTCGCCCGGCACGGGCAAGACCACTGTGGCAAGGCGCATGGGGCTTATGCTGAGACGCGCGGGCGTTTTAAGCAGAGGTCACGTCGTGGTGAAGGAAAGGGCGACGCTGCTCGGTCCCAACTACAGCATGGAGGAGAAAAACACGCTTGATGCCATAGAGCAGGCTCAGGGCGGCATCCTGTTTATTGATGAAGCATATCAACTTTATCAGCCCAACGACCCTCGCGACCCCGGTAAATTCGTTATCGAGACGCTCATGACAGCTCTTGCCGACGAATCAAAGCGTGACTGGATGCTCATTCTTGCCGGATATACTGATGAGATGAAACGTATGTTTGAAATGAACCCCGGCTTGAAATCCCGCATTCCGGAATCGAATATCTATATATTCGATGACTTCACGGAAGAGGAGCTTATGGAAATTGCGGAACGATATCTTGAGCGCAACAGTTACTCGCTGACTGAAGATGCCAGAGCTGCACTTTCCGAACGGCTCGGTTATGATTATAACACCAGAAACAGGAGTTTCGGAAATGCCCGTCACGTAATAAATCTAATACAGACTGAAATCCTTCCGTCAATGGCAACGCGCGTCGTCGACATCGAAAACCCCGACATCGAATCACTGTCATTAATCTGTTCGAGTGATATTCCCAAACCGACAAAACTGATGCAAGAATCACGTTCAAAAATCGGTTTTCGCGCCTAATCATATGAAAAAAGGAGTGTAACCGCCGGGGCTACACTCCTTTTTTTCGTGATTTAGTTTCTGAATTGATTATTATTTGACTTCTTCGAAGTCGACATCAGTAACGTGGGGTTCGTCACCGCCGGGGTTAGCACCGGGTTGCTGCTGCGCACCGGCTCCGGCGTTGGCTGCCTGCTGCTGGGCATTCAGAATGTCCTGCTGGGCGGCACCAAAGGCTGTTTCAATTTCCTTGATAGCAGCTTCGATAGCAGCAATATCCTGAGCCTTGTGGGCATCCTTCAGCTTGCTGACTGCAGCTTCAATGGTTGCCTTCTTGTCGGCAGGAATCTTGTCACCAAGTTCGGCGAGCTGCTTCTCGGTCTGGAAGATAATCGAGTCAGCCTTGTTGATAGTGTCGACACGTTCTTTTTCCTTAGCGTCGGCTGCAGCATTAGCCTCGGCTTCTTCCTTCATTCTCTTGATTTCGGCGTCGGTCAGACCGCTCGATGCTTCGATACGGATGCTCTGCTCCTTGCCGGTTGCCTTATCCTTCGCGCTTACGTTCAGGATACCGTTTGCGTCAACCTCGAAGGTAACTTCAATCTGCGGAATGCCACGGGGTGCGGGTGCGATTCCGTCGAGGTGGAATTTACCCAGAATCTTGTCATCCTTAGCCATGGGGCGTTCACCCTGCAGCACGACGATTTCAACAGAAGGCTGATTGTCGGCAGCAGTTGAGAAGGTTTCGCTCTTACGGGTAGGGATAGTAGTGTTAGCTTCAATAAGCTTGGTCATTACGCCACCGAGAGTCTCGATACCTACGCTCAGAGGCACAACGTCAAGCAGAAGTACATCCTTAACATCACCGGCGAGGACACCACCCTGAATTGCGGCACCAACGGCTACTACTTCGTCGGGGTTAACACCCTTTGAGGGTTCCTTACCGAAGATTTCCTTAACCTTATGCTGAATAGCGGGGATACGGGTAGAACCACCAACGAGGATAACTTCGTGGATATCGGCAGGAGTCAAACCTGCGTCTTCCATAGCCTTGCGGCAGGGTTCTACAGTAGCCTGAATCAACAGGTCGGCAAGCTGCTCGAACTTAGCGCGGGTAAGGGTCTTAACCAAGTGCTTGGGCAGACCGTTTACGGGCATGATGTACGGCAGGTTGATTTCAGTAGAGGTTGAGCTTGAAAGCTCGATTTTTGCCTTTTCGGCAGCTTCCTTAAGACGCTGAAGTGCCATCGAGTCCATGCGGAGGTCTACGCCCTCTTCCTTCTGGAACTCATCGGCGAGCCAGTCAATTATAACCTGATCAAAGTCATCACCGCCAAGATGGGTATCACCATTGGTCGACTTAACTTCAAACACGCCGTCGCCAAGTTCAAGGATAGAGATATCGAAAGTACCGCCACCAAGGTCAAACACGGCAATCTTCTGGTCCTTACCATCCTTGTCAAGACCGTAAGCAAGAGCTGCTGCGGTAGGCTCGTTGACAATACGACGAACCTTCAAACCGGCAATTTCGCCAGCTTCCTTGGTTGCCTGACGCTGAGAGTCATTAAAGTATGCAGGAACGGTAATAACTGCCTCATCAACTGTCTGTCCGAGATAATCCTCGGCGGTTTTCTTCATTTTCTGAAGAATCATAGCCGAAATTTCCTGCGGAGAATATTCCTTACCGTCAAT
>CAZPHN010000048.1:0-14196 GCA_964586765.1 uncultured Bacteroides sp.
TCGCGTGCGGGGTCGAGGTCGTCGACAAAGGTTTCTTTTATTTCATCGGTGTAGCCGGTTACGGGAAACTCGGCTGCGGGATAAGGTTCGATGCCCATGGCGCGCATCTGCTCCATGGAATTGCGTCGAATCTGTTCCTGTTCGCTCAGTGCCATATATGATTATTTTTTGATGTTTTTTATAAATTATGACTATATCGTCGAGGATTTCAGCGCAAGTCCAACTCGCTCGTGAAGTCCGAAAATCAGGTTCATGTTATGGACAGCCTGACCGGCGGCTCCTTTAAGAATATTGTCAATTACGGTGGTAATCAGCAATCGGTTGCCTATCTTTTCGAGATGTATAAGACATTTGTTGGTGTTTACCACATCTTTCAGGTCAGGTCGGCGGTCCACAATGAAGGTGAATGAATGGTCAGCATAGTAATCCTCATAAAGATTTCGGAGCTGGTCTACACTCACAGGCATGTCGAGATAAATAGTGGCAAGCATTCCGCGCGCAAAAGAGCCTCTCATCGGAATAAAGTTGATTTCAGAGTTGAAGCTGTTCTGAAGAGAGCGTAGTGTCTGCTCTATTTCCGGAAGATGCTGGTGGGCAAGCGGATGGTATATGCTGACGTTGTCGCGGTGCCACGCAAGCTGATTTGGACTTGACTTTTCAACTGCCGAGCCGCTGAAGCCTGTGATTGCCGTGACGTGGATGGGTGAATTAATCAGTAAATTCTTGGCGAGCGGGAGCAGGGCGAGTTCAATAGCCGTTGCAAAAGCTCCCGGATTTGCTACTTTCGTAGCTCCGCGCACTAACCGCTTGCGGTTCAACTCCGGGAGACCGTAAACATAGTCGTGGGTCTCATCCTCAATGCGGAAATCTCGGCTCAGGTCAATAATTTTCAACCCTTCCGGAATTTCACGTTCGGCGAGCAGCCGTGAGGTCGTTCCGTGAGGATAGCAGAAAAATGCTACGTCAAGGTCCTCGAGCGACTCGTCATCGGTAAAACGGAGGTATGTCTCGCCCTCCATTCCCTGATGAACCTCCGTAAGCAGTTTGCCGCTGTGAAGTCGGCTCTGTACGCGGCTCAGTTCCACATCGGGATGGTTTATGAGCAGACGGATAAGTTCGCCTGCGGCAAAACCGTCGCCGCCAAAAATTCCTGCCCTAATCATTGCTCAGGAACTTTTATAGTTTCGATACCGCGGCGAATACGTCTGATAGTCTCGTCGCGACCTAACAGTTCTGTAATCTCAAACATATGAGGTCCCTTGCACTCGCCTACTACTGTCAGGCGCAGGGCATTCATTACATTGCCCATGTGGTAACCCTTTTCTTTGATTTTATCGAGAATGGGCTGTTCGGCTGCTGCCGCGCTGAAATCGGGCAGTTCTTCGAGCCAGCCAATCATTTCTTCCATGATTGCAGGCATTTCCGGAGTCCAGCGTTTGCGTACGCTCTTTTCCTCGTAGGTTTCGGGAGCCTTGAAGAAGAAACCGGCGTGAGCCCAGAGGTCAACCACGAAGTTGATGCGGCTCTTTACCATTGCTACCGCCTTACGGATATATTCGGGTGAAAATCCGCTCGGTTCAACGCCATGCATCTTCATGACGGGCTTGAACAGTTCGGCGAGCTCCTCATCAGGAATCTGCTGGAGATACTGGTGGTTGAACCATGTACCTTTTTCATAAGCGAATTTTGCGCCTGAACGAGAGCAGTGATTGAGGCTGAAACGCTCAATCAGCTCATTCATTGACATGATTTCCGTGTCATCACCGGGGTTCCATCCGAGCAGAGCAAGGAAGTTGACCACTGCCTGAGGCAAATAGCCGTCTTCGCGATAGCCGCGTGAAACGGCTCCTGTCTTTGGGTCGGTCCAGAGCAGCGGGAACACGGGGAAACCGAGACGGTCACCGTCGCGTTTGCTCAGTTTTCCTTTGCCGTCGGGCTTAAGCAACAGGGGTAGGTGGACAAACTCAGGCATGGTGTCCGCCCAACCGAAAGCCTCATACAGAAGCACGTGAAGGGGCGCGGACGGGAGCCATTCTTCGCCGCGTATTACGTGACTTACCTTCATCAGGTGGTCATCGACAATGTTTGCCAAGTGATACGTGGGCAGGTCATCGGCACTCTTGTAGAGCACTTTGTCATCAAGAATATCGCTCTTAATCACTACTTTGCCGCGAATGAGGTCGTTGACCTCCACGGAGCGTCCGCCGTCAATCTTGAAGCGGACCACATAAGGTGTTCCTTCGGCAATCAGACGCTCAACCTCCTCGGCGGGCATGGTCAGCGAGTTGCGCATTTGTCCGCGTGTGCGGGCATCATACTGGAAATTGGGTATAGCCGCGCGTGCTGCCTCGAGTTCTGCGGGGGTATCGAACGCAATGTATGCCTTGCCGGCGTCAAGAAGCATCTTGACGTGTTCGCGATAAATGTCGCGGCGTTCGCTCTGTTTGTAAGGGCCGTAAGGACCTCCTTCGTGAACACCCTCGTCGATTTCAATTCCGAGCCAGCGTAAGGCTTCATTGATATAAGCCTCTGCTCCCGGAACAAATCGCTGACTGTCTGTGTCCTCGATGCGTAGAATCATTGTGCCGCCGTGCTGGCGTGCAAAAAGATAATTATAGAGTGCTGTGCGCACTCCGCCGATATGTAGCGGACCCGTCGGCGACGGGGCAAATCTTACTCGTACTTCTCTGTCCATAAATCAGGATATTTAAGTGCCTGCAAAGTTACGAAAAAAAATCGGTTTACTGAACTTTAACCTTAAAGGTTGACGCCGGAAGTCCCTGAACGTTGGTCAGATTTCCTTCGGAATAAGGTTGCCATCCGTATCTGACAAACTTGGGACTGGCTATTTTGTCGGACTTAACCACAATTTCATTACCTCTGACCGTAGCTTGCGCCGGATGGAAATATCGGTCATATTCGGCAACTTCAAAGGTCTTCGGGTCGGCGGTCATGCCCTCGCCATTCGCCATTTTCAGCGTGACCTCACCGGGGGCGGTGAGCGTGGCTGAAATGACTACCGGACCTTCGGCAACGGTATTGACATGGTCGTAGACATTCTTGAGCGCAAGAAGTCCGAGCCGCTGGCCTATGGGGCGTTTGTTGCGAGGGTGAACGTCGCCATGAGTGCCGTGGTCGGAGCTGACTGCCATTTCCACTCCCGGAATTTCAAGGGCGAGACGGCGTTGGCTATCGCGGAAAGTTGCCCATGACGGACGCTCAAGCGAACTGAGCTGTGTTGTCAAAACCGGAAGTTTAGGATTTTTCCAGTTTTCGCGCCAAGAGTCAACAAAAAGGTGGAAAAGTGCCTCATGCAGCTCAGTGTTGTGCGCATTACTTTCACCCTGATACCATATTACGCCTGCAATAGGAAAGGAACCGAGCGGGCGGATTCCTGCCGAGAAGAGATATGATGGCTCATAAGGGTGGCGATGATTGCCTTCCTTGCCGCAGTTTTCAGTGACTCTACCGCGTACCCAAGGCTGCAGATAGTCATTGTTACGCCAGTCAAGGAATATGTCGGGCATATTGCGCTCAAGTGTCTCGGGGTCAATCCATGACTCTATGCCTGAACCGCCTACGGCGTTGCAGATAATGCCGACGGGTACGTCAAGCGAGTCGCGAAGCATACGCCCGAAATTCCAAGCGACGGCTGAAAAATCGGCTGCAGCTGCGGAGTTCGCTTTCTCCCATTTTGTCGGGCGGAAGTGCATCAGTCGGTCAATCGAGTCTTTTTGCTCCTCGCTCCATTGCATTTTATCGGTGTGGACTATCGGACGCATGTTGAAAAGGCGCAACTGTGAGTCATTGGCTCCTATAGTGTCCTCTCCGAAGGTTGTGGCGTTACGGAGCCGGAACTCCATATTGCTCTGTCCCGATGCAAGCCATACTTCACCTATGGCAACGTCCTTGAATTTCAATGTCTTACCGGGTGTTGAGATGGTCAGCGTCTCTCCTTTCGAGGCTTTGAGCGGTTCGAGGGTGACAGACCATTCTCCGCGGTTGTTGGCAATGTCGGATACCTTTTGCTTACCTATTTTGACGGTGACTTTCTCGCCGGCATTAGCGGTGCCGGAAATTGTCAGCGGCTGGTTACGCTGCAGCACCATCCCGTCCTGATAAATTTCGGGAAGCTGCAATCCGCCATAATTGCCTGTGATAGCCTGTGCTGCTGTTCGTGCCAGATATCCCGCTCCCTCGATGGTGGGATGGAGGGTGTCGGGAATCAGATTTCTGCGGTCAACGAGGGGGATGCTGTAATCAATCAGCTCCGCGCCTGTAATTGCCGCGATATCATCAATCGTTTTGTTGATTTCGTAACGCCAGTCGCGTGTTCCGGTCTTGAATCGGCGATGGGCGGCTCCGATGGGCGACAGTCGGGCTATGATGACCCTCACATTGGGGTTGACCTCTTTAAATGAGTCAATAAGTGCAATGTAATCGCTGATAAATTCATCATCGTAGTTGGGCCAGTTGCGTGGGTCGGTATCGTTGACACCAAGGTGAATAACTACTATGTCGGGACAGAACGCGATGGCGTCGACATACTGAGTCTGCTTGTTATACGGCAAGTGTCCCTTACGGAGAAGCGTAGCTCCCGATTTGCCGAAGTTGCCAACTTCATAACCTTCGCCCAAAAGACGTCCGAGCTGGGCGGGATATGCGTTCTCGGCGGGATTCTCAATCTTCATGCCTTCGGTGATTGAGTTTCCAACGCACGCCACTTTGATATTCTCGGCGGCTGAGGAACAGATGCCTGCAATGAGGCACGCAATGAGTAACTTGAATTTCATGATATGTGCGTAATTTTCTGCAAAATTACGTTTCTTTTCGTAACTTTGCAAATCAAATCTCTCAGAAACTACTAATTTTATGTATGAAAGTAAGCAAAAAATAGTATTGAAAGTGTTGGGGGGAGTATTGTTCATGGAGGCTATTGCTTATTATTTGAGTAATAGTATTAAGGACTTCCCGGTTCCCAATGACTCGGTATGGAGATTGCTTGGGTGGACAGCGGTAATGTATTTGGTAGTCTACCTGGTTTACCTGCTGCGCAGGAAAGTCTGGCACGTTGACCTTCCGAGGTTGTCGTTTCTGTATAGATATGTATTTGTTTCCATATTATTTTGCTTAGGTAGTTATGTGATTTTGTCGTTATATAGCTGGATTTGCAGGATAATATAACGGTAATTAGACATAAGAAAAGCCCGGAGGGCTTGCATTGAGGTTAACCCCCGATTGCGTAGCTATCGGGGGGGGTTTGGGTGGAATTCCAGGCGGGCTGCCGCCATAATTCGGTCCAGTTCTTCCTGAATATCGGTGAGGTAGTGGTGGCGTGGCTGATTTGCTATATAGTTTTTACAAGCATCAAGTTCGGTTATGCTTACGGATGCCGCAAAATACCCTTCTGCCCAATCTCGAAATTCAGGAAACGCAGGATTTCCCTTAAGCCAAATTGATGATGCACGTTTCATGTCTCTGACAAGATTCGCAAGAGCTACGGTCGGATTGAGATCAATCAGCATGTGGATATGATTAGACACACCGTTCATCTTATGGAGGAAGCATTTGTTTTGTTGAAGTATTCCAAATAAATAATGATATAGCTCACGTTTGTGAGCCTCGGTGATGGTCGGCTGGCGATGCTTTGTTGCGAAAACGATATGAATCAGGTTACGGACTTTGCTCATATATGCTGCTATGAAGGTGTAACCCCTCCGGGGTAATCTTGTTAGTCGGTATTTTTTTATCCTCCGATAGCTGCGCAATCGGGGGTTAACCGCGGTGAAAGCCCTCTGGGCTTTTGGTTATGAGTTAAGTTGTTATGGTGCAAATTTAGTGATAATAAGTGAAATTTAGGTCGGTTGGTGGACTTTTTTGATTTTTTTCGTAAATTTGCGGTAATTTTTAAGTAATAAAATAACTGAAATCAAATATGGAGAAAAAGCGTACGCTCGTAACCACAGCTTTGCCTTATGCCAATGGCCCGGTCCACATCGGTCACCTTGCCGGCGTTTATGTTCCCGCAGATATTTATGTCCGCTATCTTCGCCTCAAAGGTGAGGAGGTTCTGATGATTGGCGGTTCTGATGAACATGGTGTGCCTATCACCATCAAGGCTAAGCGTGAGGGCGTTACTCCGCAGGATATCGTAGACCGTTACCATACAATAATCAAGGATTCAATGGCAGGGCTCGGAATATCTTTCGATATTTACAGCCGCACCACTTCCGACATTCACTCGGAAACCGCAAGCGAGTTTTTCCGTCATCTTTACGACAAAGGTGAGTTTATCGAGAAAAGCTCGATGCAGCTCTACGATGAGAAAGCCGGTCAGTTCCTTGCCGACCGCTATGTGACCGGTGAGTGTCCCCACTGCCATAATCCCCATGCCTATGGTGACCAGTGTGAGAAATGCGGCACCTCGCTTAGCCCCAATGAGCTGATTAACCCCAAGAGCGCGCTGACCGACACTACCCCGGTGCTTCGCGAAACTTTCCACTGGTATCTGCCTTTGGACAAATGGCAGCCCAAGCTGGAGCAGTGGATTTTGAACGAACACAAGGAATGGCGTCCTAATGTTTACGGTCAGTGTAAGTCATGGCTTGACATGGGCTTGCAGCCCCGCGCCGTGAGCCGCGACCTTGACTGGGGTGTTCCCGTGCCTGTAGAGGGTGCGGAAGGTAAGGTTCTCTACGTTTGGTTTGACGCACCTATCGGCTATATTTCAAACACCAAGGAGCTGCTGCCCGATTCTTGGGAAAAATGGTGGAAAGACCCCGAAACACGTATTATCAACTTCATCGGTAAGGATAATATCGTGTTCCACTGCATAGTTTTCCCCGCCATGCTCTCAGCCTATGGCGATGGCTATCAGCTGCCCGATAATGTCCCGGCAAACGAGTTCCTCAATCTTGAGGGCGATAAGATTTCAACCTCGCGTAACTGGGCGGTATGGTTGCATGAATACCTCGAGGAGTTCCCCGGCAAGCAGGATGTGCTCCGCTATGTGTTGACCGCAAATGCTCCTGAAACCAAGGATAATGATTTCACTTGGACCGATTTTCAGGCGCGAAACAACAGTGAACTTGTCGCTATTCTCGGTAATTTCGTTAACCGTGCGCTCGTCCTGACCCATAAGTATTTCGACGGAAAAGTTCCTGCGGCGGGTAACCTCGAGCAGATTGACCGCGATGCGCTGGCAGAAATTGGCGAGCTTAAGGAGAAAATGAGTTCGCTCCTTGATGAATTCCATTTCCGCGATGCCCTTAAGGAAGCAATGAATATGGCTCGCTGCGGTAACAAGTACCTTCAGGAGACCGAACCTTGGAAGGTTGCAAAGACCGACATGGCACGCACGGCTACCATACTTAATGTCGCACTGCAGATTACTGCAAATCTTGCCATTGCTTTCGAGCCTTTCCTGCCGTTTATGAGCGAGAAGCTTTGCCGCATACTCAGGATTAATCATATCGACTGGCAGATGCTCGGTCGCGGCGATATACTTGCCGAAGGCACTGAGATAGGACAGCCTGAGTTGCTTTTCGAGAAAATTGAAGATTCTGTTGTCGCTGCTCAGCTTGCGCGTCTGGAGGCAATCAAGGAGGCTAACGCCAAGGCTGCATGGAAGCCTGAACCGGTTAGCGAGAATGTCGATATTGATCTTTTTGCCAAGTGTGACCTTCGTGTCGGAACGGTTCTGGAATGTCAGAAGGTGCCTAAGGCTGACAAGTTGCTCCAGTTTAAGATTGATGACGGAACGGGCGAACCCCGCACCATTGTCAGCGGCATTGCCAAGTATTATGAACCCGAGCAGCTCGTTGGCAAGCAGGTCTGCTACATTGCCAATCTGCCCGTTCGCAAGCTCCGCGGAGTTGAAAGCTGCGGAATGATTCTCAGCGCGGTAAATTCCGACGGTTCTTTAACTGTAATCAGTCCGTCGGTACCGGTAACACCCGGTTCAAAAATCGGTTGATATGAGTAAACCTAAGATTCTGATAATATATACAGGCGGTACCATCGGTATGATTGAAAATCAACATACCGGTGCGCTTGAGCCTTTCGATTTTGACCATCTGATGGACAATGTCCCCAAGGTCAAAATGCTTGATTATGATATCCAGAATATTCAGTTTGCCCATCCGATTGACTCAAGCGATATGAATCCGACGTACTGGTCGGAGATTGCCCGTCATATCGAGGAAAATTATGAGAGTTTTGACGGTTTTGTAGTGCTTCACGGCACTGACACCATGGCATATACTGCGTCGGCTCTCTCGTTTATGCTCGAAAATCTTCATAAGCCGGTTATTATTACCGGTTCGCAGTTACCCATAGGCGAGGTCCGTACGGATGGTGAGGAAAATCTGATTACCGCACTTCAGATAGCGGCTGCTGTCAATCCCGACGGTGCGCCGGCGGTTCAGGAGGTTGCCATTCTTTTTGAGAATTATCTTTGGCGTGGCAATCGCTCGACAAAGATGAGCGCGGATAACTTCAATGCGTTTAAGAGCAATAATTATCCCTCATTGGCAAAAATCGGTCTTGGAATACATTTCAATCCCGACGCTCTGATGAGACATGAGGCAATGCGCCCGCTGCAGGTCCGTTGTAATATGGATACCGCCGTGATGTGTATTGACCTTTATCCCGGATTGACTGAGTCGACTTTGCGTCATCAGTTGGCAACTCCCGGCATTAAAGGTTTTGTGCTTAAAACGTTTGGCGCGGGGAATACTCCTACTGCCCAATGGTTTATTGATGCTATTAGAGAAGCCGTTGAGAGCGGAAAGGTTATAATGAATGTTACCCAGTGTGTCAATGGCGGAGTGCATGCAAAACGCTACGTCAGCTCTGACCGTCTGGCTGCCATAGGTGTTGTATCGGGTCATGATATAACAACCGAGGCGGCTCTTACCAAACTTATGTATCTTTTTGGACTTGGACTTGCTCCGGAGGAGGTTGCCGACTATGTCCGTAAACCGCTGGCGGGCGAAATGACAGTATGATATGAAACAGTTTATTGCGATTGGAGCTGCTTCAATGCTTCTTTTTTGCGGTTGTGCGTCAAAAAAAGGGCATACTGCGGCTGAGGAGCTGAAAATTGTCGAGGGTCCGGCTCTTCCGATTATCGGTGGAGATAATTATGAGATTCCCCGGGCGGTTATTTACAAGATGAATGGCAATTTTGCCGATAAAGTAACCGTTCAGGTCGATTCTAAGGGAAATGTGGTTTCATATCCTGCTCCGTCAGATGTGAAGGGTATGGAGCCGATTGCTCTGTCTGGTGGATGGTATTTGACTCGTCGTGGAGTTAATGCCCAGACCGTATTTACCCGGTTTACATATTCGGAGTATGCAAAGCTGAACTCCGCTCCAACGCTTCCCGCCCTTAAGGCGTCAATCCTTCCTGATGCAAAAATAACTGAGATGCAGACGTTGTCCATATCTCAGTCAGAGGCGTTGGATAATCCTGCCGCAATCGTTTTGCCTGAATAAGAGAGTCAGGCTACGGAGACCGGAATTCCGGTCTCTTTTTCTATCCGGCAGGCAATGTCCGTAAGCTCTTCCTTGCTGACAGCCCGGAGGGTTTCATCGGGAGTCTTGCGGTCAATCGAGTAAATCATGATTGACCGGGGGCGAATTTCGTTATATGCCTTAATCAGCGCGCTTATTTCTTCATCGGTCGAGTTATCAATGCCCTCGCCGCGAAGTATCATTGTCTGGATTATTCCCTGACCGGTAAACTGCTTCAGCTGCTCGATAACTCTGTTGACCGTGAATTCCGGCGAACCGGGGCGGTCTATTTTACGCATTGTGGACTCGATGGCTGAGTCAAGCTTCAAAATATTATTGTCGACGCGCTCTAAAGCGTTGCAGACATCCGGTTTGTGAAGGCGGGTCGAGTTTGAAAGCACCGATATTTTTACGTCGGGGAAGAATTCGTTGCGCAGGGCTATCGTGTCGTCGATAATCGCGCCGAATTCCGGGTGTAGCGTAGGTTCGCCGTTACCGCTAAAAGTTATTACGTCGAGGCGTTCGTCGTTCTGCTTCATTGATTTAAGCTTTGTCCGCAGGTCGGTGCGGACCTTCTCGCGCGACGGGAAACCGGTTGTGCCGGGACCCTGCGCGTTGAACCCTGCTTCGCAATACAGACAGTCAAACGAACAGATTTTACCGTCGTTGGGGGTTAGGTTGACCCCCAACGACGAGCCGAGCCGACGGCTATGTATCGGTCCGAAAATAGTGTCGTGGAATAAAACGCGCTGCATTTATCCGAGTTTTGCAAGAGCTTCGCGAATTCGCTTCATGGCTTCGCGGATATTATCATCGCTTGTAGCGTAGCTCAGGCGGATATATCCGGGCGCACAGAAGGCTGCGCCGTCAACTGTGGCTACATGCGCTTCAGACAGCAGATAAAGCGCAAGGTCGCCTGATGTTTCAATAACTTTGTCGCCATGGCGTTTGCCTAAGAATGCACTGACTTCGGGGAAGAGGTAGAACGCTCCCTGAGGTTTGTTGACTTTCAGTCCGGGAATCTGGCTTGCGAGTTCAACAACAAGGTCACGGCGGCGTTCAAAAGCAACGCGCATTGTCTCCACACATTCCTGCGAACCGGTATAGGCGGCTTCGGCGGCTTTTTGGGCAATTGAGCTTGCGCCTGAGGTATACTGACCCTGAAGTTTGTTTACTGCTTTTGCGATAGAAAGCGGACATGCGCAATAACCTATGCGCCAGCCAGTCATTGCATACGCTTTGCTGACACCGTTGATTATCACTACGCGGTCAGCAAGTTCGGGATATGATGCAAGTGAGCGGATTTCGCCTCCAAAGTTGATGTGTTCGTAAATTTCATCCGCCATCACGAGGATTTCCGGATGTTTTGCAAGCACATTAACTAATCCTTGCAGCTCTTCCGGAGAGTATACGGAACCTGTGGGGTTTGACGGAGAGCACAGGAGGACCATGCGGGTTTTCGGGGTGATTGCGCCTTCAAGCTGAGCCGGTGTAATCTTAAAGTCCTGCTCGATGGGTGCTGCTACCTCAATAACCTTACCTTCGGCAAGTTTTACCATCTCCACATAGCTTACCCATGCCGGAGTCGGGATGATAACCTCATCTCCGGGATTGATTGTTGCGAGAATTACGTTACAGAGAGCCTGTTTTGCGCCGTTACCTACAACAATCTGCTCCGGAGCGAACACAACGCCGTTTTCCTTCCTGAGTTTTTCGCTTATGGCTTTTCGCAGCGACAGATAGCCGGCAACGGGGGTATAGAACGTAAAGTTATTATCTATGGCGTCTTTTGCCGCATCCTTGATATGTGCGGGTGTAGGGAAGTCGGGTTCGCCTACTGACAGATTGATTACATCAACGCCTTGAGCCTTAAGCTCCGCGCTCTTCTGTGACATAGCCAATGTCGCTGATGCCGCCAAATTATTTACTCTTTCCGAAATTTGCATTGTATTGTAGTTTAGTGTTTATAATCGTGTTGCGAACGCAGTGAGCAATAAAAATCAATTGCTCGCCTTTTTAAGAATCCTGTTCCAGCGGATATTAAACGGGAATGATTTGTCCGGATCAAATGAAATCATGACTCTGACCGGACGACCTACTATGTGGTCTTCAGGCACAAATCCCCAGAAACGCGAGTCAGCGGATTTATGTCTGTTGTCACCCATCATGAAATAATAATCCATATTAAATGTGTATTCTGTGACGGGTTCGCCATTGATGTAGGCTTTTCCGTCGCGCCATTCGGCTGTCGGATTTTCATAGTGTGATATGGTATGACCGTATTGTGCCCATGTTGAGTCATTAAGCTCAACCGTCATCCCGCGCTCCGGTATGCGGATAGGACCGTAATTGTCAAGGGTCCAGCCGTCATTTACGGCAGATGCCAATGGGAATAGCAGGTTGTCTCCGGCGGAATATGTCCGGCGGCGTATCTCTATGACCTCGGGGTTCTTCCGTAGTTCCTCAACCATTTTTGCTGTCAGCGGAGGGGTGGGGTGAGTCATTCCCGGTTCTAAAGCGCGGTCAGCCTCGCTTACGCCGAGTTCTTTGAGTATTTCATCAGCTTTTGCCGGATTTTTGAAGCGGATGTCATAAACGAATTGCGCGTCTTCCGGCATATTCATTTTTTGCCCGTTATTGTAGATTTCGCCGTTTTTTATCTCAAAAAGTTGTCCGGGAAGTCCAACCGTGCGCTTTACGTAGTTCTCGCGTCGGTCTACCGGTCGCCAGATTACCTCTCCGAAAACTTGCGGATTTGACCGGATATATTGCATGCCCAATGCGCGTGCCGAGGCATCGCGTTCAATCCGTCCGCTTGTGTTTATCGGCATCCCTTGAGCGGCAAGTTGCTCGCCAATCATACGGCTCAGCGAGTAAATGTCTGGATTTTGTTCTTTCAGTGCAACGGTGTCGCCGCCGGGGAAGTTAAATACTACAATATCGCCTAATGCGATGGTGTCCGTTCCCTTCAGACGATGGTATTTCCATTGTGGATTTTCAAGGTAGCTTTTAGCTCCTCCCGGAAGCGTATTCTGCACTAACGGGAAATGAATCGGTGTCATTGGCACACGCGGACCGTAGGCTGTTTTGTTGACCCACAGATAGTCGCCGGTCAGGAGCGTTTTTTCAAGTGACGAGGATGGTATCTGATAATTCTGACCAACAAACGAAAAAACGAAATATACCAACACAATTGCGTAGACAATCGCGTCAACCCAGCTCATTACCGTGCGTGTTGTGGCAGACTTTGATTTTTTCCACCATGGAAACGGTATGTATCCGGTAATATAGATGTCGAACAGGAGCAGCCACCAGAGTGCAACCCACCAGTTGCCAAGCCATGCTACCCATGCAAAGAAAACTATCGAGACAAATCCGAATCTAATCCAGCGCGATGTCGTGTTTTCACTGACCCTGCGCTTGAAATCTTCTTTGAAATTTGCTTTCATATATAATAAGGTGTATTTCGTGTTAAATTCCGAGCACCTCGCTCATCATTTCGTCGATTGTATGATAGCCGGGTTTCCCTTTAATCCATTCGGCGGCAAGTACGGCTCCCAAGGCAAAACCGTCGCGCGATTTCGCGCTGTGTTCTAATGTCAGCGAGTCAACGTCGCTCTCCCATGTGATTTTGTGAATTCCGGGAACCTCGGCGTGGCGTATGTGGTTAATCAGCAGTTTCCCCTCCTGCGGCTCTTCGCTCCAGCCGTCAAGGGTAGGGAGTGTTTCAATTATCTGGTCGGCAGCCATCAGTGCGGTGCCGCTCGGATGGTCCAGCTTGTGGATGTGGTGCGTTTCGGTAAGGTCAGGCGTATATTGGGGAAATTTTGCCATGATTTTGGCGAGATATCTGTTGACAGCAAAGAATATGTTTACGCCAAGAGAATAATTACCGCTCCAGATTAAGGCTTGCTGATCGTTTAATGAAGCTTTTATGCGTTCAAGCCCTTCTGCCCATGCGGTTGTGCCGCTGACCACGGCAACACCCTGCTTCAGGGCTTCCTGAACATTGCTTTCTGCCGCGCTCGGCATGGTGAATTCTATCGCTACATCGGCATTGCGAAATTCCGGCGAGTCAATCTTCGTCGGGGTATCGCGGTCTACTATTGCAACAATCTCATGACCGCGCGCTTTTGCTGCGCGCTCAATCGCATGGCCCATCTTGCCATATCCAATCAATGCTATTTTCATACAGATACGCTAAAAATTGCTACAAAATTACGCAATTTTTACGGATTTTCGCTATTTTCCCCCTGTGAAATAAAAAATATGCCTAAATTTGTGACACAAAATATAAATATGAATAAATATCTCTTTGCTGCTTTAGCAGCGGCGGGCGTGTGCGGCGTTGCTGCCGCGGCGGTTGACCGTCCCAATATAGTGCTAAAGAGATCTATGATATTTCTAATGATATTTCCGAGACTAATGACCTGTCTGAACTCATGCCGGATAAAGTAAACGAGTTGTCAGCCGATTTGGGGCAATATCTACGCTCCGTCGATGCTCAGCGACCTTCCTTTAAGGCGACCGGCTCTCCGTGTCCGTGGCCGGATGAGATTTAGAATGTTAAAGAAAGTTAAAGTGTGAACTTTTTTGCGGAATATACAGACGTGACGTACAGATGATTACGAAAAATATGTTGTAGAACATAAAATTTTTGCTGAACAAAAAATTTGCGTA
>CAZPHN010000049.1:0-13820 GCA_964586765.1 uncultured Bacteroides sp.
AACATCAAGAACTCGCCCATCATCGTTGCCGGCGGCTACGGCGTTGGCTCAAAAGAGGGCTTTGACCAGATTTTCCAGCTTGCAAACGTGCTTGGCGGCGAAGTGGGCGCAACCCGCGCCGCTGTCGATGCCGGATGGGTTGAACATGCCCGCCAGATTGGTCAGACCGGTACCACCGTTCGCCCCAAACTTTACATTGCCTGCGGTATCAGCGGTCAGATTCAGCACATTGCCGGCATGCAGGAGAGCTCAATCATTATCTCAATCAATAATGACCCCAACGCTCCCATCAACACCATAGCCGACTATGTCATCACCGGCAACGTCGAGGACATCGTGCCCAAGTTGATTAAATATTACAAAAAGAACTCCAAGTAATCATGGCAAACTTCTATACTGACAATCCAGACCTGAAGCACCACCTCACCCATCCGCTCATGCGGAAAATCGTGGAGCTGAAGGAACGCGAATATACCGACGCCGAAAAGTTCGACTATGCTCCTTACAACTTTGAGGACGCCATGGATAACTATGACAAGGTCCTTGAAATCGTAGGCGACATATGCGGCGAAATCATCGCTCCCAATGCCGAGGATGTTGACCATCAGGGTCCCCGCGTTGAAAACGGACGTGTAATCTACGCCGACGGCACTAAGGTTAACCTCGACGCCTGCCGCAAGGCCGGTCTGATGGGCATGTCGATGCCCCGCCGCCTCGGTGGTCTCAACTTCCCCATCACCCCCTACATCATGGCTGCCGACATAGTAAGCCGTGCCGATACCGGTTTTGAAAACCTCTGGGGTCTGCAGGACTGCGCCGAGACCATCTACGAGTTTGCCGACGAGGCTCAGAAACAGAAATTCATTCCCCGCGTCTGTGCCGGCGAGACCATGTCGATGGACCTCACCGAGCCCGATGCCGGCTCTGACCTTCAGAGCGTAATGCTCAAGGCCTCTCAGCTCGAGGACGGCACATGGGTGCTCAACGGCGTTAAGCGTTTCATTACCAACGGCGACGCCGATATCCACCTTGTCCTTGCCCGCTCTGAAGAAGGCACCAAGGACGGTCGCGGTCTCTCCATGTTCATCTACGACAAGCGCGACGGCGGTGTGACCGTTCGCCGCATTGAAAACAAAATGGGCATCAAGGGCTCGCCTACCTGCGAACTGGTCTACAAAAACGCCAAGGCTGAACTCTGCGGCAGCCGCCGTCTCGGTCTTATCAAGTACGTAATGGCACTGATGAACGGAGCCCGTCTCGGCATCGCCGCCCAGAGCGTAGGCTGCTCCGAACTCGCTTACCGCGAAGCCCTCGGCTATGCCAAGGATCGTCAGCAGTTCGGCAAACCCATCATCGAGTTCCCCGCTGTCTACGAAATGCTCGCCACCATGAAGGCGAAGCTCGACGCAAGCCGCTCGCTCCTTTACGAGACCGCCCGCTACGTTGACCTCTACAAGGTCTACGACGACATTGCCAAGGAACGCCCCCTGACTCCGGAAGAAAAGAAAGAGGCAAAATACTACTCCAAGCTCGCCGACGCCTGCACTCCCCTTGCCAAGGGTCTCGGCTCTGAATATGCTAACCAGAACGCCTATGACTGCATCCAGATTCATGGCGGCTCCGGCTTCATGAAGGACTACGCTTGTGAACGCCTCTATCGTGATACCCGCATCACCTCCATCTATGAGGGTACCACCCAGCTGCAGGTAGTTGCCGCTATTCGCCACGTCACCTCCGGCACCATCAATCTGCTGATTGACAGCTACCGCGCGCAGATTGCCGCCGGCGAGCCCCTCTCGGCTGAACTTGAAGCAGTCAAGGTACGTCTCGAGACCATCGTCGAGAAATATCAGGCAGCTCTCGCCTCCGTTGTCGAGAAAAAAGACCAGACCCTTGTTGACTTCATGGGTCGTCGCCTTGTCGAAATGGCTGGCAGCATCGTGATGAGCTACCTCCTGCTGCTCGACGCTCAGCGCAATGCCTCCTTCACCAAGTCATGTATCGTTTACGGCAACCTGACCGACGCCCTCGTGGCTCAACACTGCGAATTCATCGCCGGCTTCACCCCTGCCGAGATTGAAACCTATAAGGCATAACCCCGATTTTCTCATCGAAAAAAGGTCGTCTAAACTTATTAGACGACCTTTTTTGCTTGGGAGAAGCACGCGTCCTCGCGTGCTTGTAACTAATAGGGAAATAGGGACATTACAGGCATGCGAGGACGCATGCCGCTCCCAAGCAAGGCACAACTCCACAAAAAATGCGTTTTTTTTGCGTGATTTGAAAATTATGCGTATATTTGTGGGCGCGTAAATTTGCGCTTAAATAACTAAATGATTGTAAATCAGATAATTACCCCCCCCGTTTTAACTGCGGCTAACCGCGGTTACAATTGGTGTACCAATTGTTCTGATCCCTATAACGGAGACGCTAAGCTCTGTGAGCGGACATATGTCCGACGCAAAGTTTAGCGTCTCCGCTTTTTTTCGCGCCAAACCATAAAAAACAAATCAATATAAACAAATCATTAAAATCTCAATTTCTAACATGAAAAAACTATTATTATTAGGGGCGTTGGCTTTTGCAAGCCTGACCTCTAATGCCGCAACAGTCGAGGGTTATCTTGACCGCGCCGGTTGGACTGTCACAGCCTGCTCGCAGATTAATGAAGGTGGAGGCTCTGGATATGTCGCTGCGCTATATGATGACAATTTGAGTACCTACTATCATCAGAATTGGTCCGGCGATACTGGTCGAGGTACTCACTGGGTTATGATTGATATGGGTAGCGAACAGAAGATTCACGGTGTTGATTTATGGGGTCGTCAGAATCACGTAAATGGACATATTGAAAAGGGCAAAATTTATGCCTCAACAGAAGCTTTTACTGCATTTGCTGACCATGATGCCGCAAAGGCGTACTATGACAATGATGAAAATGTTCCTGTTGGAACAATTGACTACACATACGAAGTTGCAACACGTGACAATGTGCAGTCTATGCGTTTTGATGAGATAAATGCTCGCTATTTACTGCTTGTTACGGAGCAGACCTCGCAGAACCATCTTTGTATTGCTGAGATACAGGTGGTAGGTAATGTTACTTCTCGCGTTGACCTTGATCGCTCCGGGTGGACTATTACTGCTTGCTCAGTTCGTAATGATGAAGGTCCAATTGCGAATATGATTGATGATAATGTGTCTACCTATTATCATCAAAATTGGGGTTCTGACAAAGCACAGGATGCTTATCATTGGCTCATGATTAACTTTGGACAGGAAGAGAAAGTTGACGGTTTCAAATATTGGCGTCGTCAAAACAATGCGACTGGTCAATTTATTTCCGGAAAGGTTTATGTAAGTAATACTCCTTTCACTGAATTTGCGACACATGACGGTAATGAAAATGCAGCCAAAACGTATTATGAAGATGCTGCCAACGTTCCTGCCGGTGAATTTAATTTCACATATGACAAAAATCCTGATTTTATGCGAGAATGTGCTTTCTCGAAGACTGCCACAGGTCAATACATGCTTATTATTGTCAGCAATGCAGGATCAAATAATAATGGTCGTCACCTTTGCTGTGCCGAGTTGAAGGTTTTCCATAATCTTGATGATACAATGGCAAAACTTCTGTCTCAGTGGGAGGAAGGTGTGGCTAATCTGGTAACCCGCGCAGGTTATTTGCAGGCTCTCGGCTCATATCTTGGAAAAGAATGTCCTTCTGCTGCTATGCCTGATGATATAACTGAGGCAAATTTTGCAGAAAAACTTGCTGCCGCTACTTCTGCATTAGAAGAGTATATCAATTCATTTGAGAATCAACTTATTTACATTCAGCATGCTACCCGTCGTGATCATGCTTACCTTGCAGCATTGCCTACCGGTAACGGTATAAAACTCAATACAATTGAAGAACCTACCGCCGACGCTGTATGGCAGATTCGTTTCATTGATGGTAATGACGGCTTCTATCTTTACAGCCGCACCACCAACACATGGATATCAACTAAAGATTCTGCGCCCGCAGCTCTGACAGAGTCTGCAACGATGCTTTCATCTCGTGTTGTGGATGGTCATTTAACTCTCTATAGAGACTCAGACGCTAAAGGCTTTAATGTAGATACAAACGGTAACAATCTTGTATGGTATGGTACTTCGGATGATGGTTCTAAATGGACTATTACCTCAACTACACTCGACAATCAAGTTTATGTTAATCCGCAAGCATCAACTGCTGAGGCTCCTATATACTATCGTATAGTTAATGCGCGATGGATGAAAAATCATGCTGCAAGTAACATCGCTGTTAATGGTGAAAATCAAAATGGAAACGGTAATGGTGAGCTTGTTACACGCGCTAATGCAACTATCCCCGGTATTTATTGGCGCATTGAAAATAGCGAAGATGGAGTGAAGCTTATCAACTTAACCGGCTACGAACTTACCGATCCGACCGGCAAAGCTCTCATTAAAGCCACAGACAATGGTTCGACCATATATCTGATTAAGCAGACTAATGATCAGTTCCATGGAGTAAATGCTTATGCTATCTCCAATGCTGCTACTCAAGGTAATGAAACTTGTCTTGACGTGAGTGGTAATAACAGTAAATTCTGTTGGAGTCCATCACGAGAGAGTAATGGTAATGACAATAATGGTTCAGCATGGTATTTCATACTTGCCGGAGAGGATGAAGTTGCAAATGCAACCGCTACCTATATTGCAGGCGTAAAGGATCGTATGCTTGTTGGCGATAATTCACTTGGCGAATTATTCGGTCAGGGAATTTATGATGGCTATACTGCATATATGGGAGATGAAACAATTTCTGAACTCAATGCGGCAAAGGCTTCCGGTGTGTATCCTAAGACTAACGAAAATGTTAATGCAATTAATGCAAAGGTAAATGGCGAGATTGCCAAGTTGCTTGACCGTCACTTCCTGTTGCATAACTGTAACTCTAATTATAGCAACTGTTACATGACCGTTGCAGACGGTACTACTGCTCCTACCGCGGATGCATCTGATGTTAACGCTCTCTGGTCGTTCGTTCCTGCAGAAAATGGTTATTTGATGACCTCTGCCGCAACCGGTCACTCACTTTCGTATACTACTACACAAAGTGCCCCGATACCGGTAGTTGAAGACGGTCTGCCTTACAGCATTGCCTACAACGCAAATGTTCCCGGTTTCCACTTTACTCTCGTTTCTACCGATGACGTTGAAGATGTTTCATATTATTCCGTTCATCAGAGCAATAACAACAATGTATGTAAGTGGATTGCCAATAACATTGCCGGTTCGCACTGGAAATTGGAGACAGTTGCGGTTGCTGATATTAAGGTAGAGCAGGATGGCGAGGTCCACAGCATTACTCTCCCCGAAGATGTAACGCTTAATACTCATGCATCTGCTGCTGACCATGTTATGACTATCACCAAGCAGAATGATGGGCAGGATGAAGAAAACGCTCTGTTGGCTACAATGGCACGCGTTGCGCCGGAGAATGGCGTTCACACTATCAGCGCAGATGATTTTGTAGACAATAAGGTTCAGCTGTCAGGCGTTGAGTCCGGAGATTACAAGGTTGAAGCTCCTGCCGGTATGTTCCTTGTTAATGGCAAGCCTGCCGGTGCGATTAACAACGTATTCACTGTTGCTGATAATGGCAGCACCACCGGTGTGACCGAGGTTGGTAATGCTTCTTCTGACGTTAAGGTGGTTTATGACCTGCAAGGTCGCCGCGTTAAGGGCAACGCTAAGGGTCTGTTGATTATCAACGGCAAAAAGACTCTCGTTAAGTAAGTCTTTTAGCTGATTTATTCCTAAATTTTTCGACTGGCGGCCTTCACTCCGATTGAAGGTCGCCCGGTCGAGTTTTTGCATAAAATTGCTTGAAAATTTGGCGGGAAATGGGATAATGTGTATATTTGTGGGCGCATAAATTTGCGCTTAAACAGATAAATGACTATAATTCAAGCAATTACCCCCCCCCGTTTTAATCGCAGCAAACTGCGGTTACAATTGGTGTGCCAATTGCTCTGACCCCTCTAACGGAGACGCAAAACTCTGTGGGCGGACATATGTCCGTCGCAAAGTTTAGCGTCTCCGCTTTTTTTCGCGCCAAACCATAAAAAACAAATCAATATAAACAAATCATTAAAATCTCAATTTCTAACATGAAAAAACTCCTTTTAGCAGCCTTGTGTTGTGCAGCGTGTGTGACGACTGCATATGCCGAGGACATTGTTCATCAGTTGTCGCCAGAAACCGGTTCTTTTTCAGGAGGCGGACAATGGCATTCTGTATTTACAACATCAGGTTCTGCAGCTGTAACAGTGACTGCAAGTGCCAATAATATGGGTCTTTATGACGGTGCGTTTGATTTCCGTTCAGGACAATCAAAATCATCTACCTACACAATTACTGAAAACTATTACTACTATTATGTATCAGGGTTCTCTTTCAATGCAAGGATGGCTGGTACTAATACTGTTGAGCGTAAGGTGCAGATTGAGGGACAGAATGAGGTTGTCCTGACAGATGAGAATCAGCTTTTTACCATATCTGGATTGCAATATGGAACCGAGGCTCATTTTTATATTACGGGTGAGAATGAGACAATTTTAATAACTGATTTTACAGTTACTTTGAGTCCTATCCCTGATAGCGAGTTCGCAGGTGATGTTGCAGCTGAAAGTGAAGCTATTGAACTTTGGCGTCCGGTGCTCGGCGAAGAACTTTATGCAGAAAAAAAGGCATTGATTGATGCGGAGGTAAAGGGAACAAAGTCGAATGTTGACAAGACATTGGCGATTCAAGCAATCAATAGCAACTGGATGGCTGAGGCAAACGGTCGTTTGATCTACATCAAGAATGTCCGTCGTTCGGAAATTTATGGTAAGTATTTGTCAGGATATGCAAATAATACTGCTAATACCGAGGCGGCTCCTGTGGCTATTTCTAACTGGTATATTGAGCGCGTGAACAATACAATGACGTTTAAATTGTTTAATCCTGAAACCAATAGGTATATTGCTAAAGATGGTTCCCTTGTCGCTTCGGGAAATTCAAACATTGCTGTATTTGAGTTGCGGAAGAATACGGATGCATCTTATCCCGGTACCGCATTCTTTATAACGAATCGATCTGGATCCGATGGCTTAAATATGAACAATGTTGGAGGTAATTTGACCAACTATGGTTACAATGATGGCGGCTCTTCATGGATTATCTCTCTTGCCGGTGTTCCTGCGTCTGAAATTCAGAATGGCAAGTATTACCGTATTCGTTCAGCACGTTCATTGGCTAAAACAGATTATCGTTCCGAAGGTTCGCTGTTAGGTATTAACACTCCTGTGGAAGATAATCAAGCTAAGGGTGATATTCCAAATGATGGATCGAAGTTCAGCGGACTTGGTACTATCTGGAAGGTTGAGGATGCAGGAAATGGAAAGCATTATCTCCGAAATGTAGCCACGGATAAATCGGAAGGAATGAGCTATTTTGGTACTGGTGCAGCTTATTGCAATATGCCGTCTTCAAGTGCTTTAGGCAAGTTTGAGTTCCTTTCATCCGATAGCAATTGGAGTCGCAAGCATCCTAATGCAATAATAATTAAGAACCAAAATAATCAGTATTTTGATAAGAAAAATACGGGTGCCGATGCTATGGGCACATGGACTCAATGTGATAATAACTGGCCCGATAATGGCGGCATTTATTACTTTGAGGAAGCTACTGATTTAGATGAAATCCAGGATGCGTATATTAGTGCATTGAATGATAATATTTGGTCTACTGAGGTTAAGAACAGTAAAGTAAATGAGATACAATATTATGCCAATGTTCCTAATATATGGACTCCAGATGTTGTTTCATCTGCTCTTGCGGCTTTAGAAGGTTTAGGTGAGACCGTATCAAGTGTATCAACTGTTGCTGAGGCAAATGCATTTGTGTGGAACACGACCAATCTTGGTGATTTGAAAGCTGCGAAGATTGAATCCGATGCTATATGGGAACAGTTCTTTGCTTCGGCTGATGGTAAGACGTTTGTCGCTGAAAATTTAGGTCGAAACAATGGTAGCGGAGACTTTATGGGCTTTGTAGAAAGTCAAGGTGATAATGAAAATATATTGGGCATTTTGCACGATAAGGCTGATTTGGCTGCTCATTGGACTCTCCAGATTATTCCCGGAACATATAAATTCCTCATTAGAAACTATCTGAATAATCGATTTGCCGGTTATAATACACAATTAGATCATCCGTTCTCTACATCTGAAAACGAGAGTGGTGCTGAGCGATATGAAATAGTTCCTTGTGTGGCACGTGGTGAAAATGCAGTTGGCTTTAAATCATCAACAGCATCAGATATGTTTATGCACGAAAATGGTGCTCGAAACATGATTGTTCGCTGGTATGCTCCCACTGCTGCTGATAATGCCGCTTCTGCGTGGCGTATGGCTGCTATCGATACTGAAGAACTTGTTCCTTCTGTTGAAAACTCACATGTCATTCTTTCATCAGAAAATGGTTCTATTGACAAGCATGCTTCATATGGCGACCATCATGTCATCACCCTGTCCATGGCACAGCTTACTCGTTCTCTCAATGAGCCGTTGTCTATATCTCCTGCAGAGGCAGAAATTACAAGTGACGGTACAGCCAAGATTAACTTTGGTGCAGAGTTGGAGCCCGGTGATTACACTCTGAATGTTCCGGCTTCTGTATTTAAGGTAAACGGCAAGGTTTCCGCTCCTATTAACTATACTTTCTCTGTAACTGATAATGGCAGCACCACCGGTGTGACTGAGGTTGGTAATGCTTCTTCTGACGTTAAGGTGGTTTATGACCTGCAGGGTCGCCGCGTTATGGGCAACGCTAAGGGTCTGTTGATTATCAACGGCAAAAAGACTCTCGTTAAGTAAAGTCTGACCCCACAGAATTATAACTGGAGAGGCTGTCTAACAAGTTTAGACGGTCTCTCTTTTCTTGGGGGATGGACATGGTTGCTTGGGGGCGGCATGCGTCCTCGCATGTCGGAAATATCGCCCAAAGTGCCTGTCGTCCAAATGATTACAGACACGCGAGGACGCGTGTCGCCCCCAAGAAAAGAGAAGAGATGTAAACAGCCCGCAGCGCGGGTGTTAGAACGTAGGCCCGTTCGAGTGCCGCATTTGCGGCGCGAAGAGCGGGTAAACTAATGACGTCTTCTGGGATGGAGCCGCTTAGCGGCGGCAGAATTCTGTCGCTCCTATGGAGCTTTTATCAGGGAGTGACTTTTAGACTCGCTCTTCGGACCGCAAATGCGGTCCTCGAACGAGCCTAAGCTCTATAACCCGCGCTGCGGGTTATTCTATGTAATTTCCGTTGTCGCGCGCAAGAGACGTGATTTTTTTTAACAAATTTTTGACGGAATAGGGCTCATTTAAGATTTTTTTTGTAAATTTGCGCCTAAATAGATAAAAACGTACAAATTTGATATGATCACGTTATCCATTTCTAACGGCGTTCTCGCTATCACAGCGGCACTTACGGGTATCGGTCTCGTGGCGGTTGCCCTGTTGGTGGCAGGACTGTTGTCTCCGCGCTCTTATAATGAGCAGAAGGGTGAGGCATACGAATGTGGTATTCCTACCCGCGGCACATCCATGGCTCAGTTCAAAATCGGCTATTATCTGTATGCGATTTTGTTTCTGATGTTCGATGTTGAATGTGTATTTCTCTTCCCTTGGGCAGTGCGCGCCAAGGAGCTCGGCGTTCAAGGTTTGACTTGTATCGCCGTATTTTTTGTTATCTTAGTGCTGGGTCTTGTATACGCTTGGCGGAAAGGAGCACTCCAATGGAAGTAACAACCAAGTCCATGCCCTATGAGGACTGGAAGGACAATGAGTATATCGAATCGCTCGTAAATGAGCTCAAGGCATCGGGAACCAACGTAATAGTAGGTTCGCTCGATAAGTTGATAAACTGGGGTCGCTCGAATTCGCTCTGGCCTTTGACTTTTGCCACATCATGCTGCGGCATCGAGTTTATCGCCCTTGGCGCAGCGCGTTATGATATGGCGCGCTTCGGATGGGAAGTTGCCCGTTCGTCGCCCCGTCAGGCTGACTTCATGATGGTTGCCGGTACGATAGTTCACCGCATGGCTCCCGTGGTTCGCCGACTGTATGACCAGCTCGCCGAGCCTAAGTATGTGATTGCCTGCGGCGGATGTGCCATTTCCGGCGGACCGTTTAAGAACTCTTACCATGTCCTGAAGGGGGTAGGGGAGATTATTCCGGTCGACGTTTACTGTCCCGGCTGTCCTCCGCGTCCCGAGGCGATGATTTATGCAATCATGCAGCTGAGCCGCAAGGTCAAGGTAGAGAAGTTCTTCGGCGGAGTTAACCGCAAGGAGAGCCGCAAGGAGTTTCTGAAGAACCATCCGGTATCGGAAACCACCAATTAATCATAGAAAGAGAATTCATCACCTATATATAATATATAGAATATGGCAAATTTACAGGAAACCATAGCCGGACGGTTCCCCGAAGTGGAAATCGCACAGGGCGAAACGCTCGAGCTTAATGTTCCCGACGCCAAATGGCATGAACTCGCCGCCACCCTCAAGGGTGACTTCGGCTTTGACAACCTGCGTGCCCTTATCGGTATGGACTGGGGCGAGCAGCTCGGCATTGTATGCTATATCGTAAATTCGAAGACCTACGAGATGGTTCGCGTGAAGGTCGTTGCCGACGGACGCGAAAATCCGATGCTCCATTCGGTTACAGACCTCTATGCCGTAGCCGGCATTTATGAGCGCGAGGTATTTGACTTTTACGGCATCAAGTTTATAGGCAATCCGGACATGCGCCATCTTTTCCTGCGCAATGACTGGGTAGGCTATCCTTTCCGCAAGGACTATGACACTAATCCGGAGCTCAACCCCGTGCGCCTTGACCATGAAGCCGTTGAGGACACCACGGTAGAATATGTTGAGGGTCCCGACGGCAAGGTTCACGCCGAGGAGCGTGTAATCTTCGCGCCTGAGGACTTCGTTGTCAACATCGGTCCGCAGCACCCCGCAACCCACGGCGTTTTGCGCCTGCGCACCGCCGTCGAGGGCGAAACCATCAAGAAAATCGACCTCTATCTCGGTTATATCCACCGCGGCATAGAGAAGCTCTGTGAAGGACTTACCTATCCGCAGACCATTCACTTTACCGACCGTCTGGACTACCTCGGCGCGCTGATGAACAGCCACTGTCTCTGCATGTGTATCGAAAAGGCAATGCAGGTTGAGGTGCCCCGCCGCGCTCAGGTAATCCGCACCATCATGGATGAGCTGATGCGTCTTAACTCCCATCTGCTTGCCATGGGTACTTTCTGTATGGACCTTGGCGCGACCACGATGCTGTTTTATGCCCTGCGCGAGCGCGAAACCATTCTCGATATTCTCGAGAAGACTACCGGCGCGCGCATGACGTTTAACTATAACGTTATAGGCGGTGTGCGTCAGGACCTTGCCGACGACTTTGTAAGCGACGTCAAGAAGCTCCTCGAAATCATGCCCAACGCCATAAAGGAGTATAATAAGGTATTTACCGGCAATGTGATTGCCAAGAACCGTATGGACGGTGTCGGCGTGCTGACCGAGGCTGCCGCCGTTGACTATAACGTGACCGGTCCGGCAGGACGCTCGGCAGGCTGGAACTACGACATTCGCCGCGCGCAGCCTTACGGAATTTATCCGGAGCTGCAGTTTGACGTCGTTACCCGCACCGAGGGTGACTCCATGGCACGTTTCAAGGCGCGTATCACCGAAATGGAACAGAGCTGCCGCATCATAGCTCAGCTTATCGACAATATCCCCGAAGGCGAAATCTGTGCCAAGGTGCCCAAGGTAATCAAGCTACCGGAAGGCCACTGGTTCCAAGAGGTTGAAACCGGTAAGGGCGCATTCGGCTGCTATATAGAAAGCACCGGCACCACCTCGCCGTGGCGCATGAAGTTCAACTCGCCCTGTTTCTGTCTGGCGGGTGTCGTTGACCACCTTTGCCGCGGTCAAAAGATTGCCGACCTCATCACCATTGGCGGCACACTGGACTACATCGTTCCTGATATTGACCGTTAATAGCCTGTCTCTCCATTCATTATCACTATAAGAGAAATTATGCAAGACCTTTCATTTATCACCCACTGGATTGACAATCTTTTCCGCGTGGTGTTAGGCTGCCCCGAGTGGCTCACCGTTACTCTGGAGTGTGTGCTCCTTGGCATTGTGCTGCTGGTCGTATATGCCCTGTTAGCATTGTTCTATATCTGGTTCGAGCGTAAAGTCTGCGCCGCGTTCCAGTGTCGTCTCGGTCCGAACCGCGTAGGTCCCTTCGGCTTGTTGCAGTCGTTTGCCGATATGTTCAAGATGCTTATCAAGGAGATTATCCCCCTGAACCATACCGATAAGTTCCTGTTCGGACTGGCTCCCTTCCTTGTAATTCTGGCGTCGATGCTCTCGTTTGCCGTGCTACCTTGGGGCAACGGACTGCAGGCTATCGATTTCAATATCGGTATTTTCTTCCTGCTTGCGTGCAGCTCGATTGGCGTGCTCGGTATCCTGCTTGCCGGTTGGTCGTCAAACAATAAGTTTACCCTTATCGGTGCTCTCCGTTCAGGCGCGCAGATGGTTTCATATGAAATCTCCATCTCCCTGTCGGTAATCACTATCGTTGTGCTTTCAGGCACTATGAGCGTCAGCGAGCTCGTAAAGGGTCAGGAGCATTGCTGGTACATCTTCTCGGGCCACATTCCCGCGCTGATAGCCTTTATGGTTTACCTCATTGCCGGCACCGCCGAGACAAACCGCGGCCCGTTTGACCTTCCCGAAGCGGAGAGCGAGCTGACCGCCGGTTACCATACCGAGTACTCCGGTATGCACTTCGGTTTCTTCTACCTTGCCGAATATCTGAACCTGTTTATTATCGGCGGCGTCGCATCGCTGCTCTTCCTTGGAGGCTGGATGCCCTTCCATATTCCCGGTTGGGAAGGCTTCAATCAGGTTATGGATTATATTCCTTCCGTAGTCTGGTTCCTCGGAAAGGCAATCTTCCTTACGTTCATCATGATTTGGTTCAAGTGGACCTTCCCGCGTCTGCGAATTGACCATCTGCTCTCATTCGAGTGGAAGTATCTGATGCCTATCAGCCTCGTTAACCTCGTTCTGATGACTCTTGTAGTAGTTTTCGGACTTACATTTTAAAAATCCCAATATTTATTCACTATAATGAGCGATAAATACGGAAAAGTTGCCCAAGTAATCGGTCCGGTTGTCGATGTGGCGTTCGAGGGCGATGCCAACGCACTTCCCCCCATCTACAGCGCACTGAAAATCGTGCGCCCCGACGGCTCGGAACTCATTCTTGAAGTCGAACAGCATATCGGCGAGGAAACGTTGCGCTGCGTCGCAATGGAAAGTACCGACGGACTCTGCCGCGGAATGAAGGTAGAGAACCTTGGTCATCCCATCGCCGTTCCTACCGGCGAGCAGGTAAAGGGACGTCTGCTTAACGTAATCGGTCAGGCCATCGATAACCTCAAACCCCTTGACCGCACTGATTTGCGTCCTATCCATCAGCCCGCTCCCAAGTTTGAGGACCTTACAATCTCTACGGAAATCCTTCAGACCGGCATCAAGGTCATTGACCTTCTCGAACCCTACTCAAAGGGTGGTAAAATCGGTCTGTTCGGCGGCGCGGGTGTCGGCAAAACCGTGCTCATTATGGAGCTTATCAACAATATCGCCAAAGGTCATAACGGCTTCTCGGTGTTTACCG
>CAZPHN010000050.1:0-13773 GCA_964586765.1 uncultured Bacteroides sp.
ATCGTAAAGTTCTGGCAGTCCGATATTTGGCAAACGATTGCCGGAGTCTGTCCGATGTCGGTCCATATTGACTTAAATATTTCGCTGAATTGGCTGATATAACCTTACTATGCTATTGCAACGCACCCCATAGGGATAAGTTTGCCGGATTTCAGACACATTCCCAATACTCCCCACAGTTTCCTCAACATTCCCCAATAATAATGTAGATATCGAATTTAGCCCAACAAAGAAAGATCCCGCCATTCAATGCTACCATGCAATGAAAGGCAGGATGAGTATGACTGTATTAAAGATTGTTAATAAATTCAAATCCGAGATATTCAGGGAGATTCAGGGAGATTTAGCTGGGTATAATTGCTGACTTTTTCGCGATTCGCTGACAATTTGCTGACAAAAATCAAAAGAGAAATCCCGCAACCATTGAATTTCAATGAGTTACGGGATTTATCTGTGCCCAGAACAGGACTCGAACCTGCACGCCTCGCAGCACTCGCACCTGAAACGAGCGCGTCTACCATTCCGCCACCTGGGCAAGGTGTCTTTGTTGTTTCAGTGGCGCAAAGTTAACGAGTTTTTTTTAGTTGTGCAAGTTTTTTGAGGGATTTTTTCGATTGGAAGAAGCCGGGGAGGGAGCCGAGGAGGAATATCGCGCCTTCGATGGCAAGGAAGAGAACGGTCAGGAGGCAGAACCGGCGGGGACCGTTGTCGGCGTCATAGTGTGCAAGGTCAATATCGGTGTCGACCGACTGGAGGGTGCGTTTCCATCGGATGATGCCGTCGCGGGTCATGACAAGGGCGACTTTGCCGCGCGCAATGGTCTGGAGGGTGCGCGCATCGGCGCGATAGATGGGATAGTCTGCCATGGCGAGGTCGCGCCATTGGTCAATCTCGGCGGCAGTGGCGTCGGTCAGGGCAATGAGCGGGGTTCGCGCTGCAAGTTCGTTGGCGTTGTAGCTCATGCTGACTCCGGCGGCGTGGAGGTCGGGAATGAGCATGAGCAGGAGTTGTCCGGGGGTGTCGGAGAGGATACTGTCAGTGATGTCCTGACCCGTTTCGGGATCAAGTATGGCGAATGTGTTTGCCGATTTGCCGGCAGCTGCGGCGGTGCGCACTTCAATGAATTCGAGCTCAGGGTGTTCCGTTTCATCGGGGAGGTTGTAGATGCTGTATTCAACGGTCGAGCCATCGGTAGTTGAGCGGTAGACATAGGTCTGAAGCAGGTCCTCGTCGTCGGTCGGGACTAATGGGCTGCCTACCGGGTAGGGGCGGAAGTCGATGAGTGGCTGTTCGTTGTAACCTATGATGCCGATAAATCCGCAGTAGGTTGTGGCAACTGCAATCTGCACCCACTGAATCCACGGTGCGAAAAGTGTGGGGGCTTGGCGGTTATAGCGCAGCAGGAAGATGGCGAGGGCAAATAGGACAACATTTTTCCAGAAAGTTGCGGCATTGCTGATGATAATCCAGTCGCCGAAGCAGCCGCAGTCTTCGACGGGGTTTGCCGCCCATATATATGCGCTCAGCGGGAGCATGAACGCCATGATGGCTGTGGCACAGAGGGCTGAGGTGCGCCGCATGGAGCCTGAGGCAAGGGTAAATCCGGTAAGGAACTCTGCGATGGCGAGACCGGCTGCCGCCATTATCACTACCCCCTCAGGAAGCAGGTCGGTGATACCCCATGCGGCAAAATAGTCGTTAAACTTGTTGACTGAGCCGTGAAGGTCAATCATTTTTGCCATGCCGGAGAGAATAAATGTGGCTCCGAGCAGTAGCCTTGCAACCCATACGGCTGTTTTTTTCAACATTCGGCGGTGAGTTGGATAATTCCGAATATGGCGTAGTTGACCATGTCCATATAGTTGGCGTCGATACCTTCGCTGACAAGTGTATGTCCCGCCAAGTCCTCAATCTGCTTGGTGCGGAGAATCTTCATCAGGATAAGGTCGACATAGGAGCTGACGCGCATGTCGCGCCATGCTTCGCCATAGTCGTGGTTCTTGGCGAGCATGAGGTTGCGAATCTGGTCGGCGTGGCGGTCATAGAGTCTCAGTGCCTCTTCGGCGTCAATGTCGGGCTTGACCGTCGGACCGAGTTCGAGCTGAATGAGTCCGATAATGCCGTAGTTGACAATGCCTATGAATTCGGCAAGGGAGCCCTCGCCGACTGCCGAGGCGGAGTCGCCGCCAAGCATCTCGAGTTCGCGGATGCGTTTCGCCTTAATATATATCTGGTCTGTAAGCGAGGCGGGGCGAAGACACCGCCATGCCGGGGCATAGTCATGGAGCTTGCGGGCAAAGAGGTCGCGACAGCGGCTCATTGCCTCTTTGAATTGCTGTTCAGTAGTCATAGTCCAACTTAAGGTCGTCAATGGTTAAGATTGAGCCGGAACCGCCAACGAAGAAGTCGCCATATTTCGACGCGGAGCAGACCACGAGGATATAACGCGGCACACGCGACGTTGACCGATAGTTGAGCTCGATGTTAAGAGGGGTCCATGAGCTGACGGTTTCGCCGAGCGACATGGAGCCGTAGGCAATGACATGTGGGTCATTGGGGTTAAAGAGCTGACGGTTTTTCGGGTTGGTACGGATTTCGAAAGGTTCTGTCCAGTCGGTCAGTGCAATGTAGACCTGACAGGTATCCGGGCGACCCTTCCAGTCGGCATAATCAGGCTCAGAGCCTACATGGGATATGTTGGCGCAGTTATATTTAAACCAAGCGGTCAGGCGGGTGGGGCGGTGGTTGAAGTCACGCCCGAAATTGAGAATGCCGTTGGTGCCGTCGGTACGGACATATACGCCGGTAAAGATGTTGCCGGCGGCAATCTTGCCGAGCGAGCCTATGCCTTTGAATTCGGTTTTCAGCTCTGCGGCATAGCCTGTGCCTGTCTGAGTGTCAGGAGTCGGCACGGAGTTTGACGGACCGAGGGTCGCCGCGCCTTTATTGCCGGTGTCCCAGAAGGGAGTGCCACCTTCTGTCCACGGGTTGTAAACCTTTCCGTCGAGCCACCAGTTGTCCATCGTATAGTTGGGCAGCTGGACCTCGTCGGCGGTGGTGAACTCAACGGGAGCGGTAAGGTCAAGTTCCGAGTATGCGCGAGCCTCATAGGTGGTCAGCGGGCTTAAGTGAATAAGGCGCGCACGGAAATTGCCTCCGTCTGACGTAATCCATTCGGCGGGTACCTTAATCCACTCTTCATCGCCTTTCAGACGGTATTCAAATCCATTGTCCTTGCCGGCTTCCGCCTCGCCGTAGAGCCATGCGACGCGAGTCCAAGCGTCGGCTGCGGTGAGGGTAACGGCCGCATCGATTGCTTCGACATAGACGGTCCATATTGACTCGCGACCATAGTCCGAGAGTGTTATCTCAAGGGGGCGGGTCATGTCGAGAGTCTGCCCGACGGGGTCAGGCGAAAGTGTCGACGCCGTTGACCCGAGTTTGGCGGCGGTGACCGTAAGGCGCGTAAGGTCTGTGCCTTTTGGTACGTAAACGATTACTCTTCTGCCCGGAACGTCGATTACCGACTGCCCTATCTGTCCGGAAATGGAGAAAACACGGGTTATTTCCTGCTTGGCGGTTATGGTCCAGACGTACTCCTGATATAAAGTTATCGAAACGTAGATAGGGCGTATAAGGTTGAGCGTCGGTCCGAGGCGTTCATCGTCTGAAACGTGTGAACCCTCCGGCGATAGTGTATAGCTTACCAACTCTACGTTCTGAAGGTCGGTTTCTTCATCGAATTCGAGGCTGATGGTGCGGTTGATGGTGTCAATTTCAGCCGGACGTGCCAGTCCATTGACAAGAAAATCCGTAAAATTGGGTTGGATGCGCGGATAGGGCAGGTCATTATGTATGCAGCCGCAGAGAAGTGTCACTGCGGCAACCGTCATGACGGTCAGAAAAAGTTTTATATGTCGGCTAAATGTGAACACCCAGACCAAAGTTAATATTGAAAATGTTGAAACGGAAGTTTGCACCGGAACTCAGGCGTTTGCCTTCGTAGATTCCGTTGGTCGATTGGCTTTCCGTGCGCAGTTTTACGCCGAAAACGCCGAAACTGAGGTTAAAACTTACGTTTTCCATGATGAAAACGCATACTCCCGGACTGAAATTGAGGCTGACTTCGTTAATACGGGTGTGCGTCAGCTTCGGTTCGTTGTCATATAGGCGTGAAAAATTGCTTGTGCCGGTAGTGAAGCTGAGGTCAGCCTCGTTGAATACGGAAAAACGCTTGTTGCGGTCCAGTCCGACGTATGAGCGGTAAATTATGGCTGCCGCATAACTCTCTGATGTGTATTTTACATCGCGCAGGGAGAAACTTAGGTCATCGCCCATGTCGAGTCCGAGCGACCCGAGTTTGCCGTCGGCACGCGAATATGTAATCTTCATACCCGCGCTCTGGTTATTGTTGAAAAACCAGCTAACGGAGGGTTTGATGGAGTATGTCTTTCCGTTGAAATTTACATTGGTCAGCATGGCGAGGACTTCAACGTCGTTTACATCGAGCTCGCCGTAGCTTGCCGTCAGTCCGAATTCCCATTGCCCCTTGGGAATGAAGAGGTAGTTAAAGAGCCCGCGGTCGTGGCGACCGAGATTGCGCGTTTTGAGTTTGAGCGGAATCGTGTCGCCGTTGACAATCACCAAGTCCGGGTCTAATGGAGATGTGTAGGGGTTGAACGCGTCCGCGTTTTCCGCCACAAAGCGATAAATTTCTTCGCCGAAGCGCGCGTGAGCCTTCTGCGGTAAAATCAATGCCGCTATAGCCACTAATGTAATGATTATCTGTCCAAACCGCTTTTTCATAAGTAAAACATAC
Source organism: uncultured Bacteroides sp. (assembly GCA_964586765.1). Classification (GTDB taxonomy): domain Bacteria; phylum Bacteroidota; class Bacteroidia; order Bacteroidales; family Muribaculaceae; genus UBA3263. The sequence continues at coordinate 4,820 of CAZPHN010000050.1, forward strand.
ATCCAAAGGTGATACTGAACAGATTAATCTTGAAATTGGCACTATGGCGATGGATATTCGCCACATAAATCTGGTCCGTGATTGCGCGCGTATTGGTATAGTTGAAGCCGAGCACTCCGATGTTCACTTCCATTGCGGAATAGTTATTGAGCATCATCATTACGCCCGGAGTTACGCCTACGTTCAGGGTGAAGCTGGTCTGATACGTGCCGCTGAGTGCACGCCCAGTGCCGGTGGCGAGTTTGCTTTGACCGCCGCTGAGTTGCAACTGAACTTCGTTGAAAAGGGCAAACCGGCGGCTGCTGCCTAACGAAATGTAGTTGCGGAAAAGGGCAGTGCCTCCGTAGCTGTGGCTGAGCGAGAAAAGGTGGTCAATGTCGTAACCCATGTCAGACGCGAGCACAAGAGAGCCGGCATCAACCCGCGCAAGGGTTCGCGAATATGAAAATCGACCGCCCGCCGCCAGATTGTTCTGGAACGCATAAAGCAGCGTTGGCGACAACTTAAATGTGTAGCCGCGACCTGAAAGACCTTCTAAAATGAAAAATGAGTAATTGTTGAGTTTCTCAGCTGTATAACTGACTGAAACGCCGGTAATCCATTCTCCTTTAGGAACGAAAACCACTGGTTCGGACATGCCACGCTCAAAAGGCACCTGAGCTGACACAGGTGCAAAAGCGGCCACAATCCACATCAGAATTGCCGCAAAAATGCGTCCTGTGAAACGTGAGTCCATGATGGTCGGGGTGACAGGATTCGAACCTGCGACCTCCTGCTCCCAAAGCAGGCGCGCTACCGGGCTGCGCAACACCCCGTTTCGGCTGCAAAGTTACGAAAAAACCTTGAAATGCGCAAATATTGGTGAAAAATGAGAGCGAAACTTATCACTAAGTTTCGCTCCGATGAATTTCCAATAGGTACAATATCTAAGGTAAAAAAGATTGAATGAGTTCGATGGTGCAAAGGTGATGATTTTTTATTATAAGGGCAAATTTTTCCGTATGTTATGAAACATACTTTTGGCTCTGTTATGGATACTATGTTAATTATCAGTTGTTTGGTTGTCTGAAGTTTTTTCGAGGCGAAGTTCTTTCCCGTCAAAAACCGCATAGCTCATGTTTGAAATCCAGTCTCCGAGAATCAATATGCGGCTACGCCCCATGCGCTCGTCAAACAGCAGATGATAATGTCCGAAAATATAATAATCCACGTCATCGCGACGGTTTTTCTCTACCCATTTAAGCAGAGGAGACGGACTCGGAGCCTCGATTTTGCGCTTGGTGCGGTTTGACGCGCTCCATCCGTAGGCAAGCCCTACGGTCCAACGCGGATGAACGGCGGCAAACAGGCGTTGAAGGAACCGGCAGCGGAAGGTAGCCCTCATCAGCCGTTCACTCCATGGCACCGGACCCATGCCGTCGCCGTGAGCCAAGAAAAAGCGTTTACCGTCAATTATCTCCTCTATCGGACCGTCAACGAGTCGAAATCCGATTTCGCGGGGCAGATAGTCGAAAATCCATATGTCGTGGTTACCTGTAATCCAAGTGATTTCCACTCCGCGGTCAGCCAGCTCTGCAAGGGTACCGAAAAAGCGGGTAAACCCGCGCGGAACCACATGGCGATACTCAAACCAGTAGTCCAAGATATCGCCCAGAAGATACAGCCTGCGGCATCGTGGCTCAATTTCGCGTAGCCAACGACATACCTTCATCTCATGCTCGCGCGCGTTATCAAAATAATGCGCGCCAAGATGCAGGTCGCTGACAAAGTATGTCAAATCGCGTCCGCTCAAAGAAATCCCAATTCAAGTTTAGCTTCCTCGCTCATCATGTCCTGTGTCCATTCCGGCTCGAAAACTATGTTGATTTCAACGGACTTAACGCCCTCTATTGTCTCTAACTTGAAGCGCGCGTCCTCGACCAAGAATTCTGCGGCGGGACAACTCGGAGCGGTCAGCGTCATATCGACCTGAAGCACACCTTCATCGGTAACCTCAATGCGATAAATCAGTCCGAGGGAATAAATGTCGACCGGAATTTCCGGGTCAAAAACCGTGCGCAGCAGCTCCACAGCCTTCTCCTGTATCTTGTATTTCTCTTCTTCAGTCATAACTGACCGCAAAAATAACAAAATTTTTAAAAACCCCCATCATCTTTCGGATTTATTTTCCATTAGTTAGTCGGCGGAGGCTTTCTTGGCTATGGAGCGGAAGCGGTAGATGACGGAGAGCATTACGTAGCGGGGAAGGTGGTTGTACCACTTTTCGGTGTAGGAGAGGGCGGTCGTGTAGGCGTGGCGGTTGGGGTAGCGGTTGAGGATGTCATTTGCGGTCAGTTTGAAAATCAGGTCACCCTTGAGTATGCTCTTGGTGAGAGTGGCGTTCCATGGTAGTTCCGTGTTGTTGGCGGCTTGTGTTTCATATCCGCGGTTGACCGCCACCCCGAAACGGGTGTTAAGTTCCATCTGCCATGGCAGTTCGATATTAGCGTCAATTGCTACGTGATATGTCATTGTATTGACGGCTTTGACATCGGCTCGGTCGCTTTGAGAATGGCTCCAGTCGACGCCGGGACGCAAGGTGATGTGCGAGCCATTTTTGAAATTATAATCTGCGTATATGCTTGAGCCGAGTGAGGTCCGGTCGGTGGCGGTGTGGAGTGCTTTAGCGTCGGGGTCGGTCGATGCAATATAATAGCCCACGTCATGGTTATTGTTGAAGTTGATGCTTGCGCCAAGGGTCCATGCCTTACGCGGACCGAATGAAAAGTCATGGTCGCCGTAAGCGAAGAGTCGGTAATTGCCGTTGACATTGACTGTTTTGTTTCGCGTCACACCGGTTTCGGGATTGAACACTGAGTATGAACCCAAGGAGTTCTGTAGGAGACTATAAGATATAAAGGCGTAAGAGAATGAGCGGCTTTCCCCTCTGCCATGGCGCATAAAGTTCAGTCGGAAGTAATTTGAGCGCATGTCTTTTAGCCCGCTCGGATTTTTAATGCTGATATTTACGGGGTTGTCTGTGTTGGGCACATCGAGAAAACCTGAGAGGGCAGGGGCGGAATTATAGGTCGAGTAGTTGAAGCTGAAGGTCAGGTTGCGTTTCTGATTGGATGAGCGCAGCGAAAAGTCCAGAGACGGGCGCAGATAGTTGCGGGTGCGACTGAGCGTCTGATGGAATTCCTCGGCATTGGCATAGTCGAGTTTTTCGCGATGCCAGCGTTCCTGCAGACCTATGTTCAGGCTATATGAGGGGTTGAATCCGGAGTCGGAGGGAGCGACAGGCTCGCGCGAAAGGCGGAGACCTACGGATGCATTGACCTCCTTTTCATCCGACATCTGTTTGCGGCTGTTCATCAGCATCTTGATTGCGTCTGCCGGCTTCTGGAGTGACATTGTCGGGTCGGTCTCATCCGGCAGCAGAGCCGATTCGAATATGTCGTAAGGGTCATCCGAGTGGGTCTGCATATATCCGGCACCGATGTTCAGGTTGAGTTCATCGGAGTGGACCTCGGTCAGGCGAGTCCACTTCTGGTTGTAGGCAACCGAGGGGGAGAAGTTGTAGCGCGAGCGGGGACTGGTGCTGTAGCGGTCGGTCAGGACAGGCTCGGTCTGGGTGGGATTTGCGTCGCCAAAGTGCTGGAGATAGGCGTTGCGGCGGCGCGTAGGGTTACTGATGTATTCGCCGTCGATTGCGGCGGTCAGTGAGCCGCGCATCTGCTTGGTGCGGACGCGTGCGCTCGCCCCGAATTTTGCCGTCAGGTTGCTCGAAAAGGAGTGGGTCAGCTGCTTGAGGCGTTCGAGCATTATACGGTTGTAACGCTCCGGAATATCAGGGCTGAACACCGAGTCGAGCGACGCTACGCGTGAGGGTTCGTAAGGTTTCTCGTTAAAGTTCGCCGTGAGTTCCTTGCGGTGGTCGTCCATAGTGTACCAGTCTATGGTAGGGCGCAGTGATATGAAGACGTCATCGCCCTTGTACTGGATGTCATGGTTGGTGCGGAAGTGCTGACGGTCAGAGGTCTCACGCATCGAGCGGCGGTAATATAGAGTGCCGGTGGAGTAATAGTTGGTCACGGCGTCTTGGATAGAGTGCAGTATATCCTCATGGGAGTGGGTTATATCACCATTGATTTTCCATCGCTTGCTGTCGTCATAGAGATATTCTATGCCGCCCATCTGTAGGTCCATTTCACCGTCCGTGCCCCATGTTTGCTGCCAGTCACCGTCGGTCGATGCCGTCGTGTAGTCGCTTATGTTGTTGGCGTTGACAAAGGCTGTCAGGCGGAACTTGTCCGTGAATCCCAGACCGAACGCTTTGCCAATCCATCGGTCTGCCGTTCCGTAACCGCCTTCTACCGACGCCATCCAGCTTGTCGAATACTCCTTCTTTAGGACAATGTCCATCACTAAATTCTCATCGTTTTCATTGCGGTCGAGTTTTTGCGACGCCTGCGTCAGATAGTCGTCATCGCCCGCTTTATCATAGACCTTCACGTTCTTGACGGCATAGGCGGGAAGGTTTTCCAACGCCACTGTCGGGTCATCCTTGAAAAAGTCCTTGCCGTTGAGCATCAGGCTTGAAACGAACCTGCCGTTAACCTTTATGCGTCCGTCGGAGGTCAGCTCCGCGCCCGGGAGCTGCTTGACCAGTGCGTTGAGCATCGAACCTTCGGCAAGATTAAACGCGTCGGCATTATATACAATAGTGTCACCTTTCAGTACCACCTTGATTGCCGTCTGGACCACTTCAAGCTCTTGCAGTTCCTTATGGCGTATGGGGTGCATTGAAACCGACCCGATCCAGACTGTGGTCTGGTCCTTGAACTTACGTTCCACTTCCTTTATCACCGGCTCGAACCCCTCGCGGTCAAGCGTCAGCAGATACTTTCCCGGCGCAGCATAGACCATTGCGCGGAAATTGCCGTTGGCGGCATTTGTTTTCTCGGAGTCGTCGCCCTCAAGCATCTTGAACCGAACCGTGGCGGTGTCGTTCAGCGCGCTCAGGCTGATTGAAACGGAGTCAAGGGGTGTGCGCGTCGCCGAATCGCTGCGCACTATTGAGCCGCGCAAAATGAAGCCCTGCTCCTTGGCTTGGACGCTGAGAACGGTAAGAAACGTGACGAAAAGCAGAACGTAATGTTTCATGAATCAAGGGAGTTATGATGCCACAAAGTTACAACTTTTTTCCGAATGACAATTACCCCCCCATTATACGACATATATACCAATATGTAAGCCATTTATGCTAACATTTTACCGGGTTAGTCGGCGGAGGCTTTCTTGGCGAGGGAGCGGAAGCGGTAGATGACGGAGAGCATCACGTAGCGGGGAAGGCGGTTGCGCCATGTTTCCGTGTAAGAGAGGGCGTCTGAGTTAGCAGTATGGCTTGGCTGGAGGTTCAGGATGTCGTGAGCGGTCAGTTTGAAGGTCAGGTCACCCTTGAGGATGCTCTTTGAGAGCGTGGCGTCCCAAGGTATATCGGTGCGGTTTGCCGCTTCGGCTTCGTGGCCGCTATTAAATCCTACCCCAAATTGGGTGGTGAACTGCATTTGCCAAGGGAGTTCAATCTGGGCGTCAATTTCCACGTGGTAGTTTATTATGTTAACTGCTTTGACGTCGGCGCGGTCGCTTTGCGAGTGGTCCCATTCTATTCCGGGTCGCAGTTGTATGTTTGAACCGTTTTTGAAAGTGTATCCGACGTAAATGTCGGAGCCGAGCGAGTTCCAGTCTGAGGCGGTATGGATAGCTTTGGCTTCAGGGTCGGTTGATGCAATATAGTAACCTACGTTATGGTAATTATTGAAGACGATACTGGCTCCGAGCGTCCAAGCCTTACGCGGACCTACGGATGACTCATGGGTTGCATATGAGTATATATTGTAATTGCCATTGACGTTGATGGTTTTGTTTCGCGTCACTCCGGTTTCCGGGTTAAAGACTGTATATGAACCTAACACGTTATGCTTGAGATAATATCCAATATAGGCGTAGGAGAAAGAACGCCCTTCGCCTCTGCCATAGCGCATGAAGTTCATGGAAAAGTTATTCGTCCGCATATCTTTCAGTCCATTCGGGCTCTTGACGTTGATATACATCGGGTTGTCCGTGTTTGGAACATCAAGGAACCCGGAAAGCGAGGGCGCGGAAGTGTAGGTCGAATAGTTTATGCGGAAAGTCATGTTTCGCTTATTATTTGAGGAGCGCAGCAAGAAATAAAATGAAGGGCGAAAATTGTTTGTGGTACGTCGCAGCGATTGGTGGAAATCATCGGCATTCGAGTAGTCGAGGTATTCGTGGTGCACTTGGTCCTGCAGGCTTATGCTCAGTTGATAGGAAGGGTTGAATCCTGAATCTGATGGCGCAACCGGTTCGCGTGAAAGAGATAGGTTGACTGACGCGCTTGCATCATTCTGATGGCTGATGCTCCGGCGGCTGTTCATCAGCATCTTGATTGCGTCTGCCGGCTTCTGGAGCGACATGGTGGGGTCTGTTTCGTCGGGACGCAGGGCAGACTCGAAAATGTCATAGGGATTGTCATTATGAGTCTGATTATAGCTTGCACTTGCGTTGAAGCTCAGTTCATCGGAATATACTTCCGAAAGGCGTGTCCATTTCTGGTTATAGGATACGGTTGGCATGAAATCATAGCTTGAGCGCGGGCTGGTGTTGTAGCGGTCGGTCCGGATAGGGTCGCTCTGGTTGAGGTTTGCGCCGCCATAGTTCTGTAAATAAGCGTTTCGCCCCCGTGACGGATTGTTGATATACTCTCCTTCAAGACTGACGCTCAGCGAGCCGCGCATCTTTTTTGTGCGTATTCGTGCGCTGGTATAGATCTGAGCCTTGAATGTGTTTGAAAAAGAGTGGCTCAGCTGCTTGAGGCGCGAAAGCAGGATGTCGTTGTAACGCTCCGAAATCCTGTAGCGGAAAACCGAATCGAGAGCCTCTGTGCGCGTTGTTTCGTCCGGTTTCTCATTGAAAGTCGCGCTGAGGTTTGTTTCGTGGTCATCCATGGTGTACCAGTCTATTCTGGGCTGAATGGTAAGAAAGACGTCATCGGCTTTGTACTGGATATTGTGGTTTGTCTGGAAACACTGGCGGTCCGATCGGTTGCGGATTGAGTTGCGCGAGTATAGATTGCCTGTCGAATAATAGTTGGTCGAGGCGCTTTGGCTCGTTCGCAGGATATCTTCATGTGAGTATGTCGCGTTGCCGTTTATTCGCCAACGCTTGCTGTCGTCATAAAGGTATTCTATGCCACCATTCTGTAGGTCCATCTCGCCGCTTGTGCCCATTTGATTTTCCCAGTTGCCGTCGGTGTTGGCGGTCGTGTAGTCCTGCAGGTTATTGGTGTTGACAAAGGCTGTCAGGCGGAATTTATCCGTGAATCCCAGACCGAACGCTTTGCCAATCCATCGGTCAGCCGTTCCGTAACCGCCTTCTACCGACGCCATCCAGCTTGTTGAGTACTCCTTCTTTAGGACAATGTCCATTACTAAGTTCTCATCGTTTTCGTTGCGGTCGAGTTTTTGCGACGCCTGCGTTAAATAGTCGTCATCGCCCGCTTTATCATAGACCTTCACGTTCTTGACGGCATAGGCGGGAAGGTTTTCCAACGCCACTGTCGGGTCATCCTTGAAAAAGTCCTTGCCGTTGAGCATCAGGCTTGAAACGAACCTGCCGTTAACCTTTATGCGTCCGTCGGAGGTCAGCTCCGCGCCCGGGAGCTGCTTGACCAGTGCGTTGAGCATCGAACCTTCGGCAAGATTAAACGCGTCGGCATTATATACAATAGTGTCACCTTTCAGTACCACCTTGATTGCCGTCTGGACCACTTCAAGCTCTTGCAGTTCCTTATGGCGTATGGGGTGCATTGAAACCGACCCGATCCAGACTGTGGTCTGGTCCTTGAACTTACGTTCCACTTCCTTTATCACCGGCTCGAACCCCTCGCGGTCAAGCGTCAGCAGATACTTTCCCGGCGCAGCATAGACCATTGCACGGAAATTGCCGTTGGCGGCATTTGTTTTCTCGGAGTCGTCGCCCTCGAGCATCTTGAACCGAACCGTGGCGGTATCGTTCAGCGCGCTCAGGCTGATTGAAACGGAGTCAAGGGGTGTGCGCGTCGTCGAATCGCTGCGCACTATTGAGCCGCGCAAAATGAAGCCCTGAGCCTCCTTGGCTGTCGCACTTAGGAGCCCGAAAATAGCAAAGATAACAAATAGACGCAATCGCATGATATGAATATGGATGGTAAATACGACTGCAAATTTAATTAAATTAATTATATAAGCAAAATTTTTTTGCATTTAGCGGGATTTTTGTTAATTTTGCGCAATAATTTGAATTACTATGCTTGATAAAATCGAATCACTGAAGGCGGAAATCGCTGCCATGCATGCCGACAATGAGGCTGCAGTGGAGGAACTCCGTATTAAATACCTCAGCAAAAAGGGCGAAATTTCATCGCTGATGAATGATTTCCGCTCTGTAGCTCCTGAAATGAAGCGCGAGTTGGGTCAGAAGCTCAACGAACTTAAAAATATGGCGACTGACCGCATCAATTCATTGCGCGAGCAGGTGGCTGCCGGTGCCGCCAGTGCCGCCGCTGCAGCGATGGACCTGACACGCACCCCCGCGCCGATGCCTATGGGTACACGCCACCCGCTGAATATTGTCCGTCAGGAAATCATCGACATTTTCTCTCGCATGGGTTTCAGTATTGCCGAAGGTCCGGAAATTGAGGATGACTGGCATGTATTTTCTTCGCTGAACTTTGCGGCTGACCATCCCGCGCGCGATATGCAGGACACTTTCTTCCTGAGCCGCGACACCGAGCAGGGTGATGTGTTGCTTCGCACCCACACCTCGTCGGTGCAGACCCGTGTGATGGAGAACGCTCAGCCCCCTATCCGCATTATCTGTCCCGGACGCGTTTACCGCAATGAGGCTATTTC
>CAZPHN010000051.1:0-13756 GCA_964586765.1 uncultured Bacteroides sp.
CCCGACCCTCTGCTTGTAAGGCAGATGCTCTGAACCAGCTGAGCTAAGCACCCTTCATTGTGAAAGGGAATTATGATTGAAGAGTGGGCGTTGAGGGATTCGAACCCCCGACCCTCTGCTTGTAAGGCAGATGCTCTGAACCAGCTGAGCTAAACGCCCGTTCGCCGAATTGCGCTGCAAAGTTACGCATTATTTCCGAAACTGCAAGCATTTTGGCGATTTTTTTGTCGAAAAATTTTAAATCATATAATTATATTGCTGTTTTTCAAGCCAATGAAGCCGAAAAGCCTGCAGCATGAACCGCTGCCATAATTGACTCCGACGATGCCGAACCGCTGACAACCGCTTTTGCTGAATCAAGGTCCACACTTACCGAGTCTACACCGGGAGTGGCAGCAATAGCCTTTTCAACCGTGGCGCGGCAATGATGGCAATTCATGCCCTGAATATCAAAGATTGCTTCCATATTTGAATTTGAAGTTTGTGTTTGATGATTATGATGAGTTTTTCGATGAGAAATAAATGCATATACAAGCAGACCGACAAGGATTGCGGAACAGATTGTCGGGAAAACAGCCCAAGTCATATGGCTATGGCAACATCCGGCGGCTGCCATCGGAAGCGCGAACCATGACGCCGGCAGCAGATAGTCAATCAGCAGTCCGAAGCCTATGGCTCCGATTACGATAGAAGCGAGATATATCAAAGCCGACTTTCTACCCATTTCGCGCGAAATCAGTGCGAAAGAAGCGAAATTTGCTGCTGGTCCGGCCATAAGGAGCACTAAAGCGGTGCCGGGCGAGAGACCTTTGAGCATAAGCGACATGGCAATAGGAATTGAACCGGTGGCACACACATACATCGGTATCGCCACAAGCAGAACAACAATCATGGCGACTAACGGACGCTCCCCGAGAGCAGCAAGCGCATCTGCCGGCACATATACGGTAATCAACGCTGCTATAATCAGTCCGATTACGAGCCAGCCTCCAATGCTCCCAACGAGCTCTACAAAGCCATATCGGAGCGCATCAAGACATTTTGCCCAGAATGACTTGCTCGGTTCGGCGGTCTCTGCCACTGAACATGCATGAGCCTCAGGCTCCGCGTCATTTTCAGACTTACCTACGGCGATACCGCCGAAAAGAGCCGTCACAAGCGCGGCAACCGGACGGATTACCGCAAAAGCCGGTCCGAGCAGCGACCATGTAGCTGCGATACTGTCCATACCGGTCTGGGGTGTGGCGATAAGAAACGAAGTGGTTGATGCCTTCGACGCACCATTGCGGCGCATGCCTATCGCCGTAGGCAGTACGCCACACGAACATAGCGGCAGCGGAACGCCTATGGCTGCCGATTTAACAACTGACTTGAATCCGCGCCCGGCAAGGTGGCGGGCAAAAACTCTCTGCGGAATAAATGCGTGCATCACACCGGCAATGAGAAAGCCAAGCAATATGTATGGCGACATCTCATTCAGCATGGATATAAGCGAATAAATTATTTCCATAGTGTTAAAAATGCTTTAAATAATACTGCAAATTTACACATTTCAAAGTGCAACTTGGTGGCAAAAATAAAAAACGCTAACTTTGCGCTAAGATTATGAATAAAGAAATTGAGGAATTTCTGGAACACTCCGGAATAAAACCTACCGCAAACCGTATATTAGTCACCAAGGCTCTGATGGACTCAGACTCACCGTTGAGCCTGACCGAGCTTGAGGCAGAACTGGAAACTCTTGAGAAATCAAGTGTATTCAGGGTTTTGTCGCTGCTGCTTGCCCATGGCGCGATTCATGCTGTGGAAGATGGTCGAGGTATAGCCAAATATGAAATCTGTCATGCCGACGGCGACTGTACCCCTGCCCATTTTCACGCCCATTTTTATTGCGAAAAATGCCGTCATACGTACTGTCTTGATGACATAAAAGTCAACGAGCCCGAACTGCCCGTCGGCTTTTCTGCCCATAGTGTCAACTATATGATTAAGGGTATATGCAAAAACTGTGAAAAATAATCTCCGTTTATGACTCCACCTGACATACATACCGGACTTACTTCCTCCCAAGTCGAGGAAAACCGCAAAAAATATGGTGTAAATATCCTTACCCCGCCGCCATCCGAGCCCTTATGGCATAAGTTCCTCGGCAAATTCAAGGACCCGCTAATCATTATCCTTCTGATTGCCGGCATTTTATCCATAGGCATTGCCTGCTGGGAATATTATAGCGGAGAAAGCGGAATCGGCGCGTTTGCCGAGCCACTCGGCATTTTCATCGCCATTTTTCTTGCTACCGGACTTGCCTTCTATTTTGAAGAGAAAGCCGGACGCGAATTCGACCTGCTCAATCAGGTAAACGATGACGAGCCGGTCCAAGTAGTGCGTAACGGCAAGGTCACGGAAGTTCCTAAGAAGGAAATAGTAGTGGGCGACATCGTGATGCTCAACACCGGCAATGATATTCCTGCCGACGGCACCCTCCTTGAAGCCATCTCGCTAAATGTCGACGAATCGACCCTTACCGGCGAACCGTCATGCTCCAAGACCACCGACACGCATCATTTCGACGCCGAAGCTACATTCCCGTCAAACGCCGTCATGCGCGGCACCCGCGTGATTGAAGGACATGGCGTAATGCTTGTAACCGCCGTCGGCGACAATACGGAAAACGGAAAGGTCTATACCGCCGCCCAGATTGACAATAGCGTTAAGACCCCGCTGGATGAACAGCTTGAACGTCTCGGCGCGCTGATAAGTAAAGTCAGCTATGTGCTTGCCGCCATTATCATATTGGGTCGCACAGGTGCCTTTCTTGCCGTCAACGGTTTCGAGTGGATGCCATTCCTCTCCGTCCTGCTGAAGTCCGTAATGATTGCTGTGGCTCTGATTGTGGTCTCCGTGCCTGAAGGTCTCCCTATGGCAGTCACCCTGAGCCTTGCCACTTCCATGCGCCGCATGCTTAAGTCAAACAATCTGGTCCGGAAGCTCCATGCCTGCGAGACTATGGGTGCCACAACGGTCATATGTACCGACAAGACAGGAACATTGACCGAAAACCGCATGCGCATTTTCAATACTGACTTTTTTATCCCCGAGTCGGACTCCCGCTATATCTACGAAGGCATGTCGGTCAATTCCACAGCCGAACTGGAACGCACGGATAGTGGCGAGCCTAAAGTGCTCGGCAATCCTACCGAAGGAGCCCTCCTGCTTTGGCTTAATGCTCATGACATCAATTACAAGCAGCTACGCAGCGATTGTACCGTAGTCGAGGAACTTCCCTTCTCAACCGAGCGCAAATACATGGCTACGACCATACGCCATACCGACGGCACTGAGGTGCTTTACGTAAAAGGCGCGCCTGAAATCGTTTTCAAACTCTGCTGCAACTTCCCCTCGGGCGTCACGTCTGATTCAATCAACGCCCTGCTACTTGGCTACCAGAGCCGCGCCATGCGTACGCTCGGCTTCGCATATCAGCTTGTAAAACCGGGCGATAAAACCATCTCCGACAAGCGTGTAACCGCCGAAAACCTTACATTCATAGGCGTAGCCGCTATTTCCGACCCTGTCCGCGAAACCGTCCCCGCTGCGGTCCGCGAAGTCCTTGATGCCGGAATAGGCATTAAGATTGTTACCGGCGACACTCCTGCCACCGCCAAGGAAATCGGGCGGCAGATAGGACTGTGGAATGACGCGACCGACGGCGCAGCAAACATAATCACCGGCGAGGAATTTGCCGCTATCCCTGACACTCTCCTCCCCGACAGGGTCGCCGACCTGAAGATTATAGCCCGCGCCAGACCCATGGATAAAAAGCGTCTGGTCGAAGCTCTCCAGACCCGTGGCGAAGTCGTTGCCGTTACCGGCGATGGCACCAACGATGCGCCGGCTCTCAAAGCCGCTCACGTAGGTCTCTCCATGGGCGACGGAACGTCTGTAGCGAAGGAGGCTTCTGACATCACCATTATCGACAACTCCTTTACCTCCATCGGTCGTGCCGTCATGTGGGGACGCTCGCTTTACCTCAACATCCAGCGGTTTATCCTCTTCCAGATGACGGTCAATGTTGTGGCGTGCCTGATTGTGCTTTGCGGCGCATTCATGGGAGTCCAGTCGCCGCTCACTGTCACCCAGATGCTTTGGGTCAACCTCATCATGGACACATTCGCGGCAATGGCTCTTGCCTCTCTCCCGCCATCCGAGCAGGTTATGAAAGACAAACCCCGCAGCCGTTCCGCTTTCATTATCAATGCCCCCATGTGGCGTTCAATCATAGGCGTCGGGCTCCTGTTTTTTGCCGTCCTGATGGCAATTCTGCTCTATTTCGAGAATACTGAGGTTACCTCGCTCTGCTCTGCCCTTACCGCGCCGCGCGTTCCCTTCCACGGACTGACCACATATGAGCTTTCGCTCTTTTTCACCATATTCGTCTTCCTTCAGTTCTGGAATATGTTCAACGCACGCGCTTTCGCTACCGGACGCTCAGCCCTCCGCCTGAAAGGTTGTACCGGCTTCGGGCTGATTGCCTTGCTGATTGTTGTCGGACAAGTGTTGATTGTCAGTGTCGGAGGCGCGTTTTTCAGCGTAACCCCCATTAAGACCATGGACTGGATAATCATCATCTCATCAACCTCGCTCGTCCTTTGGTTCGGCGAACTTTACCGCTTACTTTTCAAACGCAAATAAATGATTCTTCAAATAATACTGACCGTTCTGCTCGTGTCGCTGACGGTTCCCGCCATAACTCTACTCCTGCTTGGCAAACGCCCCGTCAACCCGCTTAACTATAAGCGAAAGTCAGCTACCCATTCGGCAGACGCCTTGGTTGCCTGCCTGCGCAACAATCAGGCGGATATCGAAGAGGTACGCCCAGAGGATGAAGACAAGGAAACAATCATCATTTTCCGCTATCAGGGCGGTAATTTTGTCGGCTCGCACAATGCCAATCCGGAAGCGAGAATGTATAATACCGTCGCCATCTCATTCTTCAACTGCTTCGAAGCGGACCTTAGCGACCTCGGTGCCTTGGAGCGCGTTGTCAACGAAATTAACCTCCATAACAATCCTATAAAGGCAACGGTCAAATCTTCCGATGACGGCAGTAAACTCGAAGTCAGCCTTCATATTTCCGGAATCCGTATTGCCGATACTCCCGACGATACCGCCTACCTCAAGAAGCTCCTTACCTCTTTCTTCGAGATGCAGCGGCTTATGGCAAATGAGTTTCAGCACATTACCGAAAGCGAGCCTAACGCGCTGGTCCAGAACATCATGCCGCGCACCCATGCCTACTACACCATGCTACGCGCCGAAATCGAAGAAAACGCTTCAACATGGGACGGTCCATGGTGGGAGACTCCGCGCCTTTCCCTTGCCTCGGTCGTTGACCGCTTGACAGGGTCAACTCCATCTGAAAACGCAAAAATCGTTATCGATGGAACTGTGTCTGACCTCAAAGCATCTGAACTTGAGCCATTCACGCTCATGCTCAAGGCTGACCTGCAGGAAGATGACCCTATCCTGAAGGATTACATGACAATCGACATTTGGGAACCGGAAAGTCTGATGAACCGCAGTGTTCACCTCATAATCTCCACAAAATCCGTCGAGGAACGCCTGATTTCGCTCCACATCTACGCAATGCAGTCAGGTCTCCCTGTAAGTGCCTTCCGCCCAATCGGCTCGCCGGAAACCCTGCCTCGCGCATTCTCCTCCGCCATCGGAATCCACCGCGGAGGTCCCGAAATGTTCAAGGCGGAAGCGGAATATATGGCTCAGGAGCAGGGGCTCATCGACCGTCTGCGCAACGGCGACGCTGCCTATTCGCTCTACTGGGGGCTAACCCTCTTCACTGCCGACCGCTTTTTCGAGGCTGCCTTCTACCTCCAGAACGCCTACGATATGGTTTCCCCCTCAATGGACAATCCCAACAATCTGCCTAACGAACGCCTTGAGCAGTTTTTCGACATATGCTTCTTTCTCGGCATAACTTACTACAAGCTCGGTCGTTATCGCGACTCATACTACTATCTTGACATCATTGTTAACCAACATCGCGTAAAGTGGACCCAGCAATACATCCTTACCCTTGTCGGTCTGCGTGACCCGCGCCTCGAAACAATGCTCCACGGTCTGCGCGAGCAGCTCATGGACCAGATGGACAGTAACGACGAAGAAACCCCTCATATCGAAGAACTTATCCGGTTCATCGACCGTCAGATGATTTTGGTCAAACTCCAGCAGAACAAAATCGACGAAGCTCGCACAGCACTCGAAAAACGCCTCGAAGAAGCTCCCGACGACGCTTTTGCCCTCTACTGGCTCGCCAAGTTAGGCTAATCGAAATTTTTCTGTGTTCATTCTTCATTTTTCATTTAAAAGCCGTAACTTTGCAGTCGAAAATCTACAATAGAAAATGAACACTGAAATCTTTGACATGGTCGCCAAGACTTTCCAAGGGTTGGAAGATGTATTGGCTGAAGAACTTCGCGGCTTAGGCGCGTTAAATGTTGAACCCGGACGACGCATGGTGTCCTTTCAGGGTGACAAAGAGATGCTTTACAAAGCTAACCTCCACTGCCGTACCGCCCTGCGCATCCTGAAACCATTTTACTCATTCAAAGCGCACACTCCTGACAAACTCTATGACCGTGTCAAGGAATATGACTGGACCAATCTGCTTGACCCGTCGAAAACCTTCGCTATCGAAGTTACTGTCAATAGCTCTGACTTCACCAACTCCCGTTTCGTAACATATCGTGTCAAGGATGCCATTGTCGACTATTTCACTGACCGTAACCCGCAGGGAAAACGCCCGTCTGTCCGCCTGACTGACGCTGACGTTATCCTTAACGTTCATATTTCTGGTTCTGACGTGACCCTGTCGCTTGATTCGTCGGGCGAGTCGCTCCATAAGCGCGGCTGGCGTGAGGCTCAGACCGAGGCTCCAATCAACGAAGTCCTTGCCGCCGGCATCATCCTTAAAACGGGTTGGCGTGGCGACGCTCCGTTTATCGACCCCATGTGTGGTTCCGGAACCTTCCTTGTTGAGGCTGCACTCATCGCCGCCAACATCGCGCCCGGAATATACCGCAAGGAATTCGCGTTTGAACGCTGGGCGGATTTCGACGCCGACCTCTGGGACCGACTCTATAATGATGACTCCGCCGAGCGTGAAATCCATTGCCCCATCATCGGCGCGGATATGTCGCCCAAGGCGGTTGCCATTGCTACTGAAAATGTTAAGCGTGCCGGCGTTGCCTCAAACGTTTCCATCGAACTGAAACCGCTTAGCCAGTGGACCGAAGCTCCTGCCGATGGTGTTCTCGTTACCAATCCCCCTTACGGCGAACGTCTGCGTCCCGATGACATTGATGCCCTCTACGCCCTCATCGGTTCGCAGCTCAAACACGTCTTTACCGGCTATCACGCATGGATTATAGGTTATCGCGACGAACAATTCGCTAAAATCGGACTTGCGCCCTCATTTAAGGAACCGCTGCTCAATGGTTCTCTGGAATGTGAACTGCGTGAATACATAATCTTCAGCGGTGACAAAAAATCATTCCGCGCAGCCGGAGGCAAACTGCAGACCCGCGAGCGTGCCGAACGCCCCCGCAACAAATCAAACCGACCGTTTGACAAGTCCCGCAAACCATTTGCTCACAAAAAAGACGACAAAATCCGCAATAATCACGAAAAAGCCGAGACGCCGCGCCCCGAACCGAGCGAAAACCCGCTCGCAGCGCGTCGCAACCTCAAGGCTCTCGAAGCCATCGTCAACAAACAGCCCTCAATCCCCGCCCGCAAAGGCTGGCGTCGCAAATCCAATTAAATTCCCCCATAAACCCTAAACCATAAACCACTTCAATGAACATCCTTCTGCTTGGCTCAGGCGGTCGTGAAGCCGCTATCGCTTGGAAAATATCCCAAAGTCCTCTCTGTACTAATCTATATATCGGACCCGGCAACGGAGGCACCGAAGCATTCGGCACCAACGTCGCCCTCAAACCTACCGACTTCCCCGCAATCGAGAACTTCTGTCGTGCCAACGCCATCGACATGATTATTGTCGGCAATGAAGACCCGCTTGTAGCAGGTATTCGTGACTATTTCGCCGAAAAGATGCCTGACCTGCTCCTTGTTGGTCCGGCTGCCGACGGCGCAGCTCTTGAAGGCTCAAAAGACTTTGCCAAGCAGTTCATGCAGCGTCATGGTATTCCTACTGCCGCTTATCGCTCCTTTACCTCCGAAACCGTTGAGGAAGGCTGCAAATTTCTTGAAACCCTCCGTCCGCCTTATGTACTCAAAGCCGACGGTCTCGCTGCCGGCAAGGGCGTACTGATTATCTCTGACCTCAAGGAGGCTCAGGACTCCCTTCGCGAAATGCTCGGCGGCATGTTTGGCGCAGCCTCCTCTACCGTAGTGATTGAAGAATTCCTCAGCGGTATCGAATGTTCTGTCTTCGTATTGACCGATGGTCATGGTAAATATCGTATCCTCCCCGTAGCGAAGGACTACAAGCGTATTGGCGAAGGCGATACCGGACTCAACACCGGTGGCATGGGCGCGGTTTCTCCCGTTCCGTTTGCCGATACTGAATTCATGCGTAAAGTAGAGGAACGCATCGTTAAACCTACCGTTAACGGACTCATTGAAGATGGAATTGACTATCGCGGATTTATCTTCCTCGGACTTATCAACGTCGGCGGAGAGCCTATGGTAATTGAATATAATGTACGCATGGGCGACCCCGAGACCGAGGCCGTGATGCCGCGAATTGCCTCTGACCTCCTTCCCCTCCTTGTGGCTGCCGCCAAAGGAGACTTAGCTGACCTCGAACTCAAGGAAGACCCGCGTACTGCCGTTACCGTCATGGCGGTTTCCGGCGGCTATCCCGGCTCATATGAGAAAGGGAAAGTCATGACCGGACTCGAAAACGTTACCGAAAGCCTCTTGTTCCACGCCGGAACGGTAAAAGATGCCGAAGGTCGTATCCTGACCGCCGGCGGACGTGTGATTGCCGCAACAAGCTATGGCGAGGACATTCCCTCGGCTGCAGCTAAATCTTTTGCCTCAATCAAGGCGATTGACTTCGACGGCAAGTATTTCCGTCGTGACATTGCCGCCGACCTATGTTGACGCGAGCCTCACGCCCCGAGCGCATCCTGCTCAGTCCGGCGTTTTCAATCATCCTGTCGCTGTGTGCCGCCGCGGCTATGGCTCTATGGGGCGATGTGGAAACTTGGATTGCTATTCCCCTGTCAGTTGCGCTTGGTGCGGTTGCTTCCGTACGCACGCGTGCGCGCGCGTTATTTAAAGGACCGACCTTCACGGTCCTTTCTACGTTTATGTTGCTTCAGGCGGCGTCACCTCAAACTCTTAGCGGATGCCTGTTTGCAATTTACGCTTTTACGTCCGTTTTGGTGCTCTTTTCCGTCTTTTCTCAGCCGGGAGTGACCCGTTTGTTCTATTGCTTATTTCTTGTCAACGGAACTATAGCCGTTTTCTATCCTTCTTGGCTTTTATGGGCGGCAACTATGCTCGGAATCATGATGGCTACTCGCGAGTTCTCCTTGCGCGGACTTGTCGCCGCTCTGCTCGGTGTCCTAACTCCGTTTATAATTATCCCCTTCTGGTCTGCCCTGTTTTCCTCCGACCCGTTTGCAACACTTGAGCTACTATTTGAACCGTATCTCCAGCCTGTTTTCGCTCTGCCTGACAGTCTTCCCCCCGATGCCTTCATTTTCTCAGCTGTAGCCTGTCTCATTCTCTCCATGCTGACATTTCTTACCGCTTATGGCTACCCCTTCCAGATACGTCTGCTCAACATGGCAATGTTTATTCTCTCCATCAGCGCAGTTGTCTTTCCGCTGCTTACTGTCGGAGGGTATTCCCTTTGGCTGCCGCTGCTTAACCTTTGTGTGGCATACCATGCCGCTCATTTTATTGCCTCAAGCAGAGCCAAATGGATTTTTGCCTTGATTATATGGCTCATTATTACCCTTTTCATAGTTAATCGTCTATGCGGATTATTATAGAGTCTCACATCCCTTTTATCCGGGGCATAGCTGAAAAAGCCGGTCATCAGGTGGAATATCTTGCCCCTGAGGATTTCACTCCGGAAAAAATAAAAAATATCGACGCATTAATTATCCGTACGCGCACAAAGTGTAACGCCGCGTTGCTCGATGGCTCGAATGTCAGGATTATAGCCACCGCCACCATCGGCACTGACCATATCGACCTTGACTATTGCCGCAAAAAAGGCATTGCGGTCCATAATGCCCCGGGGTGTAACGCTCCCGCTGTTGCTCAATACGTTCTCTCCGTCCTCGCGCGCTTAAAACCAGATTGCCGTTGTCTCGGCATAGTCGGTGTGGGTCATGTTGGCTCTATTGTCAACCGGTGGGCAACTGCAAACGGAATAAAGACCCTTTTGTGTGACCCTCCCCGCGCCCTCAAGGAAGGTAATGCCGGTTTTGTCAGCCTTGAAGAAATAGCGCGCCGATGCGATGTAATCACCTTCCATGTGCCCCTTGACTCCACAACGCGCCATATGATTAACCGCGAATTTCTCGCCTCTGCCGCTCCCGATGCCCTTATAATCAATGCCGCGCGCGGTCCGGTTGCTGATACGGACGCACTACTCTCTGCCACACAGACTTTGGCTATCGACTGCTGGGAAGGCGAACCGGAAATCAATGCCCGATTGCTTGCCAAGGCAACCGTTGCCACTCCCCATATCGCCGGCTACTCGCTCGAAGGCAAACAGCGCGCCACAGCCATGGCTCTCAATGCCGTCGACCCTGCAATCATGCTCCCCGTTGCCAAAGTGACCGACTCCCCCACCCTTGCCAAAATCAAGGAAAGCTACGACCCCATAGCCGACACCACAGCCCTCAAATCCTCCCCCTCCGCCTTCGAAACCCTCCGCAACACCTACCCCTACCGCCCCGAACCCTCTTAAATTAAACCACTGCCCAGACTATCGCGGCTCCGAGCCGGTTCTTCATCCGAGCCCGCGGATTACGCAAAACTTCGCGCCATAACCGTTTCAGTTGACCGCGACACTCGCGGGCGACCTCACTCCCTCCTAACCCATTCCGTCTCATAAGCAGCAGCATATTGAAATTTGCAGCGAAACGGCGATCACGCGCAGCTTTCTGCAGCCAAACGTCGGTCTGACGCTCCTCCAGTCGCTTTGTCACATCAAGTACATCCAATCGGCGCGGTGACCACGTATTGATTATACTTCCCTCACGCTGACGGTAGTAATACATCAGCTCAGGCACAACAACCACTTTTCTTGCCGGCAGAAAAATCCGGTCTACAACATCAAGGTCCTCATAGGTAATCCCCTCGGTGAAACGCAACTCGAAAAACAGACTCTTTCTGAATATTTTTCCGCATGACGATCCATTTATCGGTCCCGTCTGATACAAAATGCGCTCAAGAATCGTTTTTCCGTCAAAAAACTCAACTTTTACGCTTCGTTTCTCATTCTCAAACCCGAAACATACAATGTCTGCATCCCAGTCCGCCATATATCTCGCCCCAAAGCGGAACATTTCCGGGCGAATTAGGTCATCTGAGTCCACAAACGTTATCAGCTCGCCGGTAGCATGGTCAAGCCCCGAATTGCGCGCAGCAGAAAGTCCCCGGTTCTTGTCGTGACATATAAGCCGGAATCTCGGGTCAGCATCACAGAACTCCCGCGCAATCTTAGCCGAACCGTCGGTCGACGCATCATCGACCATTATACACTCCCAGTCCGGATATGTCTGGGACATAACTGAGTTGAGGCATTCCCGAAGGTATGCCTCAACATTATAAATCGGTATTATTACGCTTATCAGCGGCGAGTTCATTCCTCAACCTTCATCGAAAGAATCTTGATATCCTTGGTAGGACGGTCATAGCTGTCGGTTTCAGCCTTCTGAATCTTCTCGACCACATCCATACCCTTGATTATCTCGCCGAACACGGTATACTGTCCGTCAAGGTGCGGAGTGCCGCCTACGCTCTTGTATGCCTCGCGCTGTGCGTCGGTCAGACCGGCAGCATCGCCTACTGCAGCCTCTGCCTGAGCAATCAGCGCCTCCTGAAGTGTCTGCAGACCTGCCTGATTTCCTTCCTGCTGCATCTTCATGATTTCATCTCTATGATTAGCGGCGAGTTCATAGAACTTCTGCTGCAGGGGCGCGCTCTTAAGGTGGTTTTCAATCTGCGCCAGCTCTGCGTCTGAATATTTCTTACCGGTAACGATATAAAACTGCGAGCCGGAACTCTTACGCTCAGGGTTCATCTGGTCGCCGGTGCGGGCAGCGGCAAGCGCACCATACTTGTGGAAATGCTTCGGATAAACGAATTCGGCATCAATCTGATAACCGGGACCTCCGGAGCCGAGATGTGCGCCCGCGCCTGCGGTCTTACTATCAGGGTCACCTGCCTGAACCATAAATTCGTTAATCACACGGTGGAAAAGTGTTCCGTTATAATAACCTTCCTTAGCTAATTTAATGAAATTAGCCTGATGTTTAGGCGTATCACCATAGAGAAGCACCTCAATTTCACCTTCGGAGGTGTTGATAATTACCTTCTTGTCAGAGGTGGCAGCCGTAGTTCCTGCTGTTTCGCTCATAGTAGTTTCTGAATCTTGATTAGGAGTTTGTTGTTCTGTTGTCTGTTCGTTAGCCTTAGCCGAGCAGGAAACGAGTCCCATGGCACAGGCAAGAGATATAAAAAATTTGTTCATATTGCTGATGTGGGATGAAGTCGCTTATAAAGGCGACGGAAATTATTATCTGAAATTGTAAGTTCGGCAGCGCGCTGCTCGCAGTCATCACCATAGATTGAAGTCATGAGAGCCAGTAAATAACGGTGTTCGCGGTCTTTGTCTATGGTATACGCAATCAGCGAGGATATTTGCGCGGCAAATCGGTTTGGATCAATCGCATTAAGATAGCGGGCAGCCGAGGCGGTAAACTGACCGTAAGAGTCGACGCGCTCCATATTCTTTACAAGCCAGTCTATATCAAGCTCTTCGGTGCCGATATGATTGGCAATGTATTCGTATGTAAGCAGTCCGTCCTCGTCAGTGCTTAATGTTTTCTTTTCTTCGTCTGTCATGTTGACTATTTAATTGTTGACAAGTTGCTCTCCGCGAAGAATAGCCTCGCGGTTCAGCGGAATCAAATTGTGGTGACGCGCGGGCAGCGTCTTTTCAAGCCCCTTCACCACAGCCTCCACTGGCACCATGGGCACAAGCTTCAACAGCGCGCCGAGCAGAAGCATATTATACGTCTTGGTATTGCCTGTCTCGATAGCAGCCTCGGTCGCATTGATTTCAGCAACCTTGATATCGGTGCGCTCCGGCTTGCGGTGAATGCCGTACGGGTCATATATCAGCAATCCGCCGGGTTTCACGCGCGACTCAAACTTATCCAGACTCTGCTGGTTAAGGATTACGGCTACGTCATATGAATTGAGAACCGGCGACGAAATCTGTTCGTCAGACAGGATTACGGTCACATTGGCGGTACCGCCGCGCTGTTCCGGTCCATAGGCGGGCATCCATGTAACCTCCTTGCCGTCAAGCAATCCGGCATACGCAAGTATCTTGCCCATTGAAAGGACACCCTGTCCGCCGAAACCGGCTATGATTATTTCGTGTTTCATTTCGGATTTACGGTATTTTTGAGTTCGCCGAGGGGATATTTCTCAAACATATTCTCCTCCATCCATTTGT
>CAZPHN010000052.1:0-11894 GCA_964586765.1 uncultured Bacteroides sp.
CCGATTATTGGATTAAGACCCTCAAGGAGAAAAAAGATGAGGACTGGCATCCGACTTCAATTTTCTGGGAGCTCACCAACCGCCGCTCCGATGAAAAGACCATAAGCTATGTGGAAAGCCACGACCAGGCGCTTGTGGGCGACAAGACGGTGATTTTCCGCCTGATGGATGCCGCGATGTACTGGCATATGGCTAAGGAGGACACTGACGCGACGATTGCGCGCGGCATGGCACTCCACAAGATGATACGCTTGGTGACTCTCGCCTCCATCAATGGCGGATACCTTAACTTTATGGGTAACGAATGGGGCCATCCGGAATGGATTGACTTTCCCCGAGAGGGCAACGGCTGGAGCTATAAGTATGCCCGCCGTCAGTGGGAACTCGTTGACAGCGACTACCTGAAATATTATATGCTCAACAACTTCGACAACGCGATGATTCACCTCATTGGCAGTCGTAAGGGCATAGAAAACACCCCGGTGGTGAAGCTTTGGGAGAAAGATGATGACCAAGTGCTCGCTTTCATGCGCGATGACCTCGTTTTCGTGTTCAATTTCTCGCCCACGCAGTCATTTCAAGGTTACGGCATCCTTGCTCCTGCCGGAGAATATGAGTGTGTACTGTCGACCGACGCGCCTGAGTTCGGCGGTTATGGCAATATCGACCCGTCGACCCACCATCTGACGCAATATGACGAGCTTTATGCTCCCGCCGGACGCGAATGGCTCAAGCTCTATATGCCTCCCCGGACGGCGATGGTTCTCCGCAAGATTTAAAGATTAACAAAGAAAATATAAACCAACCACATTAAAATAGCAATGAAACATTTTACTTTGATGGCCTCAATGCTGCTCGCGGCAAGTTCCGCCTTTGCAGCAGTCCCTTTCCAGACCACCACGGTAACCGACGGCAAATTTGCCGCCGATACTAAATGGTACACCCTCCAGTTGGGTAATCAGGCATATTATCTCCATGCGGAGTCAGCCAATGCGCCCATCTCCCTGTTAGGTTCTACCGAACTTGCCGACACAGACCTTTGGTGCTTTGCCGGAGATGAGGAAACCGGCTTTACTATATATAATAAGGCGTATGGCACGGAAAAATGTCTGGGCGCGCCTTCAAATCCGGGAGCTGCCGAATATGGCGCAAACGGTCAGAAAGCCTATGCCGAGGTGATGGCTCCCGGCAGCGAGGGCTACAGCTACCTCTGGTCATTCAGCGACTCGCCCAATATCAGCGGTTCAAGCTATATCAATATTAAAGGCAGCGATAACGCCTATCTGAACAACCGTGACGGTTATCTCGCGTTCTGGACCGCCGGAAAGGATGCCGGTTCGTCGTTTGTTCTCTCACTTGTCAACGGAGAAGTTGAGATTGATAACAACGTATGCACCATCATGACTAACCCGCTGGTAACCCTCAGCTGTGATGGCGGCACCGCAACAAAGACTGACGCCGGTGTAAGCCTCAGCGCAGGTACATGGAAGTTCAATCTTCCGGAAGGAAAAGTTATCTCCTTGCTCCGATATGAGACGGCTTCAGGTGAAGAAGTGGTTATCGATAACTATCCTTACCTTGAAAACAACGTGACAATCGAAGGTCCGGTGGTGTTTTCAATGATGGTTGCCACGGTTACTAATGCCGCATCGGCAGTACCTCACGACGGCACTGTGATTTTCCGCTATGAGCCCAAATGCTCCAAATATGCAATTGTTTACCGCATCCCGGCTATCACTACCGTCGAGGCGGGCGAACACGCCGGACGCCTCGTGGCTCTCAATGACTACCGCTATTGCGGCGGCGACATTGGCGGCGGACGTATTGACCTCCACCTGTCATACAGCGATGACAACGGTGCGACATGGAGCCGTCCTGACGATATGAGAAACGCCGAGGGTAACCCCGTGGCACGCGGAACCGGTGCTCCCGGCAATGTTATCACCAATCTTGACTGCGGTTTCGGCGACCCCGCAATCGTTTCAGACCGCGAGACCGGCGAGCTTTTCGTAGTGGCATGCTGCGGACGCATGAATTTCTGGGCAGGACGCCGCGCCAACCCTCAGCCCTCAGCCCGCTGGTGGAGCAAGGATGGCGGTAAGACATGGACCGAGCCTGACTATGGTCAGTGGGAACAGATTTACGCCCTGTTTGATGACACCTGTCAGCACGGCTACATCGACAGCCAGTTTGTAGGCTCCGGCCGTATGGTTCAGAGCAAGCGCATTAAAGTTGGCGACTATTATCGTATCTATGCCGTTATGAGCGGTTATAATAATGCTGCCAATAATACGAGCAACTGGGTACTCTACTCCGATGACTTCGGTCATAACTGGCATGTGTTAGGTGACCCTATGAACCCGGCGGTTTCGGCCGGTGCCGATGAACCAAAGTGTGAGGAACTGCCTGACGGTTCTGTCCTTCTCGCAGCCCGCGGTAACGGCGGCAACCGTAACTTTAACATTTTCCGCTATACTGACATTGCCAAGGCTGAAGGCACATGGGGCACACATATAAACACCAACATGGGAATGGGCGGCATAAACGCCTGCAACGGTGAAATCATGATTGTTCCGGTCAAGAACAAAGAAACCGGCGACAAGCACTACCTCGCGCTTCAGTCATTCCCTTATGGCGGCGGACGTAACAACGTCAGCATCGCATGGAAGGCACTTGTTACTCCCGAAGATTATGACGAACCGTCTGACTTCTCAACATGGGGCGGACGCTATCAGGTATCAAACATGCCTTCAGGCTACTCGACCATGTGTCTGCAGCATGACAATAAGATAGGTTTCCTTTATGAGGAGAGCACCTTCGGCAGCGCATATTGCGAAATATATTACCCGCTTAGCATCGAGACCCTCACCGGCGATAAGTTTGAGTACTGTGCCGACGAGGATTTTGCGGTTGCAAACCGCATGGCGGCAGAGATGATGAAACTCCGCCTGTCAAAAAATGTTCCCTCCGAAACCGGCTATGTAGGCACTATCAAGGAGGCAAACACCGAGGAAGCTGAGGGTTTTGTTGCCGAATTTGAAGCTAACCCCTCGCTTGAATTGATTGCGTCTTTTAATTCCGCCATCGTGAGCTCTTATACGGTCATTGAGCCTGAAGCAGGTAAGTTTTATCGCTTCGTTTCGGCTCACGATGGCGCATACAGTTACCCTACCGACCGTTATCTTTCAGTAAAGACATCAAACAAGCAGATTACCACGGCAACCAAATCGGACTATACCACAACCGTGTTCCGTCTGGATGAGGTTGCCGATGGCGAGGGATTTTACTTGTATAATCCCGAATCAGATTCATATCTGCCTTCAACGCATGCTAATATCGAGACGGTAATGAAAGCCGTGGCACAGGCTAATGCCGCTCCTTATACCTTCAAGAGTGACAATACCGGTCATACATCCATTGTATGCCAGACACCCGGAAATAAGACATATCCGTCAATTCACCTGAAGTCGTCAGGCGGCACCGTGGTTATCTGGACTGTCGAAGCCGGCGGCTCAAAGTGGTATATGAGCGCGGTTGATGATATGCCGGAGGATTCTATTGAGGAAGTCCCCGTCATGACCGGTGAAGTTGAGCGTATTTATGACCTTCAGGGTCGCAGAGTAGCTCAGCCTATCCGCGGTAATCTTTATATAACTTCCGATAAAAAGAAAGTAATCTACTAAAATTTTTACAGGAATTGAACCTATGAATAAATTCAGGGTTTTCATGATCGGCGCGTCACTGCTCGCAGGAGCTGTGACCGCCGGTGCCCGGACAATAAACACTTTGGTTATTAACCGGACGGACGGCAAGACCGATAAGATTGCCATGCATAAGAATCTTGACATCTCACTCAATGAAAAAGGCGAGATTCTGATGGTGCATCCGGAGGTGACCGTGGCTTATCCGCGCGAGCAGGTAAAGAGTTTCACCGCGGGATTTCAGGCGTTTACGTCCGGCACATATTATATAGGTGAAAATCAGGTCAAGGAAGACCCGGATGACGCTATTGTCGCTCCGGAGGCTGACGGTGTGTCCGTGGTGATAGACCGTACAGTGATTTCCGTGTCCGGCGTAGAGACTTGCGTTAAACTCGTTGACCTTCAGGGTAAGACAATCAGAGTTAGCAATGCTGCCGACGGATATGCAGAAATACATATCGCGGAGCTTCCGGCAGGGGTATACATACTGATTGCCGATAAGACAACGTTAAAAATCAAAATCTGACAAGTCGTGACCATGAAGAAGTTTGTAAGTTCATTTGCCGCGCTCGTGGTGCTGACGGCTGCGTCTGTTTCGGCGCAGACACCGTGGACACATATTTATTCCGAAGATGAAACGGAATTCATCTCCTTGCCGATGGATGATATTCTGTCAACCTCTTTTACGCCCATTGGTGGAAATTTCAGTGAGGTTGTGGTCAAAAGTGCCACCGGCGATATGAAAATGAGCCTCGATAATTTCAAAAAATGGATTATCGGAGCCAATGTCGCTACAATCCGAATCACGACAGAGGAGAGTATTACGGATATTTCAGATAAGAAGACAAAATATGTAGCAACGATTGATGTGGATGGTGCCGGACTGTATGATGACATTGATAATACGCCGATAACCTTCCGCGGACGTGGAAACTCAACGCTGAATTACCCGAAGAAGGCATATAATATAAAATTCGAGAATAAGACACGTATCTGTGACTTCAAAAAGGCTAAGAGTTACGTGCTGCTCGCCAACTGGATTGACGGGTCGTTCATGAGAAATTATGCGGCGTTCTCGTTTGCCCGGCTGGTTGGTATGCCGTATGCCAATTCCTGCCGTCCGGTCGATGTATACCTCAACGGTATATATAAAGGTACATATACCCTTACCCAGAAAGTTGGTTTCAACAACGGCTCCGTCGACCTGACAAAGGAAGATGAGGCTAATTCCGTCATGATTGAGATTGACACCTGCGACCCTGCCGCCGGGCTTACTATGGAGTATGGCGGTTTCACACCGCAGCTGCGCATACCTTATCAGTTGAAAGACCCTGATGCTCCAGCTGACCCTACGGAGGCAAAGGAGTGGTGGTATGAATGGGCAAAGGAATTTGAGAGCCTTGAGGAGGCTGTGCTTGCCGGCAGTGACCTTTCCAAGCTTATCGACTATAAGACCCTTGCCAAGTATATGATGGTCTATAACCTTGCCTGCAATCAGGAGTTGAACCATCCCAAGAGCGTCATGCTCTGGAAAACCGTGGGCGGAAAGTGGCAGTTCGGACCTTGCTGGGACTTTGACTGGGCATTCGGCTATCAGCAGACCTACGCAGGCTATTCCGGCATGGATGACTCCGTAAAGGAATATTATGATGAGTTGGTAAAGGAATGCAAGAATAAATGGGGGAATGACTATTCGTTTTTCTACGACAAGAATGGCAATGACTGTCTGTGGTTTGGCGGAGAACTGTTTATATGGGATAACGGTATGGGTATGGTTCCATACCTTGATTATTACCAAACGCAACTTCCGACATATCAGTCGCCGCTGCTCGCTACCGGTAAGAATTACCAAAGCGGCAAATTTGGTGGTGGCGGAGAGTTTTTCCTCGCAATTATTAAGGATAATCAGGAGTTTCTTGACGAATATGCACGACTTTGGGCGGAAGTAGAGCCTAAGATTAAGGATTTTCTGAAGGATTTTGACACGTTTGCAGATGAACTTGAGCCGTCGGCTAACCGTGAGCTATCAGATGCAGGCTGGAACGTTCATCATACTCTCGGATTTAACGCATCGGTCAAGGAACTGAAAAACTGGATTAAGAATCGTATTGACTTTATAAGCAAACCGGAGAATAATTACGGACTTTATTGATACACAATTGAACAAAACAGAATATGAAACCAATCTTAATTCCTATTATTTGTGCGGTCTTGATGCCATCCGTCGCTTCTGGCGCGGATTACCTCAGCCGTTCCGGATGGAAATGGTATACGTCATCGGAATGTGAGCAAGAACAGGACATTGCCGGTCTGAAAGGATTATATGATGGAAACACGGCTACATGCTGGCACTCCAATTATCATGCCGAGAGCGGCACGCCGGAGCGTAGCAACCCCCACTGGGTTATGATTGACCGTGGGACAGATACGTCGCTCGCTTACGGATTGTCATATCTGCCGCGCCAGAATTACGGTGAAAATCCTGCCACTGCTTGTACGGAATACGCCATATATTTTGCGGACCGTACATTTGCCTCCACATCGTCATCATCGTGGGAGCAAATAGTTTCAGAGCTTGGTCAGCCGGATATGAAAGGCTCATGGGCAGGTGACTCAAGCGAGAAAATCGTTCTGTTTGAGAAACCGAACTCAGCAAGGTATATCCTTTTCGTAAACATCAAGAGTAACGGCTCGAATTCTGCCGCCTGTGCGGAAATGAACCTTATGTCGAAAGCCGGTGGCAGTGGACTGACTCCCGGCGGTTCGCCGTATAACGCTATCAGCATAGTGACACCTGAGGGCGATACTCATCGTATAGCCATTGACGGACAGAATCTCGCGTTCAGCATTGCCGGCGGCAATATCCGTATGGGCAATAGCTCTATCACCGTTGAGTACGCTATGGATGAAGTTAAGTATTTCCAGCCGGATAATTACGAATTTGGTAATGAAGAATTTTATAATGGTCCGAAAAGGGATATTTATGAATTCCCGGTAGAAATTGCGCTTGACGTTACTGCCCTGACCCTTGAGGAAGGTCAGAGTTTCAAGCTGACGGCTACATTGACTAATGCGCCTGAGGGTGCGGAAGTAGTCTGGGAGACCTCTGATATGTCAGTTGTAAAGGTTGACTCCAAGGGTAATCTTACGGCTATGGCTCCCGGTGAAGCTACAATTTCAGCAAGATACGAGGACGTCATTGCCGAGTGTCAGGTTACGGTCACCGCAAAGCCGGTTGTTCCGGTTGAAATCTCGCTTAATACAGTGTCACTCACCCTTGAAGAAGGCAAGACTTTCCGCCTTACTGCCTCAGTGCTCAATACGGCGTCTGAGGTGGTGTGGTCCAGCTCGGACAAGGCCGTCGCATCTGTGGATTCGAAAGGTCTTGTTACCGCTGTGAAGCCGGGCGTGGCTGTCATAAAGGCAACCTGTGATGGTGCAGTGGCAGAGTGTGAGGTAACGGTTACCGCTAAAACTGAGGTCGGTATTGACGCCGTTCAGTCATCCGCACTTACGCTTAAGTTAGAGGGCGAAACCCTTATTATTGGCGGTATCAACCGCGGAAATGAAGCTGTGCTTCACTCGCTGGGCGGTGTCAGACTGCGCTCTGGAGTTGTCGATTCTACAGGTGTGGCAGAGATTTCAGTCGCAGGACTTCCCCGCGCCGCTTATCTGCTTTCAGTATCAGGTTTAACCTTGAAAATCACTATCTAAATGAAACTTCGCAATTATATTGCAGTGGCATTTATTGCCGCTGCCTCAATGATAGCCTCGGCTCAGGACCCGTGGCTCCATATCTATTATCCTTCGCTGTCAAAGTTTAAACAGGTCAACATGGATCAGGTACTCGACATCAGTTTCGATGAGGAGGCCGGAACCATGACCATTAATTCCGAGGGCGGTTCGGAAGCCATCGGACTGACGGCGATTGACCGGTTTGTTATCGGGCCGAACGTATGTCGAATAGACATAGAAACCGATATGAAAACCTTTGATGATACGTTTGGCTACAAGTATTCCGGGCAGCCGATTACTGATGTAGTGTCGAAAACCGTTTATCTGGACGGAAATCTTCATTTTGACGGTCGCGGAATATATGAGAACGTTGATTTCCCCGTAAAAATACGTGGCAGAGGCAACAGTACATGGGGTTATAACAAAAAACCTTATAGATTGAAATTTTCCGAGAAACAGAAGTTAGGACCAATCCATAAGGCGAAAAACCTCGTACTGCTGGCAAATTATATTGACGGCTCGCTGATGAAGAATTTTGCCGCTTTTGCTTTCGGAAAACTTATCGACATGCCGTATATCAACCGTTCCTTGCCGGTTGACGTCTATCTCAACGGGTATTATAAGGGCTCATATCATCTGACCGAGAAGGTGGGTATCAATAACGGTTCCGTAGACTTGCCGAAGGAGGATGAGCCTAACTCAATCCTTTTTGAGTTGGATACCAATTCCGCAGAGGAGGATGAATATCCCTTTAATGAACCCAATTATGGCGTTCCGACCCGCATCAAGGATCCCGATGCGCCTGAGGACCCCGATGAGCTCGATGAGTGGGTTGCTACGTGGCAGAGCGAAATAGAGGAGTTTTTCGATATTGTCTCAAATGAGCGTCCGGCAGAAATGTATGCCGCATGTAATCTTGAAACCTTGGTACGTTATGTCATGGTATATGACATTGCGTGCAATCAGGAACTTAATCACCCCAAAAGCGTATATCTCCATAAAACCGAGGGTCAGATGTGGGAGTTCGGACCATGTTGGGACTTTGACTGGGCATATGGCTATCAGCCGACGTATACCAAAAAAGGAGGTAACAGCGGCGGCTGGTGGGGCGGCGGTCAGACTTATCCCTCATATGAGAATCCGCTGATAGGTTTTGGCAGCAGTTCCAACAAAGGTGGCAACTATTTCTTCTATGCTTTGTGTAACAATGACGTTTTCCTTAAGAAATTTAAGGAGATATGGAACGATTTTTACAAGAATAAGCAGGCGGAATTTTGGCGTATGTTTGATGAGTATGCGGCATCACTTGAACCGTCGGCAACTCTTCAGGGAGCGCAGATGGGAAGTTACTACCAGTCATGGAAGCAAGAGGTAGAGACCTTGCGCCAGTGGATTCAAAACAGATTTGATTACATTAATTCCGACTCTAATTATGGACTTTGGGAGGACTGATTTCTTTAATTTCATGGGGCGCAGTGTCAGCAATTTCACTGCCGTAGACACCATTGCCGAACTTCTTCGTGAAGAGGGTTTCAGCGAATTGCATGAAAGTGATTTTTGCTGGAACGTGCAACCCGGAGGACGTCACTATGTGATTAAAAACGGCTCGGCGATTTTCGCATTCATTGCAGGCGACGAACCCTCGGCGGCACCTTTCCGTCTTATCGCAGCCCACTCTGATTCTCCCGGATTTCGGATAAAGCCAAATCCGGAGATGGTAGTTGGCGCGTGTTCCGGGGCTGATGACCTCATGGTCAAAATCAATGTCGAGAAATATGGTGGCTCAATCCTGAGCAGTTGGTTTGACCGTCCGTTAGGAATGAGCGGCAGGGTCATTGTGTGTCCCGACCGCGACTTGCCTCTGGAGCTTGAAACCCACGTTGTGCGCCTTGAGGAGCCGCGACTTATAATTCCCCGGCTTGCCATACATTTTAATCGCGAGGTAAATCAGGGAGTCGCTCTTTCTGTCCAGAAAGATATGCTTCCCATTCTTGGTTATGTCAGCAAGACCCTCGGCGGTAAGAACGCCATCCGTAATATTATTGCTAACCATCTTGAAGTGGAACCTGAGCAGATTGTCGACTTTGATATCACGCTCTTTGACCTTCAGGGTCCGGAGCAGGTTGGCGCGGACAGTTCATGGGTTAATTGCGGCAGACTCGATGACCTTGCCATGGCTTGGTGTGCCCTTCAGTCCCTTATCGAGGCAGGAGCGGGCAATACTACCCGCGTAATGGCGATTTTCGACAATGAAGAGACCGGTTCAGGCACCCGTCAGGGCGCGCACTCGCCGGTGCTTCGCAATATAATGCGCCGTATTGCCGCTGACGCTACCGATGAGCAGTTTCTCGCTCTCGTGGCGCGTTCATCGTTCGTTTCAGCCGACTGTGCCCACGCCGCCCATCCTAATTATCTCGAAAAGATGGATCCGGTAAATCTTCCGCGTCTTGGCGGCGGTCCGGTAATCAAAGTCAACGCTAATTGCAAATATATGACCGATGCACTGACGGCGGCACGTTTCAAGCAGGTTTGCCAACTTGCCGGAGTGCCTGTTCAGGAGTTTGTCAACCATAGCGACTCGCCCGGCGGTTCTACCCTTGGCAATATTCTGACATCAACCCTCGATATTGACGGTGTGGATATAGGCATCGGACTCTGGGCGATGCACTCCGCGCGCGAGACCTGCTCTCTCGACGACATCGGCTATACCATCCGCGCCCTCACCACCTTCCTCCAGAACTGACCCAATAACAGACTGATTTATACGGAGCGGGAAAGATGTTCAAAGAACGCCTTTCCCGCTTTGATTTCTTATGTATTTTATCTTTGTTTTAATCTTTAAGGCATCCGATAGGAATTATTTTCACGCCGTCCTCGCGTGTATATGCGATTTCTCCACCCGTAAGGATAATTAGTAAATCCGGCACTCGGAGTCTTATTTGTTTTTCGGCGTTGTTTTTCTCGGTAATAAGGCGTTTAATTTCAAGAAGATGCTTTGCTCCATCATCTATTTCCCGACTGCCAAGTTTACATTCTATTAAAGCATATCGTCCATCATCAAGGTGTAGCACGGCATCGGCCTCCAGACCGAGACGATCATGGTAATACGATAAGCGTCCCCCTAAAGCTTGTGAGTATACTTTGAGGTCGCGTATACATAGACATTCAAATATGAATCCGAAGGTGTTCAAGTCTGTTTCCAAACTTTGAGGTGATGCACCCAGTGCCGCGACAGCAATGGATGGATCGACAAAACAGCGTTTCTTCCCTGTACGAATAACCGTTTTCGAACGGATTGCAGGAGACCAAGCCTCAATATCATCAATAACAAATAGTTTCTCTAAAGCACCTACATAATCATTAAATGTGGGCATCGATGTACCTTCCATTTCCTCCGAAACATCGGCAAGCATGGATGTTTTCTTTGCCATAGTGCAGAGATTACGGGCATAGGTACGAAGAATCAACCGTGTCAACGTGGGATTTCGACGGGTTTTATCTACTCTGGAAATGTCATTATTACAGATTTCTTCAACATAATCCTTTGCTATGAGTAACTTAGCGTTTTTGCTCATTTCGTCAATAGACGCGGGCCAACCGCCTCGACATGCGGCAAATATTAGTTGCTCAATAGAAAGTTGAGACATCACACCATCAATATCGTAATCCGGCTCGTCAAAGAGACGGCGCAACGAAATATGTCCATTTGATTCAAGAGACTCAAATAAACTCATCGGATACATTGCCATTTTAGAAATGCGACCTGTTCCTGTATGCATTATTTCGTCATCATCAATGACAGTTGAGCCGGTTAGGATAAATTGTCCCTTTTTGTTGCGCTCATCAACCGCATGGCGAACGGCGTCCCATATTACGGGTGCGACTTGCCATTCATCAATAAGCCTTGGCGTAGCTCCTTTGAGCAATAATGATGGTTTTGTCCGTGCGGTTGCCATATAGCCTTCACGCCGGTCAGGGTCTTGCATCTTGATGACACTTTCGGCTCTACGTTCCGCAGTAGTCGTTTTCCCACACCACTTAGGGCCGGCAATCTGTACCGCACCGAATGCTTCAAGTCTCATCTCAAGAGTCTTGTCTGCAATTCTGCTCAAATATGTAGTATTCTTCATAACTAACTGCAAAATTAGTAAATAAATCGGAGGCTACAAAGCTATTTTGTGTTTTTGAGAGGTTTTATTTTATGTTTTTGAAGTATTTTGTTTTGTGTTTTTGAATAATGTGCTTTTTGTTGGAAATGTTGTGATGAATTGCAGAGTGTGACGGGTGACAAAATGGCAGATGGGATGGCAGAAACTTTTTTGGCACGATATTTGTTAGATTAGTGAAATGTGAATGAAAATTTAATTCAATTCAAGTATAACTAACGAAACAAATAAACTCTAAAAAAGAATTATGGGAAAAATTATTGGTATTGACCTCGGCACGACTAACTCGTGC
>CAZPHN010000053.1:0-11211 GCA_964586765.1 uncultured Bacteroides sp.
ACGTCACGCCCGTATCTTACGCAAAAAAGTTCATACTTTAACTTTCTTTAACATTCTGAGTCTATTGAACTTTTCTTACCGGCGATTGTTTTATATGTAGAAACTTTAAAAATTATAGATTATGGCTATTGTAAAAACACGTGAAGAACACGAGCTCGAATTGCTCGAAAAAGTAGAAAAAGACATCGAACGCAGTCAAAAGCGTGAAAAAATCCACAGAATGATGATTGTCGGACTCAGTCTCCTTACCCTCGGAGCATTCATTGCCGGCAGAGGCTGTCGTCGCTAAGCACGACGCCCTCACACGTTACATCTAATTTTGAACGGCAGCCTTCCACGAACGGAAGGTTGCCGTTGACGTGTCCGATAGGCGCATTGAACGCTACCGGATAGCTGTAAGGGGCAACCATACGCCTTATCATCTGCTCCATACTCTCCCCGTTGGAGTCAGGACGGTATTCGGAAAACTGTCCGACCACAAGTCCAGCCAATCCGGCGAGTTTGCCACCGATACGGAGGCGATGGAGCACGCGCTCTACTTTATAAACCGGTTCGGCAATATCCTCAATAACAAGAATAGACCCCGGCAGCCCCATTATATTATAAGGAGTGTCCGCGAGTCCGTTAAGCACGGCAAGATTTCCGCCGACAAGCATCCCCGAAGCGCAGCCATGGCGGTTCAGGTCATCAGGACCCCACTCTATGGAGGGCATTGAGCCCGTTCTGAGGATTTCAAAGAGATGCTTATTAGCTTTATTGTCAGGGCAAAGGCTGAGCGCGAGCTCCTTTGCCATTGAACCGTGGATAGAACGAATTCCGTATGAATACCAAAGCGCGTGGAGCGCGGAAACATCGGAAAAACCGATAATCCACACCGGGCGTGGAGTTATATGCCCTATAAGGTGAACGCATCCGTAGCCGCCTCGGGCACAGAGGATAGCCTTAACCTCCGGATTAGCCAAAGCGGCGTTCATATCGGCGACACGCTCATCTAACGTGCCGGAATAAGAGCCGTTACGCCCACATGCACCCGGCATGATTTCAACGCGAAAACCGGCATTGCGTAAAGTTTCGGCAGCTCCGCTAACAAGCTGAGGGTCAACAGCCGATGCAGGCGAAAGAATTGCTATCAAATCGCCCTTTTTCAGAGCGGGAGGAGTCAGTAAATAAGTATTCATGAGCGCAAATTTAAAGTTTTTTTTGTGAAATCGGCGGAATAGTTATAAATTTGTGGGCATAGAAACCAATAAATAAGCTAATCCAAGTGAGCTATAGTATTCTCGACCTGCTGTGTCTCATAGGCGCAGTATGCCTGTTCCTCTACGGAATGAAGGTAATGAGTGAAGGCCTGCAGAAAGCTGCCGGCGACCGCCTACGCAACATCCTGTCAGCCATGACACGCAACCGCTTTACCGGCACCATGACAGGTATGATTATCACGGCACTGATTCAATCCTCATCGGCCTCGACGGTGATGGTGGTCAGCTTCGTAAACGCCGGACTCATGACTCTCTCTCAGGCAATGTCGGTAATCTTCGGCGCGAACGTCGGCACGACGTTTACCGCATGGATTATCGCCCTGTTCGGCTTCAAGGTCAACATGTCGGCATTCATGCTGCCGCTGCTGGGACTCGCAGTGCCTCTGACCATGATGTCGTCGAGCCGTAAGAAGAGCATCGGCGAGTTCCTGATTGGTTTCGCATTCCTGTTCATGGGTCTGGACATGATCAGCAAATATGTACCGGACCTTCAGGCAAACCCGGAAATGTTTGCTTTCCTGCAGCAGTATACTGGCAACGGCTTCAGCTCGATAATGATATTCATGGCGGTAGGCTGCCTGCTGACCATGGTAATCCAAAGTTCAGCCGCGACCTTCGCCATCACCCTGATAATGTGTTCAAAAGGTTGGATTACATTCGAGCTTGCCTGCGCGATAGTGCTCGGCGCGAACCTTGGCACATGTATCACCCCGCTGCTCGCCTCAATGAGCGGAAACACAGCTGCCAAGCGCACGGCTCTGGGTCACCTGCTGTTCAACATTCTCGGTTTCCTCTGGCTGCTGCCCATCTTCGTTCCGTTCGTCCACATGAACGAATGGCTCACCGAATTCATCGGTCAGGGCGACCCGAACCGACTCTACAACTATGTGGCTCACCTTCAGCAGACCGAGCCGGACATTTACAACCACCTGTTTGACAACTCTCTGCCCATAAGCCATCCGGCACTGCAGCAGATAGCGGCAATGCAAATCAGCGTATCGTTCGGCATGTCAATGTTCCATACGACCTATAATATTGTCAACCTGTCGCTGATGATATGGTTCACGAACCTTTACGTCAAAGCCGTGGAGAAGCTGCTCCCGTCCAAGTCGACCGAGGAGGAATTCAGCCTCAAGTACATCGGCGGCTCGCTTGTCAGCGCATCGGAGCTCAATATCGCTCAGGTAGAAAAAGAGGTCGGGGTGTTTGCCCAGCGCGTAGACCGCATGGTAGGCATGGCGCAGGAACTGCTCCATCTCAACGCCAAGACCAAGGAGTTCAACCAGCTGTACTCGCGGCTTGAGAAATATGAGGACATTTCCGACCGCATGGAACGCGAAATAGCCGACTTCCTCAACCGTACGAGTCAGGGTCGCCTGAGTAACGACGGTAAACGCCGCATAGCCGCGCTCTTCAACATCAACTCTGAAATCGAAAGCATAGGCGACAGCTGCAACAACTTTGCGCGCGTCCTGTCACGCAAACAGGAGGTAAGCGTACATTTCAACGACGTAATCAAAGAAAATCTCGACGCAATGTTCGTGCTTGTAGCGGAGGCGATGAACGGCATGATAACCATGCTCGGCAACATTGAGAACGTCAAGGAAGAACAGCTGCTTAACGCTTACAATAAGGAACGCGAAATCAACAATTTCCGCAACCAGCTGCGCAACAAGAACGTCGAAAACATCAACAGCGGTCTCTACGACTATCAGGCGGGTATCTTCTTCATGGATGCCATCAGCGACCTCGAGAAAGTTGGCGACTATATCATAAACGTGGTTGACACCATCCGCGACTCCATGACTAAAAAAGCATAATAATCCATTCACAGAATATACATTTTTACCCATGAAACAACTACTCAGCATACTGATGATTGCCGCGGCGACAACCGCTTCGGCTGAAATACTCACCCCGGCACAAGCTTTAGAGCGCGCGTTGGGCAATGAAGCGACACCCGGCAGTGTCCGCAAGGCTCTTTCGCTGCACAAGGGAGCGAAAGTAACCCCGGCTCTGACCATCGGCGACATAGACGCGCCTGAACTCTACATCATGACCCCGACAGCGGAATCGATGATGATTGTATCGGCAGAAAGCGAGGTCCCCGCCCTGTTAGGCTATAGCGACAACGGCGGTTTCGGCCCCGTAAACATTCCGCCCGCCATGCAGGCAATGCTTGACGCTTACGCCTATGAGATTCAGGCGGTACGCGCCGGCGAGGCTGTTTATGCAAGCGGCGCGCGCGCAGACCGCGCAACCGTCATGCCGCTGTGTCGCACCACATGGAACCAAGATGCGCCTTACAACTACTACTGTCCGCAGCTTGACGGCAAAGCCTCAATGACCGGTTGTGTCGCCACCGCCATGGCTCAGGTACTCAAAGTGCTCGAATGGCCTGAAACCTGCAACGGCGGCAAGGAGTCTTACTACTGGGAAAACGGAGGAAAGACCCTTTCACTGGACTTCAACACCGTTGAGCTGGCGTGGAAAAACATGTCAGACAATTATACATCATCGTCAGCTACATATTCATCGAAGGCAACCGCCACGCTGATGCAGGCGGTAGGTTACTCCTGTCAGATGAACTACTCGCCCACAGCATCGGGAGCATACGGCATCTACCTTGCCGGCGGTCTCATCAAGCACTTTGACTATGACTGCACCCTGAGCTACGAACAGCACGACTGGTACACACAGGACCAGTGGGAAGGTATGATTCACGAAGAGCTCTCGGCAGGCATCCCCGTATACTGCGACGGAGTCACTCCCGACAACAGCGCGGGTCATGCCTTTGTAATTGACGGCTATCAGGGCGACGGCTACTTCCACCTCAACTGGGGCTGGGGCGGTCTGAGCGACGGCTTCTACCGTCTGACAGCCCTTGACCCGGTATCGCAAGGCATCGGTGGCTCCAACGCCGGCTATAACTTCTCGCAGGGTATCATCGTAGGTCTGAAGAAGGGAGCCACGACAAAGCGTGCGCTGCGACCGGTAATCTTCTGGTGCTACGGTCAGTTCAAGAGCGCGACAGCAAGCACCACGAAAGGCAAAGCTGTCAAATTTACCGGCGGATTCTACAATATGTCGCCGCTTGCAGTGAGCAACATTACACCGGGCGTACGATTTGTCAACGACGCAACGGGAGAGGTAACCGACATAAGTTCCACAGCCTCAATCACCGCCGAGGTTGCCGTACGCTCCGGCATCACGGACTATAGTGTCACCATACCCACATCGCTTGCCGAGGGTAAATATACGGTTTATCCTATCATGACCAACAACCACGACAAGCAAGCTTACGTAATGCGCGCTTCGGTTGGCGGCTACGGCTATGTAAACGCAACGGTTTCAGACTCGAAGGTATCATTCTCGGAACCTGACCACTCGAGCATCAAGGCAACCGACATAAAGGTTACAAGCAAGCTCTATCCCGGTACGACATTCACGGCAACCGCCAAAGTAAGCAATAATTCCGCACTTCCTTACAACGGCTTTGTCGTTCCGATGCTTCTCAACCGCTCGACCGGCAAGGAAGTGCAGCAGTTTGACGGCATAGCCATTGAGCTTTCCGCAGGTCAAAGCAAGCAGATAACCATTACAAGCGCGCTTGCGGCAACCGTCGCTCCCGGCAACTATAACTTTGTTCTGGTAAGCGACACAGGCAACAAAGCCGGTCTGGCAATAGGCGTCACGGTTGAAAGCCGTCCGGCGGCAGGCATCATGCGCTTTGATGAATTGAAAGTCACCAATACCGCGAAGAATAACCTCACCTTTGAGGTGACCGCAAGCTGCACGTCGGGATATTACGCACAACCTTACTTTGTGGTAATCTATCCCAGAACCGGAACGGGCAATTATCTTGACTACTTCATGAGCACTCCGGAAATTCTTTCCGAAGGAGAACAGAAAACCGTCGAGATAAGCGGCAACTTCGCCAAAGGACGCGCAGGCACGACCTATACCGCTATGGCATACTATATGCAGAACGGTTCATCAAACACTCCTATGATCAATTCCACCCCGATTAAGTTTACCCTTACCGACGGCGAGTACGGCTCATCAGACATTGATGAGATAAGCGACAACGCCGACTCACAAGCAGAATGGTATGACCTTCAGGGCCGTAAGATAGCCGAGCCTAAGTCAGGCATAGCCATTCGGCGTCAGGGAGGAGAATCCAAGATTATCCGCTTATGAAACGCTTACTGATAGTTGGCGCAGGCGGATTTATCGGCGGATATATCTGCAAGCAAGCACTTGAATGCGGTTACGAAGTGACGGCGGGTATCCGCCCGTCCACTTCGCGCCGTTTTCTTGAGGATACGCGACTTAAGTTCATAGAGTTTGACTATTCAGACGTTGAAAGCATACGCCGCGGGCTTGACTCCGTTCCCGAGACATGGGATTACGTCATCTATAATCTGGGAGCGACAAAATGTAACAACTTCCTTGATTTCAACCGTATAAACTTTGAATGTCTGCGCAATTTCGGCACTGCACTGCGTGAAAGCGGTAAGATTCCGGAGAAGTTCCTGTATGTCAGCTCGCTCTCTGCCATCGGTCCCGGCGATGAAAATCGATATGCGCCGCTAACCGAAAGGAGCGTCCCGAAGCCTAATACCAAATACGGATTGTCGAAAATCAAGGCTGAGCAATGGCTCGAAACCTCATCCAGACTTCCGTGGATAATATTCCGTCCGACGGGTGTTTATGGTCCTCACGAACAGGACTACCTGATGATGATAAAGTGTATTGACCATCACTTTGACTTCGGGGTAGGCTATAAGCG
Source organism: uncultured Bacteroides sp. (assembly GCA_964586765.1). GTDB lineage: Bacteria > Bacteroidota > Bacteroidia > Bacteroidales > Muribaculaceae > UBA3263. Next base: position 6,052 of record CAZPHN010000053.1, read on the forward strand.
TCAGTTGCTGACGTTTATCTACGTCGAGGACCTTGTTGAGGCAATGATGATGGCATTGGAAAATGCACCCACCCATCGCCGCTACAATATTTCCGAACCACACTGCTATACACAGGCTGAATTTCGCAAAATTACATCAGAGGTACTTGACCGCAAGGTCATCATACCCGTAAGACTACCCCTCTGGATAGTCAAGGCAGTCAGCTATGTATCCGAAAAAATCGGGATGCTGACCGGCAAACCGTCGACGCTCAACCGCGACAAATTCCAGATCCTAAAACAGCGAAACTGGAACTGCTCCACTGAGGCTGCAACCGATGATTTCGGCTTCACAGCACGCACAGATTTGCGGACCGGGCTGACCAAGACCGTCGCCGCCTATCGCCAGAATAAAAAATAATCTGTTACGTTACAATGAGCGAGGCAAATGAAATAATCATCTACCAGCCGGACGAAAGCCTCAAGCTTGATGTCCGACTTGAAGATGAAACGGTTTGGCTCAGCCAAGCTCAAATGTCAGAACTTTTCCAAGCATCTAAACAAAACATAAGCCTGCATATATCAAACATATATAAAGAAGGCGAGCTGGAAATGGACGCAACCGTCAAGGAATACTTGACAGTTCAAACGGAAGGGAAACGCAAAGTAAACCGACGAATATCCTTCTATAATCTCGATGTCATTATCTCAGTTGGATATAGAATAAAATCCATCAGAGGCACTCAATTCCGTCAGTGGGCTAACAAAATTCTTAAAGATTATCTACTTCGAGGGTACTCAATAAATCAGCGATTTATGCAGCTGGAAAATAGAATTGACCGCCACAACGCCCAATATCCGGGAGTCTCAATCCACAGATGTACAAAAGTTCACGACCGATTTATAGTTATTGACAACGATGTTTACCATATAGGGCACTCACTTAAAGATTTAGGAAAAAAGCTATTTGCATTTTCAAAGATGCAAATGCTTACCGGTTCCGAATTGTTGTCTCACTTAAAATAAGTACATGTCAATGTTCTTATAAAGCAGCAGGGGGCTTTGCTCCTCGCTCCGCCTGTCGTTCTAACGCTGCAAAGTTACGACACCGCACCAAAGGTTGACCGCAAAATTTGACATTTTGCGGGAGAGGAGCACTCGGAGAACTCGGAGAGCTCGAAGGAATCAGAGAAATCGGAGCGGTATGTCAAGGTGTGTGCGGTCAGCAATTCGTTGCTAAAAGAAGACCATTTCACCTGCATATCCTCTCAAATCAATTTAGTTGAAAAGCGGCAATAATCCTGACTCAACGAGACAACGTGAAATATCGGCTATAACCGCTATTAACAGTTGTTCTTCCCTGTCTCGCCCTTGCAAAATAGCACATTACAGAAGTGACCCTGAGGATAACGCTTTTTGAATGATTATCTTCATCAATATGGCTACAAATAATAGAGACTTGTTCTTTTCTCGTGGTTTAATATTTAAAAATCGTAATAATGATATGTGATTCGGCGAGATTTATAATATTCCCGGGCGATATTAGTAATAGCGGAAATCCGTTGCTTCTCAAGGTTATATTCCCGCTGCTTATCTTTTTCTTCCAACGCGTAGACACGTTTATTCTCTTGTTCTTCTCTTGCTAAAGCCGCCTTTTCATCATTGCGAATTTCAATTCCCGCTTTTTGGGCTAAGACAAGTGCAGATGGAGCACATGGGCTATCGCTATCTATTGAATCAAGAAGATATTTCATTTCATCATATCTTTTTAACGCATAAGCACTTTCCGCCTGTTTCATTATCATGGAACATTCGTAATTCTGCTTCGCCAAATAAATTTCAGATAAAGCATTATATACTTGGTAATGAACCGAATTGCTATTGGGGCAAGCCCAAAGCAAAGCAATCGCTTCTTCGTATTGACCGGTTTTACTAAGCATATATGCCTTGTCAATAATTGCATCGATATGAGTTACGTAGTATTCATGAGCTTTTGTTACAGCTTCCGATATAAAACCTCGCAAGACAGAGGCGTTTGGATCAAGATGCTGTATTGCATCCGCTGCGGCTTTTGTTGAGTCAAGCCCAGAACCTTTTAAAGGTATGATTGTTTGTCCAAACTGAAGATTCAACAGAGGTTGTTCAAGACGCAGTAACAGCTCGAAATTTTTAATCTTTATATTTCTCATTCCTGTCTCAATGGTTTCTTCAGACGTAGGAATCAGCTCACCTACAAGATACAGACCATCCTCAGCCTCAGAATGAATCCCAGCGGATTTAAGAGCGGAATTCAACCGAGCATGAAGACTCTTTGCAATATGACCAACAGCTACCGAACGATTGTCAACGACTGCCATCACCGGCAAATCCTGACCATAGAGAATATTAAACCCTATTACCAGTATAAATACCGTTATTATAGACCGCTGTTTAATTATGGTTTTCATCTTAGGAAATAGTGATAATAAGAGAGTTATTAACTACATTTCTTGTGATTTTCAGTCCATTCTTTCGGGCAAATTTTGCGAATTCACGTCCGAAAGCAGCCACAGTGAAATTATTACCTTTAGAATCCTTTAGCGGAATTCTAATATCATCAATTATCATCTTGGTAGCGGTAGTGCCCTGTATATGGAAATTTCCTTGATAAGCATTTTCTTCCAACCAGATTTCAATAAGATCGGCAAGAGTAAGCATTTCATCACCAAACTCGGAGTTCATATTGTATTGAGAGTTTTCCTCAAAGCCAATAGTCATGTTCACAGATTTTCCGTTCTGAACCATACCATTGAACTTTATCTGCATCACGTTTAGGAAATCATCTGCACAACTTTCAATCGCTTTCGCGCCAAGACGTCCGAAATCATCTGTATAGAATTTGCCACTATCTCCCACCTTATTTGAAAGAGAAGCACCGGTACTTATATCATAAGCTGTAATAATCACTTTTACCGCATTTCCTGATGCGGAACGACTGATAATCATTTCAGTATCAACGTATATATCTGCTCCAGAAGATGCGATTATCATAGACTTCAAATCCGATTGTTGCTCATCTGACATACCTGATTGAACGGACCCTGCTTTTAACTTTCCCATAAAATCGACAGTGGTGAACCCTCGAGAATCAAATGCCTCCTTAACCTTGGTAAGAACTATTCTCTTGTCTGCATCTTCCTCTATAATTGTACGGATATCATCTCCTTCTTTTGCAAAAGGAACAACCATAATTTTGGGTTGAACATTCACTTGCTCGGCATTAATCTTTATGGGACAAAGAAAACTACCAAGAACGATACAGTTTAAAAGTAGATTTAATAAGTTTTTCATAAACCAAATTTTCTAATGACACCAATTCTTTCCAGTTTATTTCTTAGAGCCCTAATGTTAACTGTTACATCCAGAGTTATGCTCTTTTGTTTATTAGCATCTTTGCCGAATTTTCTAACAATTACCGAGCGCGTGATTTCACTCTTATATTCACCTTCAAAGAATTTATTAAGACTCTTACCACATTTGTCCATTACAGCATCTTCTGTTTCAGAAACCATTGGAAAATGTTGCTGTGTATTAGGTATCCCCTCAAACATTATGGCTTTAATAACATTCAATTCTGCATTATGTGAAGCTGTTTTTGCATTTTTACCATAGCCTACGACCCGAAAGGTCATTGTTTCTCCATTAGTGTCAATGCAGTTTACCTGATACTGCGAAAACAGATTCAACCATCCTATTAGAAGCGTGAAAATGGTCAGTATCAAAACTCTCTTCATTTTTTTGATTGTTTAAGTTCGCAATTTAGCTTTACGGCATTATCGAAATATGTTCGAATCTGTTCCATTATTTTCTTAGGAACTTCACATTCAGAAAAGTTCGGACCGGCAACAGTCTTAATTCGTATCTCGCCTAATGTTTTATGATAAGGATATCCATCTATCATTTCCACGGCTTTTACAATAAAAATGTCACCGGTTTTTACCCCCTGCTCGGAACCTGCACTTACAATGATTGTTTTATTATCCAATATTCTTGCGACAGAGCATGTAACAGGGAAGTTGTTACGAAACCAATTCCCTATCTCAGTTTGAATGGATTGCATCGCCATATTCACAGCAGCTTCAGGACTCATACATTCCTGAGATGCTTTCCCCTGAAAACTGGTTGCTTCACTACTCAAACCGGTAGCAACATCAACAACCTTCATCTCAAAACCAACACTCGCCTTGAACCCTCTAACTGAACCGTCGGGATTCTTAATGCGGTAAACAGGAATCTTTACAATGTGACCGGTAATCATTTTCTCCGCGGCTACGGCTATATCTTGTTCAACCCGATTTTTGCTGTCAAGGAAAGCTTCTGACTTTTGCAGTTCCAGTTCGGAATGTATCTTGTCAATACTTGTACGGTCTACAACCCTAAACCTTCGAGTATTAGTCAGCATCTCCACAACTTTTTCTGTCACAAGACCTATATATGGTGAATCTTCTTGACACGAAAACTCCGCCACACCTATGACAGGTCTATTATCAACAGATTGCTGTGGGAAAGCCGTAAGCTCTCCCATAGCAATCATAATGCTGATACATACGGTTTTTACCGTTTTAATCATAAGTTGTTTTCTGACTTAAGAAGCTCGATGATTTGATTAATGGCTTTTGCTTCTTCTGCGAGAGCTTCTCCAGTAACCGGCATGAGATCTGTTGACCATTTTATGGGCTTGGCAAGCTTAATAGCCTTCATCTTATCAGCTTTTTTGACAGCCTCAGCAGCTTTCTGTCCAGCAATTCCAAGTTCAGCCATTCCGGCGGTCTGAGTGGCGATGGTCTGAGCAAGATTTGTCCAATCTTCCAGTGAAGGCTTAGATACAGTCACATCTTGAACGCCATCTTTAGTCTCACCAATTTGACGAGAATACAGGTTATGGAGCTGTACTGCGGAAGCCACTGCTCCAAGAGCCGCATTTACATTACCCTCAAGGAAAGCATCAACCTCAGCCTCTCCGGATGGCTTCGGAGCTTTTTCACAAGCTTTTGAGAGTTTTTCTACAAGTTTGTCGAGCGACGTAAAGTCAGCTGACACAGATTGCGCATTTGCGCTGAAAGAAAGAGCAGCAAGCACTGCTACCATTGCAAGAAGAAATTTCTTCATAGCTAAAATCACGTGCCTCGGTCCTCTCCTCGT
>CAZPHN010000054.1:0-10947 GCA_964586765.1 uncultured Bacteroides sp.
ACGGCAAAGGTTCAGACATGCGTTGTGCATTGACTGATAAACGAAAGTACCTTCGCCGGTGTGCTGACGCTGGAGCAATGCGGCAAGAATACCGATTGCACAGTGCATACCGGTGTTAGAGTCGCCGAGGGCAGCACCGCTCTGGGTAGGCATAGCTTCAGGACCCTGATAGAAACCGGTGGTTGAGGCTGCGGCGGCAGTTGCCTGAGCAACGGGTTCGTAAGCCTTCAGGTTAGCATATTTGCTTGATACGGGGAAACCCTTGATTGTCGCGTAGATACAGCGAGGATTGATTTTATGCACCACTTCCCAAGAAAAACCGAGCTTGTCCATTGCTCCGGGGTGGAGATTTTCAATAAAAACATCAGCTGTCTCGAGCAACTTGGTCAGAATCGCCTTGCCGTCAGGGGTAGCGGCGTCAAGCGCGAGTGACTTTTTGTCGGAGTTCAGCTGAAGGAAGTAATAACTCGGGCAATCCGGGTCAAACTGGAGTTCATCACGGGTGGCATCACCAGTGCCGGGACGTTCAATCTTGATTACGTCGGCACCAAGCCACGCTAAAAGTTGTGTACACGAAGGACCGGACTGCACGCTGGTGAAGTCAATGACCTTGATTCCTTGAAGTGGTGCGGTATTCATAGCCGTTTTGCTTTTAAAAGATTAAATAATTTAATTTAGTTCAAAAGTAAAACGCTTTTGCCCGCAAAAAGTTAGAATTAAACAGTCTTAACGCCCGTTTTTAACATTTTCAATCATCTGCGGACCGGGAATAAAATAGATTTCCACCCGGCGATTTAAAGCGCGCGCCGCCCTACTCGGTTCTACGGAAAGCGGTTCGTCAAAACCCATTCCATACGGTACAATTCCATCGACGCTGACTTCATGGTTTCCAAACCACTGAACAATTGCGTCGGCGCGAGAGCGTGTAAGCTGATTGAGATATTCCTCTGTTCCGGTGTCATCACTATGAACGGTAACCAACACCTTATAATAATCAGGTACTTTAAGATGGCGTGCAATAGCCATGAGCGGTTTCACAGCCCGAGGTGCAACAAGTGTATCGTTAGGTGCGAAAAGGTCAACCGCCGGAATCGTGACGGTAACTACAAGACCATTGCGCTCCTTCGCGTCAGCGTCAAATCCCGACTTTTTAAGCCGGGCACAAAGGTCAGCCATCTTATCGGTTACCGGCTCGATACACTTTTTAGGGACATCGGGCGAAGCGATATTAGCATCGACACTCATCTCGGCGATATCCTCATGATACTTTTCGATAGACGTTTTTGTTCCGGAAAGAAACGGAAATGCAATAATTCCGGCTAAAACATATAATTTAGTAAAAAAAATCATCTTTTTTATTCATTTTATCTGCGCTAAGTTACGAAAAATCCGCTATCTTTCCATCTTAAAAAATCATAAAACTTTAACATTATGCAGTTTTTTTGTAACTTTGTCGTGATGATAAGACTACATGAAAGTTGGAAAGAACAATTAGCGGCAGTGTTTGCGTCTGAGCAGTGGACACGTCTGGCAGAGTTCGTTCGCCGAGAATATGCGAGCGACGTAATTTTTCCACCCGCCGGAAAAATTTTTGCGGCACTTGATGCCTGTCCGTTTGACAAGGTTAAAGTTGTAATTATCGGTCAGGACCCATACCATGGACAGGGACAAGCCAACGGACTGGCATTTTCAGTCGCCCCCGGAGTTCCCGCTCCGCCATCACTCGTCAATATCTTCAAGGAGGTGATGGACGATACCGGCGCACCGATGCCAGCCAACGGCGATCTTACGCGCTGGGCGCAGCAGGGTGTGCTTCTGCTGAACTCATCGCTGACGGTAAAAGCACATCGCCCTGCCTCCCATGCCGGAATGGGATGGGAAGTGATGACCGATGCCGCCATAAAATCCCTTTCAGACGAGCGCGAAAATCTTGTTTTTCTGCTTTGGGGAGCTCATGCCGGAAAAAAATCGCAACTAATTGACCCGAGCAAACACCTTATTTTAAAGGCTCCCCATCCGTCGCCGCTGAGTGCCCACCGCGGTTTCTTCGGCTGCCGGCACTTCTCGCGCGCAAACGCGTATCTGCAACTTCACAATATAACACCTATAAAATGGTAGATGAATTGAAAAAACGTGCGCTTGACCTGCGCAAAGAAGGATATAACTGTGCTCAGTGTGTTGCAATGGTTCATGACCCGAGCCTTGAGGTCGCAGTTGCGGCTCTTGGAACCGGCATAGCTGCTACGGGCAATGTATGTGGTGCGGCAAACGCCATGGCCATTATCGCAGGAAAGGAAGCATATAGCGGACCGGCTGAAAAACAAGAGCTTTATGCACGCGTGCGCAAACTCATTGAGAAATTCCGTGAGCGTAACTGCGGGCAGATTGACTGCCGCGACCTCCGACAGCCAGGACGCAAACCGTGTACCGACCTGATTTGCGATGCTATAGAAATTCTCCATGAAGAAGGTTATTAATTTCCTTATTCTGCTTTTGGTTTCGCTGACGGCGAGAGCCGTAATTGATACCCGGACAGGGGTTTTTGACCCTATGTTCAAATCACTGCGAATAACCAGCTCTATAAACCCGATACTTCCGCCGATTATCCGCCTTGGAGCTACAGGGAGCTACGTCACACTCAGTTTCGATGAGCTTGCCGAGGATAACCGTTACCTCCGCTACAGACTTATTCACTGCGACTCAAACTGGCAACCGACACAGATTTCCGAAACTGAATATGTCAATGGTTTCAACCTTGGGGAGATATACTCCTACGCATTGTCGCAACACACCTTGGCACACTATGTCCACTATGATGTGACCATCCCAAACGAGGAAGTTCAGCCTCTCATATCCGGAAACTATCTGATTCAGGTATTTGACGACTCTGACCCTGATGAGGTTCTGCTTCAGGCGCGCTTCATGGTCAGTGAAGACCGCGTTCCATTGAGTGCAAAAATCACTTCGAGTACAGATGTTGACTATAACTCGCGTCATCAACAGCTTGAAGTCGACGCAAACCTTGAAGGCACAAGAATTACTGACCCGTTTAATGATTTGCGTTTAGTCATTACACGTAACGGTTCGCTTACTCATGTTCTGGACAAACCGCAGCGAATTGCGCCGAATCATGTAATATATGCCCATCAGAAAGAGCTTATTTTTCCCGCAGGAAACGAATATCGACGTTTTGAATCAACCAATGTACGTTACCCGGGCATGGGGATTGAAGAATATACGCTGATTGAGCCTTATTATCACGTAAAGTTATTGACGGATAAACCCCGCGCTTATGACCGATATATCTATGATGAAGGACAGGCAGGACGATTTTTCCCGAATTTACTTTTCAGCGATGACCCGGACATTGAAGCGGACTATTTAGTAACACATTTTGTGCTTGAAATGCCACGGTTGAAAACGGGTGAGGTATATCTTGAGGGTGATTTCACCCATCGCCGACTTGACCCGGACTCACGCATGGTCTATGATGACACCCTTGGTGCATACGTCAAGACCATGTTGCTTAAACAAGGACTTTACAACTATCAATATGTTGTCAGTCCAACCGACAAATCGGAAAAAAATCCGATTGAAGGAGACTATTACGAAACACTTAACGAATATCAGCTACTGCTCTATCAGCGAGAGCCGGGGGCAAGATATGAGCGTCTTATCGGCGCAACTATTATAAAATGATAAAAGAAGAACAGATTATGTTTCAGATACAGGACACCCTTGTTAGCCTTGACCTTGCTGAAGAATTTTTTTGCTGTGACCTTGAAGCATGTAAAGGCGAATGCTGCATTGAAGGAGATGCCGGTGCACCGGTGACCCATGCGGAATGCAGGGAAATCCGCCGTGCGCTTCCCGTAATTGAAAAGGATATGCTTCCAAGGGCAATCGAGGAAGTCAAACAGAACGGGGTAGCATATGTTGACGAAGAAGGCGACCTCGTTACTACGATTCTTGACGGTAAAAATTGCGCGTTTACCTGTTATGGTCCGGGAGGAGTATGCCTGTGTGCGCTTGAAGGTGCATATCGACGCGGAGAGACAAAATGGCGCAAACCGATTTCATGTGCGCTCTATCCTGTCCGTTTGACTGAATATGATAAATTTACGGCTGTAAACTATCATAGATGGAACATTTGCCGCCCGGCGCGTGTTAAAGGTCGTCGTGAAGGAATTCGCCTCTATCAGTTTCTTGAAGGTCCACTCACGGAAAGATTCGGTTCCGACTGGTATGCCGAACTCAAGCTCTGCTGCGAAGAATACCTCCGCCAGCAACCCTAATCACCCAACAATTTCAAAATATCCTGCTTTAAAGCCGGAATATGCCTAACAACCAAAGACCATAAAAACTCCGGCTGAACACTATCATATCCATGTATTATCCGATTTCTCGTATTAACAATCTCCCTTGCATGAGGTAGCGGGAAATCCGGTGAAATCTTTAAAATACGATTGATTGCTTCGCCCATAATCTCCGTTTTACGCTCAACCGCACTCCTACGCAAAAAATCCCTCTCAAACACATCATATCGCATAGGATAATCTTGAAAAAAACTCTCCATTTCTTCAATAGCCAGTTTTACATCCATTAAATAGACAGCAATAAACTCATCCATAGATTATCTGCTTTTTACTATTTACACTTTGAAGAAACAAAGGGTTACGAATTCCGCGAAGTTCAATTAAGTCAACTCTGCGATCAAATATACTTTCAAGTGCATTGCGAAAATCGAAATAATTTGAAACATAGTCCCACTGTTCATGATTTGTTGTATCAAAATCAACAAGCAAATCAACATCACTATGTTCATTAAACTTATCGGTCAAAATAGAACCGAATACAGCCAGAGACTTAACTCTATACCTATGGCAGAGCTGTCTAATTTTATTTATATTCAGTTCAATCAATTTCATATAAGTTTATTTCGCGCAAATTTACAAAAAAAATTTTTATAATAGCGTAAAAATCTTCTTTCGGTTTAAATTAACACCAACAATTAGTTGGGGTGGCGATGAAGGAGAAGGTCTTTGAGATGGATTATCATCAGGGTCAGACGCGGACCTATAAAACGCTGTATTTTTTTCTTAAAACGAAAGGAAGCAGGCTTCCAGCTGGAAACAAAATGATGGATAGCAACAGTTCGGTTGGTAACACGCAGCTCATTAGTTTTAAGGCTTATAGGGCTGAAATAATCTGACGGCAAGACAAAAAGGCTGTCAGTCGTACTGACAATATCTTCAGGCGACTCCGCATCAACGAATTTAATACCGTTTTTAGCCGTGACAAGCCGGAAAATATCCGGCAGAGCCAGCATATCAAGCTCACCGTCTGGTTTTACAAAATGCCTGTCCTTATAGTAGTCAAGCATAAGACGTGTGAACCAATGAGTTTTTTCAACCGCCAAAAAACCGCTTTCGACATAGCCGAATTCGGTTTCATGACACATAAGATAAGGTGCGTCAAGCAAACGCCCGAACGGCTTGATTAACTCGACATCCGTATCCATGTATATTCCACCGAAATTATAAAGGGCATAATAGCGGACATAATCGGCGGCGAATGCAAACTTACGGTTAGCGATTGCTTCAGTAACCCAAACGGGCACATTATCACCCAAAGACGCTACATTCCAGCAACGGATTTCAAAATCCGGGCAGAAACGATGCCAAGACTCAACACATCGTCTCAGTTTTTCGGGCATCGGCTTGTCGCTTTCCCAGAAATAATGAATTATCTTAGGAATCATACGGAAGAAGTACGCTTTTGTGAAAGGATAACTGATCCAAGAATCATCCCCAGTATCAATAATGAATATTGCATACCATTAAGACCGGCAAAACCACCGAATCCAAGCAACTCAAATCCAAGGAGCAGACATAGATAATAATTAGAATACGGAAGCTTGCGAATCATGAAATACAATCCGACATAAAATATCAACTGGCATATTAACCCTATGAAACCTATGTCAAGTATTGTCTGAATTTCCGTTACCTCAACACCGGTTGCAGTTTCATCCGACTGGGATATATCAGAGTACAATGTATTGTCAATCTGGAAAATCGGATTGGTGGTTTTCTTGCGGTTAAGAAAACCGAAGCCAAGCCACTGGCGGTTCAGATAAAACAGATGTTCCATCTTTGGAATAATCTGAGCCGTACGTCCGTTGCCAAATTCCACAAGGTCTTCAACATCGGCACTTCCGCTCAAAACACTGAATGACTCGATATTTTCAGCAAAACGCAACGAACCACCTATCGCCTTATCTACAAAATAGAATCCGGTCAATGAAACCACGCCTACCACCATATAAATCAACACCTGATGCATCTTAGGTCGACAGAACACAAAACAGCCCACCATGGCAAAAAGCAATGAATTTGTACGACAAGAGATAAACGCGAGCAAAATCAGTAACCAATGGTACCAACGCAGGCGCATTTTTTTGTAGTTAATCGGAATAACTAACAAAAGAAGCCAATACAGACCGTAGGGATAGTGACGTGTAAGTTTAAAAGTGGCGACAATGGGCTTTGTAATAGTTGATACACCCCAAGCACTTGAGCCCGGAGTAAGGATAAATCCGGAAAAAATGAATGTATCTATTACATAAAACACACATATGGCAAGCGCATGGAGGATAATTACGTACATCAGCCTATTGAAGTCAAAATCACGATTGGCAAATGTCACCAAGGGGATAAAGAATCCGATTATAAGCACATAGTATCGAATTATTGAAATCTGGTTTGAGAGCGGCTCGACCGAAGTCAAGGCGAACACAAACAAGACTGCAAAATAAGCGAGCATGGCGTATGTAACCTTCCTTACCATGCCGTCTTTTCGATAAATAAGTATGCCTATGATGCCGAAAAGGAACGCGAAGTCGCACTGCTTGAACGGATATGCCTCATATGGCACCAGTCCGGAACCGGTACAGAAAATAATAAATTCGACCAAAAAGAAATATCGGTCGCTGCGCCACCAGTGAAACAACAGGAGCGCGACAAAAACCAAAGCCGGAAAAAATTTAAGACCTACAAGCGAACACAGAAACAAAAATCCGAACGCCCGCCACCAGTCAGCGGCGGGTGCGGAAAAAAATGGAGGTTTTTGGGTCTCGCTTAAGGTCTCGGCGGTCATTTCTTGCTAATACTTTTCAGAATTATAGCAATAATAATCATGGGCGGAATACAGATACCCACAAAGAACGAAAGAACAAGTATCATCATTCTCGACAATGACTTATCTTCATTGAGCGAGTAAGCCTCATCAACAATCGAACCCTTAGGGAGCGTGTTGTTCATCAGCAGTGCCACCTCTTCCTGCTTCTGAAGGAGGAAAAGGTAAAGTTCCTCCTGAATTGTCTGGTCACGTATTTTAGAGCGATATGCGTATTCCTGCTTGGGGATTCCGTTTACCTGACTGGCTGCCGAATTATATACACGACGATATTCAGCGGTCATCTGCTCGCCGGTATTGACAGCAGCCTCAAGGGTGGAAATCAGGTTGGCACGCAAGGTCTTGATTTGCTCATCAATGCGCATCATTGTAGGGTTATCGACTTTTGCCGACTGCTCCATACGCAGACGCGACATCAACGCATTATTATATGCATCGATCTGAGCCGCAAGAATAGGGTCTGAGCTCTGCTGCGGTATAAGCGAATTATCATGCGCGCTATTACGAACCTGAGTCAGGGTAACACGCGCCAGCTGAGTAACGACCTGCTGCTCCGCAAGAGCTTTTTCCGCTTCAATCATACGCTGATATATGACGGCACCGTCTTTCTCAAGCTCGGTAATGCCTTCCGTGGTCTTGAACCGCTCCAATGAGGTCTCGGTAGAATCCAGTTCCTGACGCAACATCATCAGACGGTCCTTAAGCACTTCGGCAGTCACTCCGGTTTGCTTAATCTGGTCACGTAGTCCACGCGCGTTATACTTTTCAATCATTGTATTCAGGACGTCGCAGGCATACTTCTCATTGTCCGTCACCATCTGCATATTTATGATGGAAGAGCGTTTTGTAGCAAGAGCTACGTCAAGTTCCTTGCGAAGCGATTCTGCCGCCATGTCTGAATTAGAGAGCACAATCTGATTTTTGGTTCGCTTGCCTTTTTTATAAAAAGGTGTGGTCTCAACAGTGAATTTGCCATAAGGAATATCAACCACATAAGGGAGTTTCTTGTCCGACTCATTATAGATAGTCTTACCACGTGTCTTAATGCGGATATCGGCAAGTCCGTCTCTTCCTATCAATACACGGAACTCAAGCGGACTACGCAAAGTATCAATCAAGAAACCCGGAGCAGGCACAACATCAATAGGATACTCAGTATAGAGCAGGGTCGACATCAACGGAGCCGGACGGTCAAAATGGCGAATATTGAGACCAAGGGTCTTGACAACCTCCTTTAAAACGGAATGAGAGGTCAGGATTTCAACCTCATCCTCGGCAGTTGCGTTTCCGCCTAACATAGCGGCAACACCGCCCAGTCCGCCGGATGACATCATTGAAGAAAGAGGATTCTGCTCGGTAAGTATTACATTAGCACGAACTTCATATTTCGGTTTGACTATAAACGAATATCCCAATCCAAGGATGAGACAACAAATGATAGAGATTACAAACCACTTCCACTTAGCAGCAAATTCGCGTAATGTTGCCTTAATATCAATCAGTTCAGACTTGTTTTCTTCCATAGTAGCTTGTATTTTTTATCTAAACAAAGCGATTGCAAGAGATGCGATAACGGAAACGGCACTGACAATTACGGAGGTCATTGAAAGGCGGAACTGACGGTCATTGTCAACCTTCGCGTTAGCCTGACGCACGGTGTTTGGCTCTACATATACCACATCATTCTGGCATAGAAAGAAGTAAGGCGACTCTAATGTCTCAACTTTATTCAAATCCAGACGCTTTGCCACGCGCTTGCCGTTCTCCTCGCGGATAATCATCACATTGTTACGTTCACCATATGCCGTAAGGTCTCCCGCCTGAGCCAGAGCGTCAAGAACGGAATAACGCTCACGATTGACAATGTACATTCCGGGATGATTTACCTCGCCAATCACGTTGACATGAAAGTTGGTAAGCTCCACGGTTACAATCGGGTCCACAACTTTTTCGCCAATCTTCTCGGTAAGGTAATCTTCGAGCCCCTCCAACGTCATGCCTGCCACATGAATCTTACCCAACACAGGGAAGTTGATAAATCCTTCCGGATTAACCACATAGGGTTGGAGCGAAAGATTTGTCTTTCGGGTAGTCGCGATAAACGACTCGCGATTTTGCGACGAGGGGAAATTAAAGTCACGCTGGCGCGGATGCTGATATGGGATTGTATATGCCTCAACAGCATCAGGATTAGCAGCCGAAACATTGATAAGCAACTCATCATCCGGCACAATCTTGACCGAAAAATCGCCGACGGGCATACTGATTTGCTCCACATCAATATCCTTGAAATATGGCAGTTTTGTCTTGCCGGAACTGCAGCCGGTCAGGGTAATGACCATAGCGGCAAAACCGAAAGCGAGGTGTCGAAGTTTCATTATGTGATAAAATTTGTGATTGGTTTTTATAAAAAACGCACCGAAAGGCAGTTTTATTGTATTTTTTCAAGCATTTCTGACGGAGAAAGTCCATTTTTTGGGTGTCGCCACTGCGGCATGATTTCCGCCATAGGTCTAAGCACAAATTCACGCTCTGCCATATGTGGATGCGGTAATGTCAATTCGGGAGTTTCAGTAATCTCCGCCCCATATGCAATGAGATCCAAATCAATCGTGCGGTCAGCGTAACCTCCGTCAGCCGTACGATGCGATTCTTCAGGAGCAATTTTACGCTCAATGCCCTTTAGGGCTACAAGCAAACCGGAAGAAGAAAGTCCAACATCAAGATTAACGCCGACATTCACAAACTCCGAGTCTGAGACAAAACCCCATGGAGCGGATAAAACCGGAGAGGAAACAGCCTTGACCACACCTATTTCAGAAATAAAGGCGACCGCACGGTCAATATTGGTCATGCGGTTGCCTTTGTTAGAGCCTATGTTTATGTGCGCAATCAAATTGTGCGGGATACCTCAACTTCCTCGAATCCTTCGATAAGGTCACCTTCGTGCAAGTCATTGTATCCGGCAATGCTCAGACCGCAGTCATAACCTGCAAGTACTTCCTTAGCGTCGTCCTTGAAACGCTTGAGCGAGCCAAGTTCACCGGTGTAGCGCACAATGCCGTCACGAATAAGTCGAATCTTGCATCCGCGTTTGATTTTACCATCGCGGACAATAGCTCCGGCAATAGTGCCGACCTTGCTGATATGGTAGGTCTGGAGCACTTCGGCAGTACCGATTACCTCCTCCTTGATTTCAGGAGCAAGCATACCCGCCATAGCGTCCTTAACCTCCTCGATAGCCTGATAGATGACTGAATAGAGGCGGATATCAACGCCCTCGCGTTCGGCAGCCTTACGCGCGGACTGACTGGGACGGACTTGGAAACCAATAATGATGGCATCAGAAGCCGCAGCCAAATCGACATCGCTCTCAGATATTCCACCGACAGCCTTGTGGATTACATTAACCTGAATTTCTTCAGTAGAAAGTTTCAGCAGAGAGTCAGACAGAGCTTCGATTGAGCCGTCAACGTCGCCCTTCACAATAATGTTAAGCTCTTGGAAGTTACCGATGGCGCGACGGCGACCGATATCCTCAAGGGTTATCATCTTGTGGGTGCGTGCGCTTTGCTCGCGCTGGAGCTGCTCACGCTTGGTGGCGATTTCTCGTGCCTCCTGTTCGGAATCCATCACGTTGAAAGTGTCGCCGGCGGTTGGCGCGCCGTTCAGACCGAGAATAAGCACCGGAGTAGACGGTCCTGCCTCGGTTACGCGCTGGTTGCGCTCGTTGAACATAGCCTTTACCTT
>CAZPHN010000055.1:0-10679 GCA_964586765.1 uncultured Bacteroides sp.
GACGCTCCTATTGATGTAAGCGCAGGCATATCTCCTACTGACTGGAGGGAGGTACAACCAGAAAAGGCGGACCATCCTATTCCAGCTAAATCGCCCGGCAGAATTATACGTTCTAACTTACGTAAATCACTCAATCCCCCAGAAGGGATTTCATTATAATAGTCAACAACAGTCGTCTCACTAAGGTCAATGGACGTGAGATTAGAAAGACTCCGGATTGTTATAAAATCACACCAGTTAATTGTCCCAATTACCTTAAGAGACTTAGCACATAATGCTACGTCCGGACCATTATCCAATATTAACTCTTTACATAAAGCAAAATCAAAAGTTGACCTCAAGGCAGATGTCGTAATAATATAATCTGTTTTTGTTTGGTCCGTTGTTTCTTTTTTTCTTTTGTACTCATCTTCAGCCCATATCAAAGCTATGACACCATTTCCATTAATACAATTTCCATATTCCTTTATAGCATCATTATTTGGCACGATTATATCGATATATTTGCCAGAACCATCTGAATCTTTAAACGGAGCTTCAATATATGGTGGCGTTTCATTTTCGAAATGAATAACTAATGATTTGGGGCAATTTGTAAATACATCATGCCTAATTGACTGAACCGATTCTGGGATATTAATGTCAGAAAGAGATATACAATCTTCAAAACAACCTTCTCCAATTTCAGTTATAGTATTTGGCAATATAACTCTACTTAAATAGACACATCCGCGAAATGCATAACGTCCAATCGATGTAACAGTATAGACATCTCCAGCATATTTAATAGTTGATGGAATTGTGACATCGCCCATATAGTAATCTGGGTTTCCAAACGAATCCAAAGCATCAAATTGATAATTCGTAACACTGGCTGTCTTATAATCCAGATTTGTTACATAATGGATTCCATCTACTTCAACATTGTCGGCGTGAGCCGGAATCAACGCGGCTACCCCAAGAAGCAGTGTTAGTGTCAGTTTCTTGAACATAAAGTATGGTATTTGATTGGTTAATTATTTACGGAAAATTTTGCCTCGGGTTATATAGATATTGCCGGGGCGAGGGGTCAGCACGCGCTCACCTTGGAGGTTGTATATCGGACCGGAAGGGTTTACATCGTTGACCTCGGTAAGCGAAGTAGTTGAATCTTTAACCTTCAGCGGAAGATTTTCGGGAGCATCCGCGAAGAATTCTTCGGGGGTAGGAATATAGACATCGCCGGTTGAGAGCGTCCGAGGGGCAGCTTCCGTGACGCGGCTAAAGGTAGGAGTGCCGTCTACCGAGGTCAATACGTAGCCATCCGTGCGCTCATGAGGGCGGATGTTCGCACTGAGAACTCCATGGGTCGCTACGGCATCAGCCGGATAGCTGATAGAATAGTCATCGGCAGCAAGGAGCATGGGCGGAGAAGGGAAGTCCGCCTCGGAGGCTACGCCGGATAATGTGGCAGTCCAGCCTTGGGGCGCATATATAATATATGGTTTATATGGCTCGAGACTATCGACGCTTTCGAGTTCAACCTCACTGGCATCGTTAATACGCGCGCCATGATATGCCGTTACGTTATCGGGCAGCGATGAGAGCGCGAAGGGAAGAATCAACGTTGCCCACTTCGTGTCAGCCGAGATATTGACCTCCACCGTACGCTCCGCAGGGATGGTCAGGGTGCTCCACGCGACATTAAAGAGTGTGTTTCCCGGTGCCCACTGAATGGGGAAGCCGGTTTCAGGATTTTTGGTATTGAAAACCATATCCTTGAACTTCACGCGGTTTACTCCCGCTTTGGCGAGAGGATGGACTTCGACAACACAATCACAGATTGCCCCAGTAGGTTTCAGGAATTCGGCATTTATGGTACTATAACAGATTACCTTGGCACGCGTTCCTAAGTCTTTGACGGAATTTGACAGCACATGATTTGGTTTCGATACCGGCGGACGGCCTGAAGTAGTGGTCGGATAAACGCCGTCTTCAAGATTATGGTAAATATCGCCGTAATCATAGGTGTAAATACCGTCATGTGTAGTGCCGGTTATGGGGAAAGTAACACCCGCAGGGAGGATGATGTCAAAATTATACGCCATATAGATATGGTTGTCCGGACCCTCAATGGCTACTGTGATGAAATCACCATACTCATCCGAACGGATGCCATGGACAGCAAAAAGGTCAGCGGTGTCATACCATTTCGGCTCCTCACCCCAGAGGTTAGAAAATGACAACAAGAGCGTTGCGGCAAAAACGCCCGGTTTTCTGAATCGATTCATGAAAAGACTTTTAAAAAAAGAAATGTATTATGCGCAAAATTACACATAATTTCACAAATTACCCCCCCCAATTGTTAAACAATGTTAACAATACATTAATATCCCCAATTGCAAGAAGTTAGATTGTTTCGGCGGCGTAGAGCGGGAAAATCACATTTTACGTGGGAAAAATGTGAGGACTCACACATTTTAAGGGGGAAAAGTGTGAAAATCCTCACATTTTAAGGGGGAAAGTTTGAGCGTGCGCTTTAGAATAGCATTTTTTTTGAGACGAGCCCTTTTGTGGTATTAACGGCTATTATGTGGAAGCCTGTAAGTGTGGTATCAATGATTCCGCTATGGCTATCGATATGTTTTTCAATCATTTTTCTCCCGGAAAGATTATAGACTGACAATACCGCCGGGAAAGGGATCTCACCATATCTAATAGTGCCATTTTCTACGGTAAGACTAACATCATTGGCGTCAGTAACCACGGGAACAATACCGGAATCACTGCTGCTCCCCTTCAGATTCCAAGCATTCAGGGTCAGAACGGATGTCGGCGTGTCAGTAAACACACCTACATTTTCAGCCTGCTTGGCTTGGGCGAAAACCCGGACAGAGGTTGCCCACGTGTCGTTGATAAAGATATCAAGAATGGAGTGGTCAAAAAAGACGTTGAGCTTGACAGTTTCGCCCTTTGCAAGCTGACGCGGGAGCTGACTGTGGTAAAATCCGTCAAAAACTCCGGAGTCATTAATCAGGCGGTCAACTCCGCGGCTATCGACTACGATTTCATTTGTCGTGCCGTCATAGTAAACCTTGACTGCCGAAGTCCCGTCGTCGAGCAGTGTGAAGCCGCATTTTCCGGCAGTCACGGCAAATTCGCCACAAAGCTCTACGCCTCTACCTTCTACTCCGGCTATAGTCTGCTCGCCGTTTAACGTGAAGTCAGACTTGGAGAAACCACCATCTGTCCGCAGCTCCGCAAGACCGGAATATGGCTTCTGACGTAAATTGCCCTCACTATCCAGTGTCCATTCCCGCGGAATAGAAAACTTATGGGCATATCCGAGGTTATAGTTGGCTTGCGACGGGAGCTTGTCCGGCACAATTCCGAGAGCTATAGTCTTGCCGTCATGGCGGTAGACAGTAGGCGAAAGCAGTCCGTAACCTTCGCGGGCAAAGCCGGGGAGTTCAATAGTTGACGGAGAGGTTCGGTCCGGCTTGAAAGTTCCGTCAGGATTGATGGAGCCGGTCCAATAAAGCGCGGCAACTCCACGCGAGGTATTCTGGGGTGTAACCGTAAAAATCCATTTGTCGCCAATCTTGGTGACATTGGGCATTTCCCAGAATGTTCCGCAACTCTGAGCGTCTGTGCCGGTAAAGAAAGTCTTACCGTCGTTGCTCCAGCTCTTGGTCTGCGGATTATAGACATGAAGGGTCGTGGTGCCGACTCCTCCTTTGCTTGAACCTACAATAATGTATGCTCCATTATCAGTGCGGAAGAAGTATGGGTCACGAAAATCATCCGACAGTCCGTCGGGACGTCCGTTGATTACCGGCATCGCACTTTTCTCCCACCCTATCAGATCATCATCAAGAGGAGATGCCTGAGCTATGACAGCCTTGGCATAGTCTACGCCGGTATAAAGTATGGAGGGTTTGCCCTGAGTAAGTTCATCATCGACAAACACGCAGCCTGACCAGCATCCCTTGAAATCCCAATAGGTTTCGGGCGCAAGAGCGATTTTTTCTTCCGTCCAGTCGAATAGGTTTTCGCTTGAAAGATGCCCCCAGTGAAGGCGCGACATATACGGTCCGTTTGCATTTTTCTGGAAAAACAGATGGTAACGACCGTTGGAATAAATCATTCCGTGGGTTTCATTAGCCCAGTTGGCTGCCGGCATGGCATGGAAAGCAGGACGCATGGGGTCACCTTCAAATCTTTCAGCCGGGACGATAAGGTTCGGCGCATTTTCTGCCGTCCATGAGGAGATTGTTTCGCCACTCAGAGCCTCATCCCATACGGCAATGTCGTCAATGAGCCCATTGAACGATGTCAGGCAGAAAGGTCCGCTGAAACGCTCGTTAAAGCTACGACCAATCCTCATTGGTGAATTTGCCACGACAATATTCCCGTTAGCCTTCGAGGTAGCTACGGGCTCACCATTATTATATAGCGTGGCAGACCGGGATTCGGAATCGATTACCGCGGTAAGATTAATCCACCGGTAGCGATCGAGCGGAGCGTCAGCCTTCAGTTCCAACTGCCAGCCACCTATATATGATTTAAATGAGTATTTACCGTCAAGACCAATGAAGAAACCGAAACCGGTCTTGGCATTATCATCGAGACAAGACGCTATGGCAACCTGCTCAGCCGTGTTCACGTCAATCTCCACAATCGGGAATGTCTCTACCGCGAACCATACCGATGCGGTCATTTGCTTTGACCCGGCAGGAATGATATTACCCACTTCAGCGTCAATATAGGTAGAATATCCGTCAAAACGCAAAGCCTGTCCCTTGGCACCCGGCATATTTTCTGCCGGATGGACGCCATGGATGGCAAAAGTCTGTCCGGAGACAGATTCTGTAATTTTGTCTCCGGAGTTCTGCATTGTGAAACGGGCCACTTCGCGCGCCTGACATACAATCGGCGCGCTAAGCCCTGTCAGCAACAAAGAAACAGACTTGAGGAATGAGGGTGCAGTCATTTTTTTATTTCAGATAGTTCAGAATATTGGCAGTTAGCTGCTCGACGTTATGCTGATATGGGTTCTTACCGGAATTCTGGTTCCACTCATAAGCCGCAAAACCGTTAGCGATGCATCGACCATGTTCGGCGTTGGAGTAAAACTCAACCAGACCGGCAACACAGTGGTCGCGAACATGTCCCCACGTTGCAAGCACAAGCGAGTTCGTGGTTACCTCAAAGTTCTTGATAACGTCCGCCTGATTACCCTTGCCGTAGATATTGCAATCCCACAGACAGTTGTGGTCCTCGCGCTGACCGGGTCCGATCAAAGGCAGGTTCTCATAGCCGTAATTATTGGGGTCTTCGAGAGTCAGACCTTTATATATTTCATGGGCAGTGCGGTCATAAAATCCTTGGTCTGAACCGTTTCTGAAATCCCATCCGAGATACGGATTAATCACCCAAACGTCATCACCGCTACCGCCTTCGCCGTTGCCGTAAACCGTCGGAGCCATGTTCTCCGGAACAAAACCGAGGGGAACGGTAAGCTGGGTTGCCATGTTGGCAAGGTAGAGGCTACCGCCATTGGCTGAATACTGCTTCAAGGCGGCGATAGTAGTTTCATTCGAAATCTCTGACGGAAGGTTTTGCCAACCGAATTCCATACCTGTACGGTCAATTTCAATCCAGAGTACCGGATAGAGGTCGGCGTCAAGGTCGGCAATCTGTGAGGGCTGGATAAACTCTGCATTCTCTTGGGCGGCAAACCATGTAGCGGCAGCGCGCTCATCATCGTCAGGGATAGCGGCGATTGATTCCGCAATCATCAGATAGCCCATCTTCGGTGTAATGTATGGAACCTTTACTTTTATCGAAGCAGCGTCTGAATTATAGTAACTGTCATAGATAGCCTCGACGGTATATGTCATTTCCTTATCCATTGGCTGACCTTTGAGTTCAAAAGAGGTCACTTTGCCGTCAATAACGGTTGCGGCATTGACATCTCCATCACGTATAATGCGGACGCCGGTCACTTCATCACTTGACGGAAGCACCCACGAAAGAGTAACCGTTCTACCCGATATCTCAGCCTTAAGATCAGAAACTCCGCCCAGATTCTCCTGCGGGAGCAAAGAAGTTACAGAAACGCCTTCAGAAACATATGCGCCTTTATATATTACCTTAACGGTATAGAAATACTCTTCGCCCATAGGCTGACCAACGACGGTATATTCGGTTGCACGTCCGTCAAGGGTTATGGCTGCATCGTTATTGCCGTTCGTAATAAGGCGTACTCCGGTGATGTCTTGGTCTGCGGGAAGTACCCACGACAAGTTGACCTTGTGACCTACAACCGTTGCCTGCAAATCAGAAACCCGCGCAAGCTCAGGGTGCTCCGGCATACCCGTCGGCTCGAAATCCGAACAGGCACCAAGTATGCAGCAAAAGAGCATTGCGAGCATACAGAGAGTATATTGATGTAATTTTTTCATTTTATTTGTGATTTTTATGGTTTACTTATATAAATTACCGGCATTGTCAACCTGATTTACTGGAATGGGGAAGTAAATCTCGCTTTCAGAAAGATTTGCACCCTGATAGTATGTACGGATTTTGCCCTCCGAAACATAATAGTCGTTCATTGTTTCAATCACGTTGCCCCAGCGCACAAGGTCGAACCAGCGAAGTCCTTCCATGGCAAGTTCCAGACGACGCTCCATGCGCACGGCCTTGCGTGCATAGTCCTGAGTCCAACCTGTAGCGGGATATTCTGCGACAGAATAATTGGCAAGCATCGGGTTGCAGTCAACCGGCTCATAAGTGGGGTCGACCGAGCGCGCGGCCTTACGACGTATGCCATTGATAAGCGTGCGGGCTTCATCAAGATTCTTGTTCTGCTCAATCAGAGCCTCTGCTTTCATCAGCATAACGTCGGCATAGCGAATAAGGATACAGTTAAGGGAAGATGCGCCCCATGGTACTATACCGGTTTTAACATAAGGCGACTCGGGTGCCGGATATGCCTTCTTGCCGGAATACTGACCGTAAAGTTCCAAATTGCGACACCACTTTTCATTGTAAGTATGGGATCGCCACGGCATACCTATACGACCGAGGGTGAAATCCAGACGCGGGTCAACATTTCCATCATAGTCAGCCTTGTCAACGTTCTCGTCATTGAATGTCCCGTCGAAGAAAGGAAGACCATTGACATCGGTGCGGAACGCATTTACAAGATTCTGGGAGGCAAGATAGAAATCATCGCCATTGCCATAGAGATTACCTTCGGACCATGTGCAGTTCAGGCAGTTGCTGAAATTGAACTGGTCCGGAGAATTGGCTGATGAGAACTGAATGGCGAGCACCGACTCATATTGATTGTTGAACTCGGGCTTAGACATGTCAAGGAAGTTAGGATAAAGCTCATATCGGTTGCTGTCAATGACATAGCCGGCATATTGCTCTGCCTCTGCCCAATCTGACGTGAACAGGTCAACACGGGCAAGGAGGGAGGCGGCAACATATTTATTGAAGCGACCGGGCTTTTCCTGACTTTCAGGCAAAACATCATAACTATCGCGCAAGTCCTGCTTAATAAAGCCTACAATCTGGTCGCGGGTATACGCATCGGCGCGACACTCGCTCGGATTTGTAACCGTTTCATCAAAGTAAGGGAACTTCTGGAAGATACGGAACAGGTCAAAGTAGAAATAGGCGCGTAAAGTCTTCATTTCCGCAATATATACGGACTTATTCTCCGCTGAGATTGTTTTGGCGTTGACAATACCCTTGATGGCGGCATTGCAACGGCTGACAGAATAATAGTTATTGCGCCACTTGAAATTAGCCACGTCGTTGTCGCTCTGTACATTGCCAACTTCGAGCTGGTGGATATATCCCTCCATCGTTACGCCGTCACCGCCTTTCAGCGCGTCGTCAGAGCGGACGTCGAACACCCAGTTGTTGATTGGACCTGCAAATGACTCATTATTGCCGAAAAAGTGGCAAAGAAGTGACGCATACGCCGAGGTCATCAGGTCAGCGGCTTCGTCATCGCCAATCTGCCCGTCGGTAAATGTGCCTTGCGGCTTTGTATCAAGCAAGTCATCGCATGAAGTCGTAACAAATGCCATTGATGCTATAGCCGCCACGCATATTGCGTTTTTTATGATATTTCTAATGTTTTCCATTTTGTGAGGTAGGTTTAGAATTGAATGTTTAAGCCGACAGAGAAAGTGCGCGGACGCGGGTATGCACCGTTGTCAATGTGCGCGCCATATTCGCCGGTAAGGATTTCCGGGTCAAGTCCGCTGTATTTGGTAAGAGTGAACACATTTTCAACCTGAGCATAAACGTCCATATTGGAAGAGCCAATCTTCTTGATTATATTCTTGGGCAGAGTATATGAAAGTTTCAGATACTTCATCTTCATGTATGAACCATTCTCAACATAGTAAGTAGAGAAACGAGACTCATTGTTATCGTCGGTGAGAGAAAGTGCGGGTATATCAGTATCAGTATTGGTCGGAGTCCAAGCATTCAAAATGTCTGCGCCACGGTTTGTAGAGATATTGCCGTAGTTCATTGAAAGCAGCTGACGCTTCATGTGGTTCTGGATGTCGAAACCGAAATCACCGGCAAAGAACATATCGAGCGAGAACGCCTTATATTTAAAGCCAAGGTTGATACCCATCGACAAGTCAGGATTCGGGTCGCCTATGATGCAGCGGTCATTATCATCGATTACGCCGTTGCCGTCAAGGTCACGATAAATGAGTCGACCGGGAGCGGCTCCGGGCTGAGTGGCGTGGTTTGCCACTTCCTCGCGCGACTGGAATATGCCGTCACATACATAGCCATAGTATACACCCATCGGTTGACCGGGAATAAGACGCTGGTCGCCGCCAATGAATTTCTGGCGGGAGTTAAGGGTTACGAGTTTGTTTTTGTACTGCGACACGTTAACCGAACCGTTCCACGAGAAATCCCCGTATTGCGGACTGCGATAGGCAACCGTTACTTCCCAACCGGTATTCTTCATGTTGCCGGTATTAAGCCAGATTGCTGCGTTCTCACCCGCAACGTCGAGTGCCGGCGGAATAGTGAGCATATCTTTAGTTTTCTTGATATAATAGTCGGCACTGACATTGAGCGAACCGTTGAAGAAAGTGAAATCCACGCCAATATTGTTCTGATAAGTGGTTTCCCACTTCAGTTCCGGATTTCCGGTGCTTGCCAGAGTGATGCCTGCGGTTGTCGAAGAGTTCGTGCCGCTAAGGTCGTATGCGCCGTTACCTGTATTGAAGATATAGGTTGAATACGCAGGATAGAGCGACGGAATGTTAGCATTACCATTCTGACCCCATGAATAACGGATTTTAAGGTCATTCAAAACAGTATTATGCGGGAAGAATGCTTCCTGAGTGGGACGCCATGCCAGCGAGAATGCGGGGAACACTCCGGCACGATAGCCTTTTGCAAAACGGGAGTTCTCATCGCGGCGTATGGTGAACGAAGCGAGATAACGGTCAGCGTAATTATAGTCCGCCTTACCGAATATGGAGAAGACCGACCATTGTGTCTTGCCGCCTCCGTTATTACGGGTACCGGTACCTGAGCCAATCTGCATGAAATCGGCATCCTCAAATGCATAACCTTCACGTGAAGCGGAAACATCGCGGAAAGTATATCCGATAGCTTCAGTACCGAAAAGTACCGTCAAATGGTGCACATCGGCGAAAGTCTTATTATAATTTGCGGTATTTGTCCATGTCCATGTATCGCCCTGACCGTAAACGCTTGACATGCTGTTGACGTCGCCGGGGTTGAAGGCTCTGCCAAGGGTGTTGTTGAAATACTGGCTATGCTCTATACCGATATTGGTCTTTAACGACAGTCCGTCAACAGGTTTGATTTCGAGGTAGGCGTTACCGAGAATACGCCATGACGCAAGGTCATTATCCTTTGCATTGGCAATCATCTGAACCGGGTTGTTCAGGTCGGAACCAATCAGTCCGAGCGGGAGCGTCCAGTCGCCGTTAAGTCCGCGAACAGGAAGGGCGGGATGCTGACTCATTGCGGTAAACGGTATGCCACGGTCACCGGCAACGTCAACACCACGGTTGGTCCATCGCGCCACCACAAGATTTTCGCCAACGGTAACATACTTATTGAAATCAAAATGGGAGTTTACACGCGCCGAGTAACGCTCATAAAACGTATCGGTAATGTTACCGTTCTGGTTAATGTAATTGAGCGAAAGCATTACGGAGCTTTTCTCAGTGTTATTAGCAATCGAAGCGGTAAGATTGTTGGTCCATGCGGTATGATAAATCTGGTCTTGCCAGTCGGTATTGGCGGTAGGGAAATTTGTATTGCCGTCAACAAAGGGTTGAAGCACCGGAGCATCACCTGACCCATAAAGCACATGAGAGGGCGCGATGTTAGAGTTTGCCGATGCTGTCCAGTAAGCCTGTCCCCACTGCTCGGCGTTGAGCATTTTATAGCGTCGGGCAATGGTCTGCGCACTGGCAGCATAGTTTATGTTGATTGTCATGCGGTCACCTTTGCCCTGCTTGGTGGTTATGATTACCACGCCATTGGCGGCACGCGAACCATAGATTGATGCTGATGCCGCATCTTTCAGTACCTGCATTGACTCTATGTCAGAAGGGTTGATGCAGTTGAT
This sequence comes from uncultured Bacteroides sp., assembly GCA_964586765.1. Taxonomy (GTDB): domain Bacteria; phylum Bacteroidota; class Bacteroidia; order Bacteroidales; family Muribaculaceae; genus UBA3263. The sequence goes on from CAZPHN010000055.1 coordinate 10,643, forward strand.
ATTGTCTGTTGGAACGCCATCTATAATATAAAGAGGG
>CAZPHN010000056.1:0-10581 GCA_964586765.1 uncultured Bacteroides sp.
GCCCGCCAAGGCCTACAACCTGAATGATATATGAGGGTAGAATAAACTGCCCCTCTGGATTTGTCTTATGCTAATATACGGCAACAAAGCCGCAGTTATAGTTGCGACAAATACAGAAAGAGCGTCTATCTCACTCTGTCTCAGGTTGTTTTTGAATTGGCGGTTCGTTTAGCTGAGAAAGAAAGCTTGACACTTTTCTTTTCCGGCGGTATTTCTCCTCCACCGGATTGCGCAAAGTTAAGCATTTATTTTGAGATTAGACGCCCTTAAGGCAATTTATTCTACATATTTTTATATATTTTGTCATGATTACGACCTGTGAGACTTTCAATTGGAGAGGCGGTCTCCGAACCGCCGGTAAAGTCTTCGGCTGAGGCGGCGCAGCGGAGTGCGCCTTTCCTTTGGGAGCGGCACGCGTCCTCGCGTGCCACTCCCAAGCAATACTCGAGGCGAAAGATTTTTTGAATTTTATTTGGACGTTTGGAAAATTATGCGTTACTTTGCGCTAACAATTTTGTTAAACATTTTTGTTTGTTAAGCAATGACCACTGAACAACAGATACTTGACGCCGCCATCGAGGAGTTTGCCCTCAAAGGGTTTGATGGCGCACGCACCACGGACATTGCCGCCCGCGCCGGCGTTACCCACGCTATGCTCCACTATTATTTCCGCAGCAAGCAGCTCCTTTTCGAGCGCATTATTCATGAAAAGTTACATTTCCTGATTGAGCTGATTGCAGGTGCATTTGAAGAGCCGGGAGCAACACTTCAGGAGCGTGTGGCAAACGGAGTCGGAAAACACTTCGACTTTGTCTGCGCCAATCCCTCAATGCCGCGGCTATTCACTTCAGTAATGACAAACTGCCCAGAAGTGTTTGAGCAGATTGCAGGCGGAATAGCCTCGAAAGTAAAGGAATTGGTAGCGCACTTTCAGGTGGAATTTGACCGCGAGGCTCAAGCGGGCAAAATTGCGAAAGTCAACGTCAGCCTGCTGCTCTCCGATATTGTATCGCTTAACATTTTCCCCTTCCTCGCACCTAAAATACTTTTAGAGGCATTGCTTCCCATTGACCGCGAACAATTCCTCGCCGCCAAACGCGCCGAAAATATCGAAATAATCCTTAAACGCATAAGCTTATGAAAAAACTTTTGCTGACTTTTACGTTGCTCGCACCGTTTTGCAGCCAAGCGCAGACACTCGATGAGTGCCGGCGGCTGGCGCGCGAACATTATCCGGAAATTGCCCGATATGGACTAATCGAGAAGTCGGAGCAATTCTCGCTCTCGAATGCCTCGAAGGCATGGCTGCCACAAGGGTCTGTCAACGGTCAGCTTACATGGCAGAACAGTGTCATGGAGTTGCCTGAACAGTTCCAAAAGCTGATGCAGATGCAGGGAGTGGAGTATCCCGGACTGAAGCCTACACAATATAAAATAGGTGTGGACCTGAGTCAGCAGATATGGGACGGCGGCATGACGGCGGCTAACCGAGCGAAAATCAAAGCCGAGTCGGAGGTTGAGAGGCGCAAAACGGAAGTGAACCTCTACGACGTAGACTCGCGTGTTCAGGACGTCTATTTCGGCATCCTGCTGCTTGATGAGCGCATCAAGAGTGCGAAACTGACCGCCACGCTGCTTGACTCCACTATACGTCAGGTAGACGCTCTGATTGCTAACGGAGTTGCCATGAAAAGCGACCGGCAGCAGATTGCCGCCCAGCGACTTACGCTCGAGCAGCAGATTGAAAAGCTGACCGCGTCAAGACATGCTTACTCGCGGGTTCTGTCCATCTTCATCGGGCAGGATTTAGCTGAAGTTGCCCGTCCGAAGGCTGACTATACAGCCCTAACAGAAAAGCCGACGGAACGACTTTTTGACTCACAGCTCGACGCAGTCACCGCCGCGCGCAAGATGGTCAATGCGTCAGTGAAGCTCCGCTTCGGAGCGTTCGTTTCGGCATACATGGGTTATCCGGGGCTGAACTATTTTGAGAGCATGGGGTCAACGAAAATGAGACCCGCCCTGATTGCGGGCATTCAGCTCAAATGGAACTTCAGCGCGCTCTATACACGCAAAAATTCGCTTAAATCGCTCGAAATTCAAAAGCAGAATATTGAAAATGCAAAGCAAATTTTCGATTTCAACCGCAATATAGTTTCAGAGCAGCGCAAAGCGGAAATCGAGTCAATAAAGCGCATAATAGCCCACGACGATGAGATTCTGCAACTCAGGCGCGATGTGCTTGACGCTGCCCGCGCCCAACTCAAGAACGGAATACTTGACACGACGGCTCTGCTTTCAAAAATCACCGATGCGGAACTTGCCGCAACCGACCGCGAAACCCACAGTCTTGAACTTCTTCAGGCTCAATATAAACTCAATCAAACCGAAAACCAATGAAAAAACTCATAATCCCGGCAGTTGCCCTTATTGCACTGACCGCCTGCGATAAAACTCCAGACTATGATGCATCCGGCTTTTTCGAAGCCACGGAAGTTACCCTCTCGGCAGAATCAGCCGGAAAAATCGTTATGCTTGACATCGAGGAGGGCGATACGCTCTCGAAAGGTCAGCTGATTGCGTTAATCGACACCGTGCCGCTACATCTCGAACGTCTGCAACTCGAAGGGCAGCGGGTAGTGACCGCCGTTCAGCGACCCGACGTAGCCACCCAGCTTGCCGCCACACGTCAGGAACTCGCCAAGCAGCAGAGCGAACGCCACAGAATAGAAAATCTGCTTGCCGCCGGCGCAGCTACAACCAAACAGCTCGACGATATCAACTCAGCGATAAAAGTGATTGAGGACAGACTAAAGGCTCAGGAATCGACCCTTACCAAGAGTGCATCGCAGGCTGACCGTGCCGTCGATGTGATTGACGCTCAGATTGAGCGGCTCAATGACCGCATTGCCCGCTGCAGCATCATTTCGCCCATAAGCGGCACCGTCGTTACGAAATTTTGCGAGCCGAGCGAGTATGCCGCACCGGGTAAACCGATTGTAAAGGTGGCAGACCTGAAAAAAATGAAACTGACCGCTTATTTCACCTCAGAGCAGCTTGCCGACCTGAAAATAGGTCAGGAAGTGACCGTTTTGGCAAATTACGGTGGCGATTCCGTAAAGGAATACACCGGTCATATAACTTCGATTGCTTCGGAAAGCGAATTTACGCCTAAAAACATTCAGACGCAGGACTCGCGCTCAAACCTTGTCTATGCTGTCAAAATAGCCGTTGACAATAGCGACGGCACTCTGAAAATCGGGGCTTTCGGCAACGTACGCCTATGAGTGCGATTGAAGTAAACGGAATCAGCAAGAGCTATCCCGGAGGAGTCAAGGCTCTTCAGGACGTAAGTCTGAGCGTTGACCACGGCGAAATCTTCGGTCTGCTCGGACCGGACGGAGCCGGGAAGACGTCGCTTTTCCGCATACTGACCACTTTGCTGCTCCCTGACTCAGGGAGAGCCCGTGTGGTTGGTCACGACGTAGTTGCCGATTTTACGGCAGTGCGTGCCAGAGCCGGTTATATGCCCGAGCGGTTTTCGCTCTACGGCGACCTTTCGATTGAGGAGAACCTCAACTTCTTCGCATCGCTTTTCGGCGGTAAAATCGAAGACAACTTCGATATGATAGAGCCGATTTACAGACAAATCGAGCCGTTTAAAAAGCGACGTGCCGCCAAACTTTCAGGCGGCATGAAGCAGAAGCTCGCGCTCTGCTGCGCACTTATCCACAAACCGGAGGTGCTCTTCCTTGATGAACCGACAACCGGAGTCGACGCGGTTTCCCGCAGCGAGTTCTGGGATATGCTTTCGGAAATCAAAAAGACCGGTCTGCCCATATTGGTCAGCACTCCTTATATGGACGAGGCTTCGCGGTGTGACCGCATCGCCCTGATGGGAGGCGGTAAAATTCTCGCGTCAGGCACCTTAGCGGATATTTTGGAGCGTTACAAGGTTCCGATGCTGAGAGTGTGGGGTGCAGACCCTTACGAAACGCTGAAAAAAGTGCGCGAAGTGCCGGAAATCAGTCGCGCACTGCTCTTCGGAAGTGAAATTCACGCTTTTCCGCAAGTAAACACACCGGTTTCCATTCCCGGATGTAAGGTTGAGGAAGCCGCGCCGGGCATTGAAGACATTTTTATAACACTGACAGATGGAACACAAAACGATAATTGAGGCGCGCGACCTCACCAAACGATTTGGCGACTTTACGGCAGTCGACAGCATAAGCTTCGACGTCGGCAAAGGGGAGATTTTCGGCTTTCTCGGAGCGAACGGAGCCGGAAAGACCACCGCAATGCGAATGCTCTGCGGACTGAGCGTGCCGACGTCCGGCAGGGCAACGGTGGCTGGCTTTGACGTGGCAACTCAGAGCGAAGAGGTAAAGCGCAACATCGGCTACATGAGTCAGAAATTCTCGCTTTACACCAAACTGAGTCTCCGAGAAAACCTGCGCCTATTTGCCGGTATATACGGACTCGGGAAGAAAGAAACGGCTGACGCAATAGAGCATATTGCGAATAAATTCGACCTGCGGCGCGAATTAGACATGGAGGTAGGCATACTGCCGCCGGGTATGCGCCAGAAACTCGCTTTTGCAGTCGCAACGGTCCACAAGCCAATGATTGTGTTTCTCGATGAACCCACGGGAGGTGTGGACCCTATAACGCGTCGCCTTTTCTGGGAATCAATTTATCAAACCGCAGCCGAGGGCACTACGATTTTCGTTACCACACATTATATGGATGAGGCTGAATACTGCTCCAGAGTCTCTATTATGGTTGACGGCAAGATAAAGGCTCTTGACTCACCCGCAAGGCTCAAAGAGCAATTCCATTCCGAGTCCATGGACCAAGTTTTCAGAACATTAGCCCGCACCGCAACCAGAAATGAATAAAACGTTCCTCTCTTTTGTCAAAAAAGAATGTCTGCACATTATTCGCGACCCGCGGACACTGCTTGTAGCCATCATGATACCGGTGGTGCAGATGATTATGTTTGGTTTTGCCATTTCAACCGAGGTAAATTCCATTGATGTTGCAGCCGTTGTTCCCCACCCTACGTCGGCAACTTCGGACGCTCTCGGAAGACTCATCAACAACCCATATGTAAACTATACGGGACAACTGCCAACGGGACAGGAAATCCACACGGCACTGTCATCAAACGAGGTCATGGCGGTAATATCTTTCAGCCCGGATTATGAGACTGACGGAAAAGTGCAGATTGTTCTCGATGGCTCCAATCCAATCATCGCTCAGACAGCATCAGGGTATCTGACGGGTATATTGAACGGCTCGGCAAAAAATGCCGCTCCTCCTGTTAGAATTCTGTATAATCCACAACTTTTAAGCTCATATAACTTCGTTCCCGGCATCATGGGGCTTATTTTCATGCTGATTTGCGCTATGCTAACTTCGGTTTCTATTGTAAGGGAGAAAGAAACCGGCACGATGGAAATTCTGCTTGTCTCGCCGATTAAGCCTTATATGATAGTGTTAGCTAAGCTCGTCCCATATTTCCTGCTGGCACTGATTGACCTTTCGGTTATCCTCCTGATTGCGCGTTACGCGCTGGGCGTTCCTCTTAGCGGCTCTATGGCTGCGCTGTTGGTGTTGTCATTTATCTACATAGCTCTGTCACTCTGCATCGGACTCTTTGTATCAACTTTGGTCGAGAATCAGATAACAGCACTGCTGATTTGCGGCATGGTGCTGATAATGCCGGCAATCATGCTCTCCGGACTCATGTTCCCCATAGAGAATATGCCGTTGATTCTGCAATGGATTAGCAATATTATTCCCGCTAAGTGGTATATCGCCTCGATGCGCAAAGTAATGATTCAAGGTCTCGGTTTTGAGTATATATGGACCGAACTTGCCGTCATTTCCGGAATTACACTGCTTCTGCTCTCACTTACCATCAAACGATTCAATAACAGACTGAACTGATGAGAACTCTAATGTGCCTACTCCGCAAAGAGTTTATTCTCTTTGCCAAAGACAAGTTTCTGCCACGCATTGCCCTGCTGTTTCCCATAATGGTTGTATTGGTAATGCCATTGGTAACGACTATGGACGTGCGTCATGTCGGAGTTGCCGTAGTTGACCTCGACGGAAGCCACACCTCTCGCGCAATCACGTCAGACCTCGCATCATCCGAATATTTCTCTGTGGAGAAGTTCACTGACTTTGAATCGGCTTTGGAAGCGGTAAAGCGTGGAAACATTGACGTAATTGTCGAAATAGCTCCTAAAAGCAGGAAATCGCCAACCGGAGCCATTACTTATATATCTGCTAACGGTGTAAACGGTACCAAAGGGAGCTTGGGCGCACAATATGTCGCTCAATCCTTAGCGAAAAGTATCATGCGGAGCAACGGGCTTGACATCAAATCAGCTATCACTATCAACTATTTCTACAATCCAACGCTCAATTACCGCAGCTACATGATTCCCGCCTTGATGATTATGCTGCTTGTAATGCTGACAGGGTTTATGCCCGCCTTGAATCTTGTTGGCGAAAAAGAGTCAGGCTCCCTTGAACAGATAAACGTTACTCCGGTAAATCCGATGGTATTTGTACTCTCAAAGCTGATTCCATACTGGATTATCGGCATAATTGTCCTATTGCTCGGCATGGGAATTGCCGCTTTAGTCTACGGGCTACATCCTGTAGGCTCAATATGGGTAATTCTTGGTGCAGCCGTTCTTTTCATTCTGTTCATGTCTGGCATAGGAGTCACCATAGCAAACATTTCATCCACAATGACTCAAACCATGTTTGTCATGTTCTTCATCGTAATGCTCTTTATCCTGATGAGCGGACTGATGACACCCATCAGCTCCATGCCGGCATGGGCACGCAACATGACATATATCATTCCCCCGCGCTACTTCATTGAAATAATGCGCTCGGTCTATCTCAAAGGGACCACCATCTCTCAACTCTCCTCTCAGTTCATAGCTCTCATAATATCAGCAATAGTATCTAATATTCTCGCAATAATATCATTCCGCAAACAATCATAGTACAAAAAATAACGAGGAGCGACTTTTTTGCCACTCCTCGTTATTTTTATTATCAACCTTGAAGAATCTGAGCCGCGTGAGCCGATGTTTTAATCTGCTTCGGAAGAATAACGCGCGTAATCTTTCCTTCCGGGTCAATTATGAACGTCGTGCGGAAAGTTCCCATATATTTGCGTCCGTACATTGACTTTTCGCCCCAGACTCCAAAAGCCTCCAGCAGCTTATGGTCCGGATCAGCAATTAAAGGGAAAGGAAGCGAATTTTTCTCAATAAACTTTTTGTGCGAGTCAGCCGAATCACCACTTACTCCTATAACCTGATACCCGGCATCGAGTAACTCATGATAATTATCGCGCAAGTTGCACGCCTGCGCGGTACACCCGGATGTCATGTCCTTCGGATAAAAATAAAGTGCGATAGACTTCCCGGGATAGTCACTGCGCTTCACAACATTTCCATTTTGGTCAGTACCTAACACATCAGGCACAATATCTCCTACATTATAGCTCATAAATCAACAAAATTATAAAATTACTGCGCAAAAATAACGAAACTTTACAAAATATGCAAAATTCAGACATGGTGGAAATAGACTCATCTATTTGCGGGGTTTGATATCGAGTCGATATGTCAGGCTAAGGACCGCATATGCAGGGATAGTATTGTATCGGGTTTCGGTACGACCTTGGGCATCAACATACTGCCGCACATTTGGCAGCTGGTGGAGGATGTCAAATCCGGTCGCCTTAACCAGAAACTCCTTGCTGCGCCCAAAAGCCTTCGATAGAGTCATGTTCCATACCCAGTCGGTCGTATTTAGCGCGGCATCCTCATATCCGCGGCGGCAGTTTGCCATAAGGTCAGTCTGTAGGTCAATGCCCCATATCGTAGGAGTGGCTGCCGATATTCCATAATTTATGTCCATATAGCTGAACGGCATGAATATATCGGTAAGACTTATGGCTTTGGTCCATTGGAATTGCACTTTCGCTCCGAGGTTAAGCGGACCAAACGATGCCTTTGCCTGCAACTCATCCCATATGCGCCAGTTGTTTACCTTGTTTATATTGAGGATTTCACTTGCCGATGAGTAGTCTGCACTCCTTTGAAGAGTACCCGTCAGGTTATTGGAAATGAAGATTCTGTCTCTTGAATCGACGTATCGTGAATATTCAGCGGAAGCTGAGGTTATGAAATTGCCCTCTATGTTCCGTGGCATTATTGTAAATACGCCGGTCGTTCTGTTATAGAATTGAGCCGATGTTATGGCGTTGTATGTCCGGTCGTATGTTGCTGAAAGGTTAACGTGCCGGTTATGGCGATTACGATAGAAATTGTAATATATGTTGCTGACGAAATCTGTTGATTTCTTTAGGTTGGCGTTGCCCTGATATAGCTTCATGGGGTTAGCGGAATCAAGTATGGGTAACATCCGGAGCATTGATGGTGGGTTCTGGTCAAGTCGTAGCTTGAAACCACAGCTATGTCCGTCGGATTCGTTGCCGAAACGTCCTGAAAGCCGGGCGCGCAGAATGTAGTCGTCGCGCTGTAGGGCATTGGTTATCGTTCGTTCATCGCGAATATTGCGGTGCTGGAACTCATTTCTTACAGATGCCTGAAGATAGAACGGCTCCTGTATAACATACGTTAATGTTACGGTATGATTATCCATCCATTCCCGGGTATGATATGAGTTTTGAAAATCAAGGACCCAGAAATCTTCCACATCCGTAAGCTCCTGCTTGTTATGTTCCATAAGCTTTCTCTTGCCCGACTGATATGTATGGTCATATGAATAGCTTATATTTCCCCACATCATTATGTCGTTATCAAAGCGGGGAGAAAAATCAACGGGAGTGACCGTAGCACCGAAATTATAACTATATGACGGTAGCGAGGACTTTTGGATTAAATCAATATCTTTGTTACCTCCAATGGGGTAAATTACCCGGTCTTTATCCTCCGTATTCCGGTGTGATGAATTATAATCGCCTCTTACCGACATGGTTATTCCCTTCAATTGCGGAATGAAGCGTTTGCCGTAACGCATATCAATTTCCATTGCGGCATTGAAGTTGTCTGCTTTTCCCCAGCCTGACTGATGACGCGAATATGTCTGAACGCCGTCTTTGTCACTGAGGATATGGTTCGACTCTGTATCGGAGGTGTTATGGTTATATCCCGCTTTCGGGCGTATTGTTATACCGAAATATTTCCAATACTTTCGAAAGGAGCCTTTCCAATTTATGTCCGTAGAGTTCAGATTGGTAGAGTTACCACCTTTGGAAAGAGTGTTGCCTTCTTCGAAATATGTTTCGTTGAGAGTGCTGCTTTTCGTCAGTAAATTGCGTCTTGTTGCAGTCAGTGCGGTCGAAACATTCATATTCGCCTCTTTATAATCTCGGGTAAAATCTATGCCCGCGCTTTTAACAGTCTGCCGACCGGAAGCAATATCCGTACGGCTCCATTCCCCGCGGCTTCCCGGCTGTTGCTCAGCGTTCAGGTTATTGGCGTTGGCGTAAATTGCCAGCGATGATACCGGCGAGAACCTCATCGCAAAGATTCGGGCCAACCATTTAGCACTGTTTTCGCTACCCAGTCCGGCTCCGCCTCCAATCTCATAATTGGAAATCAGACCCTTGGCATATTCACGTTTAAGGTTTACATCCATTACCAGAGGATCCGTTTCTGTAGCTTTCCTGTTATCATCCTCGCCGTCAAGAAGTCGTTGTGCTTTATTATAAACTTTGATATTGTTGACGGTATATGCAGGAAGATTGGCTAATGCTACTTTCGGGTCGCCTTTGAAGAAATCGCGACCGTTTACGAGCAGTTCACTGACAAATTTTCCGTTTACGGTAATTCTTCCGCTTTCGCTAAGGGTTGCACCCGGTAACATCCGAATCAGATTGTCAAGCATCGACCCTTCCGATAGCTGAAATGCATCCGCATTATAGACAATAGTATCCCCTTTCACTACCATTTTTACCTTTGAGGCAACGACTGAGATTTCATTAAGTTCCTTAGTCTTAGGCGCAGGAAATATTTCTATTGGCTTTATAAAACCAATAGAACCACCGCGGGAAGGTTGCTTCGATAAAGTAAGTGGTATGTATTTATCTGCCTCAATTATAATATTGTATATAGAGCTGTATGGAACATCCATACGGTAGCTATATCGTTCCCATAATCCCGCCGACGTCATTTCCGATTCATATCTCAAAGGAATCGAATCACATAATACCTTTCCGATTGAGTCGGAAACAGATACTTTGGCATCTTTGACTTGCTCGCCCGTAATTCCATTCACTACGCCCTTGGATATATAAACGGTTACACTGTCAGTCTGATTTTGAGCATTTACCCTTAATATAGCCGCAAGCAATATGATGATAAATGACAGCCGGCAAAACATGCTGTGGAAGAAATGAAATGAGTTAAATGTCAACATGGCTAAGGGTCATGTATAGGATAAATAAAAAAAGCGGCTGTGTCGGTTGACACAGCCGCTGAGGGAAGGGGCGGTTACCTACTCTCCCGCTTTCGCAGT
>CAZPHN010000057.1:0-10133 GCA_964586765.1 uncultured Bacteroides sp.
AGCGGAAGGTGTCCCATTTGATTTCGCCCTCGTTGATTTCCACGTCAAACTCCTCAGCCTCAGGAAGGACAGCGACGGTTGCCGCCGACGTATGCACACGCCCCTGTGTCTCAGTGACCGGCACACGCTGCACGCGATGCACTCCGCTTTCATATTTTAGGGTTCCGTAGACATCATCGCCGCTTACGGCAAGGACTATTTCCTTGAAACCGCCCATCGCGCCCTCACTCTCGGAACTGACCGTTACTTTCCAGCCTTTGGATTCGCAGAACTTAAGGTACATTTTAGTCAAATCGCCCGCAAAAAGCGCGGCCTCATCACCTCCGGTTCCGGCACGAATCTCAAGAATTGCGTTTTTTGCATCCTCCGGGTCGACGGGTATGAGCAGTTTCTTGAGTTCTTCTTCAATCTCGCCGATAGTGACGTTTTGAGCATCAAACTCCTCGCGAGCCAACGCGCGCATATCAGCGTCCGACTCGCTTTCGAGCAACGCGCGCGCCTCGTCGCGGTTTGACAGGGCACGCCTGTAACGTCCCGCAACCTCCGTCAGTGTTTCCAGATGCTTATACTCGCGGGTCAGCTCAACGTAGCGTTTGCGGTCGGCAATCACTTCCGGGTCGGTAATCAGTGTCGAAACCTCCGCAAAACGGTCATCGACGCCCTCAATCTGCTCAATCAGTTCCATATTAGTGCAAATTTAGTCATTTTATAAATCATAGCAAATAAAAATCAGATAAAATAGATTTTATCAAGTACAATTTATAAAACTGAAAGGGTATTTTAGGGGGATTTTTTGGTTAAAAACTTATAAAATTGAGAGGGGGGTGGGAAATTTGCGGAAATCTTTGTAATTTTGCACGTTGATATGCTTTATCCAAATTAAAAAAATGAAATCGAAAATTTCAAAATTCATCATATCAGGTTTGCTTCTCGGTGGCTTATTGGTCACTGCCTGCAACAAAGATAAGGACGATTCGACCGAGACTACTCTCGCCGACGTCGGGTCGTCATCTACCATCGTGACCTCGTTCTCGATTAAGCCAAACTACAAGCTTTTGGTCGGGCTCGACTCGGTATTTTTCAGTATTGACCAAGTTGAGGCCCGAATATTCAACGCCGACTCTCTTCCGGAGGGCACGGATGTTCGCAAATTAGTGGTTAACATCGGCACTCCTTCATCGGCAAAGTCGGTTGAACTAATCATGCCGAGCCTTTATAGCGGACGCGATACCGTAATCAATTATCTTAAGAATCCTACTGACTCAATCAACTTCAGTCAGGGTCCGGTAATGCTCCGCGTCAACTCCTCGTCGGGCAAAGAAGAGCGAGTCTACTTGGTAAACGTCAACGTCCACAATGTAAATGCCGACTCGCTGCAGTGGGAAACCTCCGCACGGAAACTCCCGACGACCTTCACCGAGCCAGTTGCCGAAAAATCGGTAAAGTTCAACGAAAAATATCTGACTTACACCTGCAATGCAGCCGGTCAGGCGCAGCTGGCGGTCAACCTCGACCCGCTGAGCGACCTCTGGACCACCTCCGGCGTAACCCTTCCCGCCAATGCGCAGATAGAGACCCTGACAGCCACAGCCGACGCCTTATATATAATAGGCGACACAAAACTATACCGAAGCGAGGATGGCATGACATGGTCCGATACCTCAACCGAAGGCTGGACATGGCTCTATGGTGAATATGACGGAAACATAATTGGCGCAAAAGGCACCCAATGGGAAATCTACCCCACGGGGCAGACCGGAGCTATCCCCGCCGCAATGCCGGTTAAAGGAACCTCGGTCATGTGGAGCTACACCGATGAGTGGTTTATCGCCCCTCAGGCTCTGCTGGCAGCTGGCGTGACCGCCACTGGTGAATACGTTGGTGACGCATGGGGCTTTGACGGCTCCAACTGGGGTCGGCTGAGTGGACGTAACGCGCTGCCCAAGGCCGAAGGCATTACGCTCTTCCCCTATTTTACCTACCGCACCGGCAACAACAAATTCTATGTGGTAACAAAACATAGCTGCTGGATTGCCCTTGGCGGCAAAACCGCTGCTGACGTCAACAAAACCGTCTACATCAGCCTTGATAACGGCGTAAACTGGATTAAAGCACCCCAGTCAATGCAGCTCCCCAAGGAAATCATGCCCCGCTACGGTGCTTCGGTGATGCTGGTTGACAAGACCTTCGACCAAGGTGCCCGCGCCGTTAAACCCATTACCCGCTGGGATGCTCCGTATGTCCTGCTGAGCGGAGGTTACAACGCCAGCGGCGCGCTTTATAACCAGACGTGGACCGGCGTCCTTAACCGCTTAACCTTCAAACCCCTGCAGTGAATTTAATCCGGAGCTACATATTACCCTTACTGCTGATGCTGACCGTCACGACAGGCGTCTATGCTCAAAATCAAGACGATGCGGACTCTTACAAGTTCGACATTGGCTTAGGTTTGGGCATGAGCGGCTATCTCGGCGACATCAACGAGAGCAATATGTTCCGCCATCCCGGATTTGGAGGTCAGCTGAGCTTCCGCTACATGCTTGACGACGCCCGCTGGGCGTTCCGCGGAGTCTTTACCGCCGCCTCCCTGCGCGGCAATTCCGGCGACTTCAAGAACTGGCTGCCGGGCGAAACACCATATACCTTCTCCTCAACCATCTATGACCTTGGCGGCAGGGTTGAATTCAACTTTCTGCCATACGGCATAGGCGAAACCTTCAAAAAACTACGCCGCTGGACGCCATACGTAGGGGTTGGCTTAGGAATATGCCTTGCATCCGCCAATGGCACATACGTCACCGGCTCCGTACCCCTTGCCGTCGGCGTAAAGTACAAACCGCGTAAACGCATAAACCTCATGCTGGAGTTCTGTGTCAGCAAAACTCTCGGCGACCATCTTGACGGTCAGCTCTCCGACCTTCAAGGCATAAAAAGCAGTTTCCTGAAAAATACCGACTGGCACTCGGGACTGATGCTCAGCCTTACCTATGAGTTCGGCAAGAGATGCTCAACGTGCCATTATGTCGACTAAACCATACACCAATCACCCATTTCCCGGAAAGATGAGTCTCGAAGAAAAGAGAAACAAGATAGACCCCGAACGAGTTCCCGCCCATGTAGCTATAATCATGGACGGCAACGGACGTTGGGCGAAAGCGCGCGGACTCGAACGCAGCGAAGGGCATGTGCGCGGAGTTGACACCGTGCGCGCCATCACTGAGATAGCAGCCGAGATTGGCGTCAAATACCTGACGCTCTATACGTTCAGTACCGAAAACTGGAACCGTCCGCAATCTGAAATCGATGCGCTGATGGGTCTCGTTGGCATCGCCATAGTCCGCGAGACCGCAGACCTTATCCGCAACAATGTCCATCTTTCCCTCATGGGGCAGCTTGACCGTCTCCCCGCCGAGACCCTCAAAATGCTCCAACAGTGCATAGCCGATACGTCACACTGCACCGGACTGCAACTGAACCTCGCCATCAGCTATTCGAGCCGATGGGAAATCACCGAAGCGGTACGCAAAATAGCCGCTGAGACAGCCGCCGGAAAACTCAATCCCGCCGACATCACCCCTGAGACCGTCAGCGCAGCCATGGCACAGCCGGAAATACCTGACCCCGACCTCCTTATCCGCACCGGAGGTGACTACCGTATATCCAACTATCTCCTATGGCAGCTGGCATACTCCGAACTATACTTCTCTCCCCTCTTCTGGCCCGACTTCGGTAAGGAAGAGTTCCTTGACGCAATTATCACATACCAGAGCCGCCAACGCCGTTTCGGGCTTACCGGCGACCAAGTCACTTCACATCATAAATGAAATCAGCAGCCTCAATCGCAGCAATGATTAAACGCTCAGTCCTCATAATGCTTCTTGCCGCAGCAGCGGCTATGCCCTCGGTAGCCCAGACAGACACCGTCGTGGCTCCTCAGGTAATCTATACCGCCATGCCGAAGGTCTACTCCATTGCCGACATCGAAGTTACCGATGCGCCAAACTTTCTGCCAGAAAAAGTCAAAGAATATGCGGGTTTACGCATCGGCGAGCGTATCGAAGTGCCGGGTACCGAACTGACCAATGCCGCCAAACGCCTGCTCAACACCGGTCTGTTCTCAACCGTGAAAATCAAAGTAACCAAGACCGTCGGCGACAAGGTCTGGCTTGAATACGCCCTGCGTCAGCAGCCTCGTATCCATGAGATTAACTACATAGGCATGAAGAAAAACGAGAAAGATGACATTATCGAAAAGCTTCACCTTACCCGTGGCTACCAGATTACGCCTGACCTCGTTAACAAAATCAAGACCAAAATCGCTGAATATTACGACGGGAAAGGCTACAAAAACGCAAAAATCGACATTCAGCTCATCGATGCGATTGATGAGCCCAACGAACAGATTGTCAACATTATCGTCGACAAGAAAAACAAGGTAAAGGTCAACTCCATCACCTTTACAGGCAACGAAGTGTTCAGCGACCGCACCCTGCGTAACACCATGAAAAAAACCAACCTGAAGTCTGACCTAATCAAACTTTTCAGCCAGAAAAAGTTTACCGAGGCTGACTATCAGGCTGACCTTGAGCGTATTCTCGAAAAATATAACGAATATGGCTACCGCGACGCAACAATAGTAACAGATTCAGTCGTTCCGAACGAGAATGGCTCCGTAGACATCTACATTAACCTTGAAGAAGGCAAAAAATACTATATCCGCGACATCAACTGGGTAGGCAACACGGTTTACTCAAGCGACATGCTCCAGCGCGCGCTTGACATGAAACCGGGCGACGTTTATAACCAGAAACTCCTTAACAAGCGTCTGCGCGAGGATGAAGATGCCGTTGGAAACGCCTACTATAACAACGGCTACATCTTCTCTCATATCGACGAAGTTGAACGCACCATTGACGGTGACTCTATCGACCTCGAAATGAGAGTTGTCGAAGGTCCGCAGGCTCGAATTAACGCCGTCAACATTAACGGTAACGACCGCCTCTACGAAAAGGTAGTGCGCCGCGAACTGCGCACCAAGCCGGGTCAGCTCTTCAGCCGCGATGACCTGATGCGTTCCGCGCGCGAAATCATGCAGATGGGGCACTTTGACCCTGAAAGCGTCAACCCCGATGTGCAGCCCAATAACGATGACGGCACCGTAGATATCAACTGGAACCTTGTCTCCAAGGCAAACGACCAGATTGAACTCTCGCTTGGCTGGGGTCAGACAGGTCTTATCGGTAAGGTTGGACTCAAGTTTACCAACTTCTCTATCCGCAACCTTCTCCATCCCTCAACTTACAAAGGACTCATTCCTCAGGGCGACGGTCAGACCTTCTCGCTGAGCGTGCAGACCAACGCCCGTTACTATCAGGCATATCAGGTAAGCTTCCTCGACCCATGGTTTGGCGGCAAGCGTCCTAACGCCTTCTCCGTTACCGGCTATTACAGCCGCCAGACCGGTATCAGCAGCCGCTTCTACTCCAAGAACTACCAGAACCTCGTCAACCAGTACGGTTACGGATATGGTTACGGCTACGGAAACTACGGTTACGGATATGGTGACAGCAACTACCTCTATCAGGACGCATATGACCCCAACCAGTGGCTCCAGATGGCAGGCGTGACCGTTGGCTTCGGCAAGCGACTCAACTGGCCTGACGACTACTTCACCTTCAACGCCGACCTGACCTATAATTATTATGGTCTGAAAAACTGGCAATACCTCTGGTACATGCAGAACGGTAACTCAAACTCGCTTGTTCTCGGTCTTACCCTTGCGCGAAACAGTATTGACAACCCGCTCTTTACCCGCCGCGGCTCTTCGTTCCAGCTTTCACTCCAGATGACACCTCCGGCATCGCTCTTCATGCCTCACGCCAACTGGAAGAAACTTTCAGAGGAGAATACCGATGCAGCTAAGAAAGAACGCTACAAATGGATTGAATACTGGAAACTCCGCTTCCTTTCTAAGACATTCACCCCGCTGACTAACCCCGACGGCAAGTACACCTTAGTAATGATGACACGCGCCGACTTCGGTATCATCGGCTCATGGAACAAGTATGTAAAGACCCCGTTCGAAACCTTCTACGTGGGTGGTGACGGCATGTCTGGCTCCTACACCTACGCTACAGAAACCATAGCCCTGCGCGGTTACGAAAACGGCGCGCTGACCCCCAACGGACAGTCCTCGTACGCCTATACCCGCTTCGGTGTGGAACTCCACTTCCCCTTCCTGCTGCAACCTACCACTACCATCTACGGTCTGGCGTTCGTCGAGGCGGGTAACGCATGGGTAAATATCAAGGACTTCAACCCGTTCAGCCTCAAGCGTTCGGCAGGTGTCGGTCTGCGCGTCTACCTCCCTATGGTGGGTATGCTCGGTATTGACTGGGGTTACGGCTTTGACCGCGATATTGCCAACAACAAAATCGGCGGAAGTCACTTCCATTTCGTTCTCGGACAGGAATTCTAAACCTTTTAACGCATAAATTGTCTTAAATAATAACAGCTACTCGCTTTACGTTATTAATAAAAAGAAAAAACAGAAAGATTTATGAAAAAGATTCTCCTTCTGCTCATGGTGGCACTCGGATGCGCCGCCGGAGCCTCAGCCCAGAAGTTTGCGCTGGTCGACATGGAATATATCCTCAAGAACTATCCCCAGTATGAAATGGCAAACGAACAGCTCAACCAGCTTTCGCAGCGTTGGCAGCGCGAGGTCGAGGCAAAAGCCGCCGAAGCCGAGACCCTCTACAAAAACTACCAGAGCGATATGGTTTTCCTGACCGACGACCAGAAAAAGGCTAAAGAACAGGAAATTCTCAACAGCGAAAAAGCCGCAACCGAACTCAAATATAAATATTTCGGTCCGGAAGGCGAACTCTACCAGAAACGCCAGACCCTGATGCAGCCTATTCAGGACGAAATCTATAACGCAATCAAGAAGATTTCCGAAGAAAAAGGCTACCAGTGCATATTTGACCGTGCATCGTCGGCAAATATCATCTTTGCCTCGCCCCGAATCGACATTTCAAACGAAGTTCTCGACAAGCTCGGTTACAGTAAGTAAAAAACAATAAAAACAAAATAAATAACCAAAAACAAACAAAAAAACAGTAATTATGATTAAGAAATTTCTCATGGCACTCGCCATCGCCCTCCCCTCTATGGCATTCGCTCAGAAACTTGCCGTTGTAGACGCAGAAGTGATTATGCAGGCCATGCCCGAAACAAAGGCTGCTGAAGAGAAAGTACAGCAGGCTTCCGCTACATTCCAAGCCGAGTTTGACAAGCTCCGCGAAGAAATCGACAAAAAATACTCAGAGTATCAGGCTCTCCCCGCTGACACCCCCGAGAGCATCAAGGAGCGTCGCCAGCAGGAAATTCAGGAAATCGCCGAAAAGGCCCAGCGTTTCCAGCAGCAGGCTCAGCAGGACCTCGAGCGTCAGCACATGCAGCTTCTCCAGCCCGTACAGGAAAAACTTCTCAACGCCATCAAGAGCGTAGGAGCTGAAGGCGGATACTCAATGGTATTCCCTAATGGTGTTGCCCTCTACGTAGGCACCGACATTGTTGACATCACCGACGCAGTAAAGGCAAAACTCGGTCTCTGATTGAGCCATGAACGTACTTGACAGATTTCTCGACTACGTGAAGTTCGACACCCAGAGTGACGAACTGACCAATATGTGGCCCTCAACCCCCGGGCAATATAAGTTTGCCGAGTATCTTAAGGAGAAGGTTGCCGAGATGGGTCTCACCGAGATTACACTCGATGAAAACGGCTATCTTATGGCAACCCTCCCTGCCAATACAGACAAGCAGCTCCCCACCGTAGGCTTCATCGCCCACATGGACACAAGCCCGGACATGAGCGGACGCCACGTCAATCCCCGCATTGTCAGCGCATACCCCGGCGGCGACATCGTGCTTAATCAGGAAAAGGGCATCGTGCTTTCTCCGCGCGAATTCCCCGAGCTTGACCACTATATCGGTCAGGACCTTGTGGTTACCGACGGTACTACCCTGCTCGGAGCTGACGACAAAGCCGGTATCGCAGAGATTATGGGCGCGGTAGAGTACCTTCTCGCCCACCCGGAAATCAAGCACGGCAAAATCCGTATTGCCTTCAACCCCGATGAAGAAATTGGTCGCGGAGCGCACCGTTTCAACGTCGAGCAGTTTGGCTGCGACTGGGCATACACCATGGACGGTGGCGAAATAGGCGAACTGGAGTATGAAAACTTCAACGCCGCAAGCGCGAAAATCACCTTCATGGGACGTAATGTCCACCCCGGATATGCAAAACACAAGATGATAAACTCGCTGCGTGTAGCCACTCAGTTTGCCATCATGCTTCCCCGCTGGGAGACCCCCGAACACACCGAGGGCTACGAAGGCTTCTACCATCTTATCGGCATGCAGGGAACGGTTGAAAAGACAGAACTCACCTATATTATCCGTGACTTTGACCGCGACCGCTTCGAACGCCGCAAAAAAGAATTCGAGCACCTCGTGCGCAAAATCAACAAAGAATTCCCCGACTGCGCATCATTGGAAATCAAAGACCAGTATTACAACATGCGCGAAAAGGTAGAACCGGTAAGCTACATTGTCGACATTGCCGAACAGGCCATGAAGAATGCCGGACTGACTCCGAAGGTAGTGCCCATCCGCGGCGGAACCGACGGCGCGCAGCTCAGCTTCAAGGGACTCCCCTGCCCCAACATCTTCGCCGGCGGTCTGAACTTCCACGGACGCTATGAATTCGTACCCGTTCAGAGCATGGACAAAGCCGCCGAAGTCATCGTCGAAATCGTCAAGCTCGTCGCCGAAAAATAGTATGCAAAAGGAGGCTGACTAACAAAGTCAGGCTACCTTTCCTCTTTATTCTACTATACACAAAGCAAGGCTTTCGTACTGAAATTCAGCACGAAAGCCTTTGTTATATCATAGTTTTTTTGTAACTTTGCATATAATAATACCACTAAATATATGAAATTTGATTTAGTCTACATACAGCATTTGACTGAAAACCACGAAGGCGTTGATGTTGAATTTAAAGAAACCACAGGTCAACTTGACCGAGGAATGGAAACTTTATGCGGTATGCTCAATGGAAATGGTGGTATTGTGGTCTTTGGCGTCAAAAACTCCGGTAAAATTATAGGGCAGGAGGTTGGCGACAAGACCACGCGCATGATTGGTGAGGCTCTACGTCGCTTTGAGCCTTCAGTTGAAATCCAGCCCAAATATATCAAGCTGAATGATTCGGATAAACAACTGATTGTGTTTGAAATACAAGTGGGACACTCTTCCTAATGAAAATCTGAAATTTAAAGATCTTGATGAAAGCCGCATACATTGGGCAATACGGCAGGCTCTTGAATTAGGACGGTTAAAAGATGGGGCATACACCCGCGATCCGATAGCTATTCTTGAAAAATTCAAGGTGCTTAAGAATGGTGTGTTTAGCAATGCCGCCGCTGTGCTTTTCGGAAAAGATTTCTTTTATTATCATAACTGCATCATCAGGCTTGCCCGTTTCCGGGGAATAGATAAACGCGAATTTATCGACAATCAGCAAATTGAGGGCAACATCTTTGATTTGCTCAATGAAGTCACCCCCTTCTTTCTGAAACACCTCTCAGTCACAAGCCGGTTCGAAGGTATGTATCGCAAGGATGAACTGGAAGTGCCGATAAATGCCTTGCGAGAGTGTTGTGCCAATGCCTTGGCTCACATGGATTGGAGAAAGACAGCATCGGTAGGTGTAGCTATATATGATGACCGCATAGAAATTGAGAACGCAGGTATGCTTCCAGAGGAAATACCGGCTGAACAACTGACATATGGCTCTCATATCCTCAACTCGCATACCTCAGAACCTCCTAACGAGACAATAGCCCGTGTGATGTATTACAGCGGTGTAATTGAACACTGGGGTAGAGGTCTTTCAATGATATTTGAAGAGTGTAATCGTGTTGGACTTCCACATCCAATCGTAACCGATGAGAGAGGGGTTATAAGAGTAACATTTAAGCGTCCTGATTTATCAGGTCAAAAGCATGGCACGATAAATGATACGATAAATGATACGATAAATGATACGATAAATGATACGATAA
>CAZPHN010000058.1:0-10132 GCA_964586765.1 uncultured Bacteroides sp.
TCCTCTTTCAAGAATGAAAATCTTGCGTCCTAACCGATAGACGAATGGGCCGCTCGGTGCTAAAAGCGACTGCAAATTTAGGACTTTTTTTTGAACTATGCAAATTTTTTGCGAAATTCGCAGTTGAAAATGCAAAAAACTTTAAAAATTCTCCCTCTGAGACTCACTCCACACTCAGATCGCACCTCTATTTTGAACGCATACAGCCGCGAAATGGGGCGAGTAGCCTTTGCCGTACCCTCGGGAAAAGGTGCGGGGGCGGCGCGCCGGCGCGCGCTGCTGATGCCGCTGAATCCCGTCGAAGTGGTTGCCTCGTCGCGCCCGGGAACCGAGCTTATGACTTTTCGCGAGCCGCGCGCCCTGATGCCGCTCCATTGGGTCATGTCGTCGCCCGAGCGTTCAGCCGTCGCCCTCTTCATGGCTGAAGTCATCGAGCGTGTGTTACGCCAGTCTGAGTCAGAACCTTTAATGTTTGACTTCCTGTTTGATGCCGTCAGCCGCCTCAACCACCCGGATACTCCGGCGGCAAATTTCCATCTGTGTTTCATGATTCACCTCGCCGGGATGCTCGGAATCGCCCCAGACCATAAGGATTATCATCCCGGGATGGTTTTCGACATGGCAGACGGCATTTTCCGGCTTACAATGCCGCTCCACGGGCGCGCCCTATCCGCCGCCGACTCAAAAGCAGCGGCAACCTTCATGCGTATGACGTGGGAAAATCAGGCAGCCTTCCGCCTTGACCGCCGACGCCGCAATGACATCCTCGACCTCATACTCGACTACTATACCCTCCATCTTGCCGACCTCTCCACGCTCCGCTCTCCCGCCATCCTCCGTACACTCTTTTAGATTTTGGGCGGAAAATTTGGTAGACGTGGGATTTTTTGCTAACTTTGCAGACGCTAAGACGCCACAATAGCTCAGTCGGTAGAGCATTTCATTCGTAACGAAAAGGTCCGGGGTTCGAACCCCCGTTGTGGCTCCCAATGACAGATTGCCCCGGCGGTCTGTCTTTTTTATTTAGCGACGATGGTCGTTGCGGAGTTTGATGATGGTGATGATTAGGGAGCAGATGGTGGTGATGGAGTTGGCAAGGACTATGGGGATGTTGTCTATTAGGATACCTTGGACCACAAAGAGGACCGAGCCGAGTCCGAGGGCAAGGAAGGTAGGCATGGCTATGCCGTCGGTATCGCGGGTGCGGATAGTCTGCACGGCTTGCGGCAAGTAGCCGCAAATCATGCAGACTGATGCCATGTAGCCAACTATAGATGCCGCATCCATTGCCGTTTAGTCTTCAAGATAGTAAACAATCGTTGAAACCACGCGCACATTTTTGATGTTGGGCGTGGACTGGTCTGTGCTCTCAATGCTGAACTGTCCCTGTGTGGCGGTTTTGATTTTGCCTACGCGCGAGTCGGAGTCCTGCGCAAAACGGTCGGCAGCCTCGCGTGCGTTTTTGGTTGCCTCGGCAATCATTTCAGGCTTGATGGTGTTCAGTCCGGTAAACTGATAGTTTATGTAGTTATTGTTTGCCGCAACACCCTGCTTTAGCAGTTCGCTCTGACGGTTGAGCAGCTCGCGCACCTTCGCAACTTTTGTAGTGGCTACGGTGATGGTCACGTTCAGGTTATACTGATAGCGGGCGCGGTCACCACCATAGACGTTACCTTCGGAGTTATACAGATCCGGCGGATTTACAGAAATCTCGTCGCGGTCAATTCCGTTTGTGGTCAGAAACTTGACAACGATTTCATTGCTGTGCTGCATACGGTTGTAAAGCTCGGGAAGGTCATTTCCGGCAATGGAATATGACATGGGCCAAGTCACATAATCGGCTTCGACGGTGCGTTCTGCCAGTCCACGGACGGTCACTACGCGGTCACGAAACGAGAAATTGTCAATACCGGCTTTAATGCAGAAGCCGAGAACGATGATTGAAACGGCAATTATTGCCGCAGAAAGCGTAGATTTGCTCATAATTTTTTATAAGATATATAAGATTTATAAAATTTATAAAACTCCCGCCTCAGCTACGAATCTGCTTACGCGCGGAATCAAGCCGCAACAGAATAAACAGCAGAATGGTAAAGCCCCAGAGCGAAGAGCCGCCATAACTGAAAAACGGCAACGGTATGCCTATGACGGGACACAATCCGATTACCATGCCGACGTTGATACACAGATGGAAAATGAATATCGAGGCGACACAATAGGCATAGACGCGACTGAATGTCGACGGCTGACGCTCTGCAAGTGTCAAAATCCGCAATATCAAAGCCAAAAACAGAATGATAACTCCGCTTGTACCGATAAAACCCTGCTCCTCGCCTATGGTACAGAAAATAAAATCGGTATGCTGCTCCGGCACATATTTAAGTTTGGTCTGCGTACCGTTCAGGAAGCCTTTACCGGAGATGCCGCCTGATCCGATGGCTATCATTGACTGATTGACGTTATAGCCCGCACCGCGGGGGTCTGCCTTGATTCCGAGGGATACGAGGATACGGTTCTGCTGATGAGGCGCAAGATGGTCAAACAGCATGTTGACCGAAAAGCTGAAAAGAATGGCTCCAAGCGCAAAAACCGCACATGCATACAGTTTAGGCATACGGTTTCTGACCGCCGCAACCGACATATATGCTACCGCCACTACGATTATGCCGACAAACACCCAGAACCAAGGCAGATGTACCCCGAAGGAGTTAATCAAGAATGCCAGTCCGATGCTCATTCCGAAGCCAAGGGTCAGATTTCTCATTACTTCGAGCGAGCGCGCATAGATTCCAGACATTGCCGAGGCAGTCAGCATGGTCAGGCAAACTACTATGAACTCGCCCTTGCTCATGTCCAGAATCATAGGGTCGGTAAACTTGACCGTGACCACAAAGATAACCACAGCCGCCAACGCCGCCAACAGAACCAGTCCGCTCATACCTTCGCGATACAGTACGAAAAACAGTGCCATATAAGCCAGAGCGGACCCCGTTTCCTGCTGAAGAATAATCAGCAGGACAGGCGCGAGAATTATCGCTACGGCGCGAAACAGATTCTTCCACGACCCCGTCAGTTTGAAATTATAACCGGAAAAGAGCTTGGCGAGCGCGAGCGCGGTGGCACACTTGGCAAACTCGGCTGGCTGCAGACTCATCGGACCGAATTTGAGCCACGAATGTGAGCCCTTGGTATCCGGCGCGATGAAGATTGTGACCGCAAGTAGCACCAACATAAAGGCATAAATAGGATATGCGTATGTTTCATACATCCGGTAGTCGCTCAACAGGATTATCAGTCCCAAGAGCAGCGCGAGTGCAATCCAGCGGAACTGCTTGCCGGAAAACTCGGCAAACGAGAAAATCGACGCATGGTCGAAATCATAGCTCGCAGCATAGATACTGATGGCTCCAAGCACCACCAGTATCAGATATAGACATACCGTCAGCCAGTCGAGCGAGCGAAAGGCTGAAGGGTCAGCGTTAGTCCTTCGGTTTGGATTTAATAACACGGTTTACGCGGGTGTTGGCGTTCAACATATTTGTTTCGATATACTTACGGGCAGGCGATATTTCGCCCGTAAGGTATTTTTCAATGACTAATGACCCGATAGGCACACCGTAAGTTGCGCCGAAACCGCCGTTTTCAACATAGACGGCTATAGCAATCTGCGGGTCATCATAAGGGGCGAAGCCTATGAAGGCGGAGTGGTCCTTGCCGTGGGGGTTCTGTGCCGTACCGGTCTTGCCGGCAACCATGATGTCAGGTAGATTTGCCGTCCTACATGTTCCTCCGGTAACCGCCATACGCATACCCTCAGCCACAGCCTCAAACCATTTCCGGTCAATATCCGGAGTGCGCACGTCGAGAAGCCCGTCGGGCATCACGGTGTCCTGAATAGCCTTGACGGCATGAGGCGTAATGAAATGTCCGCGGTTGGCTATGGTAGCACATAGATTTGCCATCTGCAGCGGAGTGGCAAGCACCTCTCCCTGACCGATAGATACGGAAATAATGGTGTTCGCACTCCATCTGCCTTCGCCGTAGAATTTATCATAAAACTTAGCGTTCGGAATAAATCCGCGACCCTCATTAGGCAGATCCACGCCCAGTTTATAGCCATAGCCAAGCTGAACCAAATGATTTTTCCACACCTCGAAAGCATTCGCGCTCGACCCGTATTTCGACCGTCGGTCTACCATGTTCTTAAATCCCCAGCAGAAAAACGCGTTACATGAGGTCTGCAATGCCGGCTTGACCGGAATTGGTGAGCCATGACCGTGACACCCTACTCTAAGACCGCCGTTTATATAGCCATGATAGCAGGGATATGCCGTGTTTAGGTCAATAATTCCCTCCTGAAGCAGAATTAACGCCTGTCCCGGCTTGAATGTCGAACCGGGAGGATATGCGCCCATCAGCGCGCGGTCAAACAGCGGATGGTCGGCATTATCGTTGCTCACAAGCATCTGATAGTTCTTACCACGCTCACGACCCACAAGGAGAGTCGGGTCATATGTTGGTGACGAGACCATGCAGAGAATTTCACCCGTCTTTGGCTCGATGGCTACAACCGCACCGATTTTGTTGACCATCAGGCTCTCGGCATACTGCTGGAGCTTGATGTCGAGACTCAGCGTCAGGTTGCGCCCCGAATGAGGCGGCATGTCGAGCGCACCGTCCTCATATCGTCCCTGAATGCGACCCAGAGCGTCACGCATCAGGATTTCCACCCCCTTGTCGCCGCGAAGATACCGTTCATAACTTTTTTCGACGCCAAGGTCGCCGGTATAGTCGCCGGGATTGTAATAATCATCCCTGTCTATGTCGTTCTGGTTCACTTCGCGCACATTTCCGAGCACATTCGCGGCTGCTTTGTAGTTATACTGACGCAAAATCCGCTTTTGAGTGTAAAAACCCGGATAGCGGTACAGTTTTTCCTGCAGCCGCCCGTAGTCGCGCGCCGACAGATGGGACATGAAACGCTGAGGCGTGTATGCCGAATAACCGGCTGACTTCTTCATTTCGACAATTCGCTGGTCAAACTGCTCGCGCGTAATTCCGACAGTGCGACAGAAATCCAGAGTGTCAATACCTTTCATATCGCGCGGAATCATCATCACATCATAAGCGGGCTGATTGAACACCACCAGCTCGCCGTTACGGTCATACATCAGTCCGCGGCTCGGATATTGCACCTTGCGCAAAAATGCGTTGTTTTCCGCAAAAACCTTATATTTATCTTCTGCCACCTGCAGACTGAACAGGCGCAGAATATAGATGACGGCTATGATTACCACAAAGCCGCCAACCACATATTTTCTTTTTTCGAGATTATAGTCTTTTCTCACGCGGCGGAGGAGATTTGAGAACGTGAAGAAATAAAATCAATGCCTAAAATCAGCAGTGACGTCAGCAATGTCGACGCCACTATGCGCTCAACCAGCACCAACGGCTGGAAAAACGAAAATGCCTCAATCAACGTAACCGCAATACAGTAGAGCAACGACATGGTAAGCACATATTTCGAAAAGACAGCCGCGCCGAGCGAACGGATTGAAGGAATTTTATGGACCATGTCATCCTCGCGCGCCACATACAGCCTCAGCACCGTGTGGCGGCAGCCACCCAAAATGGTACACGACAACGAATTCAGTCCGGGTGTGTCAGAAAAAACATCAACGCAGAAACCGAGCAGAAACGAAAGGAATATCACCCTCGATGAGCCGAGCGTTACGGGCAACTTTATGATAAAATAGATAAAAACGAATGCCAGTGCCACCGAAAACAGCACCAATCGGTTGAAAACGACGCTCTGAGCAATCACTAACAACACGAACAATAACGCAAACTGCAAAAAAGTCTTTGACATAATCCAATCGCAAAGTTACGATAAAAAGCTGGATTTTACACCTTCAGCACAAAGTTTTTTAGCGACGAATCGCGGCTCTTTCATAAAAAAACTCTTGCGTAAGCAAAAACCTCCTATATCTTTAGGTCTATTTCAGAGCCAATAGCACTCGGTCGAGTCAGCTGATGACTACATAGAGATACACGACAATCTCGACGACGTCGAGGAAGCCTACCGGGAGAATAAAATAGCGAGGAAGACTTCGCACGGCACATTGTCGATGAGCGCTACGACCTTGAAAGGACTATGGGCAAGCACTCCCAATACTTCGACTACGAAGCCTTCGGACACGAGGTGTTCATGTTTGACTACACTATGGGTGCAAACGGTCACGTGTTCCGCCGCATCTGACCCCTGACACCCTCACTTGAGGGAGAGAAAAATATGTTATATAATACTTCCCTTGGTTTATTTGGAACAAATTCGTATATTTGTAGTTAATTCTAAATCAACAACCCAAACCCTCTAAATACCAATGCCATTAGTTACACATGTTTTTAAACAGCAACAACGCATCCAAGGTGGTCGTATTGTTGCCAACGATCCCGTTTCCCGCAGAGCAAATTTTGATTATGACTTAAGCGGTATTAATGTCGTAATTACAATCGAAGGAGTTTTATCTCCCAAGAAGGCAAGACTACTTAACCAAAATGGCTTTATGCTCACATACCTCGGCGAGGACCCGTCATTCCGTTTTGAGCTTGAATGCTGGTCAGACAACGGAACAATTAAACGCCTTTCAGTTTACAGAACTGACACAGGGGTAGAGTATCGTTACATTAGCGACCATCAAGATAGAATGTAAGTCACTTCAATATTGTTCTTATTAAATAGTTCTATAATTATAACTCAGTTTGTCGAAGTAACTAATTTTAGCGCTGTACGTGCAAACACAAATCTTCAACTTGGAGGTGTAAAAGCTGGCAGCGCGGAATGATCCAAGCATAATTTCTATCCAAACAATGGTGTTGTCGGTCTTGTAATTACCGATGAGGCCATGGGATCCGAAGGTCGAATGTCTGTCATCCAGTGTGGCAAAAAGCTATTTGTCCCGATTCTTCAAAATGTAGTTCGGCACATAACCGAAGCAGAATTCTGTCGTCGTCTCGCGAATAACGTAATAGTTGGAAAAGATACCGACGGCAGAAACACCAACTCTTTTTCCAATGATTTTATGAATTACCTTGATTCAGTGTTTGGCAAATAAGCTACTTTGCACTTTTCCAGTTGTAATTAAGAGCATAACTATATGCTTCACATTTAGCAACACGTCTACGATATGCAAGATTTAACTTTAATCTCTCATAATCACCAAAGATACGAAAATGGCGTTCCGGTAATGGGTCGTCAATTCTGTGACAGAGCTATTATCGTCCAGAATAAACAGTTTTCGGAAGTCTTGAGAGGTTTACCTGTTGAGCCTAAGGAGGGTTTCCTTGTAAGGCTTATCAATATGGACATCAATCAAGACCAAATGATGCCCAAGTTCATGACTATGGTTAGTGATAACGGGAATAGTATCTTACTAAAAGGTGTATCCCTAAAGGTTATGGGCAACGTGTTCCATGCGGGTGACCACAAAGACTATGGACTAAGGCTTGAGTTGCGCAACCGAAACGTGGTCAAAGCAATTCTATACATGTATGATCGGAACACCGAAATTGAGTATACTATAGGCTAACGAAATGAATACGATTTTGACTTCACAAGAACAAAGGGCTACTTTGCAGTGCATCTGGCAAGTGCTGGTGGCTAATCCAACTTTACAAGAAAGTTCAATGATTCAAAACAAACTTGTCAAAGATTGGGCTTGCATGCAAGACGTGGATATGTCTGATGCGCATTCATTGCAATTTCAATTAGGCTGTGAAATTAAACCATGGATAATTATTGCAATCCAAGAAGACCCCTACGAGTCTTTCGCCACCATAACATCAATGCCAAACAACAAGAAACTATTTGTGAAGCAAATAATTCTTGATATAATTGAGGCGGGAGATAACTACTCCCAAAGAGCACCTTACGCACATACTCTTTTCACCAACTGCAATATTCCTTTTATAGTTAAAGGCCATATTTTCCCAAATGGTCAGGTTGGGAATAAAATAGTATAAAAGGCTAATAGCTAAACCTTTTATCAAAAAGAAATTCGTCAACAGACTGCGAATTGCCGAAGACAGCAATTTGCAGTCTGTCTTCATATAATCTATTAGTAAAATCGTAGCTTGTGATGATGCATGGAATCCCATAAAAGTGATTTGTCCAATCAATATCTTTTTTTATGGCATACAGATGGCTCCCAGTTAGTCCGATATAAGAAAGATTATGGTTATTATCAAGGATCAAAACTAAATCACGAAAACGAGGTATTTCATCTGTTTTGTTGATTTGATGCAATTTACAGTATGTTTCATCACTATAATTTATAGTTTTCTCCATTATTTGTTCTGACACATATACTTTAAATGCCATGTTCGGCAACCTATCATCACATGGCATGACCTCTAAGTCATCAATATATTCCTTAGAGAATCCCATATTTTGAATTAAACAAGAATAATGAATTGGCGCACTCCTATATTCAGGGCGTATTAGAGTTGCCCCATCGAAAGCTTCAATCTGCCATACTTTGTTAATATATTGCATATTACCAAAATTTGCGTTTGTAATTTCATTCGCAACAATTTTTGATAGCATTTCCGAAATTTTCGAATTATACAAAGATGGCTCTATGAGTTCACCATTTGACTCCATAGTTTCTTCATAGACGGAAAGGATTGAATTAGAAACCACTTCTCCTAATTGAATACAATCGCTATATGGAGTCTCAAGAGAATCCTCCGTAACACCCCCAACTGTCTGATTTTGGTACATCATTCTGGCGCATGTATGATAATTTAGTTTAAATGGCATATGCATCGGTAAAACCTTAAAGCAATACTCCATAGCCCATATATAACTGTAAAATCTATATGCCGCATTTGGCTGAGGAACATCAAATAATACCGCTATATAATCTTCTTGAAATACATCAGACATTCTTGCATAGTTAGATAGTATATCTACTGATTTAAGATTATCTCTATCTGAATGATACTTCAGATAGGTTAGGCTATATAATGCAGACAACCGTACAAATTGGTAAGGGTTAATTTTATTATCACCCCTTTCCCTGCGTATTTCGTTGCAAAAAAACACACGGTTTATAATCTCAAATAGGAGCATGCTTATGCCATAGCACTCCAGATAATTATGCTTCGCAACCCTTAATATATCGTAGCAATTAAGGCTTTTGAGCATTGTACTGATTTCTTCATAGCATGAAATAAACAGTGGATTCATTCGCAATTCAAGCCATGTCTTGAAAAAGCTCGTTTCATTTGAATGCCGGTTCTTGAAACTTTCACTCTGATTCAGTACGTAATTATAATCCCATACCCAATCAAACTTGTCACCTCTATCTCTTAATTGAAATACAAGACGATTGGAAACGCTCGAACGACAACTAATGTAGTCATTCAACAGTATATCATAATAATTGCTATTATGAATCGTAGAGTATAAGCTATTACGAATATCCATATCCAATTCATTGTTAAGGACTGCAAATATACGAATAAAATCCGATATTGGTTTTCTTTTCATAGGCCAGCACTTAGGCATACCTTTGCGATGTAATCTAACATCGCATCATGTCTAAAGTCGCTTATAATATTTCGCTTAAGGGGTATGTCGGAGGGTATGAGTTCTTGCTGTGCAAGCGACTTCGTCGATAACGACCACACCACCGTTGACCGCGAACTCGCAAAGAACGCCGGAAAGGAGGTCTATGTGCTTATCAACTCTCTCGGCGATTCACTCGCCACCGGCTTGTCTATATCTGCCACCTTTAATAAGAACCACGGCAATACCAATGCGCATTTCGTTGGTCTCAACGCTTCCACCACATCTGACCCCTGACTCAATCTCTCCCTCATGTGCTTTTGGCTCGGTAAATCCTCGCCGAGCTAAAGGTTCCGATAAGAAAAGGCTCTTGCCTTTAATGTTTTACTATTTCCCAGTGTCCACTTCGTGCCGAGCCTACTCGTTTTATAATCCCTTTACCTTTCATTGACGTAATTATTCGGTCGAGTGTCCTGCCGGGTATGCCAATTTTAGTTGCAAGTTCTTTTAACGAGATTTTGTTATCATCGCCAATTAACGCCAATATTTTTCTTTCAACGT
>CAZPHN010000059.1:0-7445 GCA_964586765.1 uncultured Bacteroides sp.
AATGGGACATCATGGGCAACGGCGGCACCATCGAAGAGGCTCTGCAATATGCCGCTGAACGCAATGTCCGCGTCCTGTTGTGGTATAACTCCTCCACGGCATGGACGACCAACGGCGCAGGCGGTCCGCTCTTCAAACTGAACGCTCCCGACGACCGCGAGAAGGAATTTGCCTGGCTGGCCGAAAAAGGGGTGGCCGGCGTAAAGATCGATTTCTTCTCCGGCGATACGCAGGAGACGATGGAATATTGTATCGACCTGCTTGAAAGCGCCGCCAAGCACCATCTGCTAGTCAATTTCCACGGAGCTACGATCCCGCGCGGCTGGCAACGCACCTATCCCAACCTCATGTCAGTAGAAGCCGTCTACGGAGCGGAATGGTATAACAATGCGCCGGTCCTGACCCACAAGGCAGCCGCACATAATGCCACCCTGCCGTTCACGCGCAATGTCATCGGCCCTATGGACTACACGCCTTGCACCTTTTCAGATTCCCAGCATCCGCACATCACAACCCACGCCCACGAACTGGCCTTATGCGTAGTCTTTGAATCGGCGCTGCAACATCTGGCCGACCGCCCGGAGAGTTATCTCTCCCAACCGGATGAAATAAAGGACTTCTTCTCTCATCTGCCATCGGTATGGGACGAGACGAAGCTCCTCTCTGGCTATCCCGGCGACCACGTCATCATGGCCCGATGTAAAGACAACCGATGGTATGTAAGCGGACTGAACGGAACCGACGAAGAGAAAGAATTGAATGTAGACTGGTCTTTCTTAGGCGACGAAGAATATACATTCACTTGGTTCCGCGACAACTCCGACGAAACTATGCCTTGGGATATAGAACAATGCACCGGCAGCGCGACCGTTCTTCCTCAAAGTATCCGATGCCTGGCCCGCGGAGGTTTCACCGTCATTATCGAAAAATAAACATCTACATTATTTTGATAGTCGAAGAAGCGCTGAGATAATCGATTTTGGCCGACGTCTTCAAGGAATTCCAATGAAGCGCCGAATGAAAGTCTAAAAAGTGCTTCATCAACCCGTCATCCAGTGCTCCGTTACACTCTAACGGAGCACTTCTTTAAACCTTAACGAAGCACAGATTCAGACCGTGGAATAGTACACCTTCTTAACGCGCTACAATTTGCCGGCTTCCCCATATCGCCCTCTTTTCGTTTTCCACATAATGGCCGCGCCTGTCATTATGTCGCCATGTCTTATCCCGTTGTTAAAGTCTACCGCTCGAGAATAAATATATATAGTGGTCTTGGAACTTGCAGAATATTTCGATTATATTTGCATTGTATACGGTATGACCCTGCCCTGCTTTTTTTGATTGTCCGCTATGAAATTGCCAACGAACTTTCATTATCTCCACAGGGAACATTCTTTTCTTATTCCTCCTTTGCCTTATATTCATCTTGCCGGTTTCTGCGGAAGTTACGGAAACCGATCTTCATATACACATCGGAATCACGCTGTCTTTTTTGTTCCCTTTGTCGCATTCTATTCCATTAACTTTATAATTTATGGCATCCATCAAAATCAAATTTCGTACTTCCTCTGTTGAAGCCAAAGAGGGTACTATTTATTACCAAGTCATTCATGATCGTAAAGCACGTTACATTGTTACGGACTATCATCTTTTCTCCTCCGAATGGAATGAAAAGCGGGAAAAGATCAGGACCGCGACCACTTCTTCTCGACAGCCTTTTCTTCTCTCCCTGCGAGAGCGGATAGATCGGGATATGGAGCGACTCGCTAAAATTGTCAGAAACCTCGACAGCAAAGGACTCCCCTATGATGTAGAAGTCATAATCGAAAAATTCAATCACTACACCCGTGAATACTCGCTCTTTAATTTCATGAAGGCCCTTATCTTCAAGATGAAATGCAATGGCAAAATTCGGACCTCTGAAACATACACTTCAGCACTCAATAGCTTCAGGAAGTTTCGGAAAAACGAAGATATCATGTTGGATGCCATTGATTCGGATCTCATGGAAGCCTATGAGGCATGGCACAAAAGCCGGGGAAATACCGCCAACACCATCTCTTTCTATACCCGCATCCTTCGGGCCGTTTACAACCGTGCCGTCGAAAATGAAATCATTGAAAACCGTTGTCCGTTCCGTCATGTCTACACCGGAGTCGACAAGACGGTTAAGCGCGCCCTTCCGCTTCCGGTCATTAGAAAAATCAAAAATCTTGACCTTTCCTTGTCGCCCACGCTCGACTTCGCCCGCGATATCTTCATCCTCAGCTTTATGCTGCGGGGAATGAGTTTCATTGACATGGCATTCTTGAAGAAAACCGATTTTGTGAACGGCTATATCATCTATCGCCGTCGAAAGACTGGCCAACAACTTATTATCGAGTGGACAAAAGAGATGCAAGAGGTTCTCGACAAATATCCAGAAACCACAAGCGAATATTTTCTTCCTATCATTAAATCCGCGGACGCTAACAAACGAAGTACCTACCGCAATGTCAATTATAACATCAACAGGAATCTCAAAAAAATAGCAGAAATGGTTGGTATTACCGCTCCTCTGACGTTGTATGTAGCCCGCCACAGCTGGGCATCGGCCGCCCACACCAAAGGCATCCCCATCAGTATCATCAGCGAAGGGATGGGGCATGACAGCGAGACAACCACCCGAATTTATTTGGCTTCATTGGACACTTCCCTCGTCGACAAAGCTAATTCTTTGATCTTAAAGTCGATTAAATAGGAACGACAGATTTCATAATTTCCTTTGCAATATCATCACAACCCAATAGAAAAATATTGAGGATAAACTATTCTACTGAGCCAATCATCACAATGTTATCAAAAATTAAAACGGGTCTAAAAGTTGAATAAAAAACTTTTAGACCCGCTTTTTACATTTCTGTAAAATATTCTCTTGTGAAGAGTTGCTTAATCGAGGACAAATGTATAAAAAATAATTCAATTACAAACAGTTTTAAACAAAAAATTACGAAAAAAGTTTATGAATGAAATATTTTTGTTTTGCAATTTCTTTATTTAAGCATATTTAAAGCATTAATTATCATATTGTATATATACTTTATCCTAATCTCTTCACAAGAGTTACTTGCCCCAAATGACAAATTATTAAACACAGAATGACATCTAACATCAAAATATCCCTGCTGATAGTAACAGTAATTGAAGTCTCAATTGCCAATGTCTGCCTCATATCATGCAAATCTGACAATGTTCCATGCGATGTTAAACACTTAAACGAATTTCACCAAAAGACCACATTAGAAGACATCTTGTCCATAAAATCTGATAATATGGCTCTGTATGTGGACTATTCTAACTGTATCTCTAATGGGATGCAATCTCCATTTTATCAAAGCATGGTTTCTCCACTTACAGCCGCCACTAAGGAATATTGGTCAATCAAGGGGAGTGAAATAAAGAAAGAGGAAGGGAAAGTATATGAATTACTTAATAATGTTGTGGAGGTGAATTACGCTACCCTTGATGAAGCTATTAATGAAATGGCTGAACGCGATGGTGAGTCCGTGATGCTTACAGATGGAGAACTGTTCACTCAAACGGCGACAAAAAACAATCCCAATAATCCATATATGCACGCTGCCTTTAAGAAATGGTTGCTTAAGGGTCATGATATACATATCATCGCAGAACCATATCAAGAAGTGTATAAGGGGCAGACATTTAACAAAAAACGGTTTTACATCATCTTTACCGATGACCGACTTAAAGGCAATATTTACAGCCGAATTAGCAAAGTGGTCAATCTGGAAAATTTCCCTCAAATTGATGAGTTTCATCTTAGCGGAAATTACTCATGGGAAGTAACACAGAATGGTGATACATCCATTCCAAACCAAGTGCTTGCTGCCGTTGTGGAAGGACATGGTCCTATGGAGATTCAGGACTGGCAAGTTGACTGGAAAAATATCTTGAATTTCATAATGAATGGCGTAGATAATCAAGGGAATCCCCTACCGAATGGAGAGAAGTTAATCTGCGGTCTCAAAATTAACAAGAATGCTTTCGGGTGTTATCGCATTAAGGATATTGATGTCAAAGTTTACAATATCAATAACGATTACTTTGATATATACAACCGTATAGAGGGTGGAGAAAAGGTAGGTTTTACTGAAATCAATCCTGCAGAAATACCCAATCTCATTATAGCAGATGACAATGAGTTTAAGCAGCATGGTAATGTTAACCTCTATTTCGACATTAACAATTTTGCCCCAGATGGAGATTTGGACGGCAAGCCATTTAACTACTTCAAGATAGAAATCAAAGTCAAGGATCTTGAAAATATTCTTGGCAACAGTATTGACATGTTTGATTTCGACTCAATAGTTCAAGACGGGGCAACTAACGAATCAATATCCGAAAGTCTGAAGAACTGCGTTTTTGACCCGGATCTATTGAACCAACTGAAGGGCAAGACCCTCTATACTATCTATGTGAAATCGAATAAATATTAAAATACAATGAATACCATCATCAGGACCCCGATACAACTCCAACAGGCACAGGCAGATGCCTGGGTGTATGGTCTTATCGTCTGCTGCATCGCACTCGCCCTGGCAATTGCAATAGCCTTTATCGTCAATTGGAGAAGCGACAGACGTGACTTTATCACCCGTCGAATATGGTTTATTGTAATCGGGCTTGCAGTTCCGGCCGGCTACTGGCTCTACAATATGCTGGCTATCGTGCCCAAAATACAGAACCCCGGATTCAAAAGCATGTTCGAGAGTACCAATCTTTATGTACTCCTTGCCTCAATCGGTATATATTTTGTGGCAGGTATCCTTATTATGCTGGGTTTCCGCAACACAAAGGTCGGATCAATCTTGGGCAAGAAAAAGAACTAAGTCATGGCAAAACAGTTTTTCGTTCTCGGTATTGGCGGTACAGGGATGAGATGTATCGAAAGTCTCATCCATCTCTGTGCTATGGGTATGTTTGATGATACGGACATACACCTGCTCGCACTTGATACTGACAAGAATAATGGCAACTTTGGACGCTTGAAAGAATTGAAGGAGGCCTATGTGAACGCTAAAGGCCTTAACGCTGCTAATCGCGTCGCACACAAGGACACTTTCTTCTCTGCCAACATAAAATATTACGAGTTTTCACCAAATTATGAAACCAAAAGCACGTTCAAAGACGTGTTCAACTACGGTGACACTCAGTACAATCACAGAGAGGAAACCGACTTGGCTGATCTGGTTTTAGATAGGAATGTAGAGGAGTTTAATCTTCAGCACGGTTATCGTGCGCAGACACATTTGGGTTCGATGATGATGTATCAGTCAATAGTAGAGGCCTCAAAATCTAAAATGCCCTCCGGTTTGAAAGACTTCATCAGCGCTCTGATTACAGAAACCACCTCAGGTAAGGCGAAAGTATTCATTCTCGGCTCTGTATTCGGTGGTACCGGTGCGTCATCAATTCCTATCATACCCCAGGCCCTGTCTCGCGCGGCGCAAATAATCAGCAACGGGAGTGCTGACATTCTGAAGAACGCCTATTTCGGATCAACATTGCTGACCGCCTACTTCAATTTCACTCTTCCCACTGCCGGAGAAATGAGCCGGCAGAAGGTGATAGCCACAAGTGACAAGTTTGCGCTCAACTCGCAAGTGGCAATGATGTTTTATGATGATGATGCAACTGTAAGGAGCATCTATCAGCGTTTCTATATGATGGGCACCAATGGATTGAATTGGAATCCCATGCAACGTGAACAATCTTCCGGAAACAAGACTCTCACAGGTGGAGCAGCTCAGAAGAATGATTCACACTATATCGAATTGCTTGCTGCAAGTGCCGCACTGGATTTCTTCAACTGCAGTGAGGAAATTCTTCAAGAGGACAAAGACAACTATAAGACCGAATATCTTTATCGTTCCGTCGAAGACAACGATAAATTGGATTTTCAAGACTTCGTAGGCAAAGACAGGCAGATTGAATTTGCCAAGAAACTTGGTTGCCTCGTGGCTTTCTCACTCTTTAACAACGGGGTGGATGACTTCGTAGAGAAGGCACGCTCCGGTGAGGATAAGGAAGTGATAGGCTTCGAAGAGATAGATCCCTCTCAGGTGAAATACCTCAAAGAATACTTTCGCCATTTCTTTGCCCGAGCGCAAGAAGGAGGCACACTGGAGGAAGGATGGCTGCGTCAGCTCCATCGTTCTGCCGGGGATGGTGACAAGTTCCTTCTTAATCCCAAACTCTTTGCCCCACAGACCATGAAAGAGTTGATGAGACTGGACTGGAACAAGAATCTATACCGAAGTGAAGGCATAGGCAAAGACAATAAGTATTCGACCGGACTCTTTGGCAGCAAATTCGACAGTTTCAAGAAACAATTCTTGCAGGAGTTGCATGGAGGGAGTAATAATGGCATTACCAACCGTGGCGAACAAATGTACAAATTGGTTTATGACACTCTGACAAAACTGTATAAATTTAATTGATATAGGAAATGTCAAAAGCACTTCTAATCCAGAGTTACACAACTCTAACCACCGGAACACAGGGTGAATGGAATGAGCTTAACATGGCGAATTCCTATATTCAGGGCATACAGACAGGCGACATACTTGGCACGGTCAATGCCGGGACACTTAACGCTCTAATTTCGGGGGTTCCCTCTCCGTGGGCGCGTGCCAAGCTTTTCAAGTATGCACTTGACACCCTTAACAATCCCAACCCAAACATCGACAACGGAGGCTTACTTAATTTCTATGAGATTCTTCATGGCGAGTGGCGAGGATTGTTGGCAACCATAGCCCTGTATCCGGACCGTATCCGTTTTTCTTCACCTGTTCAGATGGATGTTAGAGGCGGAGACTATGACATTGCGCCCGCATTTGGCAGGATGTTGTTCGATGACCGGGATGTATGGTCGAACCAGTTGGATTTGGCTAAGAATCCCGATGCCCAGCCATTTATACATCTGATTTATTATCGAAATCAACTCGTAGGCGGCACTTCTCCATTGACGGGAGTATTTACGGGTGTAAACTATTCCGGCCTTGGTGAAACGGCCTCGGACATTAACTGGTACAGGAATGGTAAATTTGAGGATCCTACGCGATACCTCACTCCACAGCAGTTGCAGAAAGTGTTCCTGTTCATTCAGAACCTCAACAAAAACGTCGCTCAGTTTGAGACATTAATCAATTCTCAAAGAAGGGGCAGGATGGCCATTAACCTTTCCGGATTTAAGGGAATGACCCGGAATTGGGAACAAGAGCTTTTCGACAAGGGGACTGGTCTTAAAAGGGTAGGCCCCGTGGCCCAATACGGCGGACTGCAAGAGCCGTTCGCGGGCTTGTTCAAAAGCGATGTGCCGGTATATCTAAAACCGGATTTCACCTTTACTTATATAAATGACGGTGACTATCAGACTATTGGTG
>CAZPHN010000060.1:0-6007 GCA_964586765.1 uncultured Bacteroides sp.
AGCCCCCTATCCGCATTATCTGTCCCGGACGCGTTTACCGCAATGAGGCTATTTCGGCTCGCGCCCACTGCTTCTTCCATCAGGTCGAGGCTCTCTACGTGGACCGCAACGTAAGTTTTGCCGACCTCAAGCAGGCATTGCTTTTCTTCGCCCGCGAGATGTTCGGTCCGGAGACTCAGATTCGCCTGCGCCCCAGTTATTTCCCCTTCACCGAGCCCAGCGCGGAAATGGATATTTCATGTAACATCTGTGGCGGCAAAGGTTGTGCTTTCTGTAAGCACACCGGCTGGGTTGAAATCCTTGGCTGCGGAATGGTTGACCCCAATGTCCTCGACGCTTGTGGCATCGACTCAAAGGTTTATAGCGGTTATGCTCTCGGTATGGGTATTGAGCGAATTACCAATCTTAAGTATCGCGTAAAGGACCTGCGTATGTTCTCTGAAAATGACGTGCGTTTCCTCCGAGAGTTTACTTCAGCCGCCCAATAAGACTTATAAAAATGACACTTCAACAGCGTTACGACGCAATTATTGCTCGGTTTCAGCAGACCATGCCGGTTGCTGAAACCGAACTGCATTATAGAAATCCGTTTCAGTTGCTTTGTGCGGTAATACTCTCCGCCCAGTGTACGGACAAGCGCGTGAATATGATTACTCCCGCGCTGTTCGAGGCGTTTCCTACACCGCAGGCTCTTGCCGCCGCTACTGAGGAGCAGGTGTTTGAGCTAATCCGCTCGGTTTCTTACCCTAATAATAAGACAAAGTCACTGATAGGAATGGCGCGTCGCCTCGTCGATGAGTTTGGCGGAGAGGTTCCTTCAGATATGGACTCGCTGCTGTCGCTGCCCGGAGTGGGACGCAAGACGGCAAATGTGATGCTCTCCGTTGTATGGGGCAAGGCGGCGATGGCGGTTGATACTCATGTGTTCCGTGTGAGCGAGCGGCTTGGACTGACCTCCGGGAGCAAGTCGCCGCTTCAGACTGAGCGCGAGCTTGTGGCGCATATTCCTCCTGAAATTATCCCCAAGGCTCACCACTGGCTGATTCTCCACGGTCGCTATGTCTGCAAGGCGCGTAAACCAGACTGTCTCAACTGCCCCCTGACCGACCTCTGCAAAACCTACACCCGGGAAGGAAAAAAACAAGACCCGATAGCTTGATATACAGGGGCTACCGGGATTCAACATTGCAAAGATAGTATGTTTTTCTGTAAAAAACAAGAATAAATACAAAAAAGTTTAGCATCTTAGGATGAAATATATTGAATTTGAGAATATTATGTCACAAGAACGTATGAGGCGTTATGTAGTGGCATGTGGCGGTGATACCGGTAAAGCGATGACGCTTTATCGATATAACCTTCAAATTTCTCAAGAGATGTTTACTATTGTATGTTGCTTTGAGGTTGCACTGCGAAATGCGATTGATAGAAAACTTACAAGGACACTTGGTGATAACTGGCTAAGGGATTCTGTTATGCCTAATGGAATATTTAATCAACCGATATTGAAGAAAACGTTTGATATTATTTCCAATGCAAACCGCAGATTGCAGCATTCATGCACCTATACCCATTCGAAATTATTGGCAGAGATGGAGTTTGGGATATGGAAATATATGTTTTCTCCTATTCAATATAGAGTTTCAGGTCGGGATTTATTAGATATATTTCCGGATAAGCCGCGTTCAACAAGGCAGATACAATATAATCATACCTATATTTTTAATGAGTTGGATAAGGTTAATTCTTTACGCAACCGTATTGCCCATCATGAAGCTATTTGTTTTGCGCCACATTGTGATGTCATAGATATGACATATGTTAGGAGTATTTATTGTAAGATAAAAAAATTGTTTTCTTGGATGGGTATTGACAGCAATTCATTATTATATGGATTGGATCATGTTGATTCTGTTTGTGAGAAACTTAATAGATTAAAACCTTATATATAATACACATGGCGAAAGAGAAGAATGTAACTGAGTTGCCGCTGAGAAGGCGCGAAACGATTGGCTGGATTGACTTTTTGAGGGTCTTTGCCGCGTTTCTTGTCGTTTTTTCGCATAATTGTGACTCATTTATCGCTTCATTTGATAAAGATTACTCGACTTTCCTGACCGGCGTCTTTGCCGGTTCGCTTACGCGCCCGTGTGTGCCTCTATTTGTTATGATGACGGGAGTTTTGCTGCTGCCCGTAAAGTCTGGAACAGGATTGAGTGCATTTTATAGGAAACGCATCGGAAGATTAGTAAAGCCTTTGGTATTTTGGTCGCTCGCTCTGCCGTTGGCATTCTGGGCATATTTCTCGACGGTTGGGGTAGCTACGGGTAATCCTAGCATAGATGCATCGGCGTTTAATTCTGCTGGCTTGCTTAACAAGTTATATACGTGGATTTTCAACTTTAATTTCGACACCACCCCCCTGTGGTATCTCTATATGCTTGCGGGGCTTTATCTTGTGATGCCGATGATGTCTGCGTGGCTTGACCGCGCCGAGAAAAAAGATATTGAATTGGTATTGAAAATATGGGTGGCAACGCTCTGTCTGCCATACCTTAATATGATAGCTCCGCTGTTGGGTTATCAGGGCAATTACGGCAATATGGGACTGTTTGGTGTATGTGACTGGAATGTTTACGGCACATTCTATTATGTCAGCGGTTTTGTTGGCTACCTGTTGCTTGCCTATTATCTGAGCCGATGGCAGCTCCCATGGTCATGGAGCAAGACTTGGGCAATCTGTCTGCCTATGTTCCTTGTCGGATATGCCATAACATCCGGCGGATATGTCTGGTTTCAGGAACTTTATCCCGGAAATTATGCCTATTTAGAAATTATTTGGCTCTTTTGCGGCATAAATGTACTGATGATGACCTTCCCGGTCTTCGTTTTGGTTCAAAAGTGGAATCCTGCGCCTTCGCCGCTTATGGCGCGCCTCGCGTCGCTAAGTTTCGGCGTATATCTTTGCCACTTTGTGTTTGTCTATATGGCGTTTGACTGGTTTGATATTGCCGGTCTGTCGCCGGTGGTCCGCATTGTTTGCGGAGCTGTGGTTTCAACGCTTTTAGCGGTATTTGTTTCATTTGTTTTTCAGAAAATCAATTTATTACGTCAATTTATAGTATGAAAAAATTTGCATTTATCTTTGCTGCAATGGCTGCCGGTGCTGCAATGGCACAGGAGCGGCCTAATGTGATTTTTCTCGTGGCGGATGACCTCGGTTATGGCGACCTCAAGTGTT
Organism: uncultured Bacteroides sp.; assembly: GCA_964586765.1. Classification (GTDB taxonomy): domain Bacteria; phylum Bacteroidota; class Bacteroidia; order Bacteroidales; family Muribaculaceae; genus UBA3263. Next base: position 3,242 of record CAZPHN010000060.1, read on the forward strand.
ACGGGGCGAAAAATGTCGAGACTCCGAATGCAGACCGTCTTGCCGCCGAGGGTCTGAAGTTTACCCAGTGTCACGCTGTGGCGGCGACTTCTACGCCCAGCCGATATTCACTCCTTACCGGCGAATATGCATGGCGCAAACCGGGCACGGGTGTCCTTCAGGGTAATGCCGGCATGATTATCGATGATGACCAGTATACGGTTGCTGACCTCTTTCATGACGCCGGATATGCTACCGCAGCTATCGGCAAGTGGCATCTCGGACTCGGTCGTAAGGCGGGTCAGCAGAACTGGAACGGTAAGTTGGATCTTACCCCGGCTAACATAGGCTTTGACTATCATTATATACAGGCTGCTACGGCTGACCGCGTGCCCTGCGTTTATCTGGAGCAGGATACCGTGGCTAACTATGACCCAACGGCTCCCATCTACGTAAGTTACAAGTCTAACTTCCCCGGTGAGCCTACAGGTGTGACGGCGCGTGATTCACTCGTTCTTGACTGGAGTCATGGACATAACCATAGCATTGTCAACGGCATAAGTCGTATCGGTTACATGAAGGGCGGCGGCAAGGCTCTTTGGAAAGATGAGAATATTGCCGACTCTATCGCAGCACATTCCCGCCGTTTTATTATGGAACATAAGGATGAACCGTTCTTCATGTATCTGTGTACCAACGATGTCCATGTGCCCCGCTGGCCGCATGAACGTTTCCGTGGCTCAACCCCTATGGGTCTGCGTGGCGACGCAATATCTTCGTTTGACTGGACCGTAGGTCAGGTGCTTGACGCTCTCGATGAGGCTGGCGTTGCCGACAATACTCTGATTATCCTTACCTCTGACAATGGTCCGGTACTGGATGATGGCTATGATGACAAGGCGTTTGAACTCCTTAATGGTCACGAGCCTACCGGCGGCAGACGCGGTGACAAGTATTCAAACTTTGAGGGCGGAACCTCTGTACCTATGATTGTGCGCTGGCCTAACCGCGTTAAGCCTAACGAGAAGGAACTCCCGACGCTTATCAGCCTCGTTGACCTCTTTGCCTCTATGGCTCAGCTGACCGGAAGCGAATTGCCCGCCGGAGCTGCTCCTGACAGCCGCGCGATGCTTCCGCAGATTCTCGGTGAAAGCTTTGAGAGCCGTCCTTGGCTTCAGGAACTCGGACAGCGTAACACTATTGCCGTGCGCACCGATAGATGGAAATACATCCCTGCATCAACCCATAAGGGTCCGCTTGGATGGCCTGCCACCGGTCATGAAGGCACCGAGATTGATACAGGCGATCGCCTCGAGGCTCAACTCTATGATTTGATTGCCGATCCCGGTGAAACTGTCAATCTTGCGTCGCAATATCCCCATCTGGTTCGCGCATTTGAAAGTATCCCCAAATAAGTCATGAACTTTTAACTCTGACGGGTTGTTTTAGTGTAAGAAAAGATATAAATACATCCGTTACAGCTAAAATTATGAAATTAAAGACCTCCGTCATCATGACTTCGTTGGCACTTGCCGGCACACTCCTGTTTACAACCGCTTGTGACAGTCCTTCGCGTCTTGCATCAAAAGTTGAAGGCACATGGAGCGGCACCTCCGTAAGATTTAATAAACAGGTGGTAGGTGACGGCACATATACGCCCGTTTATGAGTTTTCGCGCACGGACAAACGTCCTGCGGGTAATGTGACCCTTTCCGCACAGGTATCTGTCACCATGCCCATCAACTCTCAGGTTAACGCCGAGGGCACCGCGCCGGTCAGCGCGACTGCTGCCGCCCTTGCTACCGTTTCGGGCTATTGGACTGCCGACGATGATGATGAAATCAAAATAGCGTTCGATACATCGACCCTTACCATCACTATGGACCCCGACGTGCAGTTTGCCATTGCCGATGTCTACACTGACTTTGATACTGATTCCGTGGCTACGGTTTCGGCTCCGGTCATGAAGGCATTCCGCGAGCAGGTTCGCCGCGGTATGGATGATGTGGTCTCCAAGACACGCGAATTTGATGACATTCACTTCCCGTCGGATGTTATTATGACCGCCAAGGTCGGCAAAAATCGCCAGACCTTCGCCCGCGCCAACTGATTTAGAGGTGTGCTAATTATTTGCCCGCCCCCAAAGAGAGGGCGGGCAATTATACTTGGCGGTGAACAGTTTTGTGAAATGTGAGCGGTTGCGGAATCCTACCCGGATGTAGGTGTCGATTACGCTCATGCCCTTGGCAAGTAGTTCCGCCGCTTTCTCCAAGCGGTGTTCAATGAGCCATTTTTGTGGAGAGAGTGGTGATACTTTAGCAAAATCACGCTTGAAGGTAGCCAAAGAACGCCCGGTGTAAGTGGCAAATTCTTCCATACTCATTTCCTCCGAGAAGTGATCCTCCATGAATTTGAGTAAATCTATCTTCCATTCCTCATTGAAATCAAATAGCGTAGGGTAAAATGAGTCGTCAATCTTCAACAGGCATCCCAAAGCCTCCACACACTTCATATCTAAGAATTCCTGCGATGGGTCTGTTCCGCTGTCAAGAAATGGACGAAGGGAAGAAAAAAGACTGTCAAGATAGAGATTGGGAGTAATCTTTATTGCCGCCAAGTCAAAACGTGCTATATCTTTTGGGAGAGTGTCGCTGTTGATCTGACGGAAATAATTGCGAAGAGCCGGACGCTTGAACCTTATGCTCATCGCGCTATAAGGAATTTCTCCGGCAGAGTGTTTATGTATTCTTATCTGGCAATCCCTCTGAAGAAAAACATATTCTCCTT
>CAZPHN010000061.1:0-5303 GCA_964586765.1 uncultured Bacteroides sp.
TCAGCTTGTTTCCGTCGCGAGGCCGGCAGCTATGGCAAGGATGTGCGCGGACTGAACCGTCTCCACCAGTTTGATAAGGTAGAGATTGTCCGCATTGAAAAGCCGGAGAATTCATATGCGGCTCTTGAGGAAATGAAGGACCACGTGCAGTCACTGCTTGAAAAACTCGGTTTGCCGTGGCATATTTTGCGTCTTTGCGGCGGCGATATGAGCTTCACTTCGGCAATTACGTTTGATTTCGAAGTATGGAGCGGCGCGCAGGAGCGTTGGCTTGAGGTATCATCGGTCAGCAACTTCGAGACCTATCAGGCAAACCGCCTGAAGTGTCGCTATCGCACAGATGATAAGAAAACCGCGCTTTGCCACACCCTGAATGGCTCGGCACTCGCCCTGCCGCGCATCATGGCAGCCCTTCTCGAGAACAATCAGACCCCCGAAGGCATCGTAGTTCCCGAAGTGCTCCGCAAGTACACCGGTTTCGACATCATCAACTGATAATCCCCCCATAGAATCTACGAGAGGCTATTTGACTAATTTACGGTCAAATAGCCTCTTTTTTTCATTATAATGGACGTAGTTTAATTGTATTAACATATTTTAACATCGGGGGGGGGTAAAATGTTAATTTTTTTGTAATTTTGCGCTTTATTATCAATATTCTATAACTAAAATTACAAAAAATGCGATTAATTCATCACTTAATGGTTGCTCTTGTCATTGGCTGTTCATTTGGCTTCATCGGATGTTCTGATGATGAGCCAGAGACAGGCAAAGAAAACGTTAACAATAGTAGCAATCAAGGCAACGGCAACAACAACGGTAACAATGGTGACAACGGCTCGTATGGCACCCTTGGAAGTAATTTGATTACAATCGGGTCGACTCGCGACGTTACTTACACCAGTTGCGTTCTGCTGGGAACGGTTGATTTCCCCAAAATCACAAGTGACCATTCCTATGGCGTAGTTTACATGGAAGCCCTCAAAAATCCTGAATTTGACTATGATGGCAAATTACAGTATGGGGGGCATAGTGGAAAAACTGACAAGGAGGACTATGACTGCATCAGTGTATCTATTACCAACTCGGCAGCAGATGGCAAGTTTGAGAAACAAATTGTAGGTTTGAAGCCGGCAACACAGTATTACTATCGTGCATATGTCAGCATAGGTAAGAACGTGAACTATTCAAAGGTTGAAACATTCACCACTCAAGACCCGACTCCGGAAATTACGATGGCTACCAGCGAACCGAGCGGAATCTATGCTGTTGCCGGAACGATGAATGGCGTTATCAACGTCGGAAAGCTTCAGGATGTCAATGAGGATCAGGAATATGGATTTATATATTCCACAGCTGCGCAGCTTAACGATCCTGAAAAGCTTACTCATGAATTTTACAACGAATGGACCAAGAACCACTTTGAAACAGAAGATGAGATTCCCGCACCTCGGGAGGAGAAGACATCAACTAACCTAAATGGCAGAGTAAGTTGCGATATGTCACATTTGAAGCCCGGAACTTCGTATTACTATCGGACGTATTTCAAATGGAATAACAAGTATTTCTACAGCCCGACTGTAAAAGCGTTGACAACCAAGGGCTTGGATGAGATTACCGTCGGAACGAACAAGGCAACTGAGATAACCCATAATTCTGCTATGTTGCATGCTTCTGTGCCGTTCTCTGCAATTGGTCTTGAGGAGATTGCTGGCGGTTTCTTAATTTCAAAGGTTTATTCGAATGCTTCAGAATTCAATATGGATGAAGCGTATCCATGGGAATATAGAAATGAGTTTGCAGATGCAAATGTTTATTATATCGAAAAGGGGATATCGTCAAAAGATTTCGATATGGTAATTGAAGGTCTCAGCGCAGAAACCACTTATTATGTATGTGGCTATGTCTGCTTGGGTGAGTATGAAGAAAAAGACGGATATCAGGAATTATATGTCTACGGTTCAATGCAATATTTCCAGACGGAAGCTATCCCGGAGGGAGAAGAACCTAAACCCGGTGAAGAAGGCTTTATTGTTTGGTCTGATGGACAATATCCATGGACTAGCAATGCAAATAATGTTTGGACATCAGGTAACCGCGGAATAGATAATTCGCAATCAGTTCTTTACATCCGTGTGAATCATAAAGCAGGACAAACACTTCAGTTTAATATCGCTGTTAGTTCCGAGAGTAGTTGTGATGTGGCGACCATTAGTGACGGTGTGACAACATCACAAAAGTATTCCGGAGACTATTATAGCTTGTTCAGTAGGACTTTTGATTACAGCGGAGAAACCACATTTCAAATTACATATACTAAGGACAGTAGTGTAAGTAGTGGTAATGACTGGGCTATCGTATCGAATATTAGCTTACACTAAAAACGGTAGAATCATATATAAAAAGCTGCCTGTGTCGCGATGGGGACACAGGCAGCTTTGCTGTTTGCGGGGGTCGGGGGGATTAGCGGACTACCGCCTTGCGGGAGGTGGTGTCGATAAGGAGAGAGCCGGGGCGTGGTGAGGTCACCTTGCGGCCCATGAGGTCGACGTAGTTGTGGGTAGCTTCGGGATTAGTAAGTTCGCTGATTGCGCTGTCGGGCAGGGGAGTGTTGGTCTTGACGGCGTTGTAGGCAGCATTGAAGTAGCAGTAAGTTTCGGGGGATGGAGCGGCGAGGAAGGCATCGGCTGCTGCGGAAAGGGTTTCGAGCAGTTCGGTGCGCTTAGCGTACGATTTCTGTGCCTGAGCGAGGCGACCTTCTACCATCTGGCGTGTCAGGGCGAGGGCTGTCGCGTGGTTTTCATCGGTAGCGAAGGTGTATTTGCCGCCGGTAATATCCTCGATGGTCAGATTGCGATAAATTTCGCAGTAATCGCGACCATAGGTGGCTTCTTCATAGATAAAGCCGATGGTTCCGTCTGACATGGCGGTCAGTGAGGAGTATGCCGAGGGAAGATAGGTCACCTTGATGGAGCCGTCCCAGCCTGCAGCGATATTCTTGGCGGAGCCGAAGTCGTCATAACCCTGCTCGAGGACCTTATAGTTGACGCCGACGTCTACGCGGCTTGAGGGATGGCAGGGGGTGGACTGCATAAGGAGGTATGCTCCGTTTCCGGTTGCAACTTCCTTGACCGGTACAATCAGGGCGTCGCCATTGCATGACGCTCCGCCGGTAATCATGCCGCCGGAGGTTGCATTGTCCCAGTAGCCTTCGGCTGTTTCAATATTGGTATAGGAGAAGATGTTCCATGTACGGACACCGCCGCCGGAGCGACCGCTGTAAAGAATAGAGCCGTCGGGCAGTTCTTCACACTTGGGCTCTGAGCCGCCGGTGGTAAGGGCGGGTTTCATCGGGTCGCCGAGAATGTGCCATGTGTCGCCGAAGTCGTCGGTGTAGAATACCCAGCACTGGGTGTCGTTGCGCTTACGCGATGCGCCGCCGGCTACTACGTAGACGCGATAATGCGAGCCTACCTTTACGTATTTACTCTGGACCATACGACCGGCGGTGAAGAACAGACCGTCGACTGCACCGTATTCGCAGTTGTTGTCAAGCTGGGTGAGGATATCTTCGGTGATGTCTTTCCACTGGGTCCATGTCTCGCCTCCGTCGCGGCTGTGCCAGATGGCTACGCCCTGAGGGATAGCACGGGTTGCCTGACCGATGGAAACTCGACCGCATACGCCCATCATGAGGAGGTCGCCGCTTTCGCAGTCTGCCACAAGCGATGCGTCGCCGAAGCCGCAGTCGCGGTTTTCGTTGCTCGTTGCGGGAGTGCCCTGACCGTCGCCGTCGGCAACGTGTGCGCCCTTGTCGTCAACGGGGTCAATGGGGTCGGTCCATGTAAGACCTCCGTCATCGCTATAAGAGAGCTGAAGGTCAACCTCGCCGTAGCCAATGTCGGAACCGCAGGGACGGAAGTCGTTGACGGCAATCAGGCGTCCTGCCTTCGGGCCGGCGGGGATGTAAGCCACTACGGGAATACGGTAAACGGTTGCGAAGGGCGCGATGCCGGTGTAGTTGAACAGGCTGACACCATAGCCGGTAGGGGTTGTGTCTTCGATATGTGCCTTAAATGAGGTCGCGGTGATGCCTGCGTTACCACCCTTGAGAGTAAACATGGCGAGCTGACCGTAGGTGATGTTGTTGACCGTGAGGGTCTGGGGCTCGGTTGTCGAGGTGAGTGACTGCGAGCCGCAGGTTACGGTTACAGGCTTTGAAGCGTCATTGCCGACAAAGGTGAGGTCGAAGCCGCTGATGCGCTTCGAGCCGGTAGCAACAAGATAATAGTTGGACTCTCCGGCGGTTCCTTCGCGAAGGTCGAGCGAAACGCCGTCGGTAGCGGGGTTCATGTTGGCTACAGCCTGATTGTTTGAGTTGGTGGCTGTCAGGTAAACATTATTACCGGACCAGATGCTGTGCCATGAGCCCATTCTGCCTGAGAGTTCGCCGGAAGTCATGCTGATTTCCTGTTCGGTGTAAGGCTCGGGCTCAACTTCGGTAAGGGTTACACGGAAATCCGTAGTCGTAATTCCTGCGTTCGCGCCGGAGAGCGTTACGCCGGGAAGGTCAAACTTGCCGGGACGGACGGTGAGGGTCTGAACCTCGTTTGAAGATACGAGCTTCTGTCCCATGGCGGTGACGGTTACGGGTTTTGACGAGTTATTTCCGCGGAAGCTGAGAGTGATTTCGGTAACTTTCCAACCTGATTCAGGTATGATGGTATAGGTTGAGGTACCGCTTGTGCCCTCGCGCATGTCAAGGTTGATGCCGTCGGCAGCGGGTTGCATATCCCTGCGTGAGGCTGACATGGATATCATAGGGTTTGTTTCCGTGCCGTGCCAGTTCTGGGCGAATCCGGAAGAAGAATCGAGGGTGCCCGTCTGGAGAGAGATGACACGCTCTACTTGGTTGGCGGCAATCGCCGACAGACCGATGCAGATTGCGGCACCGATCAAATGGAGTCGTTTAGATAAAAAAATCATGAATGAAAGAAATTGATGTATAAAAAGATTGTCTCCAAAGTTACGAAAAAATCCTATATAATATATAAGGTGTCACCGTATTTTAACAGGGAGAAAAATTTAATAAAAAATATTTTTGCTGTAATATGTTGAAATATAGTGTTTTGAAAGAAAGAGTGAAGTTTTTTGAAAAATTTTGCGGTCAAATTATTTGCACAATCCAAAAAGTTGACGTACCTTTGCACTCGCTAAGGCGTTGAGGAGTCAACGATACGGCAACCGCAAAGCCGCCCCTTTAGCTCAGTTGGCCAGAGCACGTGATTTGTAATCTCGGGGTC
>CAZPHN010000062.1:0-3241 GCA_964586765.1 uncultured Bacteroides sp.
ACCACCACACCTACACCGACCCCGAAGAGGTTATCGACTTCGCTACCCGCACCGGTTGCGACTCTCTCGCCATTTCAATCGGTACCAGCCACGGCGCATACAAGTTCACTCCCGAACAGTGCACCCGCAACGCTGAAGGCAAACTCGTTCCCCCGCCGTTGGCATTCAACGTGCTTGACGCCGTTATGGAAAAACTCCCCGGTTTCCCCATCGTGCTCCACGGTTCAAGCTCAGTTCCTCAGGAATATGTTGACATCATCAACGCAAACGGTGGCAAACTTCCCGATGCTATCGGTATTCCCGAAGAAGAACTCCGCAAGGCTGCCAAGAGCGCGGTTTGCAAAATCAACATCGACTCTGACAGCCGTCTGGCAATGACCGCTGCCGTTCGTAAGATTTTCAACGAAAAGCCCGGTGAATTCGACCCCCGCAAGTATCTCGGACCGGCTCGCGACGAAATGGAAAAACTTTACAAGCACAAAATCGTCAACGTGCTCGGCTCTAACGGCAAAGCATAACATCCCCCCGACACTAACAATCAGCCGGAGCTTCACTCGGAGCCCGGCTGATTTGTTTTTTTGCAACAAAAATCCGGGACTGTCTAACAAGTTTAGAGGATGCTTTTTGCATGGGAGAGGCACGCGTCCTCGCGTGCCTGTAACCATTTGAGTAACAGGTGCCTCAAGGTGATATTTCCGGCATGCGAGGACGCATGCCGCCCCCAAGCAACGAGGACAAAAAAAAGAGCTGTCTAATTGTTAGACAGCTCCGAAAACTATGAGAGGAATTTAGTCTTCAGACTGGGTTTCGGCATAAGCCTTGAGGAGTTTCTCCTGAACGTCGGCAGGAACAAGTTCATAGCCGTTGAAACGCATGGTAAATGAGGAGCGTCCGCCGGTAATTGAGCTTAAAGCGGTAGAATAGCTCGACATTTCCTTAAGAGGCACTCGGGCTGAAATCTTTTCAAACCCGTTTTCAGAGGTCATGCCCATGATGATTGCGCGGCGACCCTGAAGATCACTCATAACGTCACCCATAGCGTCGGCGGGAACCATCACGTCGACGTCGTAAACCGGTTCAAGAACCTTGGGATTAGCATTGCGGAACGCCTCGGAGAATGCATTACGACCTGCCAGACGGAAGGATATTTCGTTTGAGTCAACAGGGTGCATCTTGCCGTCGTAGATAATTACGCGTACGTCGCGGGCATAGGAACCGGTAATCGGACCCTGCTCCATGCGGTCCATCAGACCCTTTACAATGGCGGGAATGAAGCGGGCATCGATTGCGCCACCCACAATACTGTTGCAAACAACAAGTTTACCGCCCCAAGCCAAAGGAATCTCCTGAGTATCGCGAACGTTCATCTTGAACTCCTGCGAACCGAACTTATAAGTTTCCGGAACAGGCATTCCATCGGTATAAGGCTCTACAATCAGATGCACTTCACCAAACTGACCGGCACCTCCGCTCTGCTTCTTATGGCGATAGTCTGCGCGTGCAGCCTTGGTGATGGTTTCACGGTAAGGAATTTTCGGTTCTTCAAAAACAATGGGGAGTTTGTCATTGTTTTCAACACGCCACTTGAGGGTACGGAGGTGGAATTCGCCCTGACCGCCAAGTATGGTCTGCTTAAGCTCCTTGCTCTGCTCGACAACCCATGTGGGGTCCTCCTCGTGCATGCGGGTAAGGATTTCCATCAGCTTCTCAGAATCACTTTCGGTAACGGGGCGCACCGCGCGTGTATATTTCGGTTCCGGATAGCGGATAAAGTCATACTGCCATTCGCAACCCTTCTCATCGAGGGTATTTCCGGTACGTACATCCTTGAGTTTTACGGTTGCACCAATATCGCCGGCACAAAGTTTGTCAACCTGAGTGCGAATCTGACCGCAAACGCAATAAATCTGAGCTATGCGCTCCTTGGAACCGCGACTCATGTTATTAAGGTCGGCACCGGCATTGAGCGTACCGCTCATTACCTTAAAGTAGCTGACTTCTCCGATATGCGGTTCAACGGAGGTCTTGAATACATAAAGGCTCAACGGTCCGTTGCTATCAGGCTTCACTTCCTCGCCCTCGGTATTGACCGGTGCGGGCATATCATCAACAAAGGGCACCACGTTGCCAAGGAATTCCATCATGCGGCGCACACCCATATCCTTAAGGGCGGAAACGCAGAACACGGGGAAGATTGAGCGGTCAACAAGTCCCTTGCGGATACCTTCACGCATCTCATCTTCGGTCAGGTGTCCCTGATCGAAGAATTTCTCCATAAGACCTTCATCATTCTCGGCAGCTGCCTCAACGAGAGCCTGATTGAGTTCCTTGGCACGCTCCATCTCTTCAGCGGGAATTTCCGAAATGGTAGGCACACCGCCCTCAGGACCCCACTCATATTTCTTCATAAGCAGGACGTCAATCATAGCGTTGAAACCGGGACCACACTGCAGGGGATATTGAATCTGAACGACTTTAGGTCCGAAAATCTCGCGCATCTGCTCAATTACGTTGTCATAATCAGCCTTTTCGCCGTCAAGCTGGTTCATGGCGAAGATAACCGGCTTCTTCAGAGCGGCAGTGGTGCGGAAAATATTCTGAGTACCAACTTCGACACCATATTGCGCATCAATCACAATGACGCCGGTATCCGTTACATTCAAAGCCGTAATCGCAGAGCCGACAAAGTCATCAGCACCCGGGCAGTCAATAAAATTCAGCTTCTTGCCATTATATTCGGCATAAAATATGGTGGAGAATACACTGTATCCGTATTCTTTTTCAACGGGGAAATAGTCGCTGACGGTATTTTTTGCGTCGACAGAGCCACGACGTTTTATCACTCCACACTCGTAGAGCAGCGACTCAGCGAGTGTGGTCTTACCCGAGCCCTTACTACCAAGAAGGGCTATGTTTTTAATCTCAGGGGTCTGATATACTTTCATTGTGATTTAGGTATTAGAGGTAAAAATTTGCCGACTAAGTTACGCAAAATAATCCACTTCGTCACCTTTCCCCCACATGTTTTAAAACATAACGACCTGCGGAGGGAGGGCGAATTTATGTAATTGACTGTACAATGATAGGAAAAAAGTTAAAAAATTTTGCAGATTAGAGGATTTTTCGTAATTTTGCCACGCTAAAAATAGGAAATTAATCCCCAAACAACTAATTAAATAACTAAATAACAGATGATTATTGTACAAGTAAAAGAAGGCGAAAACATCGAAAAGGCCCTCAA
>CAZPHN010000063.1:0-2240 GCA_964586765.1 uncultured Bacteroides sp.
ATCCCGCTGACCCTCGCCGGTTTCAGCACCTCCGGACATGGCTTCTTCGCAACCTTCAGCAATGTCAACGGTTTCTGGTATAACTTCGTATACTTCATCCTCATCGTTGCCTTCACCTACTTCTATACCGCCATCACCGTGCGTCCCACCCAGATGGCAGAACAGATGAAGCACAACAACGGATTCATTCCCGGCGTTAAGCCCGGCAAGAAAACCGCCGATTATCTCGACAGCATCATGTCGCGCATAACCCTGCCCGGTTCTATCTTCCTCGGCATCGTGGCTATCCTGCCCGCATTCGCCCGTGTGTTCGGCGTAAGCCAGAACTTCGCCCAGTTCTTCGGCGGCACCTCGCTGCTGATTCTCGTGGGTGTGGTTCTCGACACCCTTACCCAGATTGAATCCCATCTGATGACCCACCACTATGACGGTCTGATGAAGGAAGGTAAAATCAAAGGCCGTACCACCGGCTCGGCTTATTGATTATTGACCTAAATGATATATCTGAAGACTCCTGAAGAAATTCTCCTGATGCAGGAGGCAGCCACTCTGGTGAGCCGCACACTTGGCGAAGTTGCCAAGTGGGTGGCTCCCGGTGTGACTACGCGCAAGCTCGACTCCGTTGCCCGCGAATTCATGCTCGACAACGGCGGTCGTCCCGCTTGTCTCGGCTACCATGGCTTCCCCGGCACCCTCTGCTGTGAAGTCAACGAAATAGTAGTCCATGGATTTCCGAGCGACTACGTCCTGCGCGATGGCGACATAATAGGAATCGATACCGTTGCCGAGCTTAACGGCTACAACGGCGACTCAGCCTATACCTTCGCCGTGGGCGATGTCGACCCCAAGACCCTCCAGCTCCTGCGCGACACCAAGGAAGCCCTCTATAAAGGCATTGCCGAGGCTCGCGAAGGTGCCCGTATCGGAAACATAAGCAACGCAATCCAGACCTTCTGCGAGCGTCGCGGCTATGGAGTGGTCCGCGAATTTACCGGTCACGGAATCGGACGTGACATGCACGAAAGTCCCGAAGTGGCTAACTATGGTCGCCGGGGCATCGGACCCATCCTCAAACCCGGAATGTGTATCTGCATCGAACCGATGATTAACCTCGGCAGCAAAAACGTAGTTGTCGCCGCCGACGGCTGGACTACCCGCACCAAGGACCGCAAGCCCTCTGCCCATTACGAGCATACCCTTGCCATCCTTCCCGGCGAAACCCGCATACTGACCACCTTCGACTACATTCAGGAAGCATTAGGCGACAGATTTATCTAACCCCAATCAGAGATAACAAATGGCAAAACAATCAGCAATCGAACTGGACGGCACCATCGTCGAAGCTCTCTCAAACGCAATGTTCCGTGTCGAACTTGAAAGCGGACACGAAATCATAGCCCATATCTCCGGAAAAATGCGTATGCACTACATCAAAATCCTTCCCGGCGATAAAGTGAGAGTCGAAATGAGCCCATATGACCTCACAAAAGGTCGTATAGCATTCCGCTATAAATAACAGACCCGTCCGGTCCTGACTTTTGAAACAAATCAACCCAAACCAATAAAACCTATCAGCAATGAAAGTTAAAGCATCTGTCAAGAAGCGCACCGCCGACAGCAAAATCGTTCGTCGTAAGGGCCGTCTCTACGTAATCAACAAGAAAAATCCCAAATACAAGCTCCGTCAGGGATAAAACATTCAGCAAATTAGCGTACTTAAAAAATTTTTCGTACCTTTGCACCGAAATTTTTTGAACCACTAAAACAAAATATGGCAGTAAGAATCGTGGGAGTTGACCTCCCCCAAAACAAAAGAGGCGCAATTGCCTTGACCTACATCTACGGCATCGGCCGTAGCGCCGCCGCATCCATCCTCAATAAAGCAGGCGTGGATATGGACGTGAAAGTAAAAGATTGGACTGACGAACAGGCAGCCAAAGTTCGTGAAGTCATCCAAGCCGACCACAAAGTGGAAGGCGATCTTCGCTCTGAAATTCAGCTCAACATCAAGCGACTGATGGACATTGGTTGCTATCGCGGTATCCGCCACCGTAACGGTCTGCCCGTTCGCGGTCAGAGCACCAAAAACAATGCCCGCACACGCAAGGGTCGCAAAAAGACCGTTGCAAACAAGAAAAAAGCAACCAAATAAGTAAAGTTTAGACTATGGCAAAGAAAGCAGTCGCAGCAAAAAAGAGAAACGTCAAAGTTGGCGCAGAAGGTCAGCTTCACGTTCACTC
>CAZPHN010000064.1:0-1684 GCA_964586765.1 uncultured Bacteroides sp.
CGGTATCTTTTCAGGCGAAACGGCTGATGGATATTGAAAATGAAATTAATGGCTTTCATATCTTGAAAAAACGATTATCGGTGGAGTACCTTATTATAAATGTCGATTACTTTCTGTCCGGCTTTCTGCCATGTTATCTGATTTACCTCCTTAAGACCGGCCTCTTTCAGCTGGTCGTGCATGGCGGGATAGGTGATGATGGAGTAGATAGCGTCTGCCATCGCGTCAATGTCCCAGTAATCGGTCTTGATTACGTTGGTAAGGATTTCGGCACATCCGCTCTGCTTGGAGATAATGGAGGGTACGCCCATCTGCATAGCCTCGAGGGGCGAAATGCCGAAGGGTTCGGAAACCGAGGGCATGATGTAAACGTCAGATGCCGCGAAAGTCTCGTAAACCTGACGTCCTTTCTGGAATCCGGGGAAGTGGAATCGGTCTGCTATTCCGCGCTCGGCAACAAGGTCAATCATTTTGTTCATCATATCGCCTGAACCTGCCATGACGAAACGGACGTTCTTGTCGAGTTTGAGGACGCGTGCGGCTGCCTCGACAAAATATTCCGGACCTTTTTGCATCGTGATACGTCCGAGGAAGGTAACCACCTTGTCCTTGGGGCGTTCAACCTTTATGTCGAGCAACTCTTTCGAGAGCGGGGTTACGGCATTGTGGACTGTAGTAACCTTGGCTGGGTCAATGCCATATTTTTCAATTACAGTGCGGCGCGTGAGGTCCGAAACCGTAATGATATGGTCGGCATGGTGCATACCGTCAAGCTCGATATTGAACACCGTCGGGTTGACATTGCCGCGCGAACGGTCAAAGTCAGTGGCATGGACATGGATAACGAGGGGCTTGCCGGTAACCTGCTTGGCGTGGATGCCGGCAGGGTAGGTGAGCCAGTCGTGGGAGTGGATTACGTCGCAGTCAATCGTGCGCGCCACAACTCCCGCCATGATGCTGTAATTATTGATTTCCTCGAGAAGATTGTCAGGGTACTTGCCTGAAAACTCGATGCAACCAAGGTCATTGGTGCGCATATAGTTGAAGTCGGCGTAGATATGGTCGCGGAGACGGAAATATAGGTCAGGATCCATCAGTTTGCCGATGCGCTGCTCGACGTAGTCGCGCGAGACATCGCGCCATGCCACGGGGACCTGTGAGGCTCCGATGATATGGGCAAAGTGTTTGTCCTCATCGCCGAACGGCTTCGGAATGACAAACGTGATATCCATATCGCCGCATTCCCACATTCCCTTTGTGAGACCATAGCTGGCGGTTCCTAATCCGCCTAAAATGTGAGGGGGAAACTCCCACCCGAACATTAATGCTTTCATTTTTTGCGAATCGATATTATATTTTAGAACGGATTAAGTTTCTTGAGCATGCGCAGGGTGCGGAGCACTCCGGCAATGTTGGTGGCATGGCTGATGGTGCCGCGACCGCTGAAGGGCGGGTTGCCGTCATACATCTGACTGAGGGAGCCGATGCAGCCCTGACTCATTTCATCCTCGAAGCCAATCAGCATTCGGTCGATATAGCTTACGCCGCTAAGTCCGAATACTTTGATATATGCGTCGGCGTAGAAGCTGATGAGCCACGGACGGGCGGGACCGTTGTGCATTGCCATTTCGCGGTCGGCGGGCGAGCCTACGTAGAAGGGACGGTAGCCGTAGCTCTTGGGCGA
>CAZPHN010000065.1:0-1547 GCA_964586765.1 uncultured Bacteroides sp.
CTCCACCGGATATTGGAATCCGAGGAAAAGACCCTCATGGCTGCGCTCTTCCGGTGGCATAGCCAGAAGATCTTTGCCGAAAAACTCAGCTGAACCTTCTGTAACTTCGTATGCCGGACTTCCGGCCAACACCATTGAAAGCGTTGATTTACCGGAACCGTTTGGTCCCATTATAGCGTGCACCTCTCCGGGCTTTACTTCAAGATTGATACCTTTCAGAATCTCCTTGCCGTTTACGCGAGCGTGCAGATCCTTGACTTTGAGCATATAATTGTCCATCATTTCAGGCTTATAAATTTCTACTTATCCTCCTCTCAAATCCGAATGTAAAATTACAAATTATCCCTTATATATAAAACACCAAATCCCCTCAAATTGCTCAATCACGTGTTTTCAGATATTGGTTTTCAGTTTTCTGATATCAGTTTTCAGTAGGGACGCGATACATAGCGTCCGCAAAGACTATTCAGTATCCTAATAAGGAAATTTATAGAAATGTTTCGGGATATGACGAGATGTCGGAACGGTCAGCAAGAGATCAACGACCCTCGTAAGTGTATCTTTACCGGCATAAGGATTCTCACCCTCGTTTCGGCAATAAGAGGAAAAATTGGTTGACAATGCCTTTTCCAAAGCATCGGTTATTGCTTGTACGAAAACATCACAGTTTATTACCGTATTTCCTTGTGCGCGTCCCTTCTGGCGGTCACCTATATTGACGGTGGGAACGCCAAAAGAGGGAGCTTCAATTAATCCGCTCGATGAGTTTCCAACCACTGCTCCACAATATTTAAGAGCGGAATAATATCGTTTGCGACCAAGAGAGGCAACGCAGATGGCGCGATCTCTATTTTGGGATACCCATTTGCAAATCAATTCACCCACAATTTTACCACCCGTGTCGGAGTTTGGCATTGTGAATATTATCTGCTTTTCGTCAAGCTTGTCTAAAGCATCAAGCAAAGCTTCTGTTTGCGTCGCCGCATCCTCCGGCTGACGTGTGACAGGGTGAAAGGTTACCAATAGAAAACCCTCCTTAAATTCAGGAATAACGCCGTCAGTGATTTGTTCAATACTACGATTAATCTCCGGTAGTGTCATGAAATCCTCATGAAGGATATTGTCAACACCAAGAGCGCCGACATTAAATACCCTATCAGGCTCCTCTCCCATCTGTATTACACGTCGGCGATATTCTTCTGTAGCCGTGAAATGATAAGTAGCAAGTTTGGTAATGGCATGACGAATCGCATCATCGTATGCACCTTCCGTAATTTCACCACCATGAAAATGAGCAACGGGAATGCCGAAAATAGCAGCAGCCGAAGCGGCGGCAAGCATCTCGTAACGATCCCCTAATATAACGATTATATCCGGCTGCAATGCCGCAAAGGCATCAGCAAAACCGGCCATAGCTACGCTCATAGCCTTTACCGTGCCCTTTGCAGTGTTATCTTCAAGAGGTAACGGCACACGCCACGAGACACTGAGGCCATCGGCTTCTATCTCGTTTACAGTCATACCGTAAGCCGGAGAAAGGTGCATAT